>VHCJ01000144.1 GCA_016871755.1 Verrucomicrobiota bacterium | reverse complement strand
CCGCATTTTCCCCGGCGGTGGCCTCTCCGCACCATCACTGGTCGCGGCCTCCTCAAGCGCGCGGTCCGGCGGCTTTCCGCGCACCGCCCGGCACGGTCCGGAAGCAGTGCTGGTGGTGTGGACCCAGACCGGGGAGGCGCCCCGGGTGCGGCTGACCAGCATCCCGCTCACGACGCTAGGACGAGCGGCAAGCGCGCGTTGAGCGCGGAAGGGGCCGGTCCGGCGCGAGTCCCGGCTCAGGCCAAGGCGACCCCGCGGGGGACGCGCAGCACCACGGTGCCGGCGACCTTGTCGTGCCACGCCTGACGGTCCCGGTCGAAGGCGATCCAGAGGAACCCCAGGCCGAGCGGGAGCAGCGAAAGGAAACAGCCGAGCGCGCGGAGGCACGCCGTGGTCCAATCGACCTCGCGCCCGTCGGTCCGCACCACCCGCAGGCCGAACACGGTGCCGCCGATGGTCGTGCCGCGGAGACGCCAGAGGACGGCGCCGTAGCCGGCGAGCACGAGCAGGAAAGCGGGCGCCAGCGCGCGGGCCAGCGCCACGACGATGCCGACGACCAGCGCGTCAATCGCCAGCGCCGCGAGGCGCACGAGCAAACCGGCCTGCGGCAAGGCGTCCGAATCCGCCCCCGCACCCCCGGCTGGAGGCGTAGCGGGCGCGGCGGCCCGCACGGGCTCCGGGGCAGCGGCCGAAGCAGGAGCGAGGCCCGATGCCACGGCAGCGACCGGCGCGGTTGCCCCGGAGGAAGGCGCACGGCGCAAGGCCAGCGCCGCGACCAGCACCATCACGCCGACGCTCAGCCAAGTGAGGGTGAGGACCAGCGCGAAGCCGAGGAACGGCACCGTGTAGAGGAGCAGCACCACCGCGGCGCCGAGGAGCAGCGCGAGCACGAGGCTGTTGCCCCCCCCGCCGAGCGCGCCCAGCAGCCGGCGACCGAGCCAGATCCGCAAGGCGGCCTGGCCGAGGATGTGGGCACCCAGCAGCCCGAGCGCTAGGAACGGCACGAGCACCAGCCCGACGACCGAGACGGAAAGCACCGTGAACACCACCGGCGTGCAAATCACGGTCAGGACGATCGTCAGGAGCGTCAGGCCCGGGCGCGCGCCCAGCGTGTCCACCGCCCGCTCGACCGGACCCCGGAAGATCAGGGCGGACAAAAGGTACAGCGCGACGAAGCCGGCCGCGATAAACCACGCCCAGCCGAGGCCCTCGCGGAAGGCGAGCGGCCGCCCCCAGAGCAGGCATGAGCGCAGCCAAGTCATTGCGCCGGACCAGGTCTCGGAGGAATGGATGGTGATCACGCCGATCGCGGGGCCCGAAACCTTGGCGGCCGGATCCCGGCGAACGTGCCCTCCGACGAGCACGTAGCCGCGGGGCAACTCCGCCCGCGGCCCGAGCTCGAGCATGCCCCCGACCACGACCACCTCGCGGCCAACCGGACCGTCGATCAACGCGGACCCGCCGATGACCACCACGCCGCCCTCGACCCGGCCGCGTTGCTCGACGGAGCCAAATACGCCGACCAGATCCTTGCCCACGGAG
>VHCJ01000143.1 GCA_016871755.1 Verrucomicrobiota bacterium | reverse complement strand
TGACGCTCACGCCGGGCAGGCGGCTGAGGGCGCTGCGCATGTCGGGGTCGGGCATGTTGCCGACGGAGTCGGCGGAGACGATGCTGGCGAAACGGTCGCCCTGGCGCTGTTCGTTGAGCGCCTGCAATTGGGGGCCGGCAAAGCTGCTGACGATCAGCGCCTCGAGTTTGACGACACCGATCGACACGCCGAGGGAGACTTCGCGGAGCCCGCCCGCGGGAACGTCGACCCGACGCTCCACCGGATCGGCGCCGAGGTAGGTGACGCGGAGCGTGTGGGATCCGGCCGGCACGGCGGCGAGGCGGAAGCGTCCATCGAGATCGGTGGTCGCGAGCATGGCGGATCCGGCGAGGGCGACGTGGGCGCCCGAAAGCGCCTGCTTGGTGCGTTCATCGAACACGTCGCCGGAGATGACGCCGGACTCGGCGGAGACGGCCGCGGCCCCGAGAGCGAACGACGCGAGAACGGCGGTCGGGAACCAGCGTCTCGCGTGGGCGGCACGGACGGTCGACGCGCGGGCGGGGTCCGGCCGCCGCCCGGCGGCGAGCAGGCCGGCTCCGGCCGTTCCGACAAAGCCACGCCGGCTGATGCGAGGGGGTTGGTTCAGCTCATTCATGATGATTGGTCGTGGAAGGTTGTCATGGGCGCGCGGCCCCCGGGATCACCGGGCCTCGACCAGATGCTCGAGAATCAACGACGGCTGATCGCTGATGAGTTCCGGCGGATCCCGCCGGGCGTTCAGATCGTAGGTGTTGCCGTGCGATCGCAGGTTGCCCGTGCGGTGGGACTCGAGGCCGTAGCCGCGATTGTACTGGATGCGGTTCCCCACCACCGAGACGTCCGTCGAGCCCCGGAGCAGAAACGAAAGGCAGATGCCGGAACTGTCGCTCGCCTCGATCAGACAGCGCTCGATCGCGAGCCGGTCGCACTCGGCAATCACGATGCCGTACCAGCCATTGCGGGCGACCTCGCAGGACGAAACCACCACATCGCTGCAAAAATCGGCCGCTAGGCCGGCGCCCTTCAGCGACGTGTCGAGCCGGCAGTCCTTGATCGTCGCGTGTTGCACGTGCACGAGGCGGAGATTGTGGGTGAGGCGCGGTCCGGGGACAATGTACGAGCCGTTGTCGGAGATGTCGCATCGCTCGATGATCAGACGGCGGGTCCCGGAGACGATTACCCCGTTGCGCGAGAAATTGTTCACGGTGAGATTGGTCAGCCTGATGTCGGTGAAAGCGCCTTCGGATTCGCCGGCGAGGTTGATGCCGTTCATTTCGTTCGCGAACTTGCCGGTGCGGGTGAAGCGGCCGCCGTTGGCCGGATCGGTATTCACCACGTTGGCGCCCTCGAGCACGAAGTCCGCCAGCGTGACGTTCGCGAGGTTGCGATCCCTGGCCTCGATGGCGGAGAAGCCGGAGCCGACGCCACCCAAAAGGATGGTCTTCCGTCCCTCCCCGCGGAGCGTCGTGTTGCTCGGGATCAGCAGCGTGTTCGCCAGCGGGTGGACGCCGGCGAGGGCAACGACGGTCCGGCCGGAAACGGCCGCCTGGTTCA
>VHCJ01000142.1 GCA_016871755.1 Verrucomicrobiota bacterium | reverse complement strand
GGCCATCAGTGGATGGCCGCCACCGTCAAGGCCGCGGCCCCCGACCGGGATGACATCCGGAGCTTCGCGGACCTGCTGGACTTGGACGATTACGTGAGCTTCGGCGGCCGCGGCTGAGCCGGTCAGAGCTCGTCGTACTTGTCGGAGCGGCTGCGGGCGCGTTCGACGGGGTATTTGGCGGCGTTCGCGGCCATCTTGGTCGCGATCGCGGAGGAAAGGTCGATGCCGGCCATATTGGCGAACTGGAGGGCATAGACGACCACGTCGGCCAATTCGTCCGCGATGCGGGGCTGGCGGGCGGGATCGGCGGCGAGACGCCGGGCCTCCTCGGGCGAGACCCACAGGAAAGGCTCCATCAACTCGCCAGCCTCGGCCGCGAGCGCCATACTGAGGTTCTTGGGACTGTGGAACTGCTCCCAGTCGCGCTCGCGGGCAAAGGCGAGCACGCGCGCCTTCAGGGCGGCCACGGTAGTGGAATCATCGGATCCGGGGGTCATCGCCGGACCGTGGCGGGCCGCACGCCGGGGCGCAATCTCGCGGAAAATCGCGATTCTGACTTGGCACGGAGCCTGCATTGCGTTCTGTCGCTTTGTTTTCGGATGACCGTCACGCACCATTCCAACGCCCGCCGCTCCGGCGCCTGCTCCCAGCAGGCCTGGCAGCGCTGTGGCGGCATGGGCGCGGTCACCGTTTCCGTCGGAAACAAACAGACCGGTCCGGGCCGCCAGCACTGAAGCTTCCCTCCGGAAGCGCAGTTCCTGAGCCAAGCCCGACGGTCTTCCGACCGGCGAGGAAGGCGCTTCCACCCTTTCCTCCATGAACCACACCGAAACCTCCCTCCGGCCCCGCGCCGAGGTCCGCCCTGCCCTGAACGTCCGCTCTGACCGGCGGCCCCGGCAGCCGGTCCACGAGTGCGCGGAGCACCCGGAGGGCGTGCGGATCACGGTCTACGTGCCGGGGGTCGACGACTCCGCGGTGGAGATCGAGGGCCGCGGGGCCGACCTGACGGTGCTCGCGCGCAAGGAACGCGTGGTGCGCCCGAACTTCGAGGCGCTCCACCTCGAGGCCGCCCAGCGCGACTACCTCCTGCGCCTGCGCCTGGGCGCGGGCTACGACTTCAGCCGGATGGAGGCGGAGCTGGCGGACGGCGTCCTCACGGTGCTCGTCCCGCGCCGGAGCCGCGCGGCGGCACCCCGCCTCGCGGCGTGAGGCTGGCCTCCCGCGGCATCCTTCGGTTCTCCTTCGCTTCTCCTTCGATTCTCCTTCGATCGAAGTTAGGGGCTCCCGCGGCCGCCAACCGGGCCGCGGGGCGGGAATCCGGGCACCAAAAAGCCGCACCCGGCGAAGGGTGCGGCCGGAAGGTCAGGACCGCGGGGCGGCTCAGGTCTGCTCCTCGAGCTTCACCGGGCGGTAACCGCCGATGCCCTTGAAGTAGAACATCAGGAGCAGGTAGACGGCGGCCATTGTGAGTGGGATGAACGAGTCCGCCTTCAGGGTGGCGCGGTCGCCCTTCTGGTTGGCGGCAACGATGGCCTTCTGCTCTGGAGTGCCCTTGTCGC
>VHCJ01000141.1 GCA_016871755.1 Verrucomicrobiota bacterium | reverse complement strand
GACAGGCACGGGTTCGGGCAAGACGGAGTCCTTTCTGTATCCGACCATCAGCCGCTGCTTGCACCTGCGGGACGCGGCGGCGCCGGCGGGGATCGTGGCGGTGCTTGTCTATCCGATGAACGCCCTGGCGGAAGACCAACTCGAACGGCTGCGCTGGCTGTTGGTCGGAGCCGGGATTCCCTTCGGCATGTATGTCGGTAAGACGCCCGAGCGGGTGGCTGACCTGACCGGGAAGCGGCTCAGGGTTGCGTCGCGGGCGGCCTATGACGCTGCGGCTGCCCAGCGAGAGCGCGAGCGGGAGCAGGGCCGCGGCCAGGGAAACCACGCCATTCATCCGCCCGAGGAACGGTGCTGCCGCGAGGAGATGCGGGCCGCCGGCCAGCAGCCGCGGATCTTGCTGACGAACGTCAAGCAGTTGGAGTTGTTGTTGACGCGGCAGCGGGACGTCGAGCTGTTCGACGCCGCGCAGTTGGAGTTCATTGTTTTCGACGAGGCGCACACGTTCAAAGGCGCTCAGGGCGCCGAGACCGCCTGCCTCATCAGGCGGCTGCGTTCGTTCTGTGGCCGAAGCGCCGCTCAGACGACGTGCATCGCTGCCTCGGCAACCATGGTGGAACCTGAGGGCGGCGAACAGGCCGGCCAGGAGTTTGCGGCGCGCTTAATGCCCTCGCTCCCTGAAGATGCTGACGCGGAACCGGGCCAGTTCGCCAAAGGCGAAGCCGAAATCGGCGCCGCCGCGTTGCTGGACGTTCTCCTCCGAGGTGATGGTGCGCATCAGTTCCTCCGTGTCCTCGGGCCGGAGGGGCGGGCCCTCGACCTTGTGGAGGACGCCGTGGAGCCGGATGACGGGGGGCACGCCGACGCGCAGGTGGAGGTCGGCAGCGCCTTCCTGGACAACCAACTGCAGCAGGTCTGACATCGAGTACGACATAGGTGGGAAAGGGGGCTCAGTCGATGTCCATCACGGTGGCGCGGATCACTTCATCGGGCGTGGTCAGGCCGGCAACGACCTTGCGGGTGCCGTCCTCGCGCAAGGTGCGCATGCCCAGCTCGCGCGCGCGGGTGCGGAGGACCGTGGCGGAGACCTTCTCGTAGATCAGCTTGCGCACCTCGTCGTCGATGACGGAGATCTCGAAGATCCCCATGCGCCCGCGGTAACCGGTCTTGTTGCAGTCGGTGCAGCCGCGCCCCTTGCGGTAGCTGGCCGAGTCGCCCGGGGCCCCGTCGAGGCGAAGCGATTTGACCTCGTGCTCGGTGGGCTGGTAGGGCTGGCCGCAGCGTTTGCAGACCTTGCGCACGAGGCGCTGCGCCATGAGGCAGCGGGCGGGCCGGTCAGTGGCGCGACATGCAGCCCGCCACGCTCCCGCCCAGGAAGGAAAACGACGCGGTGCTGACTTATGACCCGATCGATCGGGTCAACGGGCAGGCCGAGGCCAGAACCGGTTTCCACGCTTGCTCGAGTCCGATGCCGGGGCGTAGCCTGCCTCCGCAAGGAGGTCAGGTATGTTCTGCGGGGCCAAGGAGGCCGGCGGCGTTTATCGTCCCCGACACCCGCAACAGTCGCCATTCT
>VHCJ01000140.1 GCA_016871755.1 Verrucomicrobiota bacterium | reverse complement strand
TCCAGCCGGTCGAGAAGCCGCCGTCAGCGCTCGTGCCGCCCGAGGCGTAGTACTGGCCCTCGTACGGCGCGCCGCCCTCGACGCCGATCGTGCAGAAGCTGTCGACGATGTTCGAGCGGGTGCTCGAGGCAGCGTCGGGCTTGAAGCCGCGGGTCGCGGTGCCGGGCTGCTGGATGAAGGTGGAGGACGTGTTGACGTTGTACACATTCAGCAGACGGTCACTGCTGTTCTGCATCACGGCGACCAGGTCGACGACCTTGTTGCCGTTGGCAGCAACGCGCCAGAAAGCCGAAAAACCCACGATGCCGGCGTCAGCCGACGCAGACACCACGGCAGTCGCGGACGCGACAAACAGATAGGCTCCTTTCATCTCCTTTCTCCAAGTTGTGTGCTGACACGTACGAGGTGTGGGACGACGGTCCATAGTTCATTGCTCCGTGTGTTGGGTCCGCCATCCGCACTGCGGGGCGCACCGGGTGAAAGGGACAAGCCTGGCCGAACGGAAGGCCACAGCTACTGCCAAAGCGGAAGGCGCAATCGGATCACCGAATGGATCACGGAATCCCGGTGTTTTCCACGGGCCGGTCGAGAAGCCGCCGTCGGCGCCCGCGGCGCCCGCGGCGTAGTACTGGCCCTCGTACGGCGAGCCGCCCTCGACGCCGATCGTGCAGAAGCTGTCGACGATGCTCGAGCGGGTGCTGCTCGCGGCATCGGGCTTCCAGCCGCGCGTGGCGGCGCCCGCCTGCTGCGTGAAGAAGGAAGCGCCGCCGGCGCCCGCGTTGTTGCGGAGGTCGGCGCCGTAGACGTTGAGCAGGCGGTCGTTGGCGTTCTGCATCACGGCCACCACGTCGATGACGCGGTTGCCGTTGGAGGCGATCCGGCTGAAGGCGGCGAAGCCGATCACCCCGGCATCTGCGGACGCGGAAACGACAGCCATCGCCGACGTGGCGAACACGAAAGCCCTTTTCATCTCTCTTCTCTCCAGTTGCATGCCGATCGGGCCAGGGAAGCGGCCGGCGGAACTGTTCCGCGGGCCGAAGGAAGGGGAGCCCGGGGCACCGTCAGCGGCGGCGCCCGGACACGCAGATCATGACCCATGCCACGTGCAACGCAAACCCAACGCACAGACAAATTGCAAAAAGACCGTCGCCGTCCTTTCGGACGGCGACGGGTGGTTCATGTCATGCGACCGCCGCACCTCCTGGCGGACGCATGCTGTGGCCGCGCGAACTCAGGCGCGGCGACGACGCGAGGCCAGGCCCACGACGCCGAGCAGCGCGATGGCGCCCGGAGCAGGGAGCTGCTCGAAATTAGTCGCCGTGTGGGTCCCGGTGTTACCCGAGAGCCCGTCCTTGCTCGTGCCGGAGATGGTGATGATGGCAGAGCTGGTGCTGCCCGTGAACACCCAGTGGCCGGCCCACACGCCGAAGGTGCCGTTGGCCGCAGCGGTGTTGCTGTTTTCGCGAAAGCCACTGAAGTGGGACAGGCTCTCGGCGCGGTTGTCCGCGAGCGTCGGCGGGCTCAGGAACCAGCCGGCGTTGGCCGGGATGTGGGTGCCGAGCGTGGTCCAGCCGGTCGAGAAGCCGCCGTCAGCGCTCGTGCCGCCCGAGGCGTAGTACTGGCCCTCGTACGGCGCGCCGCCCTCGACGCC
>VHCJ01000139.1 GCA_016871755.1 Verrucomicrobiota bacterium | reverse complement strand
GCTTACGCCATCGGCGGCGGCGGCGATAGCCTGGCTGCCCGCCGTGCTGCTTGCCGTGACGGCCGCCATCGAAGTCGCCGCCGCGCGCCATTTGGCGCGGTAAGGTCTCCTTCACGCCCGCGCTCGCGGCCAGGCGCGCCGCATCCTCCGGCGTCGTGTGATACGACGGGATGTCCGCCGTGATCTTCGCCGTGTGGTACGCATGGAGAAGCAGCCGAGAAGCTGCCACGTCGCCTCAGGGTCTGAGCACAAGGTTTCCGTGAACAGTTGAGGCCGCTAATACGGTCTATCGTCCGGCGTCTCGCATTCCCGGGCCCTCGGGCGCCATACTTTCCAAATATGTGCGGACGCGCCTACGCCCTCTTCACCGAGGCCGACCTCGCCACCCGATACCTCAAGAGGCGACCGGCCACTCTCGGCGAGTTCACCCCCACCGCCAATCTCGCCCCCACGCAGCTAACGCCCATTGTTCGCGAGGTGAACGGCGCGCGTGAACTCGCCCGACTCCGCTGGGGGCTCGTCCCGTCCTGGGCCAAGGAGCTCAAGATCGGCGCCTCGATGATCAATGCGCGGGCCGAGACCATTGCCGAGAAGCCCTCATTCCGTGTGGCCTTCCGGCAACGGCGGTGCATCGTCCCGCTCTCCGGGTTCATCGAGTGGCAGCGTGACGGTACCCGGAAGCGCCCTTTCGCCATCTATCGCGAGGACCGCGCGATCCTGAGCGTCGCGGGGCTCTGGGATCGATGGGCCGATACTGACGGGGACGAGGTGCAGACCTTCGCCGTGATCACCACCGAGGCCAACGGCTTCATGGCACCGATCCATGGTCGGATGCCGGTGATCTTGGAGCCGGGGGACGAGGACGCCTGGCTGAGTGCCGACACCGGGCCAGAGGCGTTGCACGCCCTACTCGTGCCCTGCGCGGAAGGGCGGCTAGCCGCGCACGAGGTCTCGTCGCTGATCAACAGTCCGCGGAATAACGCCCCGGAGCTGCTCGAGCCGGTGGGCGACGCGCTTCCTTAGCCAGGGACTACCACTTTCCCCGCGCTCGCAACCCCGTGATGTGCGCGACATGATGCCGCCCATGCCACGCGTAGAGGGCCAGTAGCCCATCCAGGATCTGCGGCCCGTTGGCGGGGTGCAGGTATGGCCGCGCGAACTGGTCCGGCGTCATTGCCTCAAACAGGGTGACGAGCCGCGCGTGCGCCCCCTCCAGCATCTGGAGGGAGGGGGCGAGCGGCATCCGGGCGTCGGCCTGCTCCGCGAACCTCTTCTCGTCGTATGGGCGTATGGTGGGGTTCTCCTCGGCGAGAGCGAGCTTGAGCCGCGTGAGGGCGTTGGTGTGGGAGTCAGCGAGGTGATGGACCACCTGCCGGACGGTCCATCCGCCGGGGCGGTAGGGGGTGTCGATTTGGGGGTCATCAAGCCCGTGGAGCGCGCCGCGGAGCTCAACCGGGAGGTCGCGGATCTGGCCGATGCGCTGGGCGCGCTCCCCCGCTGTAAACTCCGCGGGGCGTTGGAAGCGGCCGAGGGGGTAGGCGAGGTCGATGGTCATAGAAGAAAGGTACTTCGGATTCCAGCAAGCGCGATAGCAGGCCCGACTGCAGTCCCTCTCCGCGCTGGGTCTGCGAACAAGCGTTCCGTCCACCGGGAGGCCGCTAATACGGCCTATCGTCCCATTCGTCGTTGGCTCCATGGCGGGCACGCGCGGGTT
>VHCJ01000138.1 GCA_016871755.1 Verrucomicrobiota bacterium | reverse complement strand
CGGACCCCGAGGGCAACGCCCGCCTCTTCGCCGCGGTGGAAAAGGCCCGTAAGGCCAGCGTAACCCGCGACGTGATCCAGCGGGCAATCAACAAGGGCGCCGGCGGCGGAGGCGACAGCGCCTCGCTGGAGCACGTTGTCTACGAGGGCTATGCCCCGCACAAGGTACCGGTCATCGTCGAGGTGATGACGGACAACCACAACCGGAGCTCGGCCGATCTACGGGCCCTCTTCCGCAAGGGCGTGATGGGCGGCGCGGGCAGCAACAAGTTTCTCTTTGACCACTGCGGGATCGTCGAGGCCCACCATCCGGACGCCGCCGCCGACCGCGAGGCCGCCGCGATCGAGGCGGGAGCAAATGATTTTGAGGAAATCGACCACGCCCGTAACGACGACATCCCCGAGGGCGCGATCGGCGTCCGCCTCCTCACCGACCGCACCGCGGTGCACGCCGCCGCCAGCTGGCTGAAACAGCACGGCTGGACGGTCGTCACCGCCGAGCTCGGGTACATCGCGAAGACCTACCCGGACCTCGGCGAAACCCAGCGGGGCGAGGTCGGCGAGTTTCTGCAGGAAATCGCGGACCACGACGACGTCCAGCGGGTCTGGGCCGCCGTCCGCTGACCCGGCCCGGGCCCCGCCTCAACCCGCGG
Organism: Verrucomicrobiota bacterium; assembly: GCA_016871755.1. Taxonomy (GTDB): domain Bacteria; phylum Verrucomicrobiota; class Verrucomicrobiia; order Opitutales; family Opitutaceae; genus UBA6669. The sequence continues at coordinate 1,069 of VHCJ01000138.1, read as the reverse complement.
ACCAGGGCCGCAGCGCCAGCTCCCGGGAGGGCTCGCGCCCGCGCCCCTCGATGATCAGACGGTCCGCTTAGAGGATTGCAACCGCGTAGGCCGTGGAGTCCGCCGTCTCGACCATTCCCCGCAGGGTAACGTAAGGCACCCCGTGGCGTTCACCGAAGGCACCCGCGTGATGGTGGCCGTTCAGCCACGCGACGACGTTCGGCTGGCGATCCACGGCCGCGAGCACTTCCCCCGCGTTCCATACGCAGTGATCGCCTGCGGGCCAGACGGGGTGGTGTGACAGGACGAGCACGCGACGGCCCTCGCGGCGGGCGGCCGCGCACTCCGTCTCGAACCAGCGCAACTGCACGGGGCCCACGCCCCCATTCCAAGGTTTCGCCTGCCGGACCCGGGCGGCGATCAGGCGGGTCAGCTCGCGCTCTGCCTTTTCCCGCGCGGGACTTCCGGCCGGATGCGCGTAGCGGCTGACATCGTTCGTATCCAGAAGCAGGCACCGCCAGCCCGGCAGGTCGAAAACCCCGCGGCGGGCAGGAAGGCCGAGCAAGGCGGGCACCCACTCCTTCTCTTCCTCCCGGACATCGAAATCGTGGTTGCCCAACAGGTGATGCCAGCGGTGCTGGCCGCGCCCGAGCGCCCCGAGCATCGGCGCGAAGCTAGCCCAGTCCCGGTCGATGAGGTCGCCCAGATGCACGCAGCCCGCGAGCGGCAACTCCGCGAAGTCCGCCACCGCGGCCTCCAAGCGGGCCAGCGAGCGCCGGTAGTGCCGCGTGCCCTGCGCGGGCACATCCGCGTACTGCGCGTCGGCCACCAGACCCAAGCGCAAGGGCGCGGCGACTGCCCCAAGACCCCGGGCGCCCACCGCTAGCGCGGCCGTCGATCGCGCGAGGAAACGCCGGCGGGAGCAGGAAAAGGCGACCATCCGCGCAGCGCAGACCAACGGCACCCCCGAGGCAAGCCGCAGCCACTTTCGGCTCGTTTCCTCCACCCCAGCCTTCTCTGCTGCCCGCGTGCACCCCGCTGAACGCGTCCTCCTCGGCCCCGGCCCCAGTCCCGTTCCCCAGCGCATCCT
>VHCJ01000137.1 GCA_016871755.1 Verrucomicrobiota bacterium | reverse complement strand
CCGCGCACGAGATTGCCGTGGGCGCGCTCGATGTAGTCGTGGCTGTCCCAGGAGCCGTTGTAGAGCTGCACGAAGCGCACGCCTTTCTCGACGAGCTTGCGGGCGAGGAGGCATTTGCGGCCAAAGGCGTCCGTGGCGTCGTTGCCGATGCCGTAGAGTTCCTTGGTCTTCGCGTCTTCCTTGGAAAGGTCGAGCGTCTCCGGCACCTGCATCTGCATGCGGAAGGCGAGTTCGTAGTTGTCCATGCGCGCGGCCAGTTCGTCGTGGTCGGGATGCTGCACGGCGTGGCTCGTATTGAGCTTGGCGAGCAGGTCGAGGTTCTTGCGCTGACGTGCTTCGCTGACACCGGGCGGCGGCGTGAGATCGAGAATGGGCGAGCCTTTGGCCCGGAGCGGCGTGCCCTGGAAGCTGGCGGGCAGATAGCCGTTGCTCCAGTTCGCCGCGCCGCCCTGCGGGTAGCTCACCTCGGGCAGCACGATGAAGCCGGGGAGGTCCTGATTGAGCGTGCCGAGGCCGTAGTTCACCCACGAACCGATGCCGGGGTCGCCGCCGAAGCGGTTGCCGCAGTTCATCTGATACATCGCGGTGGGGTGGTTCACGCTGTCCACGGTGCAGCCACGGAAGAAGCAGAGATCATCCGTGACCTTGGCGAGATGCGTCCAGTTCTCCGCCATGTCCGCGCCGCTTTGGCCGTGCTTGGCGAAAGCAAACGGGCTCTTCACGTAGTAGCGTTTGCCGCTTTCCATCGCGGACTTCTGTTTGCCCTCGCGCACGAACTCCTTGAGGTGCAGTTTCGCCAGCGCAGGCTTGGGGTCGAAGGTGTCGATGTGCGACGGCCCGCCCTCCATCATGAGGAAGATGACGTTCTTCGCCTTCGCCTCTGGGAAGTGGCCTTGCTTCGGTGCGAGCGGATGTTTCTTCGCCTCCTCGGCGAGCAACGAACTGAAGGCGACACTGCCGAGGCTAGCGCCCAAGCTGTAGATGAACTCGCGGCGTGTGGGCGCGTGCAAAGCGCGGGCTCCGGCGCAGGGGAAGAAGGGCTTAATAGACATAGGCAAACTCGTTGGAGTTGAGCAGGACGAGGCAGACATCGGCGAGCGCCCGGGTGCGGGCATCGACATCGGCGGGCTGGAGGTCGGGGACGAACTCCGCGTAGGCGTGCAGTGTTTCGTTGAAGGAGAACTTCTCGCCGGTGTTTTCTTCGACCGCATCGCGGCGCACTTCGAGCGGCGGTTTGGCAGGCGCGGGCGCGGTTTGGACAAGCGCAATCGTATCCCGCCAGTGCGCGAGGCAGTCACGCTTTTCCTCCACGCTCGGCCCACGCGAAAACACGAGGGAGAAGAGCCGCTCGATGGCCTTTTCATCCTCGGGCGCTTCCTTGAGCACGCGATGCGCCAGCGCGAGGGCGCGGGATTGCGTGGACTGGCCGTTGAAGAGGCTGAAGACCTGTGGCGTGACGGTGCTGGCCTCGCGCCGCTCGCAGGAAAAATCCGGCGCGGGCGCATTGAAGACCTCGAGTTGCGGGTCGGTGAGGCCGCGCAGTTTCAGCGCGTAGAGCGAGCGTCGGTGGCGCTGCTCCGGCTTCGGATTCGGCACCCACGCGGCGGCGAAAGTCCCCATCACCTGACGCGGTTGCAGGGCGGCTTCCAGATTGATCTCAGGCCGGTTCGGAATGCCGCCGAGGGTGCGATTCAGTTCGCCCGTGGCTGCGAGCATGGCGTCGCGCAGCTCT
>VHCJ01000136.1 GCA_016871755.1 Verrucomicrobiota bacterium | reverse complement strand
ACACCGAGCGGCCGCACAGCTCGCTTGGCTATAAATCGCCGCGACGCTTCGCGGCCAAAAACGCCTTACCAATCTCAGGCTCCGGGCCGGACCGCCAAGCCGGTCCGTCCCTCCGCCTCAGATTGCCAACGACCGCCAAACCCACCACATCAACCAACGTCTCAGACTGACATCAAAGGTGGAGCAGTTCCGGCGTCTCTCTCACTGGTCGAGCGCGCAGCGGAGCGTCCTTCGGCTGACCCGGAGTTGTTCGCAGAGCGCGCGCTCCGTCGGCAGCCAGCCGCGGCACTTCCCGGAGGTGATTTCCTCCCGGATGGCCCGCGCGACCTGCTCGACGACCGAGGTCTTCTGGAACCGCAGTTGCATCGCCGACAGCCTGCGCTTGGCACCGCCCGGGAACAAGCCGCCTTCGTGGCCGCGGCGGGGAATTTGGCGTGGTCTTCCCCTTCCGGATCGCCTCTCTTGGAGGATTCCCCCGGCGCCCCGCGCCCGTTTTCCCGCCCCGATGACCCCGCCCACCGCCGCCGCCCCGCCCCCGCCCGGGGTCGAGGGTGAACCGGCCGTGCTCCACGCCTTCCTCGAGAGCGCCGCCCGCCGCTGGCCCCACCGCCCCGCTATCGACGTGCCGCCCGGCCCCGACCGCCCCGCGCGTGTCACGCTCTCCTACGCGGAACTCGATGCCGCGGCCGACGCGGTCGCCACCGCCCTGCGCGATCACCTCCGGGGCGAGGGCGTCGTCGCGATCCTGCTCCCGCGCAGCCATTGGGACCTCTACGCGGCCCAGCTTGGCACCCTCAAGGCCGGCGCCGCCTACACCTGCCTCGACCCCGCCTTCCCCGATGCCCGCCTCGCCGAGTTGCTCAAGGACTCCGCCGCGGTGGCGGTCCTCACCCATCCCGCCGGCGCCGCCCGCCTCCGCCAGCTCGGGGATCCCCGGCCGGCCCTCGACGTGCAGGCGGTGGTGGCCTCCGCCGCCAAGGGGTCAGGCCGTGAATCGCTACTGCCATCGGATACGGCACCCGCTCCGGGGGAGACGACTAGCGATTCACGGCCTGACCCCTTGCCCGCCGTGGCGCCGGAGCGGCTCGCCTACCTGATCTACACCTCCGGGACGACCGGCCGGCCGAAGGCCGTGATGATCGAGCACCGCGCGATCGCCAACCTCGTCGCCGATGACCTCGCGCGCTGGGGCATCGGTCCCGCCGACCGCGTCGCGCAGAATTCCTCCGTCGCCTACGACTCCTCCGTCGAGGAGATCTGGTTCGCCCTCGCCGCCGGCGCCACGCTGGTGCCGATGGACGACGCCACGGTGCGCCTCGGCCCCGACCTGGTCGACTGGCTGCGCCGCGAGCGCATCACGGTCTTTTGCCCCCCGCCCACGCTGCTCCGGGCCACCGGCTGCCTCGACCCCGCCCGTGAATTGCCCGGGCTGCGGATGATCTTCGTCGGGGGCGAGGCGCTGCCCCCCGAACTCGCCGACCGCTGGGCCCGCGGACGCACGTTGATCAACGATTACGGCCCCACCGAATGTACTGTCACCTGCCTGCGCGAGGTCGTCGTGCCCGGGGAGCCGGTCGGCATCGGGCGCCCGGTCCGCGGGGCGCACGCGTGGCTCCTCGACGCCGCCGGCACGGAGGTGCCCGAGGGTTCCGCGGGGGAACTCTGCCTCGGCGGCGCCGGCCTCGCCCGCGGCTACTGGCGGCGCCCCGAGCTCACCGCGGAACGCTTCCCGGTGCACCCGCGCCTCGGCCGGATCTACCGCACGGGCGACCTCGTCCG
>VHCJ01000135.1 GCA_016871755.1 Verrucomicrobiota bacterium | reverse complement strand
CCAGCGGATGGGCTCCCCGATGCTGCAGCGCGGGCGCCGTGCCGTCGGGGAACATCTTGCCCGGGTTCGCGATCTCCAACGGATCGAACGCCGCGCGCAGTCGACGCAGGACCTCGATCTCGTCGGCACCAAACATCTCTGGCAGGAAGGCGCTTTTCTCCACCCCGATTCCGTGTTCGCCGGTGATGGAGCCACCCATTTCGAGACACATCCGCAGGATGCGTCCGGCCAGGACCTCCGCGCGTTCGAGGGCTCCGGGCTGGCGGCCATCGAACAGGATCAAGGGATGCAGGTTGCCGTCCCCGGCGTGGAACACGTTGGCCACCCGGATGCCGGCCTCCCGCCCCATGAGATCGATCCGCCGCAGCGCCTCGCCCAGACGCTGACGGGGGACGACGCCGTCCTGGACAATGTAGTCCGGCGACAGCCGTCCCACCGCGCTGAAGGCCGATTTCCGACCCTTCCAGATCGCCAGGCGTTCGGCGGCATCCCGGGCTGGACGGATTCCGACCGCCGCGCTCACCGCAAGGATCTGGTCGAGCCGCGCCCGTTCGACCGCCACGGTTTCACGCGGGCCCTCCAGCTCGACGATCAGGACCGCCTCGCATCCCGGCGGGTAGTCCGCATGGACCGCGGCCCGCGCCGCCTCCAGCGCCAGGGCGTCCATGATTTCCATCGCCGACGGGAGCAGACCGCTCCCGATGACAGCGGCCACCGCATTGCCGGCCTCCTCGAGGGACCGGTATCCGGCGAGCACCGTGTGGACGGTTTCCGCCTTGGGCAGGAGTTGGAGGGTGATCTCGAGAGCGATTCCGAAGAGGCCCTCATTGCCGGTGAACAGGCCGCACCAATCCGGTCCCACCCGTTCCCGACTGTCACCGCCCCACGACACCACCTCACCGGTTGCGAGAACCGCCTTGAGACCCAGCACGTGATTCGCGGTCATGCCCGTCTTGAGGCAGTGGGCGCCGCCGGAGTTGAACGCCACGTTGCCGCCGATGGTGCAGATGGTCTGGCTGGACGGATCCGGCGCGTAATACAACCCGTGCGCGGCGGCAGCGACCGAGACGTGGGTATTGATGACGCCCGGCTCCACCACGGCGATCCTCTGGCCGGGGTCGATCCGGAGGATCCGGTTCAGGCGGTTGAGTGTGATCACGATCCCGTCCGCCACCGGCAGGGATCCACCGGAGAGGCTCGTGCCACTGCCCCGGGCGACAAACGGGATCCGGGCGTCGTGACAGGCACGGACGAGGGAGACCACCTCGTCGGTGGTCTCCGGAACGGCCACGGCGACGGGTCGGGTCCGGAATGCCGTCAAGGCGTCGCTCTCATACGCCGCCAGCTCGACCGGTCGGGTCAACCAGCGTTCGGGCGGCAGGACGCCCACAAGACGGTTGGGGAGGACATTCCCCACGGCCGTTCAGCGGAGCACCTCGCGCAGGGCGGCGAGGACGAGATCCACGTTGCGCACGGTCGACCCATGACCCATCAGGCCGATGCGCCACGCCTTGCCGGCCATCACGCCGAGACCGGCCCCGATCTCGATGCCGTAGTCGGCGAGCAGACGCTGACGGACCTTGAGGTCCTCGGCACCCGCGGGGATTCCGATGCAGTTGAGCGTGTGCAGGGAGTTCTTCGGGATGTAGGCGAGACCCAGGGCCTCGAGTCCCCGACGCAGCCGCTGATGCATTGCGGCATGGCGCGCGATGCGCGCGTTCAGCCCCTCCTCGAGCACGATCGTCAACGCCTCGTGCAACGCATAGGTCATGTTGATCGGCGCCGTATGGT
>VHCJ01000134.1 GCA_016871755.1 Verrucomicrobiota bacterium | reverse complement strand
TTGCGCCGCACCGCTACTACGTTCATTTCACGACCAGCAACGCCGGGCGGCTGCTGGTGCGGGTGCCGTCGGTCTTCACGCCCACCGCGATGAGAACGTGCAATCCGCGGTCGAACTTCACCCCGTCCAGCTTCCACGGCGCTTTGTCCGAGACGCCAAGCAGTCGGTCACCGTCGCGGAACTCGACCTGCGCGACCACGCCGATGGGCAGGTCAGGCACGGTCTGGCCGAGGAGGCGCTCGCGGATCCAGCGGCCGCGGCGAACGGGATCGTTGTCGAAATTTGTCGAGTGCGCCGCAAGCCACGCCGGCTGCATGAGAATGCCCAGGCGGGGTTTGTCGGCGGGCGATTTGACCGGCTGTTCCTGGGGCCATGTGTCGAAGCCATAGACATAGTGCGGGCCGACCATGCCGCGATCGTTGGTAGCATTCAGCTCGACGGCCGCGGCAGGCACGAACTGGCGGGTCTTCTTGTCCTCCTTGAGCCGCAGGTTCACGAAAGAAAGGTCGGTCGTCAGCAGCGTGCGCAGCACGTCCTTGTCGTCATCGAGCACATGCTGGATCAGGCGGTCCGTATCCGTGACGAGCAGCGAAGGAAAATGGACGGACCCGCGTTTTGTCTCGTCGCCCTGTGGCCACCTGCCCTTGCGCTGCTCCCACTCGGTGGCCGCCTCTGGGAAGGGAAACTTCGGCGCTTTGAAAATCTCCGTCGCAGTCGTGTAACCGAAATATTGCTGGAAGAATTCGAGCACGCGCGGTTTGGCGAGGCGCTTGTCCGTGCTTTCCAAAACGCTGCGGACGACGGCGGCGATTTGTTCCCTGGTGGCGAGTTGGCCCTTGGCGGCGGCGGCGGTGAAAGGTTCGAGCCGCTTGTTGCCAAGCGCGAGGCTGAGGGCGGCGGCGAGTTCGGCAGGAGCGAGCGGCGCGCGGCCACGCTCGTCGGGCAGGCCGCCGAGTTCGGAACGGAAGATCGCGTCGGCGCGCAGGAGAACGGCCTGGAGCGTGGTCTTCAGCGCACCGGGAAGATCGCCATCGCGCGCGCACTTCTCATAGAGCGCCTGGTAGCGGGCGACTTCCTCCGGGGACGGCGCGCGCCCGATGGCCATCGTGAACTGAAGTTTCACCGCCGCCGCGATCTGCTCCGGCGCCGCACGCTTCGCGGGATCCATGAGCGCGACAAACTCGCGCACGGTGTCCTGCTTTCCGCTGGGTTTGCCGTCCTTGATTTCATGCGCGGTCTGGCGCTCGACGATGGCGGCGGCGTTGCGCAGGAGGATCTCCGTCGTCGGCTCGTCCATCGAGTAAAGGGCGGCGTAGTCTTTCAATCCGCGCTCGGGAATGAGCGTGAAGGGCCTCACCAGTCCATCCATCCGGCCCCGATAAACGCCGCCGAGCATCCCGAAGTAGGAATCGGAATTCAGCCGCCAAAGCCGGCCTGCGGGCGGCTTCACCTCGCCGCCGGGTTTACCGAAGAGAAGCTCGTGCGCGATGAGGTTGCCCCGGTTCGGCAATTGCTCGGAGGCGAATTGCTCGGCGGTCTGCCCTTTCGGCAAAGCATGGGTCAGCAGCGTGACGACGCGATGCGCGAGCGCGGCATCCGGCTGCTTCTCCTTTCTCGGCGGCATCTGCCCGTCGCGGATCTGGTCGCGCACGAGTTCGAGAAGTTCGCGTTCCTTCGCGAGATCGCCGGTGAGCTTGAGCCCGTCGAGCCGGATGTCGCCCTTCTGCTTTTCGGCCCCATGGCAGCTCACGCAATAGTCGGCGAGGAATGGGCGGAGGGTGGCCGCAAGCGGTGCGGGCGCGGCAT
>VHCJ01000133.1 GCA_016871755.1 Verrucomicrobiota bacterium | reverse complement strand
CGTAGTAGCGATGAAGGCCGTGAAAGCGGCTGGAGCGAAGGGGGCGATGGGTTTTGAAGCATGAGATCACGCCAACTGAAGTTCGTGTTCGCCGCCAGCCCGCCAGGGGGCGGGGAGTCAGGACCGTCGGACGCATCCGGCGGCAGAGACTCCCTGCTGCACATAGCGAACCGCAGGACCGCGAACGATCTCGGCGCCAGTGAAGCCGACGCAAGTCGGTTGCACCGGCCTCTTGCCGGACAGCATTGTCCGTCCGCTGAGACCGGAACCCAAAGAGCCGGATGTGTGACCCACAAGTCCGGTTCTGAGAGAGGCCCGGGGGCGAAAGCCCCCGGGCCTACTCGACAGCGTCCGGCGAGATGGCACGGGCTACCCCGGCCTCACCAGTTGACCCACAAAAATCCCGGATGAGCCTTTATTTTTCCTCCCACGTCGATCCATCTGTTCCCTCCGGAGTCCTGAGATGCTCAACCGCGGATGTTCCGCAGCCACGCTGCTGGCCACCCTTCTTCCCGCGCTCACGGCGCGTGCCGATCTGAAGCTTCACGGTTTGTTCACCGACAACGGGATTCTGCAGCGGGACCGCAAGGTCGCCATCTGGGGCACCACCGACGGTGGTGGTCCTGTGACCGTCAGCTTCGCCGGGCAGTCGGTCGCGGCGACCCCGGTGGCGGAGCACTGCGCCACCTGTGATGCCGTCTTGGAAAACAAGCCACGGGCCTGGCGGGTAGAGTTGGCCCCGCTGGCCGCGAGTGCCGAGGGTAGGGATCTCGTCGTCACGCAGGGCGAGCAGATGGTGAAGCGGGTCAACGTGGTCGTCGGGGACGTCTGGCTATGCGGCGGGCAGTCGAACATGCAATGGGAGATTCACCAGTGCGCCGGCGCCAAGGAGGCGCTCGAGACGGCCGAGAACCCCCGGATTCGGCTGTTCACCGTCGCGCGCGCCGGCTCGCCCGAGCAGCGGAGCGACGTGTCAGGGGCGTGGGCCGAGGCGAAGCCGGACACGGTGCGGACCTTCTCGGCGGTCGGCTACTACTTCGGCCGCGCTCTCCAGACCGCGATCGGGGTCCCGGTGGGCCTCATCAGCAGCAACGTGGGGGGCACGACGGCCGAGCGATGGATGAGCAAGCAGTCCTTTGAAGGCTCCCCCGAACTCGCCGGCATGAAGACGCCGCAGGGCCGGAACGACCTCTACAACGCCATGATCGCGCCCCTGGCGCCCTTCGGCGTCAAGGGAGCCATCTGGTATCAGGGGGAGTCGAACGCCGATCGGCCGCACCACTACCGGCATGTGCTGGCCAACGTCGTGAAGAGTTGGCGGGATACCTTCAGGCAGGGAGACTTTCCGTTCTTCATCGTGGAACTGGCGCCGTACACGAAGATCATCGCGGAGCCGGTCGATCAGGAATGGGCGGTGGTCCGTGAATCCATGCAATGGGTGGCGGCCAACGTGCCTGCCGTCGACACGGTGTCGATCACCGACGTCGGCGACGAGAAAGACATCCATCCCCCACGGAAGGTGCCGGTCGGCGAGCGGCTCGCCCGGGCAGCGCGAGCCTGGGCGTATGGCGAAAAAATCGAACCGGCCGGTCCCGAGTTCGACGCGGTGGCCTTCCACGGCGGCAGGGCGGTCGTGTCGTTTCGAAACGTCGGCTCCGGACTCGAAGCCCGGGATGGTGAACTGAAGGGCTTTACGGTCGCGGGCGACGATCGGAAGTTTCATCCGGCAAAAGCCAATGTCGACGGCTCCAAAGTCGTCGTGACGTGCGACTCGGTGCCGAATCCGAAGTCGGTCCGCTACGGCTGGGCGAACTACCCGGTGGTCAATCTCTGGAACAAGGACG
>VHCJ01000132.1 GCA_016871755.1 Verrucomicrobiota bacterium | reverse complement strand
GGTGACAGTCCCGCAGGCCGATCTGGTCCATGACTGTCAGCGGTCGGGTAAAACCAGCCAGTAGGGAACGGGTCAAAACCAGCCACCTTTGAGCGAGGATTGGCGCCGGGAGCGACATGGGTTGCAACGGGCGCGATGAACCGACTCGAGGTGAGCTTACAACAAACGATCATCACATTGGCGCAGCGGGGCTGGTCGCAGCGACGGATCGCGCGCGAGCTGGAGGTGGACCGTGAGACGGTGAAGCGCTACGCCCCGCCGGCAAAACCCGCCACCAACCCGACCGCCGGGTCCGGGGAGCCACTACCAGCCACCGGCGAGAACCCGGCCGCCGGGTCCGAGGTGCCAACGGCGACCACGGAGGCGGTAAAACCAGCCACCGCGGCCACGACCCCGACCGCCGTCACCGTAAGGTGGTCCCCGTCGTTTGGACAGCGGATCGGGTAAATTAAGTTAAGAGAGCCCAAGGCGCTTTCGATGCCTTGGCCGACTCCGAGGACAGGAGCCGAAGAGCTTGCCGCAGGAGTCGGCCCGGGGTCGGACGGATGGTTTGGGGCGTCATTGGTTGATAGGGGTATTTACGTGACTCAACCATCCCCAATCTGTAGGGTTCCTCGGCATGGCGGAGGACTACCCGAGGACGCTACTCGAGTTGGAAAAGCGTTTCAGCGACGAGGCGGCGTGTCGGACGTACCTGTTCGGATTGCGCTGGCCGCACGGCTTCACTTGCCCGCACTGCCAGGGGCAAAAAGCGTGGCCGATGACCAACGCGCGTTGGTTGTGTGCGGGATGTCGCAGGCAGGTGTCGGTCACGGCGGGCACGGCATTTCAGGACACCAAGCTACCACTGACACTTTGGTTTCGGGCGATGTGGCAACTCACGGCCCAGAAGAACGGCGTAAGCGCGATCGGGTTGCAGCGTGTTCTGGGCCTGGGCAGCTACAAGACCGCATGGACGGTTTTGCACAAACTGCGTCGCGCGATGGTGCGGCCAGGTCGGGACCGGTTGCACGGATTGGTCGAGGTGGACGAGGCTTATTGGGGTGGCGAGGAGGACAACGTTCGCGGCCGGGAAACCTACGCCAAGGCGTTGATCGCGATTGCCACAGAGGCCGACGGCGCCGGCATCGGCCGGATTCGGCTGCGGCACATTCCGAATGCCACCAAAGCCACGCTGCACAGCTTTATCGCCGACAGCATCGCGCCTGGCAGCACCGTGCAGACCGATGGGCTCAACGCGTACCAAGGGCTGGCGGGTTACATCCACGACCGGCGGGTGCAAAGGCATCAACCTCCCGACGCGCCACATCTTCTGCCGCGGGCGCATCGCGTGATTTCTCTGCTCAAACGCTGGCTGCTCGGAACGCATCAGGGCGCTGTAGCGGCAGACTACCTTCAGGACTACCTCGACGAGTTCACGTTTCGCTTCAACCGCCGCACCTCGGCGTACCGCGGCAAACTGTTTTACCGACTGGCGGAACAAGCGGCCCAAGTCGCGCCGACGACCTACGATGCGCTCGGAAACCACAATCCGTAGTGATTGGTTGAGTCACGTAAATACCCCTAAAACGTAATGGTAGGTGCCCTCCGGAAACTCCAGCGTCCGGCCCCAGCGCCCATTGCACTCGTCCAAATCCCCCGCGCCCGGCCGGTATTCCCAGTCCTGGACGTAAGTCCCGTCGTGCCGCCCGCCCGGTCCGCCCGCACGTTCACCGGCGCGGAGGCGATAACTGGTCACCGCCGGCCGCACGGTCGCCGGCGCCGCCGGATCCGGGCTGATCCACGGACCATAGACGGGGAACCCGTCCGCCGCCCAGCCCACGAGCACCATCTGCGGCCGCCCGGCGGTCAGGCGCGCCAGCAGCATCTCCGGCAGGCCGTGATAG
>VHCJ01000131.1 GCA_016871755.1 Verrucomicrobiota bacterium | reverse complement strand
GAGAAAAGCGCGTTCTTGTGAGACGATCATGGCGTTGGGCCTCCGTGAGGATGGGTTGGTTTTCAGACACCCTTCCATTCTCCGAGGCCCAACACCTTTTCATCTGCTGTCACTGCATGCTGGCAGTGGCTTCCGCACCAGAAAATACGGCCGAAACGATCGTTCCGTCGCCCGAGACAGGCGAGATTTGCGAGTTACGCCCAAACGATTTCCCAGGAACTGCGAAGGGTTTCGCACTGATGGCGAAACGACTCCCACAAGGCGAGTCCTCGGAGACAATCCGCAAACCTTGCTGCACAAACGACTTGGGGCGAATCCCCCAATTAGAGGGAATCTCGGCACGGCGATTGCACAGGTGGGGCACGAAGACAGACAGTAAGACCTCGGGATGACGCCGCTCCACACCCCGGCACACCATCGCACTGAGGAGTTTTTCAATGACCCGCTTCCGTCCGCTCGCCGTTGCAGGCTTCTTCGTCGCCGCGTCGCTGGGCCTGTGTGCCACGGCTGCACAGGCGGCCACCACCACGTACACGAGCAGCAGCTCCTTCCAGTCTTCGCTGCCAGCGGGATATTACTTCAATGACTTCGTCGGCGTGCCCGACTCTCCTAGCTCCCCCGTGACGAGTGTCACCGGCACGGGTGGCATTCCCACGGTCGGGTACACGATCACGGCGCCGACGTCCGGACTGGGGGTTTTCCCGGATGCCGGCTTCAAGGCCGTCGGAAACTGGAATCGGTCCCAAGACATGGTCGTCACCTTCAACACCGGCAACGTCGCTTCTGCCGGGGCTGACATCTGGATTTCGGACATCAATGGCAACCGACTTGCCGGGAACGTGACGGTGAACTTCAGTGACGGGTCGTCCGTCTCCGTGCCGAGCACCACGACCGGTGCCTTCGGCTTCGCTGGGATCACCATCACGGATGCCCCGCTGACGACGATGACCGTGGTAAATAATAATGTCACGGGTTATCTCAATGTCTCGAACATGTCCGTGGCAGCCGTGCCAGAGCCGTCCTCGCTGGCCGCAACGGCCCTGGCCATGGCGGCGATGGCCGGCGTGACGCTCCAACGGCGGCGGCGGGCATGATCGCCCGGGCGCGGCAAGCGAAAAGGCTGCCGGAGGTTGACGGCACGACAGTTCTCTGACGGACGTTTTTGACGGACGAGGCGGGTGGCGGAAGCGAGTCGTCGAGCGTGCAGGGGGGCGCTGTGCCTTCCCACGAGCGGCGACGTCACCAAGGGGCATCGTTATGGACTCGTCTGAGTCTGGATTCGTGTCGGCGAGGGGTTTTGGTTCGCGAACCCTCGCAGGAGCAGCTGCTTGGGTCGGCTTCATGGCCTGGGCCGCGGTGGCGTCCGGCCAGGTCACCACGTACACGAGCCAGTCGACCTTCAATGCCGCCCTGCCGGCCGGCGGTGCCACGAACTCCTACCCCGGTCTGCCCGCTGCCGACTTCTCGAACCCGATCCCGGCGCAGCGGTATGTCCTCGGCGCGCCCTATGCGTCGTATGCGGCGTACGTGCCGACCGGGATGTTCTTCGACAACTACTACGGCGGCTCCGTGCCCGGCATCGGCAACTTCCAGTTCAGCCAGCCGCTGTACGTCGACTTCAACAGCAACAACGTCCGCCAGGTGGGGGCGACGTTCTTCTTCACCGACTTCTTCGGGGCTCCACAGGACTTTCCGTTTCCGGTCGTCGTGAACTTCTACGACGGCTCGAGTGCGACCGTGCCGATCGTCACTGGCAGCGTCGCGACGAGCACGGGCGCGGCGCCGAACTTCTTCGGGATCTCGGTATCGAACACCAGTGCGGCGATTCGGCAGCTCGTGATTCCGCGGTATCCGAACCCGCCCGGCACCGAGGTGTATCTCAACATGGGGCCGATCACAACCGCGGCCTTCGGCAACGTGGCCCAGTTCTGGTCGGGGGCCGGCAGCGCGACGACGCTCGGAGGCTCGGGCA
>VHCJ01000130.1 GCA_016871755.1 Verrucomicrobiota bacterium | reverse complement strand
GATCACCGCGCCCGCGGCGTTGCGCATCGTCACATCAAAGTAGCCCCCCTCGACGAGGGACGGGGAGCCGCCGATCGGGCCATTGGAGCGGTCCGCGGCGGGAAGGTTGGCGCGCACGATCCATTGGCCGTCGGAGGTGTAGTAGAGGCGGTCCGAGGTGTAGGCGCGCGAGCGGGCGGAGATCTCGCGGATGGTCAACCCGCCGAAGCCGCGGACGTTCTCGAAGTCCCCGCGCTCGTACTCGAGCCGGATCAGGGTCTGCGGCAGCGGCTGCCAGGTGGTGGTCAGGGTCTCGCCCTCCAATTGGTAGGTCGAGGCATCCTGGAAGGTCCGCTCCTGCCGGCGCACGGCGTTGAGGCGGAGGGCGAGCCCCTCGCGCAGCTTCCGGTTGTAATCGAGCTGGAAGCGGTAGGCGCCGTAGTTGTTGTAGGCCGCGAACAGCGTGCCGAAGGTCTTCATCATCGCCCGCTTGGTGAAGACCGAGGCCTGGCCGCCCGGCTCGACGTCACCGAAGATCAGCGAATTGGAGCCCTTGCCGAAATCGATCCGCTCGACGTTGTAGGTGTCGCTGGGCACGTACCAACGGAAGTAGTTGCGGGTGGCGGTGGAGCCCGACAGGCCGCGAAAGGCGATCGCGCCGCCCTGGTTGTCGTTCTCCAGGGTCGGCGGCGCGTAGGCGTTGGCCACGAAGTTCGCCACCTCATCCGCCGTGTACAGGCCCAGGTCCTCGATGAAGTCGGCCGTGATGGCGTCGATGTTCACCGGCACATCCTTGAGCGCCTGCTTGGTGCGGGTCGCGGAGAGCGTCTCGTTGGCGGACCAGCCGGTCTCCCGCTCCGTCGCAATGATGAACGGGGACAGGGTCACGGTCTCCTCGCGCGCGGGAGGGGTCGCCGGCGCGGCCGGCCGGGTCTGGGCCAGACCGGGGGCCGAAGGGAGGAATAGAGCCGCGCCCAGCAGCGCGGGTAACGGGCGAAAGGTGGCGAGGGGCATAGGGTGGGGAGCAGGGTGTCGGGGACTCAGGTGCGGTTTCGATGAAGAACCTGTAATCCCGCTTTGCAAAGCGCCTTTCGCGGTCCGGGCGGTTAGCGTCGTCCGGGATTGAATCCGCCCCCGCCGCCGGGCAAGTGGAACCCTAAATGAACACCTTGATGGCGGAGGCGATGCGGTGGTTTGGGCCCGGCGACTCGGTCTCTCTGGCGGAGATCCGCCAGACGGGCGCCACGGTCATCTACTCCTCGTTGCACGACGTTCCGGCTGGCGACGCTTGGCCAGTCGAAGCCATCCGGGCGCGACAGGAGATCGTCGCCGCCGCCGGGCTGAGCTGGGACGTCGCGGAGTCCGTGCCGGTCTCGGAGGCGATCAAAACGGGCACGGGGGACTACGCGCGGCACTTAAATAACTACCGCACGACGCTCGCGCGCCTCGGCGCGGCGGGCATTCGCGTTGTGGTTTATAATTTTATGCCGGTGCTCGACTGGGTGCGAACCGATCTGGCCTATCTGTTGCCGGATGGGCGGGAGGCGTTGCGCTATGAGCCGTGGCGGTTCTGTGCGTTCGATGTCCACGCGCTGCGTCGCCCGGGCGCGGAGCGGGACTGGAGCCCGGCGGTGCTCGAGGCCGCTGCCCAGGGGTGGCGCGAACTGGGCCCCGCGGGCCAGGACGAGCTGACCTGCCAGACCTTGGACCTTTTCCCGGGGGTCCGGCGGGGGCTATCCCTCGATGACCTCCGCGCGATGCTGGCGCGGTACGCCGGGGAGGGGCCGGAGGGCCTGCGGCGGCAGCTGGCGGCGTTACTGGAGGCGGTGCTGCCGGCGGCGGAGGCGGCCGGGGTGCGCTTGGCGATCCATCCGGATGACCCGCCCTTTCCGGTCCTGGGGCTGCCGCGCATCGTGTCCACGGCCGCCGACCTGAAGGCGATCCTCGGACTGTCGGTTTCCCCCGCCAACGGCATCTGTTTTTGCACCGGCTCTCTGGGGGTGCGGGCGGAGACGGATCTGC
>VHCJ01000129.1 GCA_016871755.1 Verrucomicrobiota bacterium | reverse complement strand
TTTTGCGAATGTGACGTTACCGGACGGCAGTTACTCGGCGCGCGGCGCGGGTGGGCATTACGTCCTAGTCGTCCCACCGCTCGACCTGGTCATCGTTCATCGCGTCAACACGGACATTCCCGGACGCGGCGTGGAGTCGGCGCAGTTTGGCGAACTGGTGCGGCGCATTCTCCTCGCGCACACCCTAGGAACAGGTAGGGCGGCGGCGCCGTGATCGCTTGCCCGGGGCTGAGCCAACCGGGCCAGGGAACGCCAAGACCTTCTTCGCCAGCATCGCTTCAGCGAGCATCTTCTTCAGCTCCAAGTTCTCCCGCTCCAACTCCTTTAGCCGCTTCGCCTCGTTGAGGTTCAGGTGCCCGAACTGCTTTCGCCGCCAGTGGTACGTCACGTTGGAGATGTTTTTCTCCCGACAGATGTCCACGATGCTCCTGCCAGCGTCCACGCCCCGTAGGATGCGGACTTTCTCCTGGGCAGGGCACCGTTTTCCTTTCCTGATCCCGGGGCGTTTGTCGGACTTAGATCGAACCTTCAAGCGGCTCGAATTTCCGGCATCATCTCACTCAACCGTGAAACTCTCCGGTGTTGGTGGAACTTCGGGGGTGGGCCTGATCGAGGTCCACGAACCACCGTGATTCCCCGGCCGCAAGGGTGAGGGTTGCAGGAGACCCGATGGGCACGCGGATTGTCTTGGCCCCTCGCGCCGGGGTGGTTGCGGCCTAGGCGGCCGCGCTCGCGGGCAGCTCCAAGCGCAGGCACGCGCCGCCCTCGAGGGCGGCGGTGGCCCGGACGGTGCCTCCGTGGGCCTCGACGATGGCCTTCACCATGCTTAGGCCCAGCCCGAGCCCGCGCTGGGAGCGGCTGGCATCCGAACGGTACAGGCGGCGGAACACCGCCTCCCGCTCCGCCTCGGGAATGCCAGGACCATCGTCGCGGACCTCCAACTCCGCGCCCGTCGCCGAGGGGCGCACCGCCAAAATCACGTTCCCACCTTCGGGGGTGTACTTGAGGGCGTTGTCGAGGAGGTTGTTCACCGCCTGCCCGAGCCGCACCGCATCCACGCGCGCCGGCGCGGGGGCAGCCTGCTCGACGCGCACGCGGATGCTCCGCTCCTCGGCCACCTCCCGATAGAGGTCCACGGCCCGGTGCAACAACTGGCCCAGATCGAGTTGCTCCCGATGCAGAGGCAAGACGCCGGCCTCGGCGGCGGAGACATCCAGCAGCACCTCGAGGAGGTGCAGCAGGCGGTCGGTCTCCTCGACGCAGCTGGCGAGTGCCGCGCGGGCCTCCGCGGGATCGCCGCCATCCTGGAGCGCCAGTTCCGCCGCGCCGCGCAGCCGGGTCAGTGGGGTGCGCAGGTCGTGGGCGAGGTTGTCGAGCATCTCGCCTAGGCCGCGGACGTGGACCGCGTTGCGCTCGAGGAGGGTGTTCAACTGCCGCACGAGCTCGGCCAGTTCGCCGCGGCCCGCGCCGCCGGGCACGCGGGCTGCGAGGTCGCCCGTCGCAAGGATCCGGCCCGCGGTTTCCGCCAGGGCCCGGAGCGGGCCCGTGGCGCGCCACGCCACGAGGATGCCGAGAAAGAACGACAGGATCAGGGCTCCGCCACCGGCGAGGGCGAAGGCGCGGCGCAGCGGGGCGAAGAGCACCGTCTGGCTCTCGATCAGAATGCCCGCCTGCAGGAAGTTTCCGTCCGGCAAGGTCTCGCCGGCGATGGCGTAGTCGCGGAGCGCGTCCTGCGGGATGCGCACGGTGTACGTCGGGCGGGTGACGATCAGGCCGGGAAAGGGGAGGCGCTCCACCTGGGTCTCGATCCAGTCGGGCGGCACGGAGACGAGCACAAGCGAATTGTCTGGGCGGAGCACGCGGACGAAAAAGGCGCGGCCCCCGGCGGCCGCTTCCCGGTCTAGGCGGGCGCGGAGCAGGGCGGGGCCACCGCGGGCGTAGAGCTCCGCGAGCTCGGCCGCACGGCGCTCCACGGTGGCCTGTTCCCGGTTGTTGAGCGCCTCCGTGAGAGTCCAGTAGAGGAAGCCGA
>VHCJ01000128.1 GCA_016871755.1 Verrucomicrobiota bacterium | reverse complement strand
ATTCCCGGGAAATCGCCGGAAATGGCGTTCAGAAGGTTTTACCTCTGAAAAAACGTATCAGAAACCTTGGGACTACTTGAGAAAAACCGCCGAAACGAATTTGCAGACCTCGGCCTTACCACTTGGATACCGCGCCTAAATCATTACTGGTTAGTTAGTTATGTTACCAGATTTGCTTCGGAATCGCCTTTTTCTACACATTCCGTGTGGATACGAAAAAACCGGAGCAAACTTGGGAAAGAACCAGCGTCACGAACCTTGTCCGTAACGCCCAGAACACGACGTACTACGCGCGCGTGAAATTCAACGGCAAGGAAAAATGGAAATCGCTCAAGACCACCACCCTTTCGGTGGCGAAATTGCGGCTCGCCGACTCCGAACGCGACCTGAAGGCGGTCAGCACCGTGGCCACCCAACGCTCTGGTGACACCGGAAGCCTGTCGGTGGGGCACTTCATGGCCGCCTTCCAGACCCAAAGCCAAAACGACCCTTCCCTAGCCCCGGCCACCAAGTCCCGTCGGGTGATCGCCCTGAAGGCCATCCGCAAGACCTGGCCCGAGCTGGAAGGCCGCGACGTGCGCCGCGTCACCGCCAAGGACTGCCAGAACTGGGCCGCCCGGGCCCTGCGGGAAGGCACCGGCTTCGTCGCCCCGAACGCCAAAACCACCACATCAACCAACGCCTCAGACCCACATCAAAGGTGGAGCAGTTCCGGCGTCCCTCTCACTGTCTTCGCCCTCTGATTCCCCCCCTTGCTCCATGACGAAGCTCACCCTCACCGGCGGCGTCTGGTCCGCCACCCCCACGCCCCTCGACGACCAAGGCCGCGTCGACGTCCCCTCCGTGCACCGGCTCGTCGAGCACCATATCCGGATGGGCTGCACCGGCGTGATGCTCGCTGGGACCTGCGGCGAAGGCCCCTGGCTGACAGCCGCCAACCGCGAGGCCTTGGTCAAAGCAGCCGTTGCGGCCTCCGCCGGCCGCCTCCGCATCGCGCTGCAGGTGACGGACAATTCCGCCGCCCGCACGCTGCACAATGTCGAGCAGGCCGCCCAGTGGGGCGCCGAGCTCGCGGTGGTCGCGCAGCCGTTCTTCTTCATCAACGCCACGCCGGCGCGGCTCCTCGGCTACTGTCAGGAGATCGCGCGCCACGCCGCCCTGCCTATGGGCTACTACGACCGCGGCAAGGCCAGCGCCTACATGCTGCCCGAGCCGGAGCTGGCCGAGGTCGCGGCCGAGCCGAACTACGTCATGATCAAGGACAGCTCGCAGATCCCCACGCGCCGCGACCTCTTCGTCGCCGCCCGCCGGGACAAGCCCGGGCTCATCCTCCTCGATGGCGACGAGTTCGACTGCGTGAGCTCCCTCCGGGCCGGCTTCGACGGGGTGCTCCTCGGCGGCAGCATCTTCAACGCCGGCCTCGCCCACCGCATCATCCGGGCCGTGCGCGCGGGCGACCTAGCCGAGGCGCAGCGGGTGCAGGAGCGGATGAACGACCTGATGTGGCGCGTCTACGGCGGGCCAAAGATCGAGTGCTGGATGAGCGGCCTGAAGGAGCTGCTCGTGCAGATGGGGCTCTTCTCCACGCGCCACAACCTGCTCGGCTTCCCGCTGACGGACCATTGCCGACGGCAGATCGCCGACGCGCTGAGCGGGGCCGACGGGCTCGGCTACCGCGCTGACCTGCTGGAGCCGGCGCTCCGCGCTTGGCCTCGCCCGCAATGAACGCCGCGCCCGCGCCCGGGCCCGGGCCGCTACCCTACACCGACACCAAGCCCCAGGGCTCGGCGGACTTCTACTTCGCGATCAACGCGACCTTCCGCTTCCTCCTACGGCGCCTCGGCCGCGAGGGCTGGATCCGCTACCTCGCCGACCTCGGCCGCGACTACTACGCCCCGGTGAACGCCCGGTGGCGGGAAGGCGGCCTGCCCGCGGTGGCGGCCTACTGGCGCGCGTTCTGGGCCGCCGAGCCCGGCGGGGAAGTCGAGGTCGTCGCCGCGTCCGACCGGGTGGAGCTGCACGTCAAGGTCTG
>VHCJ01000127.1 GCA_016871755.1 Verrucomicrobiota bacterium | reverse complement strand
CCGCGCTCAGGATGTAGTAGGCCTGGACGTCGTTGATCCCGCGCGGGATGTCCATATTGGCGTCCGTGAACGGCACGGGCTTCTTGTCGAACACCTTGAACTCGGACATCACGCGCACCTCCTCGGGGGACGGGGGTGGCACGGCGGGGGCGGGGGGACGGACCTGAGCCGCAGCGGGTCCGGCGGCGGTAAGGAGGAGCGCGCGCAGAAGCAGGGCGGGGCGGGTGGGGCGGGGTATCACGGGAAGGAAGGGGTTTCCCTTGAGGACGGCCGTTTTGTAGCAGATCAGGGTTCCGGTTTGAAGTGAGAGTTTGATGCGGGAAAGTTCAGCTTTATCACCGTGAAAACTAAACCAGCCCTTTCCTCGCGCCCCGGCGGATGGAAGTTTTGCGCCGCCGGCGCGCTCTGGGATGCCAATTAGGGGTAGCCGAAAAGTGATGCCCGGCGGGCGCGCGGACGGTTCCGCTGTGCCCTTTGGGGCGGGGGCGTTGTGCCAAGCGGGAGCCGGGCGCTGGGCGAGGTCCGGAAACAGGTCCGCCGACCGCGCGCGGTCCGGACGGGACGGCGGGGGTAGGCGGCGGTTTCCGGCGTCGATCAGACGTTCACCTCGGTGCCCCCGAAGGTGACGAGGGTGCTCCCGGCAAACGTTTCATTCCACCGGGAATCGGAGTAACGCAGGTGCTCGAGGGCGACCTGTTCCCCGAGCAGGATCCCCTCGGTCGCGTCGGAGCGCCAATGCACGCCAGCAAAGTTGCGACCGATGGACATATTGGCCGCAAGCTTGTTCAGCTCGCCGCCCACGTTGAGGGCGGGGCCGGTGTAGGGCAGCAGCGCGGTGCCATCCCGGCTTGCGACCACGGGATTGCTGATCTCGGCCGTCGAGTCGAAGAACGCCTTCAGCACAGTGACGCACGCGCCTGCGATCGTGGCGTGGCCGGACGGGTAGGCCGGGTGCGGGGGCAACCCTCGGCATAGCCCTGGGCCAGCAGGTGCGAGCCTTGCCGCGCCCGCACCTGGGACAGGACAGGCGAGCTTAGCACATCTTCGTGAACCGGGAAGGCCTCACCCGCCGTGAGGCAGCGGTGGACGCGCTGGGCACACTCCTCCGGGCGCAGGCGGCGGTGGAAGGCCCATTTCTGGGTCCACGCAGCGCGAAACGCATTGACGGCGGTGCGGGCGACTTGGTCAAGGATGTGGGGGACACCAAAGGTGGCGAACGGGGCCTCCGCGGTCTTCACGAGGTACGGATTCCCCGGGTTCCGCTGGGCGCCGCTTCCCACGAGAATCAGCGCCGCGTTAAGGAAAGCCTGATAGGAGTAGTCCTTGCGGACAAATTCGCCGAGGTCGCGGCCGTTGCGCAGGTAGACGGGGCCGCTCACGGCCGGGCCGGAGCGGGGAGCGCCGTTCTGCACCGCCAGCCAATCCGCCTCAGTGGTGAGGAAGTCCCTGCCGGGCGCGAGCTTGGGGTACTTCTGGTCGTAAGTGACGGGACCGGTCGGAATCGGCTTGAAGAGGAATTGCGAGATGTAGGGGCCGGTGAGATTGCCACGGCTGCTGGCGCGGAAAAGAGTCTCTGGCACCACCGTCGATCCGTGCTTTGGTCCGCGGAAATCGCTCAGCCGAGACAGGTCCGCGCATGCGTCGAGTGCCGCACTGGACGTGGCATAGTCGGCGAACGGGAGGTCGCGCAATCAGGCGTGCCAGTAGCACTCCACCATCTCGCCGGCCGTCTCAGCTGAGGTAAAGGAGGGGGCCGGGCGCATCGTCAGGCCGAATGTATCACAGCCCTCCATCAGGAAGCTCCAGCCAGCCTGCGGATTTGCGAGCTTCACTGCGCCCCCTAGCGGTACGGTAGCAAAGTCGGCTTCAGTGCCGGTGCTGCACGCCTGTCGCAGGGCGGCGTAGGCGGAGGGCCCTTCGGGTCGTGGGGGAGCGCTTTGGAGAAGTTCCCAGGAAAGCCAGGAAGGTTCTCGTCAGCGTTGACCGGGTGCTCGACCAGCGCGCCACCGCCCAGCAATTCCTGCGCGGCCTTGATGCGGACCTTAAGCGCGTTGCTCCGCCGGGTCTTCGGTAGGCTGCGCAGCAGGTTCTGGAACGCGATTTTCTCAGGTTGGG
>VHCJ01000126.1 GCA_016871755.1 Verrucomicrobiota bacterium | reverse complement strand
CACGGTGTGCTTGAGTGACATGAAGCGTGCGGTCGACGCGGCCGAGGCCGTCGCTGGCTTTGAGCGCGCCCTGAGCGAGTACATCAACGTGTGGTGGAGCGACTGGTACCGACTCCAGAACATCTCGATGGTCGACAACAAGGTCGCGACCCGCACCGGCGATGGTCTGTCGGGCGCCGTGTCGACCAAGGGCGACTTCACTGATCTGGGCGTCTTGCCGAACGACTACCTGACCTGGAACCACCTGAAGCAGATCTACTGGCAGCTCTGCCGGAATGGTCTCGCCGATGAGCTGGCCGTCGGTCGTGACGGCAAGGGGCGTCCGGTGATCCCGCTCCACGCTGGCACCGGTACCATCTCGCGGCTCTGGAACGAGACCACTCTCCGCGAGAGCGTTAAGTTCTTCGAGCCCGCGAAGAATCTCCAGATCCTCGGCTACGATGGCGCGGTCAACGGCTTCCTTCCCGTGGTGGATCTCTTCCCGATCCGCTTCGGCAAGACCGGGGGCGTCGCTGCTCCGGCCGAGCTTACGCTCGCGAACACCATCTACCCGACGGTGAACACGAACGCCTCCGTCGGCCGGAAGTACATGCCCAACGCCGCCTACGGCGTTAACGGCGTGAACGGCGGACTCGCCGAGTACGAGGTGGCCACGATCCTCGGGCGTCAGGTGTGGGAGGCCAAGTACGAGCCGGTGGATCCGACGCAGTTCAGCGGGATGAAGTTCGATCCGACGAACTACATCGGTGAGTTCCAGTGGATCAACAATCGTACCTTCGGGGGCGACAACGACCGCGGTAATCTCGGCTACTACCTGGCCGACATCCGTGCCGCGGCGAAGCCCGTGTTCCCGGAGCTCGGGTTCTCGATCCTGACCAAGGCGACCGACATCTGAGCCGGTCATGAAGTCCGCGGGGTCGTCCCATGACGGGGCGGCCCCGCATCCCTTTCCCATGGAAACGCACAAGACCGCGATCGCGGGTGTCGGGGGTATCCTGGCGATGTTCACCTTGGAGAAGTTCAACGTGCTGCTGGGTACGTTGGTGGGGGTGCTGACGCTCGTGCACCTCGGAATCCAGATCGTGAAGCACCTCCGCAAGTAGGACGCATGAAGGAATCAACTCCATGTCTGCTGCCCCGCGTTTCGAGCCTGCCCGGTCCGCGGGGCCCCAAGGGTGATCCCGGAACGCCCGGACAAGCGGGTACGAGCGGCGTCTCGCCGTTCACGACGACGACTTCGCCGTTCGTCATGCCGGCGGCCAACGCCCAGGTTACAGTCACAGTGGCTGTGACCTCGTGGGTCGCCGTTGGACAGCCGATCTACGTCGAGACCGCCGGGAGCTTTGTCGTGGTTTCAGTCCTCTCGGCCACGTCCCTCCGGCTCCTTGCGCAGGCGGCGACAACCAATGCCACCGCGGGCACGGTCATCGCCTCCGGTAAACGCGTCGTTCCAGGTGCGCAGATGACCGTCGATCCCTCCACCTTGGATGGTTTTGGCAACCGCATCACCGCGCTCGAGAACGGCACGGGCAACGGCAACCGTTCGTGGTATTCCGGATCGGCGCCCTCCAATTCCGGAGGCGCCCTCAAGATTGGGGACATCTGGTTCGACTCCGCGAACGGGAATAAGATTCACCGCTGGGACGGTACCGGATGGGTTGATGTTCAGCGCGTGCTTCTGCTGCCGGACTTCGGTCTTGGTATCCGCCCGATTGTCCATGTAGCGACCTTGCCCACGAGCGGCTACCAAGACGGCGACTTCGTCTGGCTCACGACCGACGGCAAGCTCTACCGACGGGTGAATGGCGCCTGGACGGCGGCGATCCCGACCGGAGATCTCGTCGGGCAAATCCCCGGGGCGATGATCGTCAACGGTTCGGTGATCGCCGACAAAATCGCCTCCAACGCGGTCACCGCGGAAAAAGTCGGGGCGAATCAGATCATCACCCAGTCGGCGAACATCGGCGCTGGGATCATCAACGACGCCCACATCGCCAACCTCTCCGCCGGCAAAGTAACCGCCGGTGACATGCAGGCGGTGAATATCGGCTACGCTGGGCGGATATTTAACCCCACGTACAGCGCCCGGAAGTTCCGGGCGGTTGAGTACGGCACCGCGACTACGGGC
>VHCJ01000125.1 GCA_016871755.1 Verrucomicrobiota bacterium | reverse complement strand
GGGCTCTTTCGGCAAAACCCGTGTAAACTTGAAAAAGTCACGTAAACAATGCTTGCCAAGCTTTCGTGAAGGCGCAAAGTCACGGTCAATGACCCCGGCGGAAAAGCAATTCTCCCTGAACCGCGCAGCGTCCAGAAAGCAATTTCCTATCAGTCTTCCCGTGAACGCGACCGGCGGGAGCCGGTTCTTCGCTCGCACCCTCCTCCTGGGGATATGCGCATTTGGATCGCCCGGAGCCGGCTGGAGCGCCGAGCCTTTGTTCGAGCGCGATGTGCTGCCTGTCCTCACGAAGAACTGCCTCGGCTGCCATGGCGGGTTGCGGCAGAAAGGCGGGCTGGATATGAGGACGATTCCCGCGATGCTCAAGGGCGGCGAATCGGGGCCCGCGTTGAGCGCCGGGAAGCCCGACGCGAGCGAGATCTGGAAGATGATCGCCAGCGACGAGATGCCCAAGGAGCACGAGAAACTCTCCGCGGCGGACAAACGAACCGTCCGTGATTGGATCGCGGCGGGCATGCCCACGGTCGCCGAACGCCAGAGGAAACCCGACCCTTTGCTTCCCGCCGGCACCCGTCATGTTCCAGCCCAGGTCGCCGCCGCGATCGATCAGCACCTCGACCGCGCGCTCGCCGGCGCGAACCTGAAGCCTGCCGCGCTCTCCGGCGACGCGGAGTTTCTGCGCCGCATTTACCTCGACCTCGCGGGTCGCGTGCCCACCGCCGCGGAAGCCGCCGCATTCCTCGACGACACGGCGCCGGCGAAGCGTCCCGAACTCATCGACAAGCTCCTTGCCACGGCGGATTTTGGCGCGCAGTTCGGCAGGACGTGGCGCGAATGGATTTCCCCGCCGGAGCTTCCGTCCGATGCGAATGGCGGCAAGCAGCCGCACAACGAGACGCGCGCCCTCGGCGAGTGGCTTGGCAAACGCTTCGCATCCGGCGATTCATGGGACCGGATCGTCCGCGACATCATTACGGTCGAGGGCGAGTTGAAGGGCTCGCCGCACGCGATCTTCTTCGGGCTGGCAGGGGAGGGCGGTAAGATCACCGCGGACGGGTCGGCGCGCGCCGTGGCGTCGCTGTTCATGGGGGTGCAATTGCAGTGCGCGCAGTGCCATGACGATCCTTTCCGGTCGTGGGCGCAGAAGGAGCACTGGGGGCTCGCCGCGTTCTTCGGCGGGACGTCCGGCGATTTTAATAAGGTGACGGAGACGCAGGCGAAAAACGGCGCGCGCATCAAGATCGCGAAGGCCGCTTTCCTCAACGCTGGCTCGGAAGTGCCGGCGGCGTTCCTTGGCGGCGGCGCCTTCGACCCGGGCAAGGAGGCCGCCCTTCGCCCGGCGCTGGCCGACTGGCTGGTGGCGAAGGACAATCCGTTTTTTGCGAAGGCATTCGCCAACCGGACGTGGTTCTACTTTTTTGCCCGCGGCATCGTGAATCCGGTCGATGACATGCGCGAACTGAACCCGCCTTCGCATCCAGGGTTGCTGGCACTGCTGGGAAATGAATTCACGGCGTCCGGCTTCGACGTGAAGCATCTCATCCGCTGCATCTGCAATTCGCGCGCCTACCAGCGCACCAGCCGCCCGCCCGCGGGCATGGACAGCGTGGCGCTCGATGCGCTGGCGCGGAGTTTCGGCCGGATGCCGCTGCGGGTCATGCCCGCCGAGTCGCTTTATGGATCGCTGTGCCAGGTGTATGGCGACCCGAAGCTCGACCTCCGCACGCTGGCACCGAAGGACGGCAACTCCGACGGCGAGAGCGCGGCCGTGGGCGATCCTTACCTCGAGTTCAAGCGGCGCTTTTTCACGAACGAGGAGGACGCCACCGACTTCACCCACGGCATCCCGCAGGCCCTGGCGATGCTCAATCACCCGAGGCTGCTGGCGCGCAGCAAGGCGCTCGAGACCTTCCTGAAATCCACTCCCGCGCCTTCGCCGCAGCAGACTGTGGAATGGCTCTATCTCTCGACGCTCTCGCGCCGCCCGGCTGCGGAGGAATCCGCCGATGCGCTCGCCTTCCTCGGGAAATCCGGCGACGCCGCAAAGGCGCACGCCGGCCTGCTGTGGACGCTCGTCAATCGCTCCGAATACATTTTCACACCCTGATACCCATGAACAATCACCCTGACCTCCAGCTTTCCC
>VHCJ01000124.1 GCA_016871755.1 Verrucomicrobiota bacterium | reverse complement strand
GTGGGCCAGAGAAAAAGTGCTGGCTGCGTTTCCTGGGCGGTTTCCTTGGGTTTTAAAGCGTTTTGGCCAGCTCGAGGCTACTCGGTACCCTTTTTCGCGAATCGTGGCTTAAACACGAACAAAACGAGGTTTTTTTGTTTGTTCGGATTTTTGGCGCAGATGCCGCCCGAAGGAGCGGCAGTCTTCTGCGCCCTTACCTCTCCTTTAGGAGATAGGGGGTGGTCTCTAGGGGGTCGCCGCGCCCTATCCGCGCCCTTCCCGCGCCCTACCTGTTTTTAGGCTCCTGGGTGGAGCTGATCCAGGTGCGCCAGGTACTTGTTTTTGAGGGTCGTGAACGCGTTGCGAAGGCCAGCCAGCTGGCCCTCGAGGTTGCGGATCTTGGCCGTCAGGTCCGCGTTGATGTCGTCCTGGGTTATGGCGTGTAAGTAGGCGCAGCCCTGCCATCGGTAGGGGGGCTTGCGGAAGACGATGATGCCGGTCTTGCGCAGGTGAGCGAAGACGCCCTGGGCGTGCTCGAGGTCGCAGGAGAGGGTGCGGCAGATGTGGAGCAGCACCTCGCTTTGGCCGGGGTTCTTCCAGTCGTTGGCGAGCGGCGGCATCTGGCCGAATCGTTCGCGGTGGTTCATCGGTAGCTGCTGACTGCGTCCTTCGGGTTGGCGCGGTTTACCTTGAAGGTAGAATTTGGGGCATACTCCCAGCAGATGCCGATGCTGGAATGCTGCAGACATATGGAGGTGGCGAGCTGGCCGGCGTGGTCGAGCATGCCTGCGCGTTTGCCGCGCTTGCAGAGCGTGAACTTAAAGACCGGGTCGTCGCCCTGGCGCTGGAGCACTGCCACCTCGCGCGCCCAGTTGGTGAGGTCAGCGGAGCCGGCGCCGGCGTAGGCAAGATCGCTGACGGTCCCCTTGGCCTGCTCGTTTCTAGGCGGCTTGGGCATGTGGTGCAGCCAGACCCATACGACGCCGGTTTCCTGGAGCACCGGGTTAAGCGTGTTTCGCAGCCAACTCGACATGAACGCCTGGTCGCTGATGTCGTCGCCTGCGTAGGAGAGCAGGGGGTCGGCGATCAGGAGGTCGGCCTGATGCTTCACGATGATCGAGCGTGCGAGGCGGACGAACTCTGGACCGGTGCGCACGGTCTCGTCGTAGAAGCGGACGTGCTGGTCGAGTAGGGTGAGGTCGGTGCGCGGGATGGCCATGCCTTGGATCACGCCGCGGAGAGCCTCGGCCATGTCGCCTCGATCATTTTCTGCTTGAATGCAGGCGACGCGCAGCGGGCGGGTTGGTTTGATGCCGAAGAACGGCCGGCCGAGCGCGAAGGTGAGTCCGAGCTGCATCGCGAAGGACGACTTGCCGACGCCGGACTGGCCGACGACGACCAGGCTGCCGCCGCGGCAGAGCCAGCGGTTGCCAAGCACGTTGTTCGGGTCGGTGTCGGTAGGGTACTCGAGCAGCTCGGCCGGAGTCACGGGTTCGGCCAGTTCTGATTGGTCGCGCCAGTCGATCCAGTCGGCCCAGGTCTGGGCTCCGATGTTGAGCGCGACGAGCGCCTGCTCGGTGCCGTCGCGGAAGATGCCGGGGAGTCGGCTGAAGCGTGACGGGTTCTTGTTGGACTCGCAGGGAGCGTGGTCGGAGAGAAACTCGTATACCGCGTCGCGACGGTGTTCCCACTCAAGTTTGTCGCAGGCGTCGACGCGCACCCAGGCGTGGAGGCTGCGCCCGCCGGAGTCGATGACCGCGGCAATGGGCAGGTGGCACTGAGTGATGATGGCCAGCTGCTCATCCTTAGGCTTGTCGTCGAACTCGATCAGGACGTGCCGGTACTGCGCGACGTTCGAGTCGCTGCCGTCGTAGCGTTCGGGCAAGGTTGGGTTGATGCGGATCCAGGCGCCCGCGGGGCGGCCGTCGAAGATGTCGCTGCGATCACCGGCGAAGTGCTCCTCGATCCAGCGGCTGACGGGCATGAAAGTGCCGGAGTTGGCCGGCATCCACTTGTCGCGCTCCTCGTCGTGCCGAGCCTCGGTGGCGATGCAGATCCAGTCGGTCGGCAGGAACAGGGAAGCGAGGAACTTCCGAGTGGCTTCATAACCGGCGGGCATAGCCTGGGCGGGCGCTGCCGGCACGGCGGGGACGGCACTAGAACGATCCCTTCAACCCCAGCGCCAGCGCCATGCCGAATTCCGAGGTACGGTTTTGACGAGCGTACAAGGGCGTCTCGTCGCCGT
>VHCJ01000123.1 GCA_016871755.1 Verrucomicrobiota bacterium | reverse complement strand
GAAGGGGGCGGGGGAGAAGTCACCCGGGGTGGCCGGATTGTAGGTCCATTGGCGGTTCCACTCGCGCCGGTCGCGCTCCTGCGAGCGGAACAGGCCGCCCGCCTGCAGGGACGAGTTGATGCCTAGAATGGTCAGGTTGCGCCGCAGGAGGGCGTCGCCGCCCCAGAGGTTCTCCTTGTGGTCGCGGTAGGCGTTCGAGGTGGCGGTGGTCAGCCGGTAATTGTTGATATCGTTCAGGTCCAGTTCCCGGTTGTTGTTGTCGAAGGCGCGGATGCGGGCCGGATGGTCGGGCGCGATGCCCTCGAAGGTCACGCGCACGGGATTGAGCATCGAGATGTTCAGCTGGTTGAAGCTGCCCTTCTCGTGGTAGCGCCGCCAGGTCTTGGAGGTCGAAAGATGGGCGCCGGAATCAAAGCGCCAGGTGCCGTTGTCGAACCGGTAGCGGGCATTGGTGCCCAGCGTCCGGGCCGCGATGTGGATCGCGTTGCCGGAGAAGTTCACGCCGCCGCGGCCCGTGGCGCCGATCGTGGTGTCAGGGCTGAAGCTCAGGGCGGTGCCGCCCGCGATGCTCGGGGTGGGGTTGGTGCCCGCGGTGGCCGAGCGGCTCACGTTACCGTTCTTGTCGCGGTAATAGGTGGCTTGGCCGCCGAGGGAGAGGACCGAATTGGGAGTGACGCGCCAATCGGCCTTCAGGCTCGTCGAATCCCGGGTGTACCACTTGGGCGCGTCGATGATCTGGTGGGTTTGCAGAAACGGCCGGGAGGGCGAGGCGCCCGTGTTCGCGGCGGTGGCGTTCCAGGTCATCCCCGAGATGTTCTGCTCGTTCCACTGCTGCGAGGACAGGCCGGTGAAGACGATGCCGAAGTCCTTGGAGACGGGGAGGGTGTAATCAAAGTCGAAGCCGGGCTTGATCCGGTGCTCGCGCGTGTCGAAGGGGAAGGGCTGGCGCTTCCATTGCAGGCCGTCGCTGCTGGCCGTCATCGTCACGCGGTAATTGAACTGGGCCCGGCTGCGCTCGAAGGCGCTCTTGCTCACCATATTGACGGTGCCGGAGATGCCGTCGGCCGGGTTGGCCGGGGTGGGGACCTTGGTCACCTCAATCCGGGAGGTGTTGTTGATCGAGACCTGGGTGAACAGGAAGGAGCGGTTGGCGGCGCTGCCCGAGGCGTTGGCCAACTGGGAACCGTCCATCGTGACCGCGGTCAGGTTCGGATCGAAGCCGCGGATGGCGACCGCATTGGGCGAGGCATCCGAATACTCGATGGTCACGCCGGGCAGGAACTTCATAAACTCGGCCACGTTGCCCTCGGCCACGTCGCCGAAGGCGTCAGTCGCGACCACGTTCTTGATGTTGGAGGCGAAGCGCTGCTCGTTGGTGGCCAGCGCCTCACCCTCGTTCAGCTTGGAGGACGAGAGCACGAAGGCGTCGAGCTTGACCACCCCGCCGGCGGCCGCGCCGTAGGCGGCCTGGTTGGTCAGGTTGAAGTCGCGCCGCGCCGACTCGCCCGCTCGCAATTCCACGGTGGCGGTGACCGGGTCCAGTCCGGAATAGAAGGCCTCCACGGTCACGCGGCCTGCCGGCAGGGCGGGGAAGCGGAAGGTGCCCGTCTCGTCCGTGAAGGTGGTCTGGTCGGTCCCGCGCACGCTCACCCGCGCATTGTTCAGGAACTGGCCCGTAACCTCGTTCTGGACGCGTCCGCTCAGTGCGGCGGTGCCGCCCGGGGCCTGCGCCAGCAAGGCGCCGGTGAGCAGGAGGAACGTGGCGATCAGGCGGCGCCCCAAGGCGCGCGCAGAGACGGGCAAGCCGTCCGGGGGTAGGGAGGTCATAGGGGAAGGGAAGCAAGTTCCGGGCCCGATAGTCCAGCGCGATGCGCGGCGATGGCCGGAAGGCCCTTGCGCGCGATCCGGGTGCGGGACTAGGGATCACCCCGCTGCTTTCCGCCCCTATGCGTCTCCTGCTCCTTCCCGCCCTGTTCCTGCTTCCGTTCGGCGTCGCTGGCGCCGGCCAACCGGGTACCCCCGCGACTGGCGTTACCCTGCGCGTGGGCGCCGCGCGGGCCGACATCACGCCCTCGGTCGAGGTGCGGAACTGGGTCAGCGGCAAGCCCTATGCCGTGGTCCACGATCCGCTGCTGGTGCAGGCGCTGGTATTGGACGATGGGCGCACCAAGGCGGTGCTGCTGCGGTGGGATCTGACGGACATCTCGGAGTCGCTGCGCGATGA
>VHCJ01000122.1 GCA_016871755.1 Verrucomicrobiota bacterium | reverse complement strand
GATGAACGCCACCAGCCACTCGCGCGAGCCGTAGCCGGTCAGTTCCGGGCCCACGGCGTCGCCGGTGCCGCGGAACACGTGGCAGTCCGCGCAGTTCATCCGGGGGCCGACCAGCGCCTCGCGGCCCCTGACGATCAGCGCCTCGTCGCGCCGGTCCGCCTCACGCTGCGCCTTCAGCCCCGCCTCCGCGGAGAGGGCTTTGATGGTCAGGTCGAGCAGCTGGCGGTCCTCCGGCCCGAAATCGGCCACATCCTCCTGGACGTACTTTACCATCTTCCCGTTCCGGAACTTGGTCCCGCCGAAATAATGCGGCGTGGCGACGCGCGCGGGGTCGAGGAGGCCGGCGAGCCACTCGCGGCTGGCGAAGCCCCTCAGGTCCGCCGCTGAGGCCGCGTCCTTCGGCTGGCCGCCGAGGCCGTCGTGGCCGTCGAAGCGGTGGCAGCTCGCGCAGTGGCGCGCGAAGAGCTTCGGGCCCTGGGTGAGCGGGTCCTCGCGCAGGAGGGTGACGGCACCGGTAGCCGGGATACCCGCGGGTGAGCGGGCGAGTTCCACGACGCGCCGCGCCTCGCGTTGCGCCGCAGCGACGGCGACCGCGTGGTCGGGGTTGGCGCGGTCCTCCGCGAGGGCGAGCCAGGTGAGCCAGCCAGAGCCGGCGAGGACGATCCAGAGAAAGGCGACGTTGAAGCGGTGGCCGAGGCGCCAATTGCCGATGAACGGCATTGCGGCGAGCAGCGCCATCAGCAGCCCGGGGATGACGATCGCGCCCCAGACCTCGGTGCCACCTGGGAAGTACTTTAGGAACTCGAACAGGAAGAGGAAATACCACTCGGGTCGCGCGGCGGGGAACGGCTCCGATGGATCCGCGGGCGCGCCCAGCTCGGCGCCCCGGTTGCGCACGACGAGGAAGACCACGACCGCGAGTACCGCGAGGCACGCGACGGCGTCGCGCAGCACCTGGTCCGGCCAGAAGGCGGCGTCCGGCCGGCGGCGCGGCTCCTTCGGTGTCAGGCCGTGGCGCCGGAAGAAGTAGATATGGGCGACGATGAAGAGGATGATCGCCCCGGGGATCACGCCGGCGTGCAGCGCGAAGAAGCGCGTAAGCGTGTGGTGGCCGTAGTCGGCGCCGCCCACCACCAGCTGCTGCAGCTCGGGGCCGATGAATGGCGTGATGGCCAGAATGTTGGTCGCGACTCGCGTGGCCCAGTAACCCTTTTGGTCCCACGGCAGGAGGTAGCCCGTCAGCGAGAGGCCGAGGGTGAGGCAGAGCAGGAAAATACCGGACCAGAAGTTGAACTCTCGCGGGGCCTTGTAGGCACCGTCGATCACCACCTGCATCAGGTGGATGGCGAGGAGGACGGTCATCGCCTGCGCTGTGTAGTGGTGGAGGCCGCGCAGGAACCAACCGCCCCACATTTCGTGTTCGATGTAGTAGACGCTCTCCCAGGCGGTCTGCGAGCTGGGGCTGTAGGCGAACCAGAGCGCGATGCCTGTGATCACCTGCAGCGTGAAGCAGAAGACGAGCGTGCTGCCCCAGACATAGCGCCAGCGGGCGCCCCCGGGCACGTTCTCGAAGAGCACCTCGTGGGCCAGCTTCCGGTACCCAGTGCGTTGGTCGAGCCAGTCGAGCGGTTTCACGGGGCAGGCTCAGACGGGGATCTTCTCGCGGACGCCGGCGCGGAAATTCCGGAACCGGACCCAGACCTCGGTCCCGCCGCGGACCTCGGTTTCGAGCGAGTCGAGCGGGCGCGGGCTGGGGCTCTTCGGGTCCAGCACTCGGCCGTCCAGCGCGAAGCTGCTGTTGTGGCAGGGACAGTGGAAGTTGTCGCGCGCGGGCTTGTAGTCGACGAAGCAACCCGTATGGGGGCAGGCGACGTTCAGCGCGCGGACTCCGCCGTCAGGGAGGCGCTGTAGGTAGACCGCGCCGACGGGCACGTCGGGGGCGCGGTTCCAGGCGTCGACGCGGGTGGCGAGGACGGGGAACTTGCGCGGCTCGCCGCCCGCGGGGACCGCGGCGAGGTTGGCCACGAACACGGCGCCGCCTCCGGCGGGTTTGCGGCGGAGCGGGTCGAGCAAGACGAGCAGGCCGGACGCGGCAGGGACGACGAGGGTGATGGCGCCGATCACGGCGGCGGCTCCCTGGGCGAGGAAGTTGCGCCGGGCGGGGGCGGGCGGGGGCGAGTGAGGATCCATCGGCGGGAAGGGAGCCGGTGCCGGGTCGGCACAGGGGGTAGGC
>VHCJ01000121.1 GCA_016871755.1 Verrucomicrobiota bacterium | reverse complement strand
AGCTCCTTGAGCCGCTTGGCCTCGTTGACCTCCATCATCCCGAACTGTCGCTTCCAACGGTGGAAGGTCTGCTCCGAGATGTTCTTCTCCTTACAGATCTCCACGATGCTCTTGCCGCCGTCGGCGATCCGCAAAATGCGGATCTTGTCCTCAGTCGTATGTCGTTTGCCTTTCATGGTCTGGGTCCTTTCTTGTGGCCCAGACTAACACCCAAGGCGGCTCAAAATTTCGGGGTCAGGTCAAAGACACGTGGGCCGTGCGCACCGCCGAGGACACACAGCTCTTTCAGATCATCACCGTCGACGGCGACGAACTCCGCTACGTGGCCCGCACCGCCACGAACCGCCTCTACGACCAATTCACACTGCACAAACAGGGTCCCGGTCAGGCCAATCGTCTCGTCGAGGCGCTCCCGCCGGAGCGCCGCCGCCGCTGAAGCGTCACCCGCCGGCGTCGCTCCCCCAGAGTCGCGCCTTGGTCGAGGCCAATCAGTGCCACACCGAGATCGTCAACGCCGACGCTGATTCCAGGTCTGGTCTCGCGGATGAGGACTAAAGGGGGCGGCGGAGCACCGCGATCGAAGCGGGCCGGAGGAACACCCGCGCGCCGTTCTTGACCCCACGGGCGCCGACGGGCTACATCGTCCTTGCTGCTCGCTTCCCCAGCCAAATCGGCGAGCGGATCCCCACCCCGCATGAGACCATCCCCGCGCCTCCTGCTTGCGGCCGCGCTGCTCACGACTCTCCGCCCCGCCGCCGCCGGACTTTTGCCGATCGGCAGCCAGCGCCAGCTCTTCCTCGACGACGCCCTCATCGAATCAACCGAGCGCACGATGCGACGGCTGAATCCCGCCGTGAAATCGAAGCTCAACCCAATCATCCGCCGCGACCGCCCGTGGGAAGGCGAGGACCTCCGCATCGCATGGGTGATCTTCGACGACCAGCGCCAGCTCTTCCGGATGCGCTATTCTTCGACCACGATGACGGCTGAGGGCCGCGATACCGTCGGCGAAACCCGCGTCAACGAGGGCCAATCCGTTATCTGCGAAGCCTTTTCGGTCGACGGCGTCCACTGGACCAAGCCCGAACTCGGCCTCGTCGACTTCGCCGGAAACCGGGCCAACAACCTCGTTCCGTCCGATCAACACCTGTCCTACTTCTTTCAGGACCCGCACGATCCCGACCCGGCCCGTCGCTACAAGGCGCACGTGCGCAAGGGCTCGACCCGCGAAAAGGGCATGACCTTCGAGCTGTACACGTCCGCCGACGCCTACCACTGGGTGCGCTCCGCAACCAACCCGGTGATCGACCTTGGAGAGAAGGTCGGGCGCTGGGGACCCACCCACTTCCTCGGCTGGGATCCGATCCGCAGCGTCTACGCGGCGCACATGGAGAATAACCTGCACATGAATTCGCCCTACGCACGGCGGTCCATCGGGCGCGCGGAGAGCCCAGACCTGACCCACTGGTCCACCGCGGAGACAATTGTCGTCGCGGACGAGCGTGATTATCCGGACACGGAATTCTATGCGATGCCGACCACCTTCTACGAGGGATGGTACCTCGCCTTCCCGTGGATCTTCTCCACGACCAACACCCGGATTTCGCCACAGTTCGCCTTCAGCCGCGACGGGGTTCGCTACCAGCGTGATTTCCGCGAGGCGATCATCCCGCTCGGCGACCCGGGTGACTTCGACGGCGTGACCGTCTACGCGCAGGAACCCATCGTCCACGGCGGGGAAATCTTCTGCTTTTATACCGGCACCAACTGGCGCTCTCCGGAGCAGCTCGAGCAACTCGGCCCCAAGGCCCGCGCCGCGATCGGCCTCGCCAAGCTGCCTCTCGATGGCTTCGTGTCCTTTGAGGGTGCCCGCCGCGAGTTCAGCACCGTCACGACCCGGACGCTCACCTTCCGCGGCACCCAGCTCGTGCTGAGCCTCTATGCGGCCCTGCAGCAATGGGGAGCAGGGCCGTGCGAAGTCCGGGTCGAACTTCTCGACGAGCGCCACGCGCCGATCCCCGGCTTTTCGCTGGCCGAGGCTGACACTCTCAACCGCACGGGCACGGATCTTCCGGTATCGTGGCGAGGCCGGACGGACGTGAGCACCCTCGCCGGCCAGCCCGTGCGGCTGAAGCTCCACTTCCGCAATGCCAAGCTCTATTCCTTCCAGTTCCGCTAGGTCGGGCGCACGGTATCCGAACCGACTCCGCGCCGTGGCTTGCCTGCTGCTGCTTGCCGCCCTCGGCCCGATCACCC
>VHCJ01000120.1 GCA_016871755.1 Verrucomicrobiota bacterium | reverse complement strand
TGCGGAAGTTGTAGCCGAGCGAGGCGTCGACGAACTTCAGCGGCGCGCGCAGGCGGTCGCTCAAACCGACCTGATCGAACGCCGCGACCTGCTCATCCTGCCACGAGTAGCTCCCGCGGACCTGGAAACCGTGTTTCTCCCAGTAGAGCTGGCTGCTCAGGACCTGGCGCGGCTGGGCCTGCGTGCGCGGATCCCGGACGAAGCCGGTGATGCGGAACGGGTCGGTGCGCTCGGTGTAGAGCTGCCGGTCCTGCGTGCCGCGGACGTTGCTGTAGTTGACGCCGGCGCCGAGGCCGTCGAACGGGGACGGGAGGCGGCTGAACCGGTGCTGCCAGGAAATCTCGTACCCCTTCAGCTCCTGCCGGCCGCCGTTCTCGCGTCGCGTGATGACGACGTATTGGGGCTGGCCGTTCGCGAGGAACGTGGGCTCGCCGAGACGGTTTCGCACCTGCACATCGGTCGGGTGCGAGCCGTTGAAGATGAAGTCGTCGATTCGTTTTCGAAACACCGCGACGGAGAGGTAGCTGCCCTGGCCGTAGTACCATTCGGCGGAGAGGTCGAGATTGTCGGAGCGCGCGGGCTTCAGGCCCGGATTGCCGACGGTCCAGTTGCCCACGGCCAGCGAGTCCGGATCGACGAACGCCTGCAGGAGCCGGTTGTCGCGCGGGACGAGGTCGTTGAAGTCGGGGCGGGCAATCGACGTGGCGTAGCCGAGGCGCACGACCTTGCGCTCGTCGGGCCGCCAGACGAGCGTCGCGCTCGGGAACAGATCGAAGTGCGTGCGCTTCCGCGAGACGTCGGCGATGCGGAAAGTCCCGCGGATCTCCGGAGGCATCCGCGAGGGGGTCCAGCGGTAGTCGCCGGTGAAGTGCTCGCCGCGCACGCCGCCGAGGAGGCGGAGCCGCGGCCACGGGTTGACGACGCCCATGATGTAGCCGGCGGTGGTGCGCTCGACGATGTCGTAGAAGAGGTTGGCCGACGAGTTGACCGCGGCGGTCTGGTTGAACGCGAATTGCTGCCGGTTGCGCCGGAAATAATCGATCAGGATCGGCATGTTCTGCATGCCGCCCATGTAGGCGTAGCGGCCGTCGAACGAGCTGAACGGCTCGAGCGGGACCGCACCGGCCGGAATCGGCAGCAGCGCGCTGCTCGCCCCGGTCCACGCGAGCGAGACGTGGTTCTGATCGCGGCTGCTCTCGCGCCACTTGAACCCGGCCCGGAGGGTCGACGGCCAGCGCCACGCCACCGGGCGCGTCCAGTCGATCCGGGCCTCGCGATCGGCGGTCTCGTTGTCGAGCTGCTGCTCGGTGAGGCCGGCCCATTCGTAACGGGCGTTGTCGGTGAACACGTTCGTGCCGTTGGCCACGCCGGCGACGCCCGCGGTCGTGACGGTGAACTCCGGGAAGAAGACGTTGCCCCGGTCGAAGGTCCAGGCGAGGTTGTTGCGCACCGCGGCGACGGCCGGGTACTGGTACGTGGTCTCGAAGTCGGACGCGCGGGCGTCGGCGCGAGAGAGCGCGAGCGTGTAGTCGAACCGCCCGATTGCGAGGTGGGTTTCGCCGTTGAGCGCCAGCCGCAACTGGGAGGTCTCGCGATCGGGGCGGTAGCGGTTGGTCTTCGCGACGCGCGCGCCGCGGCCGGCGCCGGTGGAGCCGTCGGGCGCGGTCAGGGCGACGTTGTCGAGCTGCACGTTCACGCGTTTGCGGAACTCGTCCTTGTTGCGCCAGGTGTAGAACGGCTTGAGCGAGAGCGTGGTGGTGTCCGACACCTTCCAGTCGAGCGATCCGCTCGCCATGAACTGCGTGACCGTCTCCTCGTTGCGGCGGACGTCGTTCGCGCTCATGAGGGGGACCGCGCCGTTCACGGCGTCGGCGCCGTTGACGTAGTTGTACTCGTTCTGGGAGAGGACGCGGTCGAAGTGCTTGTACGACGCGTTGAACATCGCGCCGAGGGTGCGCGCGGCGTTCAGCCGGTCGCGGAAGAAGAACTGGAACTGCTCGCCCGAGCCTCCCTGGTCCCACCGCAGATAGCTCGGGGTGAACGTGAGGATGCGCTGGCGCGAGCCGAAGGCGCTCCCGGTGCGGATGTTGACGACGCCCCCGACGGCGGTCGCGTCGAGATCCGGCGTCAGCGTCTTGATGACCTCGATGCTCTGCGCGCTCTCGGACGGGATCGTCTGCAGGTCGGTCGCGCGGGTGCGGCCGGTGTCGCCGTTGCCGTCGAGCCGGACGGCCGCCTGGCTGATTGAGCCGCCGTCCATGAG
>VHCJ01000119.1 GCA_016871755.1 Verrucomicrobiota bacterium | reverse complement strand
GTGTCCTCGATGTGCCCTCCGCCCGAGTAGAGCTGGACGAATCGGACACCCCGCTCGAGGAGCCGGCGGGTGATGAGGCATTTGCGCCCGAAGTCGGCGGTGACGGGATTGTCCAGGCCATACCGCTCCCGGGTTGCGGCGCTTTCGCGACCGACGTCGACCACCTCGGCGGCGCTCGCCTGCATGCGGTAGGCGGTCTCGTAGGAGGCGATTCGCGCGGCCAGTTCGGATTCGCCGGGACGGGACTCGAGATGTTCCTCGTTGAGGCGTCGCAGCAGGTCGAGGCTCGCCCTCTGGGTCGCCGCCGAAACCCCATCCGGCGTGGCGAGATCGAGGAGTGGGCTGCCAACGCTGCGGAACAAGGTCCCCTGGTAGGCCGCGGGCATGTAGCCCGCGCTCCAGTTCGACGCGCTGCCGATCGGGCCTCCCCTCGGATCGGTCATCACCACGAACGAGGGCAGCTCCTCGTTGTCGGTCCCGAGCCCGTAACTGAGCCACGCCCCGAGACAAGGCTTGCCGATGAAGATGCTCCCCGAGTTCATCTGGAGACATCCCGAGGCATGGGCCGCGGTGTCGGCATGCATCGACCGGATCACGCAGAGGTCGTCCGCAAACCGGGCGGTGTGCGGGAACAGGCTGCTGATCTCGAGTCCGCTCTGGCCGTACCGCCGGAACTCGAACGGTGACTGCATGAGCTTGCCGATGGGACGGCCGTTCGAGCCGACCTTGGCATCGCCGGTATAGGGCTGACCGTGGTACCGGGTGAGCGCCGGTTTCGGATCGAAGGTATCCACCTGACTCGGCCCGCCATTCATGAACAGGAAGACCGCCCGCTTGGCCTTTGCCCGGAAGTGCGGCGCCTTGGGAGCCAGCGGCGACGGGGTCGAGGCCTCGACCCGGGGCAACGCGCCCGTCCGCGTCATGAGCTCCGCCAACGCGAGCAGGCCGAACCCACCCCCCGCACGGGCGAGGAAGTCCCGGCGGCAGGTGAACCCAGATGAAGGGTGCAGTGGAGGGATCATCGGTGGGGACTCCTTGCAGAGGTCATTCCGGGTAGGCGAACTCGTTCAGATTGAGGATGACGCGGGCCACCTGCACCAGCCAGTCGCGCGGCACCTGCGGCTCGGCGGCGCTGAGAAACCCCAGGTAGGCGTCCCGCTCGGACACCGTGGGCGGGCGGCCCAAGGCGAGGCGGGACAGATGGTCCACCTGGCAGGCGGGATCCGTGCCGACCTCCCGCAGGACCCGGTCGGCCAGGCAGGCCGCCTGTTGATTGATGAACTCGCCGTTGAAGAGCGTGAGCGCCTGCGGAGCGACGGTGGTCACCTGGCGTCGGGGTGAGCTCGAGACCGTGTCGCAGAGGTCCAGCACCTCGAACATCGGGACCACCAGGCCACGCTTCACGAACGCATAGACGGTTCGTCGTGCCGCCTGGTCCGGTGAAGACGCGGACCAGATCGATTCCTTGTCGGTGTTCGCCTCCATAGCGGCCTTCGGGATCGGCAGAAACACACCGCGTCCACCCGCCTGACGGTTGAGCTCCCCACTGACGGCCAGCACGGAATCGCGCAGCGCCTCGACCTCGAGGCGTCGATACGGCTGATGCCACAGCAGCCGGTTCTCGGGATCTTCTGCAGCAGGCACCAGCTGACGGGCCCGCCCCATGCGCCAGGTGTTGCTGGCCAGGATGAGGCGATGCAACGCCTTGAGGGACCAGCCGGCGTCGTGCACGAACCAGTGCGCCAGCCAGTCCAACAGCTCCGGATGGGTCGGGGGCTCCCCCATCACGCCGAAGTCGCTCGCGGTGCGGACCAGTCCCGCTCCGAAGTGCTGCTGCCAGACCCGATTCACAATCACGCGCGCAGTCAACGGGTTGGCGGGGGACACCATCCAGTCCACGAGGGCACGGCGGCGGCCGGACGTGGAACCCGCGGCTCTCGGAACCGTCCAGCCCGTCCCCGGAAGCACCGACGGGACGCCGGCCGTGACCGCCTCGCCTGGCCGACCGGGATTGCCTCGGACCAGAACATGGACCGGGGGCACGTTCCCACCGTTCTCGTGAAGAATATAGCCCGCAGGCAGGTCCGGCACCCCGAGCCGCAGCGCCGCGACGCGGGCGGTGATCGTCTCCGATGAGAGCTCGTTGGTCCGACGCTGGAGGGCCGCAATCTCGCGGTCCCGTTGGGCCACGGCTTCCTGCTCGGCTTGGGAACCCAGCGGCAGGGTGAGTTCTTGCCGGCCGTTCTGCGGACGCTGCAGCGGGGCGAAGACC
>VHCJ01000118.1 GCA_016871755.1 Verrucomicrobiota bacterium | reverse complement strand
TCGGAAACTCGGCAAGCTTTACCAGTTCTTCCTGAACTTCGGCAATGCCACGGACGCCAATGGAGCCGTCAGCGCCGTCAGCGTCGTCTACCAGCAGGGCGTTTCCGGCATCTGGCTGGGCTTCCAGCTCATCTTCTTGAATCCGTATTACTGGTTCATGAACATGTGGTTCCGTCGGGTGAGGCTCGTCACCACGGCGGACATGTTCGAGGACCGACTAGGGAGTCGGAAGTTGGCCTCATTCTATGCGGTTTTTCAGATGATCGCCGCCACGTTCGTGGTGATCGGATTCGGCAACCTCGTCACGTACAAGATCTGCGCCGCGCTGGCGGTGAAGCCGGAGGCGGCTTGGACGGTGTCGGAGCGGGCCGCGATCGAGGGTCATCGGGAGTGGCGGGCCTTGGAGCATGCCGCCAAGACTCAGGCTCCGGGGAGCTTCAACGAGACCCGCCTGAAGGAACTGCGCGAACGCCAGGCGCGAGGGGAGCTGAAGAGCTACATCACGGCGATCGAACCGTTGCCATTCTACCTCGTTTATACCGTAGTGGTAGGAATTTACGTGATTTTGGGCGGACTCTCAGCGACGGCGGTGAACGAGGTCCTGCAGAGCCTCATCATCGTTGCGTTCTCCATTCTCCTGATCCCGGCCGGCTTCGCCGCGATCGGTGGATTCGGGGCGCTGCAGGAACGGGTTCCCGCCCTCATGTTTGAACTGATCGGCGACGAGGGCACCGGCCAACGGATCACCGCTTGGTCGCTCTTCGCCATCTTCCTCGCGGCACTCGTGCAGATCAACGGTATCATCGCCAACATGGGCGTAAGCGGGTCGGCCAAGAATGAATTTGCCGCCCGCTTCGGGGCGGTCAGCGGCACGTTTGCCAAGCGGCTCATGTTCATTCTCTGGGCTTTCGCCGGACTGATCGCTGTCGCCCTTTACCAGGGACCAGACGCGCTTTCGGATCCCGATCTCGCGTGGGGTACGCTCTCCCGGCAGTTGCTGGGTCCGGGACTCCTCGGCCTGATGCTGACGGGGGTGCTCGCCGCCAACATGTCCACGGTGGCGGCGCAGACCGTTTCAATCGCCGCCCTCTTCGTCCGGAACGTCTTCCGTCCGCTGCGTCCCTCTCTCAGCGAAACGGGCGCCGTCCGCGCCGGGCGCGTCTCCATGTTTGTCGCGCTTGCCATCGGCATCGTGGCGGCCCTGTCGATGGACGACGTGATTTCCGCGCTGCTCCTGGTCCAGACCGTGAGCATCCCCTTCGGCGCCGCCATCCTGCTGATGTTCTTCTGGCGCCGACTCACCGTGGTCGGCACGTGGGTCGGCCTCATCGTCGGCATCTTCCTCAACGTCGTCGGTCCGTTCGCCCTCTCTCCCCTGCCCGCGCTGCGGTCCCATCCGACGCTCGTGCAGCGCGCCGCCGGACCCAACGGCAAGCCTGAGGCGGTCTACTTCGACTCGGTCATCCGCACCGATCCCACCAATCCTGACAGTGCCCTCCAGGGCCGCGGGCGCCTCCACGTGGAGCTGGTCTCGCTCCGACTCGCCGGCGTCAAAGTCGAGGCCCTGAGCCCCGGCGACCGCTTCGCCGCGCGTTTCCTGTTCAACGCCCTTTCCCCCTTCGTCCTGCTCATCGTCGTCAGCCTGCTCACCCGCCCGCCGGACCAAGCCCGCATTGACCAGTTCTTCGGGCGCATGAAGACCCCGGTCGGCGCCACGCCCGAGGAGGAAGTCGCCGCCATGGAGGCCACGCGACGCGACCCGAATCGTTTCCAGCACACCAAGCTTTTTCCCAACTCCTCGTGGGAGTTCGCCCGCTGGGACCGCGTCGACACCGTCGGCTTCCTGATCTGCTGTGCGGTGTCCGGAA
This sequence comes from Verrucomicrobiota bacterium, assembly GCA_016871755.1. Lineage (GTDB taxonomy): Bacteria > Verrucomicrobiota > Verrucomicrobiia > Opitutales > Opitutaceae > UBA6669. The sequence goes on along the minus strand of VHCJ01000118.1, from coordinate 445 downwards.
GCATCATCGCCCTGTTCGTCGGCCTGCTGAAGTGGGCCGGGCCGGGCTGAGTTTGCCTCGCATGAACACGGCTCATGGCGCAAACCGCTGAAGCCGCGGGTCTTGAAGGCTGCTAAACGCCAACGGACCTCGATTGGGGCCGAGGCTTGCACACGTCCTGAAATCGGGCTGTTTTCCCTCTTCCCCGACTGGAAAGACTCAGCCTGCGGTCGGCTCACGTTCCCTCAAGGTGCCCCCACTCAGGCTCTTGTCGGAGTCGCGGGCCCACGCGGCACGGCCCGAGTCCTTCCGACCGACCCACCACGCCCGACCGCTGACCCTGGACCCAACGACCACCATGACCCATCCCACCCGAGACACGTTTCTCGCCCGAGTCCGCCGCGGCGGACTTGGCCTCGCGCTCTGCGTCTCCTCCGTCGCCTCCGCGCAACTCGCCCCGACCGCC
>VHCJ01000117.1 GCA_016871755.1 Verrucomicrobiota bacterium | reverse complement strand
ATCACGTCGCAGCCGGTCGACTTGCTCGTAGCCTCGGGCGGTGGAGCAACCTTCACCGTCGCGGCGGCCGGAGCCACTTCCTACCGGTGGTTTTTCGGCGGGACCCAAATTTCAGGCGCTACTTCCGCTACTTTGCAGCTTTCCGCCGCGACCGCCTCGTCCGCGGGTGAGTATTTCGCTGAAGTGGTGAATCAAAATGGGACAACCCCCAGTCGACGGGCGTTGTTACAGGTGGTGGATCTGCAGGGTTCGCACGGGATAGCCTCAGGTGGTCCCGCTGGCTACAACGCCGGTTCCTCAATCAGTTTCTCGGCAACCATCACCTATTCCGGACAGCCAGGCACCGTGATCTGGAGGGTCGTCCATCCCATTGACTGGCAGCTCACAACGCAGACCAGCCAGGTGAACCCCACGTCGCCCGGTATTGGCGTCTTGGAGTGGCGCTGGACCGCTTTGCCCGCCAGCCCTGTCACGATCACCTATACGCTTTCGGTGCCTCCCGAGACACTCGGCTCCAAATCCATCACCGCGCTGGCGCAGGTAACCAATGGAGGATTGACCGGCTCAGTTCTCGCCAAGCCTGATCCCTTGATCGTTTCCATGGCTCCCCGTCCGCACTCTGCCGACCTGAACGGCGACTACCGCATCAGCCTCATCGAGCTCACGCGCGTCATCGAGCTCTATAACACCCGCAACGTGGCGCTTTCGCGACGCACCGGCGCTTATTTGCCCGACGTCTCGGGGGAGGACGGTTTTGCCGCCAATCCCTCCGCGACTGGAGCCGGAAAGATTTCTCGTTACCACGACGCCGACACTTCGCGGGACGCGCAGATCAACCTGATCGAGCTCACCCGCGTGATCGAGATCTACAACCAACGATCGGGTGCGGTCCGCACCGGTGAATACCGGGTCAGCAGCGGCACCGAGGACGGGTTTGCTCCCGGGCCCTGACGATGCGGACGGCGTCTTCGGATTCACGCTCGTTGGACGGAGGTGCCGTGCGGACCCGTTGGAAGCGGATGCTGCTCTCGGTGGCGCTGGGCCTCGGTGCCGGCGGCTTCCTGCGGTCCGCGGAGCCCGGCCCGGTCGGCGATCCGGCTCCCGCGCGCGAGGGGAATCGGATCCTGCCACTCTCCAACGGAATTTCCTTTGAACTCAGCCTGCCGGCCTTGATCGACCGCCACGGCCCCCCGGTTTCGGACGAACAGCCCGCCGCGTTGCCTGTGCGGCAGCTCACGTTTCGTGACTTTGCCGTGACGTTCGACCGCGAGTCGGGGCGCCTGACCACGATCCGCCTCATCAACGGCGTGGCGCTAGCCTGCGGGCTGGAAGTCGGCAGCCCATGGGGCGACGTGGTGGCGGAGTTCGGGCGTGAGGTGGAAGCCGAGGACGCGTTTCAACTGGAGGTCTCCGGGCTGCTGGTCTCCCTTGAAAGGGACGGGTCGGTTGTATCGGGTATCCGGATTCGTCGCAGCACCCGCGCCAAGGCTGGAGCGGACGTACTAAAATTACGCGCGCCCTTGGCGCTCGGCGCCGCCGCCAGTCGCCTCGAGCCGTTTTCGAATGGGGTGCTGATTTCGGATCCTCTGGCGGTTGTGCTCGCGAAGTTGGGCCCGCCCGAAAAGGACGATCGTACCCATCCGGCGGTCCGGGCCCTTATCTACGAGGATGCGGCCCTCCTTTTTGACGCGCGTGATCGTGGATTCAATCGAGCGGTCCTGCGCGGTTCCGGAGTCAAGCTGGCCTGCGGGGTGACTGTAGGCACCGCGGAAAGCGAAGTGAAACAATTGCTGCCTTCGGCGAGGCAGCCCATCGAGGGAGCGGCGTATCAGTACTCCGAGCCGGGCTGTGTGGTGCGGATTTTCATCACGAACGGCCGCGTTGAGCAGATCGAGCTGCGAAGAATCGAGGGCGCCTCGGCCCCGAACCGGAGCCCGCGGTGAGCGCCCTCCCTGCTTTTCGCTAGGCCCAGGGTGAGGGTGCCGACTCCAGGCCGAGCGGCTCGATTTCCGGCGTGAGCTAGCCGGGGCGCACGGGTTCGTCCCGCAGAAGGTCGGTGCTGAGGTACTTCTTGTTGCTGTCGCAAAAGATGGTGGCGACGCCGGCGGCGCCGGAGCGGGGCGCTGAAGCGTTCGTCCCGCCCCCGCCTCAGTAATCCCGAAACGGGCCGCGGGGCTCAGCGGCGTCCATCCGCGCCTTCCACGCGGCGAATGCGCCCGCCAGCCGCTGCGCCACCTCCGGGTGCTGCGCCGACACATCCTCCTTCTCTCCTAGGTCCCGGCTCAGGTCGAACAGGCCGCCGCCCTTAGGCGTCGACACCCACTTCCACTGGCCCACGCGCGCCGCCCGGTCGTTCCGGCGCTCCCA
>VHCJ01000116.1 GCA_016871755.1 Verrucomicrobiota bacterium | reverse complement strand
AACCTGCATCGATAATCCTAAATTCCTCAGTTGAGGGCTCGATTTTGGGCGATTTTGGGGGGATTTTCGGCGTTTCACGAGGGTATCGCCTCGACTCTATTCAACTGCGGCGCAGTTGTCCGAATCCAGTCGTGCAGACGGAGGTATCCGCTCTTCAACTGCTCGGCCCAGCCGCCGCGGATCGACACCTGGACCTCCTTCTGACGGCTGGACTGCACGAGCCGGGCGGCGATCAGCAGGAACCACCTGCGACCCCGCTTGGCTTCGGTGTGTTGTTTCGGTACAATGAACCGAACGAACAATACCCAGAGGTTGTAGACCATCAGCAGGAGCCGTGCGGCCAGTTCGGTCGTCGCCCGTGCCTTCGCGCAGAAGCCGCGGAAGCCCCACTGGTTCTTCAGCTCGTCGAACACATTCTCCGTGTCGGCCCTCTCCCGGTACAGCCGCTGGATCGCGCGTGCGTCATAATCCATCGGCAGGTTCGTTACGTAGACGGCAAACTCATGTTTATTGTTGTCCCAGAACTCGCCGCTGCTGGCCGACGGTATGAGTCCCTGGAGTCCCCGCTCAAACACACAGCGGCGCGGGAACTTCCATCCTGTCAGTTGAATCTCGCCCTCGGCAACCTGCGTCGAGCCGAGAATCGACGGTCCTTCCCACTGATCCTCCCGCACGGCGTGAAGTGCCTTTCGGACGCCGCTGGTCAACTTCAGCTTGAACAGAAACCTCGGACGGCGAGGCACTTCCTCATGCCAGGTCATCACCGCGTCGTGGCCCAGACCGATGTCTCCACGGTTCAGCCACACTTCGCGCTCGCCCAGCCAGCGCTGAGCATCCTCCATCGCCTCCCGCCAGTTTGTCGCGGTCACCGTGTCGCCCGGCCTGAACCGATAGGCCGGACACAGCCGCGTGTTCGCCACCACCCCGAGCAGCGGATGGAAACTTCGCCGTCCGGGCCGCCCCGGATTGTATCCGATCTCCGCCCCTTCCTGATGGCCGAACTTCGGCTGCACGGTGGAATCCCAATCCATGATGATTCGATCCGGCAACGCGGCCCACATCGGCTTGGCATTGCGCGCGATCCACTCCGCTCCGGTCTCCGGCGGGATCGTCCTGAAGAATCTGCGCACCGTGTCGTCACTGACCACCGCCTCCATACCGAACAACTCCGGAATCGTCGGGTCCTCCCTGAGTCGCTCGATGTGCATGAAGCGTCGTCCGTCCGTCAGTGCCGTCAGCATGAACGACTGCAGAATGTCGTACACCGGCGAGGCATTCGGACTGGTGCGCCGTGCCGGACAGCTCGCCGCCAGGTTCTCGACGATCCCGATGTGCTTCGTATAGGCAGCCCACGGCACCAAGCCGCCGTACGGCGTGAGCGCGTCCTGCGTCACCGAAAGTCGCACCCGACCGCCGGCCGTCGGAAACGTGAATTCTCCTTCACCTGCGAGGTGAATGCCCTCCGTCGTGTTCAGCTCGTTCATGTCTCAGTTCTGCAGCAGTTTCCGTGACGAATCCCCGTTCTCAACCGAGGAATTTAGGTTGAATAAAATTTGGCCCTCCTCCGCTCAGCGAACGCTGAACCCCCGATCGCCCACCATGAAACCATTCCCCGCCTCCCTGCTGGCCGGCGCGACCGTCGCGCTGGCCTTCCTCCCCGTTTCGCTCCCCGCGCAGGCCTTGCCGCCCCCGACCCCGGCCAACCCTGCGCCCGCCGTCGAGGTGCTCTCCCCCTTCGTCGTCGAGAGCACGCGCGACACCGGCTACCAAGCCACCTCCACGCTCGCCGGCACCCGCCTCAATACGCCGATCAAGGAGCTCGCCGCCTCCATCTCGATCTACACGAAAGATTTCCTCGAGGACCTCGCCGCGGTCGACTCGGCCGACCTCCTCATCTACGCGACCGGCACCGACGCCGCCGGCGCGGGCGGCAATTTTTCCGGCGCCAACAACGACCTCAACGAACCGCGCCCCAACGGCAACTCTCCCCGCATCGATCCACAGGGCTCCAGCCGTTCGCGCGGGCTCGCCTCGCCCACCTTCACCCGCGGCTACTTCGCCACCTCGATCCCCTTCGATTCCTACAACACCGGCACGGTGACCGTGAACCGCGGTCCCAACGCGGCCCTCTTCGGCGTGGGCAGCGCCGCCGGCATCGTCGATACCGCGCTGCTCGAACCCGAGTTCCGCGGCAACCGCCACTCCGCCAGCCTGCGCTACGGCAACAACGGCGCGGTGCGCAGCTCCCTCGATTCCAACTTCCTCCTCGTGCCGAATCTCGCCGCCTTCCGGTTGGGCCTGCTGCACGACAACGAACGCTTCAACCAGCAACCCGCCTTCGAGGACAAACGCCGCGTCTACGGCGCGAT
>VHCJ01000115.1 GCA_016871755.1 Verrucomicrobiota bacterium | reverse complement strand
TCGCCACGTCTTTCCCTACGCCGAGGACCTGCACCCCGCCCACTGGATCACCGACGAAGCCATCGCGTTCATACGCGAGCCGCGGGGGGACGCGCCCTTCTTCGCGATCGTTTCGTACACGGGGCCCCACGCGCCGCACGACCCACCGGAGCCCTACGCATCGATGTACCCTGCATCCAACGAGCAGCTGCCACTCGACGGCATGTCCGTGAACGACGAGCTTCCGGCGTTCTTCCGGGAGGCGATGGAGCCGACGCCAGAGGCGTTCTTCAGCCCGCAGCGCGTCGACCTGACGCGCACGAGCGAGGTGCAAGGGGAGCTCGCCGCCATCCGCGCGCTCATCCGCCACATCGACGCGAACGTGGGGCGGCTCCTCGAGCACGTGGACCTAGACAACACGCTCGTCTGCTTCACCTCGGACCACGGCGACTTTGGCGGGCACCGCGGGCTCCTCGGAAAGGTCCCGTGGATCCCCTTCGACGACCTCGCGAAGGTGCCGCTCTTCTACGCGGGCTCTGGGGTGCGCCCCGCACAGCGCATCACGAGCCCCGTGCAGAGCTCGGACATGGCGCTGACGTTTCTCGAGGCGGCGGGCGCGTTGCCCGAAGAGTACGCGCTCTTCGACGCCGAGAGCCTCTGGCCGTCGCTGCAGGGGGCACCGCTCCGCGAGGACCGCACCATCCATTCGTCGCTGACCATGGGGTGGCCCATGGCACGCCGCGGCCGCTTCAAGCTCATCGGTCAGATCTACCAAGGCACCGCCCTCTTCGATCTCGAAGCCGATCCCGGGGAGACGCGCGACATCTCCGCCGACCACCCGGCGATCGTCACCGAGCTCACGGAGGCCGTCCGCGCGCATTACGTGCGCCCGCGCATGGATCTGTGGGGCGATCCTGCGGCACGGGACACGGAGTTCCTAGCGGGCGGACCGCTCGCCGCTTCGGAGTAGGCGCCGCATGCGGCGGTAGGTTCCGCTGGCCTCCTTGGCGACGCACGACTAGGCGCGAGGACGTCGCTTACGGTAAGGGTACCGCGTGCAAGTGTTCGTCCTCGGCATGCATCGCTCGGGCACCTCGTTGCTCTCGCGGCTCGTGCACGAGCTTGGCCTCTTCGTGGGCGAGGCTGAGGAACTCATGCCCGCGCAGCCGTGCAACGTCGAGGGCTTCTGGGAGCGCCTCGACGTCTCGGAGCTCAACGAGCAGCTCCTCGAACTCGCGGGCGGAAGCTGGGACTGCCCGCCGCCGCTCCGTTCACTCGAGGCGACCTGGTCGCGCGCGGAGAACGGAGAGGTCGCCGCAGCCTGCGATCGCGCCCGCGCCATCGCCTGGGAGGCCGGTGTGGGTATCGGCGCCATCACCAACGCCGATACCGGCACGTTCCAGATCACCGCTCCCAATTCCACCGAGGCCAGCGACACCGGCTCCTATGACACCCGCACCATCGACAAGGCCATCACGGCTGTGATGGCCGTGACCTTCAGGGTGGAGTGAGTCATGCGTGCTTCATCTCTTCTGGCAACGCTTCTGATGCTTGTGCCGACAACAGCTGTCTTGATTACCCATAAGCCTCCGCGACCCTGAGATCCCGCTCGGTGCAGGGCATACAGCAACAGACCGCATTGGCGATCCGTTCGGTCATCGCCGCCAGCGAGAAGCGCCTATTGAAGCGGAAGCAGTACCCGCCGAGGTAGCGCCTGGCGTACTTGTCAAAGTTGAAGGCATGGAAGGTGCCGTTGAAGCTGGTCTTGAGGTTGCCCAGCAGCGTGTTGATCCAGCGGAACTGCGGCAGGTCGCTGGGGTGCTTCCCCCCGGTGACGACGGCCTTGTGGTGGCAGCCTGCCGTGGACACGGCACGGAAGCACGCCAGGCCATCGGAGAGCACCTGACTGCCAGGTGCCAGATGGTGTTTGGCCCAGTCAGCGATTGCCTCTGAGCTGAAGCCACTCACAGCTGTGATCCTGGCGTGAATCGGGTGCCCCGCCTCGTTCAAGGAGACGGCCGCGACAATGGGGATCTTGTTCTCAGATCCGCGACCAGCCTTGCCGCCCGGGAGTTCTCCGCCGAGGTAGGAGTCATCGATCTGGATCTTTCCCCGCAGCAGGTAGGCCTCCTCCCGATCAGCCATCGCCCGCAAAATCTTGTTGTGCAGCAGCCAGGCCGTGTCGTAGTTCACGCCCAGGTGGCGGCTGAGCTCCAGCGAGGAGATCCCGGTTTTGGCCTGGCCGATCAGGTAAAAGGCCAGAAACCAGGTGTTCAGAGGCAATTTGGTCGCTTGCATGATCGTGCCGGCCGTGAGCGTGGCCTGATGGCCGCAGTTGCGACACTGATAGCGCTTGAGCCGGCGGCCATAGACCAGCCCATGCTCATGGCCATTGCAGCGGGGACAGCGGAAACCATCGGGCCAGCGCGCCTTCTCCAAGGCAGCCTCACATTGCTCCTCGGTGCCATAGAGCCGCTGGAATTCAGGCAGCGAAAGGCCTTTCTGGAATTGGATGCCGTTGCGCGCCATGACCGGACTGGTATTTCTGTACCAGTCTATGGCTCCAGGGCGGCCGCTACGGAGCGAGCTGGGTAATCAAGAGGGACTTTCTGACAACAGCA
>VHCJ01000114.1 GCA_016871755.1 Verrucomicrobiota bacterium | reverse complement strand
ACTGGTGGGGGACGAAGGGTTTCGGGTTAAAAAACTTCCAACTGGCGACGGTCATGAACCGGATGAAGTCGCGGGCGGTCGACCGGACGCTGCTCGACGGATTGAACTTCCGCGACTTGTCCGAGGGAGGTCGTGAGACGGTCCCGATCACCACCATCGGTCCGTTCAATTTCCTGCCGAAGGACGTTGAGCAGATTCCGCAGTACCCGTCCGGGAGGAGCATTCTGGAGACAATCCAGATGCTGGATGCCCAGTACTCCACGAACAACGCCCGTTACCGCGATCAGGGACGTCAGATCGAGCAGACCGACACGGCGACGCAGGCCAACATCCTGGCGAACATCCAGTCCCAGGTGGATGTGGCCAACGCCACGCTCTACCTGCGCCAGATTGCACGAAACGTTTTTGCCGAGCAGTTCCGTCGGCTCCGCCTGAGGGGTAATCCGGACCCCGACGCTCGTATCTTCAGAAAGCGCTGTGTGGAGGAAATGGGCATGCCGGAAGAGGTGTTCTACTCCGGGGAGATCGGGCTCAGGACCGGCGCCGATCCCGGGGCCGCCAATTTGGCGGTGCAGGGGCAGCGGGCGCTTGAGGCGATGGCTTTACCCGACGCCAACCGTCGCTGGTGCCAGGAGAAATACGTGGCCGCGACATTTGGGGCACAGGCTGTCGCCAAGGCGCTCAATCCGGTCGATGCCGCCTCCGATGTGAAATCCCAGCGCCTCGCGCTCATGGAGAATAGCGACATGGGGGAGGGGAATCCTCTCCCCGTCGATCTCCAGGACAACCACGCCGCCCATTGTCCAGTGCATCTCCAGCCGCTGGAGGTGATCGTCCACAACTTCGACGCCTCTGGCCGCTTGGATCCGAACGCGCTGATCGCCCTGCAGAACGTCATCCCGCATCTCGACGCGCACTTCGAGCAGTTGAAGGCCGACAAGCTGCAGGCGGCGCTCTTCAGCCAACTCTGGCCACGGTACACGGCCGTCCGTTCCGGTGCGGAGGGAATCTTCCGCCTCGTGGAGCGCATGCACGCCAACGCCGAGCGGGGCGGGTCACCCACGCCACCCGGCGGAGCGATCGATTTGCCGGCGGAAGTCGGGGCCGGAACGCCGCAATGACGACGCTACTCAATCTCTTCCGACGATTCCTCATCCCGCGCAGTCGGGAGTTGGTGATCCCTGTGCGGTCGCACGGACCCCTGACGCATCTCGAACGAATCGAGATGCGCGAATGGCTAAAGCTGCCACTCACACAGAAGGCCCTGGCCTGCATGGAGGCCCAGCATCCCGGAACCAACCTGCGTCTGCCTGCATACGCCCGGAGTGAATGGGATGCGCATGCCGCCGTGAGTTTCCTAAGCCGGGTCAAAGGCTGGGAATTGTACCGCAATCAACTGCTCGCGCTTGCCGAACCTCCCAGCGAGGTCCGGGACCCGAGCGAAACCTACCCGTCACCTGAAGAATGAGCACCGCAACCGCCACTGAGCCCACCTCTGCCCCTGTAGCCGAAGCCGGCGAGTCACACCTCGCCGCCGCGGACAAGTTTTTCGCGCCGGAACCGCCGGTAGCCGTGCCCGCTCCGGCTCCCGAGCCCGCCAAGGCCGCTGACAAGCCGGCGGAGCCTCAGGCGGAGAAGCCGGCGCCGGTTGACCCGGATCCCCTGGCCAAGGTCCTAAAGGCGGCGGCGAAGGCTCCTGTGGCGGCTGAGGTGCCCTCAGCGGATGAGATCGACCGGGGGCTGCAGGCGCCGCCGGAGAACTCCAAGAGCCGCGCCGGTTGGGATGAACTCAAGAAGAGAGCCGCGGACGAGCGGAAGCTGCGTCTGGAGCTGGAGCAGAAGTTGAAGGCGCGTGATCCCAAGGGTGCCGCGGCGGCGGCGGATGAGGCCACGCTCGCCCGACTTGCCGAACTGGAGCAGCAGAACCGCCAATATTCCGACCGACTGAAGGTTCTCGATCTCAAGTCCCACCCGGAGTTCGCGGAAAAGTACCTCGCGCCGGCCAGCCGGGCGAAGGCCGCCCTCGGTGAAATCGCGAAGAGCGATGAACTGGAGTTGGACGTGGAGGAGTTGATCGGGCTGAAGGGCAAGGCGCTGAACACCGCGGTCAGCGGGGTGATGGAGAAAATGACTCCCTACGCTCGGGTTCGTTTCCAGTCCGCCCTCGACAGCTATTTCTCGTCGAAGGACGCGGCGGACAAGGCGGTCGCCGAGGCCGACCAGTTTCTCAGCAGCGTGAAGAAGTCATCCGCCGCCCGGTCGCGCGCCTCCTTCGACGCGGTAGCCGGTTCCTACCGTGAGACCTTCCTGCCTGCCGAAGTCGACGAGAAGGCGAGCGACACCGACAAGAAGTCCGCCGCCAGCTACAACGAGGCGCTGGCCGGGGTGTCACGCCAGGCTGAGCAGTATGCTTTCGGCCAGATCGACGAGCAGGGTGCGGCTGATCTCGCCCACAAGGCCGCGCTTTACGAGTTCGCGATGCACCATGGGATTCCGCGGATCGCCTCAATGTACGGAGCTGCTCTGTCGCAGCGAGACAGCCGGATTTCCGAGTTGGAGGGACAGGTTAAGGCACTGACCGCTGCTAGCCCCAGACTGGATGGCGGTT
>VHCJ01000113.1 GCA_016871755.1 Verrucomicrobiota bacterium | reverse complement strand
AAAGCGGGCGGTGACGGTCGCGCCTTTGCCTTCCTGCATGTATTTGAAGTTCAAGTCGCGCACGCGGGCGGCGGCGTCCACGATGGCGCAGGTGATGCGGGCTTCCTCGGCTTGGCGGCGAGACTCGCCAATCAAGGAGGAATGCGCAACCTCTAAATTCTACAATAGCCGGGACTGACACCTTTTCGTCCATCGAAACCCGCCGGGCGTCGCCCCCATTGTAGTCCATCGTGATCCCGGGGACGAACTTCAGGACTTCGCCGATGTCGTTTTCCACCACGGCGCCGAACTCGTCGGCCGCGATGACGGTCTTGATGTTCGGCGAATAGCGCTGCTCGTTGATGGCCAGGGCAGCCGCCTCCATCTGGCGCGAGGTGCTGACCACGAATTCACCGAGCTTGACGACGTTCGTGTCGGCGGCGGGTTTGCCGGATGTTGCCGCCAGGTCGAAATCGAGCCTCAGAGTCTGCCCCGCCGCCACGAGAGCTTCGGCCGCTTGTGGGTCCGCCCCGGTATAGTGCACGCGCACGGTGTGACGCCCGGCGGGAACATCGTGAATGAAGTAGTAGCCATCACTGTCGGTGAGGGCATCGAGCTTCCCGCTCCCGAGGCCGACCCGCGCATTCTCCAGATATCCGCCAAGGCGTGAGTTGCCGACGCGTCCGGTGATCGTTCCGGTGGCGGCACTCTGCGCCGCAGCCGTCGAAGCGAGTGAAACCAGCGCGATGGCAAGCAACCAGGCGGACGCGGTGGAACGACCAGCCGTGAAACGACCCAGCGCGCGACGTACGTTCCAGAAGCGGTGTCTCATTGGAGCGAGGAGAAGTCCGGCGATCCTACCCCGAACCCCTGCCCGGCGCTACGCCCTGAGTCTCAAAAGCGCGTACAGGAGTCTCATCCGCCCGCGCCTGGCCATTTGCGGCCATCAGCACCAAGGGGACCCTTAGGGCCTGTGCAAAAATAACTCGGGTGCGGGAGGCGTAATTCTAACAAATTCCGACCAAGACAAAGCGCCCCTTTGAGCCAGCGAAAATCGGGAGTTATTTTTGCACAAAGTCTTAGGGCCAGCCGGATGGAGTCACCGCAGAGTCGCTTCAGACTCTCACCAGTTCGACCAACGCCTGCCTGAGCCTGGCTTCCGCCTCGATCGCCAGCAGGCTGCTACGGGCGGCCCAGGTTTCGTAGCCGCCGAGCCGGTGTTGCTCGGCGGTGGGCAGGTAGCCGCCATAGCCGTTGGCGAGACCGACGGTGAATGTGTGCGCGGCGGTGCTGGCGGCTTTGATCGCGAGGCCGGTCTGGGCGAAAGTTTCGCACGGCGAAGCGGCAATCGTGAGGCCGCCGATACGCAGCACCTGCAGCGGCAGCTCGAGTGTGTCGGGGTAGGCGGCAAGCTTTTGCGTTTCGTCGGCGTACGTCTTCGTCTGGTGATGGGTGCCCTTGATCCGGCCGGCGAGAACGTCGGCCGCCCACGCCAGGCGGGCGGGGGATGGCTTCCGCAGACCGAAAGACATCGGACACCAGTGCACGGCGAGGTGGCGGCCCTGAATCGGTTGGAGCTTGGGCAGGTACCCGTCCACGCACCCCGCCAGCCATTCGCCGACCGCTTCGCCGCGCTCGAAGGGGGCGAAATTCCGGTCAGCCAGCTCCGCCGGCGTGCCGATGTTCTCCGCGTCGCCGCTCGTGCCGTTCGAATGCAAGGCGGTGAACCGCCGTCCCCCGGTCCGCCCCGCAAGGCGTTTTTCCAGGCGCCGGCAGAACGCCCCGAAGTAGTCGGCGCTTACTTTCATCCCGGCGTAGCCACCGCAGTAATGGATGCTGAAGTTCCCTAGAAGCACCAGGGGCGAGCCGTCGGGGCGCGCTGCGTAGAACAGGCTGAAGTCGGGATCAGCCGCTCCCGCGGGCCGCAGTCGTTTGGCGGGTCCGGACTGCACGGAGACCACGGTCTCGCCGGTCTCACCGAAGGGATTGGGAGGCACGCTCTCCGGCTCCGCATGATGCCGGCGCGACTTCACGAGTTCGGGCAAAGCGATGGCGCCGGCGAACAGCCGGGCGGGTTCGCGGCGGGTGTCCGCCTCCGCCACGGCGTCGGCGATCTTCTTCACCAGATTGTCGTGCCAGGCATCGTCGAGATCGGACAGCCGCCCGATGTGCAACGCGCGGGGCGCGGCATGGGAATGAGTGGCGGCCACGAGCAGATGCGTGGCGGGGATGCCGGTGCGCTGCTCGACGAGACGGCGCGCCGTCGAGAAGACGGTTTCGCCCAGGTAGCAGGCGTCGACGATGGCGATCGCACAGCGCACGCCACCCGACTCGACGACGGTCGCGCGGACGCAGAGGGGATCGTTGACGCCGCGGGACTTGCCGCCGCGCGAGATCGAACCGCTCAGGGAAACGCCGATCGGAGGCGTCACATCGCGCACCGCGCCGCCGATGGTGAAACCGCCCACGGAATCTCGCGCGGCGGCCCGCAACAGGGGGTGAGCGTTGCCGACGGCCGCGGCGGTGGCGGTGAGGAAGGTGCGGCGTTTCATGGAGGGCATGGTGAAGGGCATTTGGCTGACCGGCGAGCCTCCCGCGTCACTGATAGGAATCCTGCTTTAAGGATCCCACA
>VHCJ01000112.1 GCA_016871755.1 Verrucomicrobiota bacterium | reverse complement strand
AACCTGCGCCTCAAGGAGGACAAAAAGACCCGACAGAAAAACGTTCCCGTCCCCGCATCCGAGGTGAACGACCGCGGCATCGTTGGCCCGCATTATGTCTACGGCTTTGACACCTGGCCTGCCGCGCAGCCCGTCAAAGCCCCAGCCGACAAACCGCGTCTTGGCATCCTCATGCAACCCGCCTGGCTCACCGCGCACTCGACTAACTTCGAGAACGACCCCGTCCGCCGCGGCCGCTGGATTCGCGAACGCCTCCTCGGTCAGACCGTACCCGACCTGCCCATTGGCGTCGTCGCGCAGGTCCCGGACGAACCGCACCGCCCCTTCCGCGACCGCCTGCAGGTCACCCGCGAAGCCAAATGCTGGAAGTGCCACCAATGGATGGACGATCTCGGTCTGCCCTTCGAGCAGTTCACTCACTACGGCGTTTTTCAGAAGGCTGAACTCGTCGTGGACGCCGACGCCACCGCGAAGCACGTGGACAAAAAAGGCCAGCCCATCAGCAAAGTCTTCACCACCGTTCCGTTGAACACCTCGGGCGAGATAGCCCACACCGGTGATGCCAAGCTCGACGGCCCCGTCAACGACCCCTACGAACTCGTCCGCCGCCTCGCCGACTCCGAGCGCGTGCGGCAGGTCTTCGTGCGCCACGCCTTCCGGTTTTTCATGGGCCGCAACGAATCCCTCGCCGACGCGCGCACCTTGCAGGAGGCCGATCGCGATTACGTCGCCAGCGGCGGCAGCTTCAAGGCGCTCGTCGTCTCGCTGCTCACGTCGGACTCCTTCCTCTACCGCTCGAAGCCCATTCACAAATGAAACCCGGAATCACAAAACGCACACCGGCGCACATCATTCGATCCATCCTGCCCTTCCACCTATGAAAGCCAATCCGCTCCAATTCCATCCGCACCTCACCCGGCGGGGCGCCATCAAAGGCCTCACTCTCGGCGCAGGCGCGACGATCCTCAGCCCCTTCCTCGCAGGACTCGCCGCGCATGCCGCGGGCAGCGACAAGGCCATCCGCCGCCGCATTGTCGTCGTGATGCAAAGCAACGGCCTGCGCCCGAGCTTCATCACGCCGTCCGGCCATAAGTGGAAAGACGACGGCAAAGGCGGCACCAACACGCGCGAGGTCTTCGAGCTTTCACTGGCCGACCGGCAGCTCCCCGCCGCGCTCGAACCGCTCACGCCGTTCAAGGATCGCATGGCGCTCATCCAGGGGCTCTCCGGCCGCGTCGCCTTGAGCGATCATTCCGCGAATCACGGCGCGCTCGGCTGTTACCCCGCAAACAAGGTGCTGGGCCAGACGATTGACTCCGCGCTGGCCGATGCGCTGCCCGCCGTCTTCCCGCACGTGCTCCTCGGTCTCGATGGCGGCAGCGATGTGATGAACTACGCCCATTCCGCGCTCGGACCGAACAAGCCGCTGCCGACCATCACGTCGCCCGACCTCGCGTTTCGCTCGCTCTTCGGAAGCGTGGATGGCGGGAGCAGCAAGGCGCAATTCAACCGCCAGACGCACCTGCTCGATTTCATGGCCGACGACGTGACACGCACCCGCACCGCGCTCGCTCCCGACGAACGGCTGAAGCTCGACCGCTACGTGGAAGCCTTCGAGTCGCTGCACAGGCGGCAGGAGCAGATTGCCGCCATGCAGGAGATCATCCGGAAAAATGCACCGCAACTCGGCGAGAAACGCGACACGACCATCTCGAGCCTCATCCTCGAGGCGCAGTTCGAGATCGGGACCGCGGCGCTCATCGCCGGGCTCACCAACGTCGTCACGCTCAAGTCCGGCAGCGGCGGTCAGCGTTTCGGAAAATACCCGGAACTCGGCGCCCATGACCTGCACGGCCTCGGCCACGGCGGCTCCATCGCCGGCAAGACGAACGAGGAGAGCTTCATCATCATCCACCAATTGCACACGCGCCTCATCGCCGAGATGGCGCGCAAGCTCGCCGCCATCCCCGAAGGCAACGGCACCATGCTCGACAACACCACGATCCTTTTCCTCAGCGACTCCGGCGACAGCCATCACCCCGGTCTGCGCAACTGGCCGATGGTGCTCATCGGCAACCTCGGCGGCCGCCTCAAGACCGCCGGCCGCTACGTCGAGTTCCCCGGCTACGGCCAAAGCAATCACCGCACGATCGGCAGCATGTATTCCACGCTCCTCCAAGCCGCCGGCAAACCGCGCCCGAAGTTCGGCATCGACGACATTGCCTTGAAGGACATCAAGCAAGGCATGCCTCTGCCGGAACTGCTCGCGTGATTGCTTTTGCTGGCAACCTCTCTCGGCGTTCGATCTGTCCCGGGAGACGCGCATCAATCGTTGCCAGATCGTCCGGTTGTTTCCGAAAGATGGTAGAACGCTTTCCACGCAACTAGACTGTCCGAACTCGTCGATTGAATTCCGAAACACATCAACCGCATGCAATTCTTGAAGTCCACCATCCGGTCATCGGTGAGCCTGCGGGCTTTTGTTGCGGCATGGATCGTGTGGCTTGGCTTGTGTTGGCCCGAGGCGCAGGGCGCGGAGCGCAGGCCGCCGAATATCATCGTCATCCTCGCGGATGATCTCGGCTACGGGGACCTCGGCTGCTTCGGGCAGAAGCAACTGAAGACACCGCGGCTGGATGCGATGGCGGCGGAAGGGATGCGCTTCACGCAGTTTTACGCGGGCGCTCCGGTCTGCGCGCCGTCGCGGTGTGTGCTGC
>VHCJ01000111.1 GCA_016871755.1 Verrucomicrobiota bacterium | reverse complement strand
GCGGCGCCTGCGGCCGAGAGCGGCCGCACCCCGCCGCCCGGCGCGACCTCCGACCGCTTCACCGCGGTCCGCACGTTCTGCGACCTGCTCGTCGAGCGCCAGCAAGCTTCGCGGCGAATCAATCTCCATCCCTGGCTCCGGTCAGGCCCCCCGAGCCGGGCCTTCCCTCCGCCAGGGATGGACAACCAGCGTCAGTCGTATCAACCTCAACCCGTCACCCAGACCGAACTTAGGGGTGGCTCGAAAATCCGTACCCCGTCAGGCTGGGTCGCGTGAATCGACTCGGCCGGCACGGAGTCAGCTCTCACCGGCACCCGCCTCGCGGGGCATCACAGGCGGAGAAAGAGGTTGCGCGCGTTGAGCCAGCGGACCGCCGCCCATGAGGCCAAACAACCGAAGGCGGTCAGGGTGAGCGCATACCACAGGGGTGAGTCCTTCGGGCCGATGCGGGAAAGAAAGCCCATCAGGACCATGTGGATCAAGTAGGCGGCGAGAGCGTTCTTGCCCAAATCGGTGAAGAGCGCGAGGCGGTGGTTGCGACGGTCGCAGGCGGCGACGAATCCGGCATAGACGGCGAGAGACAATCCGGCGGAGAAGAGCAGATAGGACACGCTGCCGGCGCGCTGGCTCATGGTCCACAGGTCCGGCGCGTGCCACGGAGGAAAGAACGGTGGCGCAGCCAGTGAGCCTCCTTGGGTGAGGCAGGCGAGGCCATAGCCGACGAGCATCGCCGCCGCGCCGCCGGCAAGGAGCAATCGGATGCCGTCGGTTGCGGCACTGCGCACCACATCGAGGGCAAGCGACCCGGCGATGACCGGGAGCGTCCAGGTGAGGAAGCCCAGCGGCCCGCCATCGATTACTCTCCAGCGATGCAGCGTTTCATACCAACCCGCGTGGGAGAGCCAGAGGTGGATCGCCCCGGAGCCGAGGGCAAAGGCGATCCGCAGGCGGGCGCTGCGGGTGATCACCGGCAGCACCCACAACGTGGCGGCGCCGATGTGGGTGAGCGCCTGGAAAACGTTGGTGAGAAAAACATCCCGCAGGAGATCCGTCGTGGCGGCGCCCGTAAGATCGGCCCAAGTCGCGTAGCGCCGGCCCGGATGATACCAGATGGCGCCGAGCAGCATGAGTCCCAGGCCGCGCCGGGCTCCCCGGGCGAGGGCCGGCGCGGTGCCGTGGTTCGACTCTTCCCGGAGCATTACGAGACGCAGGGCCATTCCGACCGCGAAAAAGAACTGCGGCATCACGGTATCGGCGAAGCTGCACCAGGTGTTGTGGTGGCGCAGGATCGCCGGGGTGGCGCGGTAGTTGTCGAGAAAGTTGACCAGAAACATCGCGGCGACCGTGTATCCGCGGAACTGATCGAGCGAGGAGAGGCGGGGGGACGCCTCCGGGAGGAGCGGACTCGATTGGCTCATGCAGGGTCTCGGCTACCAGCAGTCGAGAACCGGACCCTGCCCAAGGCAAGCTCGGCGCCGGTGGACGCGGCGGCAACCGGAAGCGGCATTGCCAAGCGCCCCGGGGCGCCGTGCGCGTTGAAGGCTCAAAACTCCCAGCGCAGGCTGGCGTAGAAGGAGCGCGCGAAACGCGGACCGTAGACGTAGTCGCTGTCGCGATTGGCACCGAACTCCAGATCGCGTTGGCGATCGTCGAAGAGGTTCCGGATGCCCACCGAGAGATCGATATGTCGGCGGCCGAGCCAGAAGTGGTGTTTGAAGCCGAGGTCGACTACCCAGAAATCGGGCGTGCGGTTGAGCGTGCCGGTGGTGTTGTTGAGCGCCTGCATGCGGCCGGTGTATTTTAGTCCGGCGAAGGCCTCGAAGTTTTCGTTTGGCGCCCAAGCGGCCTGCGCGACGGCACTCCAGTCGGGTGTCTTCAGATAGCGACGTGTCGCGATCACGGTCGTGCCGCCACTCGCCGTATCGTCGAAGATGATTTCGGGCGCATCGAAACGAGAGCGGAAATAGGCCGCGCCCGCCGTGAGCTTCAGCGCGGAAACAGGGCGAAACGAGAGATTGGTCTCGATGCCGTCAATGCGTGAGCCGGCGGCATTTCCGCGTGTCTGGAAGAGCGAGCCGTCGGCCGCGGTCTCTATCTCGCCGAGGACGAACGTGTCGCGGATGTCGGTCACGGAGGCGGTCGCGTCGAAAGTCCAGCGCGGCGCGACCGTGCTTGAGCGCCAGTCGAAGCCGGCGCTCGCGGTGCGGGCGCGTTCTTCGGTGAGGCCGGCGGCGTTGCGGATGCGCACTTGCTCTGCCCCGAGGGTATCGACGTGAAGATCCTCGCTGAACACTTCCGGCGCGCGGAAGCCGGTGGAGATGCCGGCGCGGAACTTGAGACGGTCCGAGGCGGAAAAAGCCGCGGCGATGCGGGGCGAGAGGATCGCGTCGTCGAGCGTGGAGCTCTTGTCGAGCCGGGCGCCGAGCACGAGGTCGACGGTGGGCGAGAGTTTCCATTCATCCTGCACGAATCCGCCGGTGTTGCGGTAGGTGTCGTCGGTGGTGACTCTCAGCCGTGCGCCGGTGAAGTCGCGGTTCTCGTCGCGAACCGATTCGCTCTTGTGCTGCACGCCAAAAGCGAGGGCGTGTGCGCCGCTGGAGGCTGGGAAGACCTACAAGCCGTGGCACGTGTACGCGCTCCTCGACCATGGCGGCGATTTCAGGGCCGCTGGCCGGGCCTTGGCCGCGCAGGGATATGGTGAACAGCGAACGCGGACCGTAAGCACAGACCGCAACGTGGGCGACGGGATCCCGCCGAGCTCTGCGACCACTACGA
>VHCJ01000110.1 GCA_016871755.1 Verrucomicrobiota bacterium | reverse complement strand
CCCTGGCGATGCTCAATCACCCGAGGCTGCTGGCGCGCAGCAAGGCGCTCGAGACCTTCCTGAAATCCACTCCCGCGCCTTCGCCGCAGCAGACTGTGGAATGGCTCTATCTCTCGACACTCTCGCGCCGCCCGGCTGCGGAGGAATCCGCCGATGCGCTCGCCTTCCTCGGGAAATCCGGCGACGCTGCAAAGGCGCACGCCGGCCTGCTGTGGACGCTCGTCAATCGCTCCGAATACATTTTCACACCCTGATACCCATGAACGATCACCCCGACCTCCGGCTTTCCCGTCGCGAATTCATGCGGCTCTCGGCCGCCGGCGTCCTCACCGGAGCCTCGGTGCCGTGGTTCGAGTCGCTCGCCTCCGCTGCGGTGAAACGTCCGCGCGGCAAATCGTGCATCCTGCTCTGGATGGATGGCGGGCCGAGCCAGCAGCACACGTTCGATCCGAAGCCGGGCGGGGAGTTCAAGTCCGTCCCCACGGCCGTCCCGGGCATTCACATCGTCGAGCAACTGCCGAAGCTGGCCCGCTGCATGAAGGACATGTCGATCATCCGTTCGATGAGCACGGAGATCAACGATCACTACGACGCCAAGTATTACCTGCACACCGGCTACAAGCGCGCGCCCGCGTTCGAGCATCCGGCCGTCGGCTGCATCGCGTCCTCGCAGATCAGCATTCCCGAGGGAGACCTGCCCGGCTTTGTGACCATCGACGCCGGCAACGACAAGGGAAATGGCGGGCGCTTCTACCGCTCCGTGCCGGCGTATCTCGGTCCGCAGCACGCGCCGCTCGCCGTTCAGTCGCCCGATCGCGGCCTCGAGAACCTGCGCAACGACAGCGCCGACCTCGACGCCCGCCTTGCGCTCCTCGCCCGCGGCGAGGCGCGGTTCGCCGAGGAGCGCCCGCTTCCCGCCGTCGCCGCGAAGCAGGCCGCTTACGAGCGCGCGGTGAGACTCATGCGTTCCTCGCGCGCCCGCGCATTCGATCTCGACGAAGAGCCGGACTGGTTGCGGGACGCCTACGGGCGGCACCGCTTCGGACAGTCGTGCCTGCTTGCGCGCCGGATGATCGAGGCGGGCGTGTCCTTCGTCGAGGTCTTCCACCGCGGCTGGGACGATCACGAAGGCGCGGCCCGCCGCATTCACGCGCGCGCGCCATGGATGGATGCCGGCATGTCGATGCTCATCCGCGACCTCAAGATGCGCGGCATGCTCGATGACACGCTCGTCGTCTGGATGGGCGAATTCGGGCGCTCGCCCGGCGATGGAGGCGGCCATTTTTGCAAGGCATGGTCCACGGTCTGGGCGGGTGGAGGCATCAATACCGGCATCGTTGTCGGCAAGACCACCGAGTCCGGCAAGAACGCCGGCGCCGCCGTCGAGGAGCGGCCTGTCAGCGCTCCCGACTACATCGCCACGCTTTGCACCGTCCTGGGCGTCGATCCGCGCCAGGAAGTGATGGCTCCCGGGAACCGCCCGATGCCCCTCGCGGACAAGAAGGCGACCATCATCAAGGAACTGATCGCCTGATGAAGCGTCCGGTTTCCAGGGTTCTGCGCGTTCTCCTCGCGTGCTCGCTTGCAGGCGCCTTCCCCGCCGTCGGAGCCCCCGGGGAAAAGTCGGCCGCAGCCGGTGCCGATCCCGTCGCAAAAATCGAGTCGGCGGGCGGCGCCGTCCGCCGGATCGCGAAGGGCAGCGACGCGCTCGAGGTCGATTTCCAGTTTGGTGGCGCGGCGGTGACCGACGATCACCTCGGCGTGCTGCCGGCCCTTGGACCTGTGCAGGTGCTCAGGCTGAAGAATACGCGCATCACCGACGCCGGTCTCGCGCACGTCGGTTCGCTGAAGGGCCTCAAGCGGCTGCACCTCGATGGGACCGCGATCACGGACGCCGGCTTGAAACACCTCGCGGGTCTCAAGGAACTGGAGTCGCTGAACCTCTTCGGCACGGGCATCACCGACGCTGGCGTCGATGCGCTCCGGGCGCTTCCGAAGCTCAGGCAGGTCTTCATCTGGCAGACCGATATCTCCCCCGCCGCCGTCGCCCGCCTGCGCAAGGACGCTCCCGGGCTTGAAGTCATTCCCGATCCCGAAGCGGAGCGCGAGCGCGCGGAGAGCATCGGGTCGGTTTCCAAGTCCGCGCTTGCGAGCGCGGAAGCCGCCCTTGCCCAGGCGAAAAAGGATGTCAATGAACTCGCGCCGCAAGCCGCGCAGTTGAAGCAGAGCTTCGAAGCCGCCAAGGCTCTCGCCGACAAGGCGAAGGCAAAAGCCGCGGACGCAAGGAAGCAGGCCGACGAGGATGCCAGGCGCATCGAGCCGGCCGTGAAAGATGCGGAGGCTGCCGCACGACGCGCAGCCGC
The DNA here is from genome assembly GCA_016871755.1 of Verrucomicrobiota bacterium. GTDB lineage: Bacteria > Verrucomicrobiota > Verrucomicrobiia > Opitutales > Opitutaceae > UBA6669. The sequence goes on along the minus strand of VHCJ01000110.1, from coordinate 548 downwards.
TGCCACCGGCGACGCCGCGCTTGCCGCGCAGGCGCAGGAAAAGGCCCGGCTCGTCGCGGAACTTCGCGAGCGCGCCGAAAAATCCCGGCAGGCGGGCGATGTCGCGAAAGCGGAGGACGACCAAGCGCGGAAGGCATTCGATGAGGCCAGATCCCGCTCCGACAAAGCCGGCCGGGCCAAGCGAGTCCTCGAGCAGGCCGAAGTGGCCGTCGCCAGCGCCCGCGAGCGCGTGGACGCTGCGACCAGCGATGCCGTCCCGCTGTCTCGCGCCGCGGCCGAACCGCGCAGCGTTCAGAAAGCAATTTCCAATCAGTAACCTTGGAGAACGTTCGGGTGCTGACTTTGATTTTTGTCCTGCTGCCTCTTTCCCAAGTCCTCAAAGTTGATGCAGGTCCATTACACCGTTTGGACTCATGAAAACAGACTCCGGTTATTCGAGATCCCTTCGATCGATTTCGCTCGTCGCCCCTTGGGCGGTTGCGTTCTTTGTGAGCGGGCGAGGCGCAGACCAACCACCATTCTCTGTTGAAAGGTGGGGTTTCCCAGCC
>VHCJ01000109.1 GCA_016871755.1 Verrucomicrobiota bacterium | reverse complement strand
CGATTCCCTTTCATATCTTCGTCGTAAGACTTATTATCTGAACATGGTCAAAAGGCGAAGATGTCGCTCACTTCCAAAGAAAAGGCTTATCCCTTTGACTCCGGGTGCACCACATCTTGAAAAGCGGCTGTCGCCGGCGAGGAAGCGAAAGCTGGTCGTGGGACATGGGCGTAGGTGGGTAGAGGCCGGAGATGCGCCTGGAATCTGCGTTCGGCGAGCCGCGTCAGGCTGGATCAGGCACGCTGATCGACGAAGTCGCGATAGGAGGCGGGCCCGAGGCCGATGCCGAGCCCGAGAAGGCGATCGAAGGAGATCCGCGTGTGGCGTCGCCGGTTCCAGCGGAAGACGAATTCGTCGAGATAGCGCTGGACATGGGCCTTTCGCAGTCCGTGAAAGACGCCCTTGGCCCATCGCTTGAGGTTCGAGAAGACCCGGTGGACCCATTTCAACACGTCATGGGCCTTCTGCCCCTCGACGACGCGCACCTCATGCGGGTTGGCCGGCGGGTTCTCGTAGCCCAGCCAGCCATCGGTGATCACCCGGGCGCCCGGGGTGACCACCTTCCCGATGAACCCGTGCAGCGTCTTCGAGGATCCGTCGGGGATATGGGCCAGACGGATGCGGCGCGGCTGGCCGTCTTCGGACAACTCGACCGCGCCCACGATGAAGATCTTTCCGACGGGGGAGCGCCCGCCCTTCTTCTGATCGACAGGGTCATGCTTCGAGCGGAACGGCATCTCGGTCTCATCAATCTCGACGAGGGTTTGCAGCAGGCTTCGTTCGGGATCGACCATGGCGCGCCGGAGTTTCTGGAGCAGAAGCCAGGCGGTCTTGTAGCTGCCGATGCCCAGTTGGCCCTGCAACTGAAGGGCCGAGATGCCGTTCGAGTGGGTGGCGACGATGTGGGCGGCGAGGAACCACGTCTTGAGCGGCAGGTGGCTGTCATGCATGAAGGTGCTGGCGGTCACCGAGGTCTGCCGCCGACACCCAGCGCATTCCCATGTCGGTCGCTTGCGGTCCAGCGCCCAGGCCTTTCGGCTGCCACAAACCGGACAAACGAACCCGTCTGGCCAGCGCTGACTGATGAGGTGTTGGGCACAGGCCGCGTCGTCCGGAAACCGCGCCTCGAACTCCTGGCGCGACATGGGGCGATCTGATGTCCAGCGTGCGGGCATGTCGGAACAATACACGAACGCCTGGTGCGCTGCAACCCCCGCCTGCTACATCTTGGGTGACCGGAGCCAAGGGGATAAGCCCTTATAGGGGGATTTAGAAATTGGTGGTACTGGTCTTCTTCGGAAATCAATAGCGACTATGCCTGGTGGCAGTACTTCTACAATGGCGAACAGAACGGCAGCTACCCTGGCAAGCCCCACCCCAACCTAATATTCCGTTGCATCCGGAGGGTCAATTAGCCATGGCACCCTCGGGGCCTCGGTCGCCGCAAGGATCTGCGATGCGCGCCCTTCTCCTTGCCCTCCTCCTGCTCCTGCCCGCGCTCGCCGGGGCGAAGCCGCTCGGGTTCTCGATCGGGACCTCGAAGCCGGTGGTGGTGGATACGTCAGCGGGGGTGCCGCGGGTGTGGCTCGACTTTGGCGGGGGCGAGAGCCGGGCCGCGACCTATCGCGCTGGGTCGGGGACGCAGGTGCTCGAGTTCGCTTATGACGTCGTGGCCGGGGATTTCGCGCCTGCGGGGATCGTGGCGGCGGGCGAGATCGACCTTGCCGGAGGGTCCATCCGCGATGCGGCGGGGAACCCCCTGACGCTGACCTTCACGCCGCCGGACCTCTCGGGCGTCAAGGTCCAGACCTACCGCGCCGCCTGGACGACCGACCCGATCACCTCGGTGAACGCCGCCAGCGCCGCCTTCCAGATCACCAAGCCGCCCCCCGGCGCCACCTTCGCCTGGCAGATCACCAGCGACGGGGGCGGCAGCGCCTCGGGCAGCGGCACCATCGCCACGAGCCCCCATCCCGTCACCAGCCTCGACCTGAGCGCGCTGGCCGACGGCACGCTGACCCTCACCGTCACCCTCACCACCGCCGCCGGCACGGGCGCGGCGCGGACGGCGACGGTGGCGAAATCCCCGGCGTGGAGCCCGGCGCTCTTGCCGGCGCTGGCGCTCTGGCTCGACGGGGCGGACCTCGACGGCGACGGGGTGGCGGAGGGGATGGCGGAAGGCGGGCAGTCGGGCGGGGCGGTGGCGGCCTGGGCCGACAAGTCCGGCGCGGGGCGGTCGGTCGGGCAGGGAACGGCCGCGAACCGCCCGACCCTGATCCTCGACGGCATCGGCGGGGCGCCGGCGCTCGCCTTCGACGGCGGACGCTTCCTCACCGGCTCACCGGGCATCTTCGTGACCTCGGACCTGATCACGGTCGGGATCGTCGCGACCTTCGCGGACACGACGAGCCGGCTGCAACTGTTCGATTTCGGCGTAGGCGCGAACCATAGCACCTTTATGATCCAACAGAACACCCATAATACCGTGGGCCAACGCTACGGCCTCGATTCATGGGCGCCGGGGGGCGGGACGGCCGATTCCTCGATACCGACCTCGGCGGGGCCGAAACTCTTCACGCTGGTCGCGAACACCGCCACCGGCAATCCGATGGTTTCGAGCACGACCTATGTCGTCGACGGCGCGGTGGCGACGCTGCAGATCCGTGCCCAGAACGGGATCTATTCCAGCTTTGGCGCCGCGCCAAGCTTTTGGATTTCCACCCATCACCCTGAACGCCTCAACGGCCGCATCGCCGAGGTGGTGGTGGCGAACACGCTGGCGGATGCGGGCGACCGCCAGCGGCTCGAGGGCTATCTCGCGTGGAAATGGGGCCTCCAAGGCAACCTCCCCGCAGATCACCCGTGGAAGGCCGCGCCGCCGTGAGGGGGTTCACCCCGCCTTAACCCGCGGCTGCGAGGGTCGGGCGTCGGTCATTGTCGGGGTCTCTCATGCGCGCCTTTCTCCTTGCCGTCCTCCTGCTTTTGCCGGCCATCGCCGGGGCGAAGCCGCTGGGGTTCTCGATCGGGACCTCGAAGCCGGTGGTGGTGGATACTTCAGCTGGCGTGCCGCGCGTCTGGCTCGACTTCGGGGGCGGGGAGGTGCGGGCGGCGACCTATCGCGCTG
>VHCJ01000108.1 GCA_016871755.1 Verrucomicrobiota bacterium | reverse complement strand
GCGGAGCGGCTCCTTCGTGATGCGCTGACCCTCCTGCCAGATCCAATGCGTGTCGATGGCCGTGACCTCGCCCGGGGCGGCGGCGGCCACGTGCGTGAACATCGCCAGCGAGACATCGAAGTGGTTGTTGGAGTGCGAGCCCCAGGTCAGCCCGTGCTCCTGGCACGTCGCCGCGACCTTGACCGAGCCTCGCATCGTCCAGAAGTGCGGATCGGCCAGCGGGATGTCCACCGCCTGCAGACGCAGCGCGTCCTGCAGCTGCGGCCAGTCCGTCGCGACCATGTTCGTGGCCGTCGGCAGACCCGTCCGACGGCGGAATTCGGCCATCACCTCGCGCCCATTGCGTCCGTTCTCCGCGCCGCAGGGATCTTCCGCGTAGGCGAGCACCCCCTTGAGCCGCGTGCCCACCCGGACCGCCTCTTCGAGCGACCAGGCCCCGTTCGGGTCGAGCGTCACCCGGGCCTTTGGGAACCGCGCGTGCAGCGCACGGACCGCGTCCGCCTCGGCGTCGGCGGCCAGCACGCCGCCCTTCAGCTTGAAGTCCTGGAACCCATAGCGTTCCTGCGTCGCCTCGGCCAGACGCACGATCGCCTCGGGCGTCATCGCCTCCTCATTGCGCAGCCGATGCCACGCCACGGCGGACTCCGATTCGTCGCGGTAGGGCAGGGTCGTCCTGCGACGGTCCGCCACGTAGAACAAGTAGCCCAGCGCCAGCACCTTCTTGCGCAGCATCCCGCCTTCGCCGAGCAGCGCGGCCACCGGGACATCCCGGGCCTGGCCGAGCAGGTCGAGCAGCGCCGATTCCAGCGCCGTCACCGCGTGGATTGTCACCCGCAGGTCGAACGTCTGCAGACCACGCCCGCCCGCGTCCCGGTCGCCGAACTTGCGCGAGACCTCGTCGAGCAGCGGGCCGTAATCCGCCACCGGCCGTCCGACGAGCATGGCCGCGGCCTCCTCGACCGTCAGGCGGATCTTCTCGCCCCCCGGGACCTCACCGACCCCCGTCCGGCCCGAGTCGTCGGTGATGAGCACCACATTGCGCGTGAAGAACGGCCCGTGGGCGCCGCTGAGATTGAGGAGCATGCTGTCCTCGCCGGCGACCGGCACGACGCGGAGGGAGCGGATGAGCTGGGTGGACATCGTGAAGAGGGGTCAGGCACGACGGAAGCGCACGAGCAGGACCAGGGCGGCCGTGAGCAGCGACGAGGCGGCCAGACCGTGCAGCCCCCAGGTCACGCTGCCCGTCGTCTCCTTGATCCAGCCGAAGGCCGTCGGCGCGAAGAACCCGCCGAGATTGCCGAGCGAGTTGATGAGCGCGATGCCGGCCGCCGCCACGCGGGGGTCGAGCTCCTTCTGGGGGATCGGCCAGAACAGCGAGGCCGCGGACTTGAAGCCCAGCGCCGAGACGCAGATGCAGACGAATCCGGCGACCGGACCTCCGAGCGTGGCGGCGAACATGCCCAGACCCGCGACCGTGAGCGCGACCGCCACCCATCCCTGCTGGCCCGGCCGACGCGCGGCTGCCACCGCGAACAGATACATGCCCGCGATGGAGATCAGCCAGGGGATCGAATTGAAAAGTCCCACCTGCATGTTGGAGAGCCCGCCCATCCCACGGATGATCTCCGGCAGCCAGAACGTCACCGCGTAGATCGTGAGCTGGATGGCGAAGTAGACCCAGCAGAAGAACAGCAGCTTCGGGTCGAGCAGCAGCTCGCCCAGTCCGGCCTTGGGGCGCGTGATGGCGGCGGCGCGTTCCGCTTCCACCGCGGTCGAGAGCGCCTGACGCTCCTCCGGGTTCAGCCAGCGCGCCTCCGCCGGCAGCGAATCCAACCAGATCCAGAGGATGCCCGCCATCCCCACCGAGAACACCCCTTCGATGAACAACATCCATTGCCAGCCCTGGAGCCCCATCCCTTCGATACTCATCAGCCCGGCCGAGAGCGGGCCTGAGATGACCGAGGCGATCGCCGAGCCGCTGAGGAAGATTGCCATGGCGCGTCCGCGTTCCGAGGACGGGAACCAGCGCGTGAAGTAGTAGACCACGCCCGGGAAGAAGCCCGCCTCCGCGGCACCGAGCAAGAACCGGAGCGCGTAGAACTCGTTCGCGTCGCGGACGAAGGCCAGCAGCGCGGCGAGCGCGCCCCAGACCGCGGCGATGAGCGTCAGCCAGCGACGCGCCCCGAGCCGTTCCAGCGCCATGTTGGCGGGCACCTCGAAGATCGCGTAGCCCCAGAAGAACAGTCCCGCCCCGACGCCGTAGGCCGTGGCGCCGATGCCCAGGCTCGCCTCCAGCTGTGGCTTGATGAAGCTCACGTTCACCCGGTCGACGTAATTGACAATGAACATCACCACGAAGAGCGGGAGCAGCCGCCACTTCGCCTTGGAGACGGCGGACGCCAGCGGGGACTGGGGGGCTGTCTCCATCACTGCGGGCCGAGCTTGGACATCAGCGCGGCCAGCCGCTCCACTTCGTCGGCCTTGAGTTCCGTGAGCGGGGCGCGGACCGGTCCGGCGTCGTGACCGGCCAGACGGGCGCCGGCCTTGACGATGCTGACCGCGTAGCCCGCGGAGCGGTTGCGGATCTCCAGGTAGGGCAGGAAGAACGCGTCCAGCAGCCGGCTCTGCGTCGCATGATCGTCCGCCGCCACCGCAAGGTAGAACTCCATGGCCATCTTGGGCACGAAGTTGAAGACTGCGGAGGAGTAGACCGGCACGCCCATCGCCTTGTAGGCGGCGGCGTAGACCTCGGCCGTGGGCAGGCCACCCAGGTAGCTGAAGCGGTCGCCCAGCCGGCGTCGGATCGAGACCATCAGCTCGACCTCGCCGATGCCGTCCTTGTAGCCGATGAGATTGGGGCAGGCCTGGGCGAGACGCTCCAGATGGTGCGGCTGCAGTCGGCAGACGTTGCGGTTGTAGACCACCACGCCGATCTTGACCGACTTGCAGACCTGCTCGACGTGGACGGCGACGCCGTCCTGATTCGCCTCGGTGAGATAGTGCGGGAGGAGCAGGATGCCCTTGGCGCCGAGCCGTTCGGCTTCCTGCGCATATTGGATGGCCAGGCGCGTGGGGCCGCCGGCTCCGGCGAGGATGGGCACCTTGCCCTGGCAGGTCTGCACCGCCGTGCGGACCACGTCGGAATATTCCCTGGGCTCCAGGGAGAAGAACTCGCCCGTGCCGCCGGC
>VHCJ01000107.1 GCA_016871755.1 Verrucomicrobiota bacterium | reverse complement strand
GGTGTCCCCGGTATTGCCGAAGACCATCGCTTGGACGTTCACCGCGGTGCCCCAGGCCTCCGGGATGTTGTACTTGCGGCGGTAGACCTTGGCGCGGTCGTTCATCCAGGAGCTGAAGACGGCTCCGGCGGCGCCCCGCAGCTGGTCCCAGGGATTGTCTGGGAACACCTTGCCGGTGCGCTCCTTCACCAGCGCCTTGAAGCGGCGCACCAGCTCCTGCTGGTCCGCGGCGGTCAGCTTCGAGTCCTCGATGTCGGCGTGGTAGACCTCGTGCTTGTAGGTGTGGATGACGGTCTCGAACGGCTCGTGGTCCTCGTTCTCGCGCTTCTGCACGCCGAGGACGACGTCGCCGTACATCTGGATAAACCGGCGGTAGCAGTCCCAAGCGAAGCGCTCGTTCTGGGTGGCGCGCACCAGCGCAAGCACCGAGGCGTCGTTCAGGCCGAGGTTGAGGATAGTGTCCATCATCCCGGGCATCGAGTCGCGGGCGCCGGAGCGGACGGCGACGAGCAGGGGCATACCGTCGGTGGCGCCGAAGCGGGTGCCCATAATGCGCTCCATATTGGCGACGCCGGCCTCCATCTGGGCTTGGAGCTGCTTGGGGTAGGTCTTCCGGTTGGCGTAGAAGTAGGTGCAGACTTCCGTCGTAATGGTGAAGCCCGGGGGCACCGGCAGGCCGATGCGGGTCATTTCCGCGAGGTTGGCGCCCTTGCCGCCAAGGAGAGGCTTCATCGAGCCGTCGCCGTCAGCGCGGCCAGCCCCCCATGTATAGACGTACTTCGGGCCTTTGGAGGCGGGTTGCCTGGCGGAGGCCTTGACCTTCGTTGCGGGTTTACGGGCGGTTTTTTTGGCAGCCATCGTGGTGTGGTTAAGGATTGGGAAAGGGTCGCGCCTGCGTGGGCGCACGAGCGCCAGACGCAATAGGGGGGACACCTGGAGTGTCAACGGCGCAGCGGGCCCGCCGGCGCGTTCACGGCCGATACCGCACATCGCGCTTCCGTTTTCCGGGATTTCCGCCAGTATGATAGTCTTTCCGTGCGTTGTGACTTTGCCCGACCCAGTTCCTGACGATCCCTACGTGCCCGCCGAGGCCCTGCCGTCCACTCGCGAGAAGCCGATGGGATTCTGGCAACACCTCGACGAGCTGCGGGGGGTACTGATCAAGAGCGTGGTCGCATTCGTGATCTGCGCGGTCCTCGTGGGCAGCTTCGCCACTAACTTTATGGAGTGGCTAAAATGGCCTCTGCTGACCGTGGCCAAGGACTACCCCCAATTGGACACCAGCTTGGGCACCCTCTCGATTTTGGAGGTGTTCAATATGATCATCCAGCTGTGCGTGTTCGGGGGGCTCCTCCTCGCCAGCCCGCTTATCCTTTTCTTCATCAGCCAATTCGTTTCCCCGGCCCTGACGGATCGCGAATTGCGCGCGGTCAAGCCGATGTGCTTCGCGGCCCTGTTTCTCTTCCTGCTCGGGGCGAGCTTCAGCTTCTTTCTGCTGATGCCCAGCACAGTCCGGATCGCGATCGAACTCAACCAGGCCTTTGGCTTGGAAACCCGCTGGACGGCCGGGAACTACTTCTCGACGATGAGTTGGCTGGTCCTCGGTTCCGGCGCGGTGTTCGAATTCCCGCTGGTCGTCGTGCTGCTCGTCTGGCTAGGCGTCCTCACGACCGCCTTCCTGCGCAAGTACCGGCGGCATGCCATCGTGTTGATCTTCGTCATCGCCGCGATTGTCACGCCCACCCCGGATCCGCTCACGCAGAGCATTTTCGCGGGTCCTTTGTACGCGCTCTTCGAGATCTCGATTCTGGTATCCTCGCGCGTCGAGAAGCGCAAGGCCAAGGCTCGCGCCAGCTGAGGCGCCGTCCGGCGGAGGGACGCCTGGGTTGATCCCGGACGTCCCGCGTGGCCCCGGCCGGCTCAAATGGCGCTCAGAACGTGCCCCGCAGGCCGAAGGAACCAAGGGCCCCGTAGGAGTTGGCTGAGGACCGCCGCGCGTAGGCGGGAGTGTCGGCCTGGTAGCGGGACGCGTTGAAGTGAACATTGGCCACGTTGCGGCAATTGATGAACAGGGAGATGCGCTTGGAGGCTTGGTAGGTGAGGTTTAAATCGAGGGTCGTCCGCGCGGCTTGATAGACGGACGCGAGCGGGCCCTGTCCGGAGGAGGGACCGCGGTTCTGTTCGCCACGGTGATGCCACTTCGCCATCAAGGTGATTGGGTTGCGGGTAATGGTTACGCCCCAGTTCATACTCTCCGGAATGAAGCGGTTGAAGTCCGCGGTGCGGCTGCCGGCAAGGCGCAGCTTGGTGTAATTGGCGAAGACGGTGAAATGCCGGCCAAAGGAGCCCAAGGGGGCGAGGGATTGGCGGACATTGAGCTCGTAGCCGGAGACTTTCGCGTCCCCGGAGTTGATGGTGGTGTTGAGCTGCCAGCCGACGTACCGGGGATCGAGGCCGAAGTTCTCCAGGTCCTCCGCGGTGGCGAAGGTCTGCAGGGTGCCGAAGAAGTTGGTGATGTCCTTGCGGAAGGCGCCCGCCGTGAGCATCCCGCCGCTATCGGTGTAATATTCGGCGGAGAGGTCGTAATTCTCGGCGGTCCAGGGCTTCAGGCCGGTGTTGCGGACCGTGATGTTGCCGCGGATCGCGGTGGGATCCGCGTTCTCGTCGAGATCGGCCTCGTTGATGGTCGCGTTGGGGACGATGTTGGTGAAGTCCGGCCGACCGTAGGTCTTTGCGTAGGCCGCCCGGAAGAGAAGATTGGCGGTCGCGTTGTAGGTGAAGTGTAGGCTGGGATAATATCCGTCGTAGGACCGCTCGGCGCGGTTGGCCCGCTCCAGGCGGATCAAGCGCAGTTCCTCCATCGAGCCGACGGCGCCGGCTTCAGGGCGGCGCACGCGCTGACCGGCCGCGTTGCGGACGAAGGCGCCGGAGGCGGTGCGCTGCCAGACATTGGCCGGCTCGAAGACGGGGCCCTGGCCGAGGTCGGTGGTCTCCTCGTAACGCACGCCGCCGAGCACGATCAAGCGGTTGCTGAGCAGCCGTGCCTCCGCCTGCAGGTAGAGGGCCTTGACCTGTTCCCGCAGCCATTCCGAGGCCACGATCCGGCTCTGTTCCTGGGCGACCACCTGGGCCGGGGTCTGCACGAACAGGCTGGGGTTCTTCTTCCAGGCCTCAACGGCGACGTTGGTCG
>VHCJ01000106.1 GCA_016871755.1 Verrucomicrobiota bacterium | reverse complement strand
CCTACGCCGTGGTCCACGATCCGCTGCTGGTGCAGGCGCTGGTATTGGACGATGGGCGCACCAAGGCGGTGCTGCTGCGGTGGGATCTGACGGACATCTCGGAGTCGCTGCGCGATGAGGTGCGGGCGCGGGTCGGGCGGGCCCTGAACCTTCCGGGCGGCCAGATTTTGCTCAACGCGAGCCACACCCACTCCGCGCCGTGGGCGCCCGTGTACCAAGGGGGGCACCGTGGCCGGGAACGGGACTCCTGGTGGGCCATCCGCCATATGCCGGCGCAGATCGATCACCCGCCTTACCGGGCTTGGATGGAGCGGTTGCTGGCGGCGGCTGAGGAAGCCTCACGTGCCGCCGCGGCGGCCGCGGAGCCGGCGCAGCCGTGGATCGGCCGGGTCGGGATCCAGGAGTACCTGTACAATCGGCGGCCCCGGGCCCCGGCGTGGGGCGTGGCGGGCAAGCCGCCGGCCGCGATCGGCTACACGCAGGAGGGCTGGGACGCGCACGTCCTGCAGGGCGGGGCCAGCTTCGGCCCGGTGGACCGCACCCTCGCGGTGGTGGCCTTCCGGTCCGCGGGGGGCAAGACGGTGGCGACCGCGTTTCACGCCGCCTGCCATTCCGTCTCCATCTATCCGTTCCAGCCGGGCATCTCGGCGGACTGGCCCGCCCCGGCCGCGGCCGCGCTGACGGCGGCGTTCGGGGGGGAAAGCCTTTTCCTTCAAGGTTGCTCGGGCGACATCACCCCTTGGCTGCGGGGGGCGGCGGCCGTGCAGGAGATGGCGGGGGGATTGGCCCGGAAGGCCGCGGCGGCGGTGCGTTTCGCGGTGCCCTTGGAGACTTGGCCGCTCCGGTTCGGACAGGTCAGCGTCGATTTGCCCCTGCAACCCGCCGCCAAGGAGCGCACCGGCACCGATACCGTGGCCGCGGAAGTGCAAGTCATCGCCTGCGGCCCGCTGGCCTTCGTCACCCTGCCCGGGGAGCCCCTGACGGACTTGGGCGTGGCCATCCGCGATAAGTCCCCGTTCCCGCAGACCCTCGTGCTCGGCTACAGCAACGGCAACGGCGTCCACTACGTGGGGATGCCGGGGGAGAAGGCCCGGGGCGGCTACGAGATGGGCGTGGCGGGCGCCGGCACGGACGAGTGCGGGGCGCTGCTGGTCGGGGCGGCGACGCGGCTCCTGCGGCAGGTCTACGAGGAATCCGGCTACCCCCGGCGTTGACCGCGGGGCGGATGCGCTCAGAAGCGGACGGTGACGTTCAGTTCCGTCTGCAGGGGGACGACATAGCTGAAACGGTAGACGTTCCGGCCGTCGTTCATCGTCGTGAAGCTGGTCTTGCGCAGCTTGCCATTCTCCAGGTCGGTCAGGTTCCGGAAGCCGAGGCGCACGCGCACCTGCTGGTTCCAGACCTTCTGGTCGCGCATCACGTAGCCGTGCACCAGGTGGGTGGAGCCGCCGACCATCTCCTGTCCATTCGGGATCCCGAAGAGGTAGTCGTCGCGCCAGCTGCCGTTGAGCCCGACGCGCACGCCGCGCAACGGGGCCCAAGTGTCCCGCTGAAAGGCATAGTCGGCGACCCAACTGGCGGACCACGGGGACGCGCGGGGACCGGCGGGCTTGGTGTCGATATCCAGGGTGTCGAGGAGTAGCTTGGCTTCCGTGAGCAGGGTGGGGAGCTCGTTGCCCCGTTGCACCGCCGCCTCGTAGTAGCCGCGGAAGCGGTCGAGGTCCGGCTGGCCAGTCACTTGCGTGCGGGCGAGGGTGAAGCGGAGCTGGAGCCCGCGCACCGGGCGCAGGTTGAGGGTCAGGTCGGCGCCGCGGGAGTTCTCAGTGGACTTGTAATAGCGGGCCGCGCTGGCGGTGCCCTCCTCGCCGTACTTGTAGCGGGGGTCGCCAGGGAGGATGTCGTTCGGGTTCATCAGGTCCTCCACCTCGGCGGTGTTGAAGTCGATGATGTTGTTCCAGCTGAGCGCGACATTCTGGCGGTCGATGTCGAAGACCCCGAGGTTCAGGCTGGCCCGGTCCTGCCAGAAGCTGCCCTTCAGGCCGACCTCCTTGGTCACGCCGGTGATGGGCGGGAAGCGCTCGCGGTCAAAGGTGCGGAGGCCTTGGAAGCGGAAGGATTCCGAATAGACCCCGTACAGGTTCAGGTCCCGCGTGAGCATCACGGTGAGGCCGCCGGTGAAGCTGGTGTTCTCCAGTCGCAGTTGCTGGTTCTGCACGTATTCGCCGGGGAGCGCCTTGGCGCGCACGGGCGGCTCAATATCCTCACGGTAGGGCCCGAACTTGCGGGTACCCTCGTACTCATAATTGCGGTTCCAGTCGTGGCGTGCGCCGAGGAGAGACTGGACGCGCCCATTCAGGTAGCGGCCGCTGGCCGAGAAAGCGACCGCGGAGGCTTGGCGCCACTGGGTGCCGTCGGTGGCGCTGGTGCCGGAGGGGAAGAAGGCCAGGGACTTCGGGGTGATGTCGGGGGTGGCGGGCAGGTTGGCCGGCTTCATCGCGTCGAAGAGCGCACGCGAATAGAACCGCGGATCATCGAAGAACAGGCGCAGGCGGACCCGGTCCAGATTGGTGTTCAGGCCCGCCGCCGTGCCCCGGTCCACGTTGCGGGTGTTAAAGGTGTTGAAGCGCCAGTTGATCACCTGGTCCTCGCGGTATTCCGCGCTGGCGACGAAGAGCTGCTGCATCCACTTCCAGCGGTCGAACTTGTACACCGCGGTCCCGCGGAACGAGTCCACGATGTTGCCGAAGCGCTTCTCATCGAGCTCCGACTCGACGAACGGCCGGCCGTCCACGTCGATGCTGATGGTGCTGGAGAAGGAATTGTCGTTCCGGATGGCCGTCTGCTTCTGGTGATTGTAGGCCAGTTCCAATCCGACGGGACCGACGCGCTGCTCGAGGGTCGCGGTGTAGGTGTGGAAGGGCCGGTTCTGGCGGTCAAAGGAGCCGCGCAGGTTGTAATGCTTGGGATAGCCGGCGAAGCGCCGCGTCCCGATCACCGCGCCCGCGGCGTTGCGCATCGTCACATCAAAGTAGCCCCCCTCGACGAGGGACGGGGAGCCGCCGATCGGGCCATTGGAGCGGTCCGCGGCGGGAAGGTTGGCGCGCACGATCCATTGACCGTCGGAGGTGTAGTAGAGGCGGTCCGAGGTGTAGGCGCGCGAGCGGGCGGAGATCTCGCGGATGGTCAACCCGCCGAAGCCGCGGACGTTCTCGA
>VHCJ01000105.1 GCA_016871755.1 Verrucomicrobiota bacterium | reverse complement strand
GACTCGAAAAATTCCACGTGCTAAAAAAGGCACATGGGTGGATCGAGCCAAACCGAGGTAAACCGCGCAGAAGTTGACGGCGTGCAGCTGCAGACCGTCGAGCAGCGACTCGCCGCGGGATCCGACATGAAGGCGCGCACCGCCGCCAACATCTCGCCCGAAAAACGAAAGGTCATCGAGGATCTTCTTCGGAAGGGCCAGGGCGTCGTCCGCACCGCCATCGACACCGGCTCAAGTGCCGGCACCGTAGCCATCATCCGCGACCAGCTCCTCGAGCGCGAACCCGAGCTGTTCAAACGCCACATGCTCGGCACCCTGCAACACCTGGCCAACAAGACCGCTGCCACCATCGAGCGCGGCCTCTCCCAGCTCGAGCAACAAGAAGTGAAGCCCAGCCAGATACCGGGGCTATCCGTAGCGCTGGGGATTATCATCGACAAGTCGCAGGTTTTGGCCGGCGAACCGGCCGTTTCGGTGGTCGAGCACCGGGTCAAGGTCGATCCCGACGCGGTCAAGGAGGCGTTGTTGAGACTGACGCAGCGACCCGAAGCCGACGTAATCGACGTAACCGCAAGCTCAACAGCGGTTTAAAAAAGTCACTGCCCACAATACGTATTATGTTAAGTAGAACCGTAGGATCCTGTAGGCCAGCGACTTACCTCGGTTTTGGGGCGGTTTGCGACGCTCAAGCCGCGGCGCGCCAGGGGGGCGGGGGGGTGGCCCCGGCGCTCGGCCGGCGGGGCGCGCGACGGGTTCACCTATCGCAAAATTTTTTCCAAAATGCGCATGATTCGCGAACTTGAACTGGCACCGAAGTTTGGTTTGAGCCGAGCGGATTTAGCGGTGAAGCGCCGACAGTTGGTGGAGGGTGAGCACTGGTTGAAGGAAGGCAGGCCGAAGGCGATCTGGTGGACGCAGAAGGGTCTGGATGCGCTGGGGCTGGCGATTGGCTTGCCCGAGTCTCCGAAAGAGCCGGATGCGCCTGCTCCGGCGGCGGTGGTTGGCCATCGGATCCCTGACGACCAGATTCCGCGGGGTGCGCAGAATGGGCTGATCTTGACGCATGGGCGGCCGGGATGGTGGACGGCGGACGAGGCGGTGGTGGTGAATAATGTTTTTGCGAATCGGAAGGCGATCCTGGTGGAGTTTGAGGGTCGGCAAATGATCTGTCGGGTCCGCGATTCGAGGAACTTTCATCCGCGGATGCTGATTCCGGTGCGGCGGTACGGGAACATCGTGCTGGCGGCGAGGCAGCCTCGGTGGCCTGGGAAGTGGTGATGAACGCTGGCCTACAGGATCCGCCGGTCGAGGCCGCGGTGAAGTTTACTCCGACGCCGCATCCGGTGATGGTGGCGCCGAGCGAGGACGACCTGCGGCTGCTGATCGCTGAGAAGGGGATCGACTACGTGACGCACTGGATGCGGCTGCGGGAGGAGGCGATCATCCGCGAGCAGCGCGACCCGTATCGTGCCGGATACGAGCCGAAGCACTGGAAGGAGGCGGACAAGCTGCTGTTGAAGCACCGCGAGTTGCTGGTGAATGGCGGGAATCGTGCGGGCAAGACGGAGTACGCGGCGAAGCGGTGCGTGCAGGCGCTGGTGGCGAACAAGGGGGTGCGCGTGTGGTGCCTGCACACGACGAACATGTCGTCGATTCAGATGCAGCAGAACGTGATCTTCAAGTATTTGCCGCCGGAGTGGCAGAGGTTGCGGAAGACGAAGATCACGAACATCAGCTACACGCAGAAGAACGGTTTTTCGGAGAACACGTTCGTGCTGCCGAACGGCTCGCAGTGTTTTTTTCTCAACTACAGCCAGGACCGGAAGGTGATTGAGGCCTGCGAGCTGGGCTACCGCTCCTTGAGCGAATGGGTGGCCGAATTACTCCAAACTGAAATCAGCCGGCACGGCGCGCTTTTGTCCGCCGACGACCTGGCGCGTGCATCAACTTCATCCGCCGGCGGAAGTCGGCGATCTCCACGGCGGAAAGGTAAGTGAGGGCTAGTCGCAGCGCGGCCCGGTAGGATTGCAAAGGGTCGATCATGGGAGCGCCTAAACGTGTCGACCTCGGTAATGGAGCAAGGTCGGGAAAACGCTTAGACTTGGCGACAGTGTAGCCACTGGGTAGGACAGTGGGTGTCCCACCCTCACGGTTTCAGAGCGAAGAATTTTTCCGCCTCGGCCTTGGTGACAAGGCCGCGGTAGTGCCGGTAGAGCATCGTGGGGTTGCCGTTGTGGCCGAGCCAGAGGGCCACTTGCCCTGGGTTGTTCGTGCCGGCTACGGCGTAGGTGGCGAACGAGTGGCGCAGGCAGTCCTGCGGCCAGGCTGCCATCCCGATTAGCTCGCGGCAGCAGTAGACGAACGTGCGCCGGGTCGTCGGCAGGATCTCCTGGGCGCCGTCGTGCGGCGTGAGCCACGTCCAAACGGTGTCGGGCAGCCCTTCCATGATGCGCGCCTCGCCCGTCTTGGAGATTTCCCCCGGCACGCGGATGATGCGCTCGTCGCAGTTGACGTGCTCCCAGCGCAATTTCGGTTTGTTTTCGCCGGCCATTTCCTCGGGGCGGATGCCCGCGAAGAGCATGAGGGCGAGCGCGGAGCGCAGCCGCACCTGGCACTGGTGCAACAGGGTGCGGCACTGTGGCACCGTGAGGAACTTGGTCGAGCCCTTGCCGCCCGCGGAGGGCGCCTGGAACTCGAGGCCCTGCGTCACGACCTCATGCACTAGCGGCGGATCCTTTTGCAGGGCGTAGCGCCAGAACGCACGGGCGGCGCGGGCGGTGGCGGCGCGGGACGAGGCGCTTTCGGTGACCTGCTCAAGCCACTCTTTGAATTCGCCCCGCGTGATGCTGGCCATCGGGCGGTCGCCAAACTTTGCGACGATGGTGTTCATGCGTTCCTCGTACCAAGAGTAGGTCGCGTTGCGGGCGCCGCCGGTCAGCCGGCTGCGGAGAAACTCGTCGGCGACGGTGGAGACGTCGGCCGTCTTGATCGCGGAGCGGCGGTTGAGGGCGAGGAGCGCGGCCTGCTCAAGGGTGAGGTTCAGCGGGGCCAAGAGCGCGAGAGCCTTGCGGGCGTCGTTGCGTTGCGACGGGGTGAGGGCGTAGTTGGAGCGCGTCATAAAATCTTACCCGACTTTCAATCAGGGGTGCTGAGGCACACCTAACGAAAAGTCCGAGGTGTCTAAAAAAAGACGATAGCTTAAAGGGGGGAAAATAACACCCA
>VHCJ01000104.1 GCA_016871755.1 Verrucomicrobiota bacterium | reverse complement strand
CGAGCGCGCCGCGCAGTCGTCGCACCCAGGCGAGCCCGGCGTGGGTGGAGGTCGCGACGCTGCCCGGCACATCGAAGTGAAAGACGGATTTGGCCCCGGTGCGCCGTTCGCAGGGGCGTCGCCACCGCGGATCGCCGGCGCGCGGGTTGTTCGCCCGCAGCGAGCGAACGGTCACGCTTGGAGCGTCCGCGGGCCAATGGCGCGTGAAGTCGGCCAGGAACCCGTCCCAATCCGCGGGCAGGGCGTGGCGCTCGAAGTAGGGCAGGGGACAGGAGAGGCCGTGGTCGATCCCGACCAGGGTGGGCGGACCCGCTGCAAGGGTATTGGTTAGCCAACGGGCGAGTTCGCACCGGCTCCAGCGCCCGCCCGCGGCCGGCGCCGTGATTTCGTGCGTCGGTACCTTCGGGGCCTCGGTGGCGTAAACCCGCAGGCCCGGGAGCCGGGTCTCGGGGGTGCCCGCCCCGGAATAGTCAATCCCGAGGTAGCGGCGGAAGCGGGGGCGACGAGGCACGCGCGAAGGGGGACGGTCGGCGGGCGGAGAGGCAAGCGCGACTTCGTGTTGCGCCGCGGGGCCGTGACCGTTTGCCTGCGAGGGTGAACCTGATCCGCGCGACGGCGCGCTCCCTCATCCTTGGCCTTCTGGCTGGCCTAGGCGGCGCGCTTCCGGCGGCGGAGCGGATCGGCGTGGCCCTCTACGGCGGGAACGGGCACCAGTTCCGCTTCGAGAAGTTCCGCGACCATCCCCACGCCCGTCTGATCGCGGTCGCCGGGGTGCGCCAGACCAACCCGCCCGAGGGCGTGAAGGTCGTCACCGGCCTGGACGCGCTGTTGGCGGATCCCGCGGTGGGATTGGTGGTGCTGTGCTCTCCCCGCCGCGCGGACCAGGCGCGCGACGCCATCCGCTGCCTCGAGGCGGGCCGCCACGTGTACGCGGAGAAACCCTCTGCGCTAACGGAGGCCGAACTGGATGCCATCCTCGCGACCGCCCGGCGCTCCGGGCGCCAATTCCGCGAGATGGCGGGCACCGTTTTCGCGGCCCCCTATGCCGCCATCCGCCGGCACGTGCAGGCGGGAGACATTGGCGAGGTTGTTCAAGTGCTGGTGCAGAAGTCCTACCGCTACGGCGCCGCGCGCCCGCAGGACGAGACGCTGGACGGCGGCCTGTTCCTGCAGGCGGGCATCCACGGTGCACGGATGGTCGAGCACGCGGGCGGCGTGCGGATGACCGCGTTGACGGCGGAGGAGACCGGTTTCGGCAAGCCGGCCGCGGAGCAGGGCGAGGGCAAACTGGCCGCGGTCGCCCAGGGCCGGCTCGAGAACGGCGGCCTGGTCACGCTCGTGATCAACTACCTGAACCCGGGCGCCCCGGGCCTGCCGCACGGCAACGAGACCCTGCGTATCTTCGGCACGCGCGGGTTCATCGAGTCGGTCGACGGCGGTGCCCGCACGCGATTGGTGCGGAAGGAGGGCGTGATTGCGCCCCTCGACCGCACGCCGGGCCCGGATTATTTCGATGCCTTTGCCGCGCAGCTCGTGACCGGGAAGCCGATGCCCCTGACCTCGGAGGAGGAACTGCATCCGTTACGCGTGATGCTGAGGGCCAAGGAGCGCCTGCGGGCCGCGGCTCCGCGCTGAGGTCACCCGTGGCGCGGCGTTTGACTCGCCTGCGGCGCGGCCCACGCTCCGCAGATGGTTTCCCCTGTGCGTCGCTCGCTGCTGGCCGGCCTGGCCGGCCTCCTTCTGGTTCCCGCGGGCGCTCGCGCTGGTTCCGCGCCGGTCTGGGCTCGCGACGGGATGGTGGTCTCCCAGGAGAGCCTCGCTTCGCGGATCGGGCACCAGGTGCTGCTGGACGGCGGCAACGCGATCGACGCGGCGGTGGCCACCGCCTTCGCCCTCGCGGTGACCCACCCGACGGCCGGCAACATTGGCGGCGGCGGTTTCATCGTTTACCGCCCCGCGTCGGGCTCACCCCAGGCGTATGACTTCCGGGAGACCGCGCCGGCGGGTTCCTCACCGCAGATGTGGCTGCGGGACGGCAAGTACGACTTCGACCGCCACCACCTGAGCCACCGCGCGGTGGGCGTGCCCGGCACCGTCGCTGGCCTCCATCTGGCGTGGCGCGAGCACGGACGACGGCCGTGGAAGGAACTGGTGCTGCCGGCCGTGCGTCTCGCGCGGGAGGGCTTCGAGGTGACCCACGGGCT
This sequence comes from Verrucomicrobiota bacterium, assembly GCA_016871755.1. GTDB lineage: Bacteria > Verrucomicrobiota > Verrucomicrobiia > Opitutales > Opitutaceae > UBA6669. Next base: position 1,032 of record VHCJ01000104.1, on the reverse strand, counting down.
CGCGCGCTCGCTCAAGGGCGTGTTGCCCCAGTTCAAGCGGTATCCCGCCTCGCTGGCCCAGTTCTCCAAGGACGGCGTGCCCTACGAGGCGGGCGACATCCTACGGCAACCGGATCTCGCGCGCACCTTGGAGCGGATCGCCGAGCGGGGACCGGAGGGCTTCTACACCGGGGAGACGGCGGAACTCATCGAGCGCGAGATGCGGGCCAACGACGGCCTAATCACGCCGGCGGACCTCCGCGCCTACCAGGCCCGCAAACGGGAAGTCGTCCGCGGAACTTACCGCGGCCACGAGATCCTCGGGATGCCCCCGCCCAGCTCCGGCGGGATCGCGGTGATCCAGATGCTCAACATCCTCGAGGGCTATGACCTCAAGACCCTCGGCCACGGCTCGGCGGCCGTCGTCCACCGGATGGCCGAGGCGATGCGGCGCGCCTTCGCCGACCGCGCGCGCCACATCGCCGACCCGGACTTCGTCCCGGACATCCCGGTGGCCCGGCTCATCTCGAAGGAGTATGCCGCGGAGTTGCGGCGCACGATCAACCTCCGGCGCGCCTCCGTCTCCTCCCCGACGTCATTCACCTGGCCCGAGGAGTCCCCCGAGACCACCCACCTTTCGGTGGTCGACCGCGACCGCAACGCGGTCGCGCTGACCTACACGCTCGAGTACGCCTACGGCTCCTACATCGTGGTGCCCGGCGCCGGTTTCCTGCTCAACAACGAGATGGGCGACTTCAACGCCGCCCCCGGGCTCACCGACGACAAGGGTCTCGTCGGGACGCAGCCCAATCTTGCGCAACCGGGCAAACGGATGCTTTCGAGCATGACTCCCACCATCGTGGTCAAGGACGGGCAATTGCTCCTGGTCACCGGCTCACCCGGAGGGCGCACGATCATCAACACGGTTTTGGGCACCATCCTCAACGTCGTCGAATGGGGGATGAACGCGCAGGAGGCGGTCGACGCCGGACGGATCCATCACCAGTGGCTGCCGGACCGCATCGTGCACGAGCGCCACGCCCTCTCCGCCGA
>VHCJ01000103.1 GCA_016871755.1 Verrucomicrobiota bacterium | reverse complement strand
GGCTCAGGACTAAGGTCCCGAGCGATACCATGCCAGTGGCCGCCGACCAGAGCATCCTCGCCGCCGTGGCGTTTTCCTCGGGCGCCATCGTGGCCTACGCGGTGGCCAAATGGAGGGAAAGCACCCTAGGCGCAATGAGGGACGCCAAGTTGCGCTCGGAAGTGGAACTGGCCAGGCGTGAGGCCACGGTCGAGGCGGCGGAAATGCACGCCCGGGCCGAGGGCGAGAAACGCGAGGCCGAGGACTTGCGGCGACGGGCGGAGACCGAGAAGCGGGAGGCCGAGGAATTGGCGGAAGACCTGGCCCGTCGAAGCGACCAGCTGGGCCGGGAGCTGCTGCTCCTGGGCGGCCTCACCCCTGAGGAGGCGCGTCGCCTGACGGTGGAGAGGATGCGCGGCGAACTCAGCGAGGAGGCCGCCCGCCTCCGGGCCGAACTGCTCGACCGCACAGAGGACGAGGTCGAGGAAGCCGCACGCAGGACTTTGCTCGCCGCCATGCAGAGGCTGACCACGCAGACGACCCAGGACGCGACCGCGGTCTCGGTGTTGTTGCCCAACGAGGAGATGAAGGGCCGCCTGATCGGCCGCGAAGGGCGCAACATCCGCGCCTTCGAGCAGGCCACGGGCGCGACGCTGCTCATCGACGAGACGCCCGGCGTCGCCCTGCTTTCCTGCTTCGATCCGGTCCGGCGCGAGACGGCTCGCATCGCCCTGGAACGCGTGGTGAAGGACGGAAGAATCACGCCCGCGCTCATCGAGGATGCGACGCGCACGTCCGAGGAGGAAGTGCTGCGTCTCGCCCGTCGGCTCGGCCGGGACGCCGTGCGCGACCTCGGACTGCCTTCGATGGACCCGCAGGTGGAGGAGCTGCTCGGGCGGCTGCACTTCCGGCTCTCCGCCAACCAGAATACGCTCGCGCACTCGGTCGAGGTCGCCCAGCTCTGCGCGGTGCTGGCCGCCGAGGTCGGCCTGGACCCGACGCCCGCCAAGCGGGCCGGCCTGCTCCACGACATGGGCAAGGCGCTCGAGGCCGGGGCCGGCGCCAGCCATGCGCTCGCCGGAGCCTCGCTGCTCCGACGGCTGGGCGAAGACCCGCGGGTGGTGAACGCAGTGGCGGCCCATCATCGCGAAGTGCCGGCGGAGTCGCTCTACGCGCCGCTGGTGATGATCGCGGACGCGGTCTCGGGCTCTCGGCCGGGCGCACGCGCCTCGACCTTGGAGAGCTACGCCCAGCGCATCCGTTCCCTCGAGGAGGTCGCGGCCTCCTTCGACGGGGTCCGCGAGGCCTACGCCTTCCAATCAGGACGGGAACTGCGGGTGATCGTGGAACCGGGCAAGGTCGGGGATGCGGAAGCCGCCGAACTGGGCCGGAGGATCCGCAACCGTATCGAGGAGGCGGTGGCCTACCAAGGCTCGGTGCGAATCATCATCATACGTGAACAGAGGTTCACCGAAGAGGCCCGCTGACCGAGTTTCGGGTTGTGAACAAGACGGGGCAGGGCCATTGAGAACCTTCCGGCCTGAAGCCGGACACCCGGCGCAGTCCATCAGGACCCCGCCAAAGCGGCACGCCCCCACGACGGGGGCCCGCAATCCCGGACGGCCCCGCCGTCCCACAACCACAACCATGAGCAACGAAGAAAATACCGGGCAGAAGCATGACTCAGCCCACCCCCCCGCGGCCGAACAGTCCGCCTCCCAAGAAAACCGCAACGAAGCCCCGCAAGTCCGTGAATCCAAGCTGGAATCCGAACATGCCGACCTCCCCCCGATGTCCGTGATCGGCGCCTCCGCCGAGCCGGCCGCCAAACCCGGCACCATCGCCACCCCGAAGCAGTTCGGACGCCGCGGCGCACCCCGTGGCGCCCCCGCGACACCCGGAGCCCCGGGCGTCCGCCCTTCCATTGGAGTCGTTGAGAATCCAGCCGAGGCGCAGGAGTCCATCTCCGGCGCCCTCGCCGCCCGCCCGGCCGCCCCTCAGGGCCAGCCTCGCGAGCCGCGCGAACATCGCGAGCTGCGCGAGCACCGCGAACCCCGTGAACGGAACGAGCGCCGTGAGGAACGTCGCGAGCCGCGCCACGACGGCGAGCGCCAGGCGCGCCGCGACGACCGCCCGCGCCGCGAGGACAAGCCCAGGCTGCAGATCGAGCCCGTGGTCATCCCCGTGCAGGAACCGATCGGATTCTGGGCCTCGCTGAAGCGCAAGCTGGCGACGCTCTTCGGCATTCCCGACAAGGCCGTCTTCGTGCCCTCGGGCCGCGGACCTGAACAACGCGACGGCCGTCGCGACGACCGCGGCGGAAGACACGGCGGTCGCAGACGTGACCGCGGCCGTAGCCGGGGACGCGACGGACGCCGCGGCGACCGCGGCCACCGCGGCGGGCCCCGCGAAGGCTGAAGACACTGGGGGCGCCGAAGGCGCCCCCGCTTCTTGGCACGCATGCTCGAAGTCGCGCGCATACTCGGCGGCGTGCCGCTGAAAGGCGAGGTCCGCGCGGCGGGCGCGAAGAACGCCGCGCTGCCGCTCATGGCGGCCTCCCTGCTCTCGGCGGAGACCGTCACGCTGCGCGGCGTGCCCGACCTGAGCGACGTCCGCTTCATGGCGGAGATCCTGCGCCACCTCGGCGCATCCGCCGAATCGCCCGAGCCCGGCGTCTGGCGCATCAGGGCGGCGCAGGTCTCCCACCGGACGCCTTACGAGCTCGTGCGCAAGATGCGCGCCTCCGTCTGCCTGCTCGGCGCGCTGGTCGGACGGCTGGGCCGCGCCGAGATGGCCGTGCCCGGCGGATGCGTCATCGGCCCGCGGCCCATCGACCTCCACCTCCGCGGGCTCGAGTCGCTCGGCTGCCGGGTCACGCTCGAAGCCGGCGTGGTTTCGGTGGACGCGACGGCCGCCCGCGGCGGCGAAGTCGACATGGGCGGACCGATGGGCAGCACCGTGCTCGGCACCGCCAACCTCGTGATGGCGGCCGCCCTCACGCGCGGCTCCACCCGCGTCCTCAACGCGGCCAGGGAGCCCGAGGTCTCCGACCTCTGCGACCTGCTGCGCAAGATGGGCGCGCGCGTCTCAGGCGACGGCACGGCGACGATCGAAGTGGAGGGCGTCCCTTCGCTCGGCGGAGCGGACCATGCGATCATCGCCGACCGCATCGAGGCGGGCACCTACCTGGCCGCCGGGGCGATTACCGGCGGCGACGTCACCGTCCGCGGCGCGGAAGCCGCCCATCTCGGCGCCTTCCTCGGCCGGCTCGAGGCCGCCGGCGTGGAAATCTTCCAC
>VHCJ01000102.1 GCA_016871755.1 Verrucomicrobiota bacterium | reverse complement strand
GCGCCATGGCCGGCCCGACGTTCGGCAGGTCGGTGAGGCGGGTGACGGCGCTGCGGCGCACCTTGGCCGGATTCATCGGAGGCTCCCGTGTGGCGATGCACAGGCGTCACCGAGTCGGTCAGCGTGTGCCGGTGTCTTCGGTCGGTGCATCGCTCGGGGACGATCTCGGGGAAGTGTAGATCTCCGGGCGATGGATCTCCATGTACGCCTCCGGCTTGGCCGGCGAGCGGAATCCGAGCTGGAGCCTGCCATCAGCGTCGGTCCTCCTGTTCGGGACGAATCCTGAAAAAGCGATCCGCCGCGGGATGCGGCCGATGGCGGCCTGGGAAACCCTCGGCGTTTCCCGCGGTCGCCACAGTGGACACTCGCCTCAGATGGCTTTGTCCACGGACCGTTAGCCGTGGAAAAAGCCCTCCCTGAATGCGACCGGTCGTACATCAGCGACGGCTCGCCGCCACTCGGCCGAGTCGGCCCTACTTGAGCGCCGTCTTCCGTACGGGGAAATCCTTCCAGGAGGCGCCCGTGCCGCGGTGCAGCACCGTGTCGGTGGCGTGGATCTCGAACGGCGTCAGGAGCGGCTGCGCGCGGGACGACTCGTAGAGCGGTGCGAACGGCCGCGTGATGCACTCCTCGAACAACGCCTCGAAGCTGTCGATCGCGAAGGAGGTAGCCTGGAAATCGTCGATGGAATGGCCGGTCCGCAGCACCCGCTCCAGGTCGAACCGCAGCACGTGCGGCGAGGGATCATGAAGCATGTACCGCGCCTCGCCGTACGACGACATGATCCCCGCCCCATAAGCCTTCACGTGGCCACCCACGAGCATGAGGCCGAACTCGATCGTGTATCAATTGAGCCTGGCGAGGAACTTCACTCCCCTGAGATCGATCGCGTCGAGACCGGCACGGCCGTAGGCCTGCATGTAGGCCGCGTAGTACTACAACGTTAGCTGATCTTGAGCCAGATGAGTTTTGTCGTCATGCTTCCGGCCATGAATGCACGGAAGCTTCACAAACTGAAGAACGAGATGCAGGCGTTCGTCGAGGACGTCGCCGCCGGCATCGGACGCAGTGAGCGGAAACACTGGTGCTCGACCTATCTCCGCGGGCTCTTGCTCGACGGTGATCGCAAGAGCATCGAGCCGATGGCCGGTCGGCTCACCGCGATTGATCAGCCGGAGAAGGACTACGTCCAGGCACTCCAGCAGTTCATCAACCAGAGCAACTGGGAGGACTCGCTGGTTCAGGAAAACATGCGGCGGCGTATCGGCCGCATCTTTGGCACGGAAGGCGTGCTGATCATCGATGACACGGGCTTCGTCAAGCAGGGCAAGCATTCGGTGGGCGTGTCCCGGCAGTACAGCGGCACGCTCGGCAAGGTGGGCAACTGCCAGATCGCCGTCACGCTTCAGTTCCAGGTCGAGCGTAGCGTGCTGTGTATCGGTGCCGAACTGTACCTGCCGGAGGCGTGGACGACGGATGCCAAACGGATGAAAAAAGCCGGCGTTCCCGCCGAGATCGGCTATCGCCCGAAGTGGCAGATTGCCTTGGAAATGATCGGGCGAGCACGATCGGAAGGATTCTCCGGGCCGGTGTTGGCCGACAGTGCCTACGGCACCGTGACGCAGTTCCGGCAGGAACTGGACTCGCTTGGATTGCCGTGGTGCCTGGGCATCGACAGCACGCTGCGGGTGATTGCGGCCAACGCCGATCTGGGCCCTGTGCCGGCGAAGGGGCCGATGGGCAGAACGCCGACACGGCCGCAAAAACTTGCAGACCGCACGCTGAAAACCAGGAGTGTTGCGGACTGGGCATGGAGGCGACGTGCCGCGTTCCGCAAGGTTACCTGGCGACAGGGTAGCCGAGGTCCGATGTCGAGCCGCTTTGCCGTCTGGCGGGTCCGGCATGCCCATCGCGCCACGATGGGCATTGAACCGCTCGAGGCGTGCTGGCTGATCGCCGAATGGCCGACCGACGCCGAAAAGCCGACGAAGTTCTTCTTCTCGAACCTGCCTGCCACGGCATCTCGGAAGGAACTCGTCCGCCTTGCGAAGCGTCGCTGGTGGGTCGAGCACTCCTACAAGGAACTCAAGGACGAACTTGGGCTCGATCACTTCGAGGGGCGTTCCTGGCGAGGCTGGCATCATCACGTCACGCTTACGATGCTGGCGTATCTCTTCCTCGTGGAACTGCGAAAGCGGCTCGGAAAAAAGGGGATCCCTGCCTGAGCTTGCCCAGTGTGCGCCGGCTCCTTCAATCGCTTCTGCTGTGCTTCTCGCATCATTGCCCCATCTGCAATCGACCGATCAACGACGAACTCATGCGGGTCGATTCCAGTTGAGCTAACGTAGTAGTACTATCTGTCCGTGGAAAAAGTCATCCATGACCTTTTTCCACTTCAGACACCCCGAGAAAAGCCGGGGCTTTTTTGGGGTGTCTGCCGCCGCATCCAGCGGCGGATCACTTTGGCCAGGGTCTGCTGGTCTGCCGGCGGCAGTGTCCTGGCTTGGGCGCGATCGTCACCGAGTGCCACTCGGCAGTGGCACCGCGCGGGGGTCGGCGTGCTCAGGCTCCCCGGTGACCGGCTGCCGCGAGTACGATACAAGTCCGTGCGCCGTACCTGAGTAAGGATCGACGACCATGCTTGGCTCATGTCGGTGGATTCAAACCTGCCTTCCATTGCTGGCGCTCGTGGTCGCAGTTGCCGGCTGCAACGAAGGCGAACCGCTGCCGAATGGATATCACCTGTTTTTCGCCAACAGCTCCGAGGCGAGTCTCGTGAAGCCGGCGACCAAGGGGGGCGAGTGTCTTGCCGGACCGCACGTCGCCGAGCTGGGCCATTCCGGGGCGATCATCTTCGGGAGGATCGAGCCCAAGGCCGGCCTTCCGCCCCATCCCGACCACGCGCCCGGGTATTTCGTGATCGACTCGGCCACCGACACAAAGTCGACCGGCCTCGAGCGGGCGGCGTGGCTCGACGAGCTGAAGGCTGCCGGGATCGCGGCCCCGGTCCTGCTTCCCCCGCAGCGGGTGTGGCCGAAGAAGTATTGATCGCGCCCGTCGGGGAGAGCCGCTTTCATGCCCGCCGACCCACCGACCAAGACCGACCTGCTCGAGCTCTTTGCCACGTTCCGCGGCGACGGACTGGGGTTCTGGCGGGCCATCGATCCAGCCGACTTCTGGACGCGGCCCGGCGGTGCCTGGTCTCCGGCCGACAACGTCCGTCACCTCACGATCTCGGCGGCCCCCGTGGCCCGGGCGCTGCGCATCCCGCGCGTGATCCTCCGCGCGCTGTTTGGCATGGCCACCCGACCATCGCGTACGTGGCACGCGCTCCGCT
>VHCJ01000101.1 GCA_016871755.1 Verrucomicrobiota bacterium | reverse complement strand
CAGCACGACGCCGCCCCAGAGCCCGCGGTCGTAGATGCCGAGGTTGGGCCACGCGTTGGTCGTGCCCAGCGCGTCGTCCGTCGAGGTGAAGATGATGGGCCGGTCCGGCGTGCCTTGGGCGAAAATCTTGGAACCCCGGCAGATGAAGAGGCAGCCGAAGAGGGTGTTGTCGTTGGTGCCTTTGACAATCGTGCCCGCCTCGATGGTCAGATTGGCCCCGGACTGGACATAGACCTTGCCCACGAGGTGGTAGATGTTGGTCGCATACCAGGTTGAGCTGCTGGTGATGGAACCGGAGATGGTGACCACGTCGGCAGCCGCCTGCGAGGCCGCGAGCAGGAGCGAAAGCCCCAGCGCCCGGCGGAGTGTTTGGATTAGTTTTTTCATGGGAATGGACTTCGTTGAGTTGACAATCAAGCCCGCGCATTAAGCAGGAGTTCGGTTACGCGCCAAGGGCGGGGAGGTTACGATTGCGTGAGACGAGGGGGCGGAAAGTTCCAAATCCCAAGCTCCAAATTCCAAAGAAACTCCAAGCTCCAAGCCAACCATGCAGGGTGGGGAGCGCGCCCGCCTCGGGCGCAGCCAACCGCGCCCTCGCGGTTGGTGGGAGACATCCGGACGACCCCACCGTTCGGTGCAGTCGGACGCGTCCGGGTTTGGCGCGAGGGCGCGCCGAACCGCAGCCGGGGCGGCTGCGCTCCCCATTCCGTCACTGCTTTGTTCCAGCCAAGAACCTCGTGCCGGTGGCCCGAGCCGGCACACGGCGGATTCTGGAGCTTGGAGCTTTTTTGGAGCTTGGAACTTGGGCTTTGGAGCTTCCCCCCACTCCCTGCTCAATACTCGTAGGCCAGCGAGATGCCGAAGGTCATGCCGCGCGTGAAGGCGGAGTAGGCGGCGGCGGGGTCGTCCTTCGCGCCGTAGGTGCGGCGGAAGACGGGGTCGAGCAGGTTGCGGGCGGTGAACTTGAGGGACATTCCGGGCCGCAGGCGCTGGCTCCAGACGAAGTCCAGCGACGGCGCGGGCTGCTCATAGACATCGTCCGTCAGCGCGGAGGCGATGGTGAGGCGCTCGCCCACGACGTTGTAAGACAGAGACATCGAGGTGCCGGTGCGGCGGTTGTCGTAGTTGAGGTCGGCGTTGATGATGAAGGGCGACTGCTCGAAAAGCTGGCGCGTGCCCTTGGCGTTGGGCACGCCGAGGCGTTTCTGGGCCAGCTCGGTGGGCGTGAGCTTCACCTCGGAATTGAGGATGGAATAGCTGAAGCCCCAACTGAAGTTGTCCAGGTGCGGGCTGATGAAATCGAGCTTCTTGCGGGCCTCGAACTCGACGCCATACACCGTGGCCTGGTCGCGGTTCTCGTATTCGAGGATGTCGCCCTGGAGGTCCACCAGCCGGCGCTCGATGGGATTCTGGATCTTCTTGTAGAACCCGCTGACGGAAAAAACCTCGCCCGGGCGGGGGAACCACTCCCAGCGCAGGTCGTAGTTGTCAATGCTGCTCAACTTGAGGTTCGGGTTGCCGCGCACCAGCGTGTCAATCGCCGGATCGTAGGCTTGGTAGTTGGCGATCTCGCGGTAGCTGGGCCGCGCGATGGTCTGCGCCCACGCGAGCCGGACGTTCATGTCCTTGGCGAGGTTGAAGACCAGGTTCAGCGACGGCAGCCAGTTGGCGCCCTGCACGAGGCCCGCCGCCGTGCCCAGGCCGCTGCCGCCCGTGCCTTCGAGGCTCAGGTCCGTCATCTCCAGCCGCGCCCCGCCGATCAGGCGGAGGTTCTCCGTCACCGGCAGGTCCAGCATCGAGTAGGCGGCGGTCACGTCCTGCCGGCCGGTGTAGCGGCTGTTGCCCAGATCGTTGACCAGGTAGCGCTCGAGCCGGCCGCTGGTGAACAGGAGCGCCGTCTCGTCCAGAAACGTGTTGGGCGTGCCGATGAAGTTGCCGGTCTCGGAGGCCACCCCGGTGGCGCTGATCATCCGGTATTGGAAGGTCCGCTCGCGGAACTCGCGCTTCGAGGCGCTGAAGTAGCCGCCGGACTTGAACTCCGCGTCCTCCCCGTTCCAGAGGGCGAACGGCCACTTGAAGTCGGCCTTCAGGTTGAGGTTCACGTCCTCCAGGTTGCGGAAGAAGCGCGTGGGCAGGATGGGCTGCGGGATTTCGTTGTTGTTGATGCTGTAAACCGTGCCGGCCGGGCCTTCCCGCGTGAACGCGTTGAAGAACCGCGAGTCCGGCTCCTCCTGCGTGGTCTCGGACAGCGTGGCCTGCCAGTCGAAGCGCGGCGCGTTGTGCCGGGGCAGCTCGTGCCCGCCCTTGAGCTGGAACGTGTGCAGGTGCCGCTCCACGAAGTTCAACTGGGTCAGCTCCACGCCGCGCCGCGTGCCGTCGGTGGCAATCACGTCGCCCACGGACCGGCGCGCCGTGTCCTCGGCGAACTGGTTGTAGAGGAAGCTGAAGCCGAACTCGTGGCCCTCCGCCGGCTTGAGGCCGAGGCTCACCGACGTGACCCACGAGGCCTCCATCACGCCGCGCGTGTCCTTCGTTTCGAGGGCCTTCTCCAGCGTGCCGACGCTGTTGCGGAAACGGTCGCGCACCGCGTCCTCGTAGCTGGTGAAGTTCCGGTTGTAGTTCAGCCCGATGAAGTAGCCGGCCGGCTTGCCCAGCAGGTAGAACTGGTCGCCCAGCGAGAGCGAGAAACTGTTGTTGAGCGGAGAGGAACCGTTGACAGGGCCGAACTGGGCCGGCCCCAGATCGCGTGTGAGCCGCACGAGGTTCGCGTTCGCGGCGCTGGTGGCGCTGGTGCCCACGCGGCCGGGGATGACGAGGTTCGGATCGGAGAATGAATCCGGCAGCGCGCGCGTGCCGTCCTCGATGGCCGTCCAGTCCAGCGCGCCGCCGCTGTAGCTGGGGAAGGCGTCGCTCATGCTGGCCTGCGTGTTGTAGGACGCGCCCAGCGAGAGCTTGAAGAACCGCCGCGCCGGGATGGACTTGGTCACGATGTCCACCGCGCCGCCCGTGAACGCGCCCGCGAGGTTCGGCGTGAAGGTCTTGCTCACGACGATGCTGTCAATGATCGCCGAGGGGAACAGGTCGAGCTGGACGGACTTGCGATACGGGTCCGCGCTGGGAATGTCCGCGCCGTTGAGCGTGGTGCTGGTGTAGCGGTCCGCCAGGCCGCGCACGACCACGAACTTGCCCTCCACGATGCTCGTGCCCGTGACCTTCGAGACGATGTCGCCCGCGTCTGACGCGGTGCCCTTGGAAATCTGCTCCGAGCCGATGGCGTCGGTGACGGCGGCGGCCTTCTTCCGCTCCTCCAAAACGGCCGCGATGGTCGTGGGCTTCACGACGGACAGTGGCGGCGGGGGCGGCGGCAGCTTGGTCGGCGGCGGCGCGGTGGCCACGGTTATGGCCGCGCCCGCGGTCGGTGCGGGCGCGGCTTTCGGCGCGGGAACGGTGGGCGCGAGCGGCGCGGCATTGGTGCCGGTTCCG
>VHCJ01000100.1 GCA_016871755.1 Verrucomicrobiota bacterium | reverse complement strand
CGGGGTTGGCAAAGAAGAAGTTCTCGCCGCTGTCGATCGCGGCACCGCCATTGCCGGTGATCCACTCGGCCGCCTTGTCGAGATCGGGAATGTCGAGTGCGTCGATGAAATCCCGGGTCATGATTGAATAGGCGGCGGGGGTGTCGCGCAGGTCGGTGGCGAGCCGCCCCCCAGCGAGGGAACTGGCGGCGGCGAAACCCGTGTCGCGATCCGTGCTGACCGTAAAGGGTGTCAGCACCACGGCGTCTTCCGTGGCCGATCGGGCGGGGGCCGGAGTGGAAGCGGCCTCGGCGGCTTGGGCGGGGGCGGCAATCGCCGCGAGGATGACGAGCAGTCGCGATCGGGGTGATGGTTGCATGGGTTGAGGGTTTGCGGTGGCCGGTAGTGGCGGCGCGGGTTCACGTGGCGGGGCCTCCACGTGTGGGTAGTGTGAATCCACCGGTGCGACGATCAAGTCCATTCCGCGAGGCCGCTGGTGCGTGCCCACGGCACCGTGGGTATGGGAACTCCATGGGGGCGGTACATTTCTCCTCCCGCCCGCATTCCAGTTCGCGTTCCACGCCGCCCTCGATCCTCGACGTGGCGCGCCCGATCGCTTGCTTCCGCGGCGACGCGCTTTTTCCTTTCCCCGCCAGTCGCGCCGTCCATGCTGCAGACGGAACGCTTTCTCATCCTGCGCCCCGATCACCATGGCTTCGTTCCTCCTCTCGGTTCGTTCCTTGTTCGCCGGATCGCTCTTCGCGCTCGCCGGCCTCGTCAGCCTGCCCACGGCGGGCCGCGCCGCAGCCGCCGAGTCCGGCGTCGTCTCCGGCGACGTGTTCGACGCACGCACCAAGCAGGCGCTTTCGGGCGCCCGCGTCGCCCTCGCCGGGACTGAGTTGCTCGCGACCACCGGCCTCGATGGCCGCTTCCGTATCGCCGCCGTGCCGGCCGGCTCCCACACGCTCCGCGTCGCCTACCTCGGCGCCGATCCGGTGGAGCGTCGGGTCGACGTTCCCGCGGGCGGGCTCCGCGAAGTCTCCCTCGGCGTGTCGATCGGCGTCGTCAAACTCGAGGCGCTCATCGTCAGCAGCTACGCCGGACCCCAGTTGCAGGCGCTCAACGAACAGCGCCAGGGCGACCGTTTCGCCAGCATCGTCTCCGCCGACTCCGTCGGCAACATGCCCGACCCCGACATGCGCAGCGCCCTCAGCCGCCTGCCCGGCGTGAGCGTCACCGGCGAGACCGGCGTCGTTTCCATCCGCGGCGCCGAGGGCAAGTTGAACGCCGTGCTCATGGACGGCGGCTCGATCAGCCAGGCGTCCGTCCGGCTCGACGGCAACGGCGACACCGGCCGCACCCGCGCGACCGACCTGCAGACGATCCCGTCCGAGAGCGCGCAGAGCATCGAGGTCATCAAGACGCTGACGCCGGATCTGGACGCGACCGCCGTCGGGGGAGTCGTCAACATCCGCACCGGGAGCGCCTTCGGCTCGCGCCAGCGCATCCTCACGTTCACTCCGAGCTACCTGCGGTGGGACCAGGGCGGTTCGGGCGAGCAGTTCCAGTTCTTCTTCCGCGACCGGCTGAACGCCGCGCGCACCCTCGGCGCGATGTTCAACGCGTCGTACAAGCACTTCGACCGCGTCTACTCCCAGAACGAGTACAACTACGTCAACGGCGCCGACGCTGTGAACGGCGCGGTCCCCCTCATGAGCGCGAACGACGTCCGCCGCAACGAGGAGACCGTCACGCAGTTCATGGCGAGCGGCTCGCTCGACTGGAAGGTCTCCGACACCACGACGCTCTCGTTCAAGCCGTTCTACACGTGGCGCAACAAGGACGAGTTCCGCAAACGCGTGAACGTGCAGCTCGACAACGTCGCGCTGACCGCGCCCGACGGCTCCACCGGCGCCGGCCGCGGCGCGCGCGTCGCGAAGACCAACCGCTACCGCCCCGATCGCGAGACCTCCCAGCTGCGGCTGGCGCTCAACGGCGAAACCCACCTCGCGATCGGCCGGTTCGACTACACGCTCGCGCTCTCTCGCGCCGACGCCCGGGCTTCCGACTTCGAGACCACGTACCAGTACCCGACCGTCGCCGCGGTGCGCAACAACCTCGCGTGGACCTTCGACCGGAGCAACGTCTTCTTCCCGGAGTTCACCGTCACGACCGCGGGCGTCGCCGGCGTGGCCAACGGCACGAACGTGTTCACCGACAACGCCCGTTTCGAATGGGCCGGCCTCACCGAGCAGCAGCTCGACAACGAAACCGCCGATCGCGAGGCCCGGATCGACTGGTCGCGCCCGGTGGCGCTGCGCTGGCCGTCGACCCTCCGCGCCGGTTTCAAGTGGCGCGAGAGCAGCCGCGATCAGAACCACGTCTCGCTCGCCTGGACCGGGGCGAACGGCGCGCTGCCGATTCCCGCCGGCGCGGTCCCGCTCGAGCCGTTCAGCTCGTTCGACGGCCGCTACGCCTACATGGGCGGCATGCAAAACATGCCGATCCTGATCGATTACTTCCGGCGCAACCGGCAGCAGTTCGCCTTCAACCAGACCGCCGCGGTCAACTCGTCGGCCAACCTCTTCTACGACATCGTCGAGCGCACCACCGCCGGCTACCTCATGGGCGTCGTCAACCCGTGGCCGCGGCTCCGCCTCCTCGGCGGCGTGCGCGGCGAGCACTTCACCGGCGACTACCGCTGGACCCCCTCGCGGATGCCGCCGGAGATCCGCGGGACTTTCCGCATCGCCGACGTCGCGCGGAAGCGCTCGTACTTCGACCTGTTCCCGAGCGCGACGCTCGTCTGGCGGCCCGACGAGCGCAAGGTCGTGCGCCTCGGCTACGCCACGTCGATCGCCCGCCCCGACTTCAACGACCTCGTCCCGCGCGACAACCGGCTCCTGCAGGCGTTCGTCGATCCGGATTCGCTGGCCGTGGGCAACTGGACCGTCGGAAATCCGGGCCTGAAGCCCGCGCGGTCCGACAATCTCGACCTCTCCGCCGAGTGGTATTATGGCCAGGGCAGCTACCTCTCCGTCGCGGTCTTTCGAAAACGAATCGACGACTTCATCTTCAACGGCTCGCACCCGACCGATGTGCAGGTGCGAAACCGTCTCGGCGAGCCCACGTTCCTCGCGAACGGCCAGCCCCAATTCGTCGTCATCACACGACGCGAGAACGGCGGCCGGCAGGAGCTGAAGGGTTGCGAAATCTCCTGGCAGCACCGGTTCAACCGCCTGCCGTCCCCGTTCGACGGCCTCGGCGCCGGCGTCAACTACAGCAACGTCCGCGGCACGCAGGCCCGGCAGCTCTACACCGAGCGCACCGACCCGTTCCGCATCACCGGTTTCGTTCGGGATCCGCGCACGCAGGACCAGCCGCGCCAGGTCCTGAGCAGCCAGCTCTACTGGGAGAAGTACGGCTTCCAGGTCCGCGGGAGCTACTCGTGGCAGGATGAGCAGGTCGCGGCGTTCGATCAGGTCGGTTTGAGCGACCGCCTGCGCGCGCCGCTGAAGTTCGTCGACGCCTCGCTCGGCTACAACTTCCGCA
>VHCJ01000099.1 GCA_016871755.1 Verrucomicrobiota bacterium | reverse complement strand
CGCACGATCATCCCTTCGCCGTGGGTCCGCCCCGGCCGGAGGTCGACGTTCTCATCGACGCCGCCACGGGCGACTGTCACGCCCTCGACCCGCCGGATTTCCCGCCCGGGCTGCCGTATCCACAGCCGCGCGACGAGCCGATCCGGTTCCGCGCCGAGGTGATGGAGCCGGACGAGGACTTCGACCAGAACGGCTTCGAACTGCCCATGCCGCCGCAAATGGCCCCGGCGGACTCCGGGCAGGGCGAACTGTTCGGCGAAGATTATTCCCAGCCTGATTCCGCCGATTCCGAGCCGGTTTTCTGGCCGGCAGCCGATGGGCAGGCCTCGCCAGACGACGACTTCGTTCAAGCCGACGCCGCGGAGTCGCTTTGAAGCCTCGCTGCTTGACCGCGAGCGGCCGGAGGCGTGTCCCTTAACATCATGGTGAACACGACGGCCATCCGAACATTCGCCGGCGGCTGGCGGTCGACGTCCAAAATGGCGGCACCCAGCTTCACCTCCCGCGACCACGGCGAGGTCACATCAAACTTCAACACCACATCAGCCGCTGGCCGGTCAGGCGGACTTGAGCGTTGGGGGACTATAGGGGTCCGACTCCGCTTTTACCCGGCACCCTCCCCTTAAACCCCTCCCGGATCCGATCCCCCTGAAGATCCAGTTTCCTAGCAGCAGGTCGGTCGAGCCGTAGCAGTTTGCATCGAGCGTCCCCTGGTCGTCAGTGATCAGGATGACGACGTTGGGCCGGGCGATCGCCGGTGCGGCTCCGGACGCGATGGCGGGAGCCCCGAGGGAGACCGCGGGCAAGAGGGCAAGAACAAGGGAGGAGCGCATGGTCGGAAAAGGATGGGGCGTCGCGGCGGCGGAGGCGAGCCAGCCGAGCAGGGCGAGGACGCGTGAACGAGGATGGGGCTTGGTCATCGAGTTGGTGGGGGCATGGGGCGTAAGACTGCGCACGGAGCGAAGGTGGGACGAGTCGAGCGTACCCGGTTGTTGCGGCGGCGTCTTGGCGAAGATCTACGCCAGACGCGCAAATTCGGCACAATGGACCGGCAAGAGGTGGTCCAAGGGAATGACCATTGCCCAAGTCGCCGTGAGTGACTCTCTGTCGACGAGAGGTTCAGGGGAGTGGCGGGGCGTGGAGTCCCTCGGGGATGTCGGGCAGCTCCGGGCCGAAGGCCGCAAAATCGTGCATCGCGTGTCCCACGAGGCGCCAGTTGACGAGGTCGCGGCTAGGCCGTTCCGGTCAATCGATCTCCAGCTGCACTTTCAGCGCCGTGTTCTTCCCCGAGGCCAGGCGCATCGCCTGGTCCACCTCGGACAGGGGAAGAACCCCGCTGATGAGCCCCCGCAAGTCGATCCGCCGCGACTGCACGAGGCGGATCGCCTCGTCGAAGACGTTTCCGTAGCGCATGGAGCCGATGAAGTTGATCTCGCGCACCATGAGCTGATTGGCCGGCAGCGGAATGTCCTCGGTGCCCAGGGTGCCGATCTGGACAATCGTCCCGCCGGGGCGGACCAACTCGAACGCCTGGCGCAGCGCGGCGCGCGCGCCCGCGGCTTCGAACACGAAGTCGAAGCCTTCCCCGGTCAACGTGCGGACCTCCTCAGCCAGGGTTGGGGTCACCGGGTTGAGGGCGACCTCGACCCCGAGCCGGCGTGCGGCGTCGCGCCGCGTTTCCAGGACGTCGCTCACGGCCACCGGCACCGCCCCGAAGGCTTTGGCGGTCATCGCCACGAGCAGACCGATGGGACCGCCGCCGGTCACGAGCACGCGCTTGCCGGAGACGGCCCCGGCGCGCTTCACCGCGTGCAGCGCGACCGCGAGCGGCTCGAGCATCGCCCCCGTGGCGTCATCCAGATCCGGCGGCAGCACGTGGCATTGATCGGCGCGGACGGTAACGTACTCCGCAAATGCGCCATCGGTGGGTGGCCGGGTGCTCGCGCTGCCGAGCATGATGGTCGCGCGGCAGAGGTTGCCGCGCCCCGCCTTGCAGTAATCGCAGACCCCGCACGCGCGGGCCGGATTCGCGGTGACCCGCGTGCCGACCGGCAGGTGCTCCACTCCGTCGCCGACCGCGGCGACCTCCGCCGCGAATTCGTGGCCGAGCACGAACGGGCGGGTCGGCACAAACGCGCCGCAGCACCCGTGCTCGAAATAGTGCAGGTCGGAGCCGCAGATGCCGGCGCGGCGAACGCGCAACAGCACCATCCGCGGCTTCAGTTCGGGCGTGGCCCGGGCCTGGATTTTGATCGTCTGGGCAGATTCCAATACGGCGGCGCGCATGGCGGTGGAATGGTTCACTCCTTCAAGGCGAGGTAAACGATGGAGTTTGCCGTTCTTCTTTCGTTTGGTGCAGCGCAGAAACATCTTCTTGCGGCCGAGTATACCCGACGGCGCATACTTCCGGTAGAGGGTGGGTCTTCACTACAGAAGGGGCTTCCCTCGATGGGCAAAAATCCCCACCGATGCAGCAACGATTTACGCCGGAAAAATCTCGCCGGCATCTCCGAATCGGCGAAGTCGGGTTAACCGTCAGCAGGAGGTTTGCGGGCGGGCGGGACCATGGCACGCAAGCTCCAACTCGGGGCTTTCGGAACAGCCTGTCCCTTGCGGCACTCTCAAAGTTTGGCGCTTGGTGAGCCATTTATCCGCCATTTATCCGCCACATGCCCGTCGATCAGCCGCCACTTGTCCGCCGCTTGGCGTGCACGCGCCGAGAACGGCCGGATCGGCCCCAGTTCGGGGTTGTCGTCGCGGACTGAGGGCGGGAGGATTACCGGACGCCGTCATCTCCGGCCGGCGCCCTCCTTCGCTCATGGCTCACAGCAATCTCGTCCAATCCCTCGAACGCGGCATGATGATTCTCGATTTGGTGGCGCGCTCCGGCAGCGGGCTGACGCTCGCGGAGATCGCCGACGCGCTGGGGGTGAAGCGGCCGACGGCGTTCAATCTTACGCGGACGCTCGTCGCCAGTCGCTACCTGGAGAAGACCTCGCGTCCGGTGCGCTTCCTGCTGGGACCGGGCGTGCTGGAAGCGGCCGAGGCGTGGCGGCACCGGGCCATGGCGCGACAGTTCGAGGGCCTGGTGCGGCACCTGGCGGGGCGCTGCGACGCGACGGTGGTGCTGGCGGAGCCGCTGGGCGGCGAGGTCATCGCCGTGCACCTGATCGAGCGGAACCGCCCGGGCGTGGTGCAGCATTCGTCGACGCGGCGGCTCGCCCCCTACATCCATGCCTCGACGCTTTGCATGCTGGCTTTCTGGCCGCCCGCCGAGGAGGCGGCGTACACGGCGCGATATCCATTTCAAGAATACGGGGCGGGATTATGGGGCACCGAGGAGCGGCTGCGCACTTTCCTGGAGCAGGCCCGCGCGCGCGGCCACGTGGCCTGGGAGGCACCCAACTCCCGCTTCCTCGTGGGGGTGCCCATCTACTCCTCGGAAGGCACGCTGCTCGCGGCGGTGGGGGTTTCCGTGGCGATGACCCAGCCGTGGGCGGACGCGGCCAAGGCCGACCTCGTGCGGCTCGCAACCGAAGCGGTGGCCCGCCTCTCCGCCGGC
>VHCJ01000098.1 GCA_016871755.1 Verrucomicrobiota bacterium | reverse complement strand
GGAAATCGTTAGCGCTTTCATGCGCCGCTAGCCTAGACGAGCATGGTGCCATGTCTAATTAATTATGACGCTGTGTTTAACACCCAAGGCGGCTCAAAATTTCGGGGTCAGGTCACATGCGGGCCACTCTGGGTCTTTCACCGGTTGCCGCAAGCGCGGCGGCAACCTCACGTTCCGGAGCGGGGGCCGCTTGATTCGACGAGACAGAAGGTCTGCCAGTTCTGACGCCGGTGGTAGAACGGCTCGGCGAGGGGTGCGGTGGCGGACAGGATCGGGTCCCCGTCGTCGGCGCAGTCGTAGCGGGAGAAGTTGGCGAGAAACCGGCTTCCCGCCTTGAGGAAGCCCGGGCTGAAGCAGTCGGCCGGGAGCACCAGTCGGGACGCCCACCACCCCGGAACGATCCAGGTCTGGCTCCACGCCCACTCCGGATCCTCGATCAGGAACGACGCGAGGTCCCGACGGCCCGCGCGCAACTCCTCGATCCCGCCGTGCGGGAACCGCAATTGCAGGCGCTGGTTCTCGGGCGTGACGTGAACCTCCACGTAGCGCGTCGCTCCGTCCTCCTGCAGGAAGGTCTCGGCCACCTCACCCAGTTCCCACGTGTGCTCGTTCAGGCGGCGCGCCGCGTTGCGGGGCCGCGGGGACGAAAAGACGGACTCCACCGCGAGCCCCGTCTCGTTCCAGTGCACGCGGAACCAGCCGTCCCGGAAGCCCGGCTGCACGGTCTCACCGCGCCACGCCTGCCGGAGCCGCAATGCTCCCGGCGGAGGTGCGGCGGCAAAGGGAGTAGGCAACTCCGCCAGCGCCGTCGCACGGTACGCGACGGGCAGAGCGGCGGTCGGAAGAGTGGGGGCGGCGGTCGGGAGGGCGTTGCTCATGAGGGGTGGGGCGGGCGAGACGTTGGACGAGAGGGCGACGAAGACTCGCCCGCCGCGGCTGCGCAACCCGATTGTGGGAGCACACCTGCCTACCGAGATGCGGCTGTATACGCCGACCATTTGAGTGTGGGTGACGGTCCGCCGCTTCCGTGGTCCTCCATGTCGAGCCTTTTTTGACTCCTTTTTTATAATGATGGTTTAGCGAAAGCCGGTGCTCGGGCGGGCGCGCATGGGGATCGGCTTGACTCGGGAGACGACATTGAATGTTTCAGTATACATGACTCCGCGGCACCCGCCGGGGGGTCGCTACCCAATGAACCCAACTCACTCCCGGAACCTCTCCCGAGGTTTCCTCGCATTCGCGTGCGCCAGTCTTCTGGCCACCGCTGGCGCCACCGCGGCGCTTGCGCAGGCTGTGCCTGCGCCCAAGCCGGAGAAGGCCAGTGAACCGGCCGTCGAACTCTCTCCGTTCGTGGTCAAGGAAGAGGTGACCGACAGCTACCGGGCCCGCCAGACCGTGGTCGGAAGCCGTACGGCGAAGGACCTCGCCAGCATGCCGACCAGCATCACGGTGATCACCGCGCAGCAGATCAAGGACTTGAACGCCGTCGAGGTGAGTCAGGTGCTGGCGGTTGGCGTGAGCGGTGTGACGCGCAATCAGACGATCACCGACGACGTCAACATCCGCGGCTTCCGTACGGCGCAGTCGCTGCGCAACGGCGTGACGAAGACGTCCTTCAAGCGCAACCCGATGTTCGACGTCGAGCGCGTCGAGGTCGTCAAGGGCCCAGGCGCGCTGATCCTTGGCAACAACTCCTTCCTCGGCGGTGGCGTGAACTTTGTGTCGATGCGCGCCAGTGCGACCCCGGGCGGCAGCATTCAGACGACGCTTGGATCCAACAGCTCGCTCCGTCTGGCGGCCAACGTGACGGGTCCGGCGGTGAAGTCGGAGGATCTGCGGTTGAACTACCGTCTCACGGTCGGCGGACAGACCGGCGACCGTCCCAAGGAGATCGAGGATCAGGAGGACCAGAAGTTCCTTGGCGGCGGCCTGGCGTTCTACTTCGGCAACAACATCAGCCTTTTCGTCAATGGGTACTACTACAAGGACGACGGCTACTTCTACTGGGGGGACTTCCTCGACGTGTCTGGGACGGCGCCGACGCTGAAGACCTTGGCGAAAGCCAAGCTGAACCAGTATTCGGGCGAGAAGTTCTCCGCCGGTCGCAAGAAGGACGCATTCTCGCGGAACCAAGACTCGTTCATCGACGTCACGCTGCTCGCGAAGCTCACGCAGAACGGCAACATCCGCGCCTACTACTTCAGCAGCAACCTCGTCGACCGTCGCCGCATCGTCCGTGGCATCACCATGCGGGCGGACAACTACACCCTGGACCGGCAGGACATCCCGCTGGTGATCGACAACTACACCCACAACGTGCAGATCGACTATTTGCACCGCTACGCGACGGACTTCTTCGCGCTCGATACGACGTTCGGGGTGGATGGTGCGTCTAGCTTCAGCCGCCAGGGCCAGTCCGTGAACGCGATGCCTGCCTTGGACACGCGCAGCACGAGTTTCCCGAACGACGACGCCTACTTCTCCGTGCCGCGGCCGGGCGCTGGCTTGGCCAATCTGCAAGACACCGGCTCGAAGCCCACCTCCTTCTCGTACTACTTCCAAGAGAACCTCTCCTTCCTCCAGGAGCGCTTGGTCCTAGTCGGCGGCCTGCGCTGGTTCCAGCCGGGCGGCACGAACGAGAACTATGTCACCAAGGTGATCACGAATCGGCCGGACACCCAGTTCCGCACCCACAAGTACGGCGTGGTGGTGAAGATCCTCCCGAATCTTTCCGCCTATTACACGGATGCGCAGAACATCTTTCTCCAGACCGGATTTACCGACAAGTTTGCGGCGAACGACCAACTCGGACCCCCGTTGGACAATCAAGAGGGCAAACTCTCGGAGTACGGTCTGAAGTACACCTATGAGGTTTCGAACAAGGTCAGCCTGTTTGCGACGATGGCCAACTTCGACATGGAGCTGACGAACGTCCGCACCTTCGGCGACCTCGGCAACGGCGTGCAGGGCATCATCCAGTCGCGCCAGGACAAGGGCAAGGGCTGGGAGTATGACCTCGGCATGCGTCTGGGTGCGGGCGACGGCAACTTCGACCTGATCGCCACCTACTTCGATGGAGAGTCTGCGATCGCAGCCGATCCGACCGTGCAGGCCGTCGACTTCGTTCCGCGCAAGTACAGCTTTCTCGGCAAGTACAGCTGGACGGGGGGAGCCCTCAAGGGCTTCGCCCTCGGCGGCAGCATCATGGACCAGACGGCGAAGCGGAATGGCAACTACCTGATCGACTTCCCGCGCCTGATCAACCTGTTCGCCACCTACCGCTGGAACAAGCACTGGGAGACCCAGCTGAACATCGACAACGTGACGGATGAGCGCTACATCGTGGCGATTGCCGCGACGGGTCTCGTCCAGACCGCCGACATGCAGGTGGCGCGCCTCTCGGTGAAGTACTCCTGGTAACGTCCACCATCCCACCACCCGCCGCCGCGGGTTCCCTCCTTATGATCTCCCGTCGCGAGTCATTCATTCGTGCGCCCGCGACGGGAATCCCGGCGGTGGGGCCGCAAGAAGCAGTCACGCGTTCGGCCGCCGGCCCAGCGGCGTCGCGCCGCGGGCGCCGGTGGACGCCGGCCGTCCTGCTGCTCGGTCTCCTCGCCGCCGCCCCTGCGGCGGCGGTTGAGGGGCCGACGCTGCATGGTCTGGAACGGATCCCGAGCCTCGAGGGGCGCATTCGCGCGATCGAGACCTTCGTGGACCGTCGCTACTA
>VHCJ01000097.1 GCA_016871755.1 Verrucomicrobiota bacterium | reverse complement strand
GCTGGTGACCGCCTGCCAGTCGCGGCCCGGGTCGAGCGTGTAGCGATACCATTGGCCGACGTAGTAAATGTCGGTGTTGTCGAAGACGTTGTTCACCTTGAAGCCGAAGTCGTAGGAGTAGCGGCTGTCCGCCGGGCGGAGCTTATAGCCGATGATGGCGTCGACGCGCCACCACGAGGGAAGCGGGCCCCAGTTTGGTTCGCCGCGCGCGGTGGCGTTGGTGAGGTCGCGCGTGCCGGTGTAGATCGTGCCGAGGCTGAGGCTGAGATTCTTCAGCGGGCCGCGGCTGAAGTTGTAGCGGTTGAACGCCGTAAAGCGGAACCGCGGCGAGAGATCTTTGCCGACGCGGGTGATGTCGTTGCGCGCATCGGTGTCGGAGAAACCGGCGGTCATGAGCCACTGGTCGGTGACGCGGCCGTTGAGGCTGAGCTCCCAGCCGGTGGAGCGCTGGCCGCTCTCCTGAATGAAAAAGCCGGTGCGGCCGGGCGCGGGATCGGCGCGCGTGACGTTGTCCTGCAAGATGTCGAAGTAGGTTACGAGGCCGGTGAGCCGGCCGCGCAGCAGGCTGAAGCGCAGACCGACTTCCTTCTGCTTGCCGGTCTCCTCGTCGAGCGGACTGCCGTCGGGCTGGAGATTGAACTGCGGGCTGAACGACGAGTTGAGGTTGGCATAGAGGGAAAACGTCTTCTCGGCCGTGAGGTGCCAAACCGCGCCGAAGCTGCTCGTGGTGGCGGAGGGCGTGCGATAGACGGTGGGCGGGTTAGGATTGGGAACTTGATTGGGGAACGCGCCGGTGAGGAAATTGATCGTCTTGCGGGCGACCTGGGTGCGGCGCGCGCCGGCCATCACGAACACGCGCTCGCCAAGCAGGGAGAAGACATCGTTGGCGTAGAGGTCGGTGTTGCTGAGGTAAGTGAAGGCGCCGGTGTTGTAGTAAAGCGGCGGGAGCGGGGCGGTGCCAGCGAGCAGCTTCTCGACGCCGCGATCGAAGAGGTTGATCGGCAGCAAGAGGCTCGGGTGATAACCGGCGAGCTGCGGGGTCGCGAGCAACTGGGCGTAAGTGACGTTGGGAAATGAGTTGAACAACGATCCCGACTGAGCGTCCGTGAGCGCGCCGGCCGTGGCGAGGTTGGCGGCGGTGATGCCGCCGTTGTTACGCGACGTGCGGTAGTTGTAGTTCCAGTCGTATTGCTGGAGCCAGCCGTGGCCGAGGAGCAGGCGGTGCTGGATCGGGCCGGTGGCGCCGGTCCAGATAAGTTCGTTGCGGGCGCGATAGTTTTCGGTCTTGCGCGGCTGGTAGCGCAACAGGCGCGGCATGAGCGCGGTGTCGCGGAGGATGGTGAGGCCGTCGGAGAGGGCCTGGGTCTCGCGGTTGTTCTGATCCTTGCTTTCGTATTGGAACTGCGAGCGGAACTGCAGGCTGTCGGCGAAGGCGTGGCGCACATCGCTCGAGCCAACGCGCCGGGTGTTGCGGCGATAGTCGTCGGGGATCATCCACGCGACGCGGCGCGGCATGACGCGATAGACGCCGTCGCCGGTGACGAGTCCCTTGGGATCGCCGGCGCGCACGGGTGTCTCCCAGCTCGCCTGGCTCTCGCGCCAGTTGAAGAAATACTCGACGATCACCTTGGTGCGCGGGCCGACGTTCCACAGGAGCGTGGGCGCGATGCCGTCCTCCTTGCGGCGCTGGCCGAACCACGACTGGCCGCGGTCGAGGATGCCATTGACGCGAAACTGCAGGGCCTTGCCGCCGAAGACCGGCAGGGCGCCGACGTTGACGTCCAGTTCGGTGCGGAACGAGTGGTCGTCGCTCATGATGAGGCGACCCGCGGTGAAGGCCTTTTCGCGCGGTTGCTTGGTGATGCGGTTGTAGGTGCCGCCGTAGCCGCCGGAGCCGTAGAGCACGGCGGCGGGGCCGCGGATGACCTCGACGCGCTCGATATTGGCGAGCGGCTGCGAGCCGAAGCCGGAGGTCTGGGCGAAACCGTTGAGGAAATTCGAGCCGACGCTGGGGGAGCCGCGCGCAAGGAAGCCGTCGTTCTCCGTGGTCTTCACGGAGGAGGCGTCGTAGGCGAGCAACTGGTCGGAGCTCGTAGCGACGAGGTCCTCGATGAACTGCTGGTTGAACACGGTGACGTTCATCGGGATGTTTTCGATGGGCGTGTTCATGCGTGTGACCTCGGCGGCGTTGGACGACTGGTAGCCGATGTCCTTGGACGTGTTGACCTCGAAGACGGAGAGCTGGACGGGATCGTCCTTGGCCGCGGATCGGGCGGCGGGGAAAGTCTGGGCGAACGCGTGGGCGGCGAGGCCGCAGGCGCCGCAAACGAAGGCGAGGCGGAGCAGATGGTTTTTCATGCGGTGGGGGTTGATCGGGCTCCGGGGGGTACGAGGCCGGTCGTCCGGAGGCACAGTGAGCACCGACGGGACCAATCCGGCAATAGCGGTTCTCGTGGTGTGTTCCTGCGACCACTTGGGGCGGGCCACTGGCGCGCCGGACGGAAGCGGAGAATATTTGAACCGGCAGCGGCCGATCCTTTGCCACGCGCGGGGCCGGCGGCGCGGAAGTCGGCGTGGTCGCCTGCGGCGACGCGAGAAGCGGGTAAACCTCGTCACCTCGGCCGTTACGACTCACCATTCGCCGCGTCGGGCGAATTTTTTCTTCACGTTTTTTCCAAACTGCGCAGCGGCGGCGTCGATGTCGGCGCGGATTCGCGCGAGGGATTTGCCGGCGGCGCCGCGAGCGGCGGGGATGAGCGTCTGACATTCGTTGCTGTCCATGAAGCGCGCGGCGCCGAGGAGGTGTTTTTCGTCGCCGAAGGGCACCGCGAGGAAGCCGTGCTTGTCGGCGTGGATGAGCTGGCCGGGCTGCACGACGCGGCCGAAGACCTCGACCTCGCCGCCCCAGCGCACGGGGCAGGAATACGCGTGGCCGACGCAGAGGCGGCGCGCGAGGGCCTTGAAGCCGGCGTTGGTCATCTCGTCGAGGTCGCGGATGGCGCCGTCGCAGATCGTGCCGACGCAACCGAGGGCGCGGTGGATGTTGCTGTTCACCTCGCCCCAGAACGCGCCAAGCGTGCGCGGCTGGTCGAGGTCCTGCACGACGACGATCTTCGGGCCGGGCATCGAGGCGACGTAGCGGCGGTAGTCGCTCCACGCGCGCGGATTCGCCTTCGGGTGCGCGCCGTTGCCGGGCTCGCACACGACCGTGATCGCGTAGCCGACCATCGGGCCCATCTGCGGCATAAAATCGCGCGTCTCCTCAAGGTTGAACGCGTCGGCCGCGTGGTCGTGGCGCGTGATCTGTTCCCAGCCATTGTAGAGGGTGGGGGTGTTCCAGCGCTTGAGTTCGAGGAGGGCGCTGTGCGGGAGCGGGCGGATGGGGCGTTTCATGAAGCGGAGTTCAACCACGGATGGACACAGATGAACACGGACAAGAGACGTGCAGCGATCGGTTCGAGGGAGAGCGGGTCTGAGACCCGTCGTCGAATGCACGCGGCGCGAACGGGCAGGGCGCAGAGCCTCCCTACTTCACCAGCTTGAATTTCCCGAAGCGGATGTGGGTGCGGGTGCGATCCTTGGTCCCGCTGTCCCACACGGCGCGGAAATCGCCGGGCGCGACCTCGATGAGGGTGGGGTAGGAATTCTTGATGCCGGCGTCGAAGAACGTCCGCTCCGCACCCCACGCGCCGCCGGGCGGTTTGACTTTGTAGCGGAGCGACGTGCG
>VHCJ01000096.1 GCA_016871755.1 Verrucomicrobiota bacterium | reverse complement strand
CAGCAGGCCCACCTGTTGCGAAACGTCTCCACGCGAGGAGGCCGGGTTCGTTCGCGTCCCCGCTTTGTGCGCCGGCTGGAACTGCCGCCCGGCCTCATGCAGGGCGGTGCGGTTTTTCAGGCGCTCTCGCGCATCATGCTCTCCCTCGGCGGACGCATATTCGAGGTTAACCCCCGGGATTGGTCCTTCGCCGAAAAGACCGGCCAGGAGCTGAACTCCCCGAAGCAGCCGCGGGTGTGGGTGTGCGAGACCATCAATTCGCTGCTAATACAGGATGGTCAGTCGCGGCCCTTCATCCACGACGGGGACAAGTTCCGGCGTTCCGCATCCAATGAAGTTCCCGTCGGCCGGGCGATGGCTTTCGGAAACGGGCGCCTAGCGGTCGTGGTCAACGCCGGCCACGACGTGAGGCTCGGCGACATCCGCCAATCGGAGCACCAGTCGGAACTCAAGTTCACGGAGACCTACGCCTTGAACGGCGGCGGCGACTTTTCCTACGCCTCTCCCGTTAGGGCGTTGGCCGTCCTTCCCGTCATCGACACGGGAAGCGGTCAGGGTGCTCTCATCGTGGGGTGCGAGGACTCCGTTCATTCGCTCAAGACCCAGATCACGCAGCGGGATCTCTGGTCTGAGGTGGGCTTCGGAAATGTGGTGCTTCCGACGCGAGGAATTGCAGGCGCTGGTGCCGTCGTCGCGGTCAACCAGGACCTCTATTTTCGAAGCAGTGACGGACTCCGGTCCATCCGGACCTCGACCGCCGATTACAACGCTCCGGGCCTCACGCCTCTTTCAGTCGAGGTGCGGCACCGCTTCGACTACGATGCCCCGTTCCTCTTGGAGGACGCGAGTGTGGTCTGTTTCGACAACCGGATACTCTGCACGCATTCGCCGTTTGTATACGGCCCCCGGTCGCTTGCCCAAGGGATCGTCTCGCTGAACCTCGATTCCCTTTCGGGACGGGGAGGTAAGGCGCCGCCCTGCTTCGACGGGGAGTGGGACGGCCTCATCATCGCCCGCCTGTTCACGGGTCGGATCAACGGAGTGGAGCGCTGTTTCGCGCTTTGTCGTGACGTATCGGGCGGCAATGGCCTCTGGGAAATTCTCCGGGAGTCGGATGAGCAGTCCGGCGACGAACCGACGCAAGCCCTCGAGACCCGGACCCTTTTCGGGGATTCGCCGGGAACCCTCAAAAACATCCGGCGCTGCGATCTCCAGTTTTCGGAAATCCGTGGAGGTTTGGACGTGCGGGTCTATTTCCGTCCGGAGAAGCACCCGTACTGGATCCGATGGGATGAGTTCACGGTCGATGCGTCCACTGTGCGCGCTTGGGGCCACGCCCAGCCGCAAGTGCGTTCGCTACTTTCCACCCGGAGCCCCGCCGAGGTTCCCGATCCGCTAAGTGGACGACTCGTCTCCTGCGCGACCGGCTTTCAGGTCCGTGTCGAGTGGGACGGGTTCGCCCGGCTCGATTACCTTCAACTCTTTCAGGAGCGCGTGGCCCTGCTCGCCTATGCGGACAACGCCACCGCCAACCAGACAAACGCAGCCACTCCTCCCGTCTGGGCCGTCAACCCGGGGTTCTGGCACACGCACGCAGTGAGCCCCTTGTCGGGAGTTTCCTGACCCAACCCATGCCCACGCTCGCGCTCCAACCCGCAACGCCCCCGGTCGATACGGTCTTTCCTCCCAACTCCGCGCAGGCGCTCCTCAATTTTGTAGCCGCGTATTCGCAGGTAACCGGTCTGGAGAACCTCGCCGGCGTGGTGGTGGGCTCGGCGACTCCGCAGGCGGTGGATCGCGACAAGGTCTGGCTAAAACTCGATCCGGCGACCAGTCGCGCCCTTGGGCTCCAAGTTTATCAGGGCGAGTGGATCGCCGTCCCCGTAATCGTGCCGGCGGGCGAGGCTCCGCCCGCCGGGGCTAGGGCGGGGGAGATCTTCTTCAACACGGCCTCCGGCGCCGTGCAGGTCTACACGGGCGCCGAGTGGACCACGAATCTCCTGCCTTCCGGAGACTCCGCAGCGCGGCCGGAGGACGTGCCGGTCGACTACCTGTACTTGGACACTGAAATCGGACGGCTCTTGCGTCGCACCGGATCCGGTTGGTCCACGCTCGATGGCGGCGTGGGAGACATCAAAATGGTGGACTTCGCCGACGAGGACTCGGCCCTGAGGCATAACCCGGGCTGGTCCGTTTTCGCCGCTATGAACGGCCGGTTTCCCTTGGGCTCGTCGGAGGATCGCCCCGCCCGATCGGACGGTGGCACCACCTTGGATCAGCTTCAGTTGAAGTGGGCTGCGCAGGGGCGCAGCGCCTCCGGTGGCAGCCGTGAGGCGAGCGCCTCGTTCATCTCCTCCCTGAAGATCAACGACGTCGAAAAACGCGCCGATGGCACGAAGTACGACGCCCTGACGCAGCTCGGCACGGACCAAACCATTAACCTCACGCCGCCGTACCGCGCCGTGATTTTCCTCCGGAAGGATTACTGACATGGTCCCGCTTCTCGCCGCGGCGGGTATTTCCGCCGCCGGATCAATCCTCGGTTCCGTCTTAGGGCGGCAGAAGGCCCCTCCGCAGGCCACCTACACGCCCGTCGATCCCACTGCCGTCGCCGCCGGCACCATCGCCGGGAATCTCGGCAACCTGAAGTCGGCGGAGTCCCTTTCCTCGCAGACCAATGCGTTCAACCAGGCCGAGGCGAGTCGGCTCCTGGAGCAGGCCATGCCGGGATTCGGATCCCTGCAGAAGCGCTTGCTCGCCCAGGTGGACACCGACCTGAAGAGCGGATCCTCTCTGCCGCAGGACGTGAAGGACCAGATTTCGCGGTATGCTGCCGAGAAGGGCGTTTCCCGGGGCACCAGCGGAAACTTCAACGGGTTCTCCCTCGTAAAGGATTTCGGGTTCAATCTCGTCGACTGGCAGAACGCCCAGCGGGCGAGGGCGCTCAACACGCTTTCGACCGTGTTCGGAATGACGCCGCGGGTGAACCCCATGAGCCCCATGGCGATGATGGTCGACTCGAACACGGCCATCCAGACGCAGGCTCAGAATAACCAGATGGCGTACAATGCGACGCAGGCTGGCTACAACGCGCAGACTGCCGCCTCGAATTACAACCGCATGCTGATCGCGAGCGCGGTCATGAACGCCGCGAACTTTGCCGGCAGCGCCATGATGCAGGGCGCATCCGCTCCGCAGGCGAAAGTGAACTCCGCTCCCCGTCCACAGTCGGGGCTGGGGCTCATGCAGACGTACACGCCGATGGCGAACGCCCAGCCCTTCCGGATGCCCGGGTAAATCACGTCCATGCCCTTCGCTGAATTCCAACCCGGTAACGCCGGCCTCGCCCTATCGGACTTCTCGCTTCGTTCGCAGGACGCCTACGCGTCACTCATGGACCGGGCCCAGCGCCGAAAGCTCGCGGAGCAGGAGTTCGACCTGCGAAAGCAGGAGTTCGCGAATAACCTCGCGACTTCCGCCCTGCAGCAGGACTCGCTGCGCGCCGAGATCGGTATCCGCAGGGCGCAGTTGTCCGAGGCCGAGCGAAAAGCGCGGGACCTCGCGGTCCTTCGCGATGAGTACAATGGCGTTTCCGGGGAGATCAGTCGCTCGCTTGGGGAGATTGAGCGCCAGCGCGATCCATTCCAGCAGCGCCGGCTCTTGAACCAGCTCCAATCCCAAGCGGCGCGCTTCTACCGCGACCCCGAGCTACGGACGGTCCTCGAGAAGCAGTTTT
>VHCJ01000095.1 GCA_016871755.1 Verrucomicrobiota bacterium | reverse complement strand
GCATAGGCCCGCTCCCGCGCCTCCTCAAGCGTGTCGCCGTGCGTGACGACGGTGGCGCCGAACCCTTCCGTGCGCTCGACCTTCACGGCCGACGTGTTCTTCGGCATCACGATCGTCGCGGGAATTCCCAGGCGCTGACAATGATACGCCACGCCTTGCGCGTGATTACCGGCGCTCATCGCGATCACGCCCCGACCGCGGGCGGCATCATCCAGGAGCGTCAGGCAATTGCATGCCCCCCGCTCCTTGAAGGAAGCCGTGAACTGCAGGTTCTCGAACTTCAGGAATACCTGTGCCCCCGTGATATCGCTGAGCGTTTGCGACGGCAGGCAAGGCGTGAGCAGGATCCGGCCCCGGATACGTTGGGCGGCGGCTTGGATGTCGGTGAGAGTCACGGCGAATGGCGGAGCCTGTCCGTGGCGAGGGACCGGGGCAAGCGTTGCCGGAAGGCCCTCGGCAAGGGGGCCGACGAGGGTTTTGGGATCGCTCGTCCCTCGGCATGCAGGCGCGCCGGGTGTATTTCTGCCCGGCGGGTGAGCGAAGGTGCGGCGAAGGTGATTGATGCTGAGCGTTTCCGGGGTTGGCTCGCAGAGCGTTGGCGAAAGGTGAGCGTTTTGGCGCCGACACCTTGACGCCCGTGGTCCGGACCCTGTCCTTGGCGCAGTCGTCGGCGTGAGACGACGATGCCCCTGCCGTCTCGCTCACTCCTCTCCGTACCTGTTGTCCACGATGTTGCGCCTCGTTGCCCTCCTCCGCCCTTGGTTTCTCCGGCTTCTCCTGGGTGGGACCGTGGGTGGGTTTCTTGTTTCTTCGTCTTCCGCGGCGGCACCGTCGCCGGGACCGCTCACACTGACGGCCGGTGGTCTGGACATCGGAACCGACGCGGCGGCATTCGAGGCGAAGGTGCGGGAGCTGAAGCGCATGGGATTCACCAGCGTCCAGACGTACGTCTACTGGAACAAGGTCGAGCCCTCACCCGGCGAGATCGACTGGTCGGTCTACGATCGGGAGGTGGACATCTACGCGCGGGCGGGGCTGAAATGGGTGCCGTTCATCATCATGGGCCCGTGGTACGTCACGCCCCAGTGGGTGCGCGAGAAGCCCGGCATGGTGATGTACCGTTGTTTGGAGCATGGCCGTGACATGGCGATCCCCTCGCTTTGGTCGCCCGGCATCCGGGAGCACGTCCGCCACTCGCTTCGTCAGCTCGCCGCCCACTATGGGCCCAAGGGCGTGCTGGAGTCGGTCAACATCGGCATCACCGGCGATTACGGTGAGGCAATTTACCCGGTGATCGGCAACTGGCCCGGCGAGTACCATTCGCATGCGGGGTACTGGTGCGGCGATGAACTCGCGGAGGCGGATTTCCGGGCGTGGATTCAGGCGCTGTATCCGGAGGGCCTCGATGCTCTGAACCGGGCGTGGAAGAGTCGTTATGCATCGTGGACCGAGGTGCGCCCCTTCCTTCCGTCCAAGGCACCGTCCGAGCGTGCCCGGCAGGAGTTTCAAGCGTGGTACCGCGACGCGATGACGGAGTTCTCGGATTTCTGCCTCGCGGAGACGAGGGCGGCGTTTCCCGGGGTGGACGCCTATCTCTGCACGGGGGGAGACATGGCACCGGAGCATGGCTCCGATTTCTCGGCGCAGGCCAAGGTCGCGGCCAAGCATGGCGCTGGCATCCGGATCACCAACGAGGGCAGTTCGTTCGGCTACAACGTCCGCCTGACCCGTCTGGTCGCGACGGCGGGTCGCCACTGCGGGGCGTTCTATGGGAACGAGCCCGCCTCCTTCGTCTCGGCTGAGGGCATAGTGGGCCGCATGTTCAACGCTGTGACCTCGGGGGCCAACCAGCTTTTCGCGTGGTCGGGCGAGTTGATGATCGATGCCAAGACCGGCAGCTGGGCCCCCATGGGTCAGCAGACGGCGAGGCTGAGCCCGCTCTTCCGGCAGCAGCAGCGGCCAAGGATGGATGCGGTGGTGTACCAGCCGAACCTGTCCGCAGCCCAGGTCCTGAGCGCGGAGGTGGCGCAGTCGGGCATGGCGCGGGTCGGCGAGTTCCTCGCGGAGTTCCGGCGCTTTGTTGACTACGATCTTGCTGACGACCGTCTGATTCAGGATGGCGTGCTTGAGGGCAAGAGCATCCTTTTCCTCGCGAACGCGCACGTCGTGGACGCACGGACGACTCGCGTGATCGCGGACTGGGTGCGGTCGGGCGGGCTGCTCTTCGTGCTTGGACACCGGCCGATCGACTGGGACGGGTCCACGGCGCCGTTTGACGAGCTGACCGGATTCACGCCGCAGACCGACCACATCAGCGGCATCGGGATCGATGGGATGCGGGTCGCGCGCCCGGACCTTCTCCCGGCGGTCGCGGCGATTCCGAATCTGGTGCCATTCAGTGCCTTCCGGCCTCTCGCGCCGGACGTCGAACTTCTCATGGGCATGAAGTACGTCGCCGATCTTGCCGTGGCGTGGCGCCGCCCCCTGGGGAAGGGGATGGTGTATTCGTATTTTGGGACGATGGATTTGCGGCAGAACGGGGCCAGTTGGGCCCAGTCGCATCGGCTGCCGCTGCGGTTCATCCAGGACATTCTGCAGAGCGCGATCGTCGAGAAGAGGTTGGCGGTGGTGCCGGCAACCCTGAACCTCGATCTCCCCGAAGTGTTCAAGGTCGAGACGGAGTCCGGACTTTGGATCCTCAACATGGGATCCCAGCCGCAGGACGTCCCGGCGGGCGGCGGTCGCACGCTGCGCGTTCCGGCGGTCGACATCGCGCTGCATCCGCGAAGCTGAGGCGGTCGAGCGGCGTCCGAAGTCTGAGCGGTGGCTCGGGCCGGGCCGACCGCGTTCGCCGGGACGGTGAGGTCGCGGCTCAGTGTCCGGGGTCCGTGCTTCCGTCGGCGGGAAGGGCCGCGAGCACCTGCCGCGCGATGTCCGTCGCCGCCGTCGGCCGGGCGAGGCTCTGGAGTCCGGTCCGCCACTGCCGCCAGCGGCGGGCATCGTCCGCGAACGCGGACGCCATGGCGGCGACAACCTGCGCGGGCGTTGTGGCCAGCGTTCCGGCGTCATGCGCGTGCAGGAGTTCCCAGTTGCCCTCCTCCTGCCCCCGGACCACCTGGCTCACGATCATCGGGCAGAGCGCGTTGATCGACTCCTGGGTCGTCGCGCCGCCCGCCTTGCTGATCACGAGGTGGTGCCGCATGAGCAACTCCGGGATCCGGTCCGTCCAGCCGAGCACCTCAACCGTCGTGCTGGAATGGCGGGGAAGCGCGGCGAGTTCCTGCCGAAGCTCCTCGCTCCGACCGGCCGTGATCGTCACCTCCAGCCCGGGACACGCCACGACGGCGCGGGCGATCGCCTTGGCCTTCCGGCGCGAGCAGTTGATCATGAGGAGCACGCGTCGGGGATGGCCGCTCACGGGCTCCGGTGGTCCGACGTCCGCCGGTCGCTCCGCGAACGCGGACGCGACGGGAAAGCCGGATACGGTGACACGGTCGGCAGCCACGCCGCGCTCGATCATCTTCCGCGCGGATCCGCCGTCCGTGACGAACCAGCGCTCGGCGGGAATCCCGAACCAGATGGCGTTGATCGTCAGCGCGTCGGTCACCACCACATAAAGCGGAGGCACCCGCCGGCCTTCACGCCGGAGGCGCTCCACGAGCCATCCGTAGACCGGGTACGTCGCGCAGAGGGCGTCCGGCTGCTCCTCCTCCAGCAATCGCCCCAGGGCCCGCACGTGAAACGGGAGGAAGGCGGCGAGGCGGCGGAGATGGCGCGTCCGGTCGAGCCACCCGTAGAAGCCGGCCCAGAGCGCGGGGGCATGGTTGATCACCTTGAGGTAGCACCGACGCGAG
>VHCJ01000094.1 GCA_016871755.1 Verrucomicrobiota bacterium | reverse complement strand
CCGTAGGTCTTCGCATAGGCGGCGCGGGCCTGGAAGTTCTCCGTCACGTTGTAGGTGAGGTGGAGGCTCGGATAATAGCCGTCGTATTCGCCACTCGCGGTGTTGCCGCGTTCCTTCCGCATCAGCACCAGTTCCTCCATCGAACCCACCGCGCCCGCCTCCGGTTTCCGGATCCGCTGTCCGGCGGCGTTGCGAGCGAAGGTGCCGTTGGGATTCCGCACGAAGACCGCGCCGGGATCGTAAAAGGGACCCTCACCCTCTCCGGTCGTCGTCTCGTAGCGCACGCCGGTGAGGAGCCGCAGCCGATTGTTGAACAACTGGAATTCCACCTGCACGTAGCCGGCGCTGACCTCCTCCTTGATATACTCCGAGGTCGTGATCTGCGACGTACGGCCGGCGACCTGCTGCGCGAGCGTCTGCGCGAAGAGGCGGTTGTCGGCCTGGTACGCGCGGGAGGCGCGGCCAACGTTGAGGAAGGCGATGTTCTTCGCGCCGAAGCCCGAATCCTGGTTCACGTAGGTCTGATACTGATATGGCTTGGCCGACAGGCTGCCGTTTGCGCCGTTGTAGGTGTACGCGACCGAGGGAATGCGGCTGTCGCGCTTCTGGATCCGGTGCAGTCCGCCGACCTGGACGGCGGCCGGGAACGGGAGGAAACCGAGCCGGCGGCGGACGTTGAGGTCGCCGAAGGTCATGTTGTCCGTGATGTCGCGGGTGCTGATCGTCGCCGTCGTGACGCGGTAGTTGTTGAAGTCGCTCAGGTCGACCTCCTGGTTCGCGTTGTTGAACACGCGCGTGATCGTCGGCGAGTCGCCATCGCCGACCGGCGCGACGTTCGAGAAGGACGTGCGCACGGGAAAATCCATCGTGCCCGCGATGTTGGTGAAGAACCAGCCGGCGCCGCCGCCGCGGAATTTCGTCGACGAGGCCGAGCGGCTCACGCCGGCGTTGATCCGCCAGTCGCCGTCGTCGAAACGGTAGCGGACCTTGCCGACCTTCGTGCGCTCGTAGCGGTTGACCGAGTTGCCCGCGAGGTTGACCGAACCGCGGCCCGTGGCGCCGGTCGTTTGGGTGGGACTGTAGCTGAACGCCACGCCGCCATTGGCCGGCGTGATCGTGGGCGTGCCGTTGGTGCCGGTGAGCGCGCTGCGGCTGACGTTGGCGACCTGCGAGTGGAAATCGCTCACGTCGAGCCCGACCGTGAGCACGCCGTTCTGCGTGATGCGCCAGTCGGCGGTGAGCCCGACCGCCTTGCGCCAGGTGTAGCGCGGCGCGTCGATGATGACGTCGCTGGAGAGAAACGGCTGCGAGATCGAGGCGCCGGTGCCGGCACCGGTCTCGGTCCACACCGTCTGGTGCAGCCGCTGTTCGTTGTAGAAGTTCGTGGTCAGCCCCGTCAGCACGAGGCCGAAATTCCTGCTCAGCGGCAGCGTGTAGTCGAAATCCGCACTCGGCAGGATCTTGTAGGTCTCCTCGTCGAACGTATACGGGTCCTTCACCTTCAGCCGGTGCGAATTGCCGGTGAGGTAGAAGCGGTAGCGCAGCTCGGCCCGGCTGCGCTCGAACGCGCTCTTGCTGACCATGTTGATCGAGCCGCCGAGCGAATCGGCCGCGGACGACGGCGTCGGCACCTTCGAAACCTCGACGCGGGAGATGTTATTGATCGACGTCTGCGAGAGGAAAGGCGCGCGCGACGAGCCGCCGTAGTTGGCATTGGAGACCTGCGCGCCGTCGGTCGTGATGCCGGTGAGGGCGGGAGAGAAACCGCGGAGCGAGATCGAGAGCGCCTCCGCGTCGCCGTAGTTGACCGCGACGCCGGGCAGAAATTTCACGAACTCGCCGAGGTTGCCCTCCTGCACGTCGCCGAACGAGTCGATCGCGACCACGTTCTTGATGTTGGCGGAAAACCGCTGCTCGTTCGTCGCCAGCGCCTCGCCCTCGGTCTCCTTCGAGGTCGAGACCACGAAGGCGCTGAGCTTCACCGCGTCCGTCGCGGCACCGTAGCGCGAGACGTTGGTGAGATTGACGTCGTGCGTGAGCGTCGCGCCCGCGCCGACATTGAGCGACGCCTGCTGGGGATCGAGGCCGGTGTAGTAGACCTCGAGCACGATCGGACCGGCGGGCACGGCGTTGAGCCGGTAGGCGCCGAACTCGTCGGTGAACGCGACGAGATCGGTACCCTTGACCGACACGCGGGCATTCGTGAGGTAGCGGCCGATGGCGACGTTCTGGACGCGGCCGGTGATGGCGCCGGTGGCAGCCGTGGCGGAGGTGGAGGGGACGACGTCAGCGCCCGCGGCGGTCGGCGAGAGCGACCCCGCGAAGCCGAGGCTGCCGCACAACACCACGAAGGTCCGGCGGGTGAAACGGTAATACGAGTGCAGGAGCATGTACCGGCACCGGTTTCTTGGACACGGTTGAGGGTTAATTATGCTGCGTGAGGTTGAGATTGCTGGAAGGTTTGGCGAGCCTCGAGTGGGGTCTTGAAGCCGAGTTTTTCCAGGCGCCAGTGTTGGTTGTAGGTGGCCACGAAGGTGGCGAGGGCCGCCTGTAATGCGGCGACGTTGCGATAGGTGCGGCCGTGGATGATCTGTTCCTTGAAGGTGCGAGTGAAGCGTTCAACGACGCCGTTGGTTTCGGGCTCACCGACGAAGGCAAAGGAAGGCGTGAAACCGTGAAACTTCGCCTGCTGCTGGAAGTAGTCGGTGAGGTACTGGCTGCCATGATCATGGCGCAGTTCAACGCCACGCGCCGCCGCCTGGTGAGTGCTACCGAAGACGCGAGCGACCGCCTGGGCAACCGGTTCATAGGCGGCAAAGCGATTGCCGATTTGGGTCGCGTGATGGCCGAGACACTCGCCGTTCCAATGTTCGACGGTCGTGAAAGCCCAGACCCAGCCGTCCTCGAGCGTCCAGATCTTGGCCCCATCGGTCGCCCAACGGACGTTCGGGGCATCGGTGGTGATGCGCCCGTCGTGGGCCTTAGCCGGGCCGGGCTGACCGCGATGCGGCGAGAGCAAACGGTGCTCGCGCATCAGCCGACGCACCCGCGTACGGCCGACGCGCAGCCCCTGGACATAACGCAGCCGCGCGTGGACCTTGCGATGGCCTTCCCCGGTGAACGGCGAGTTCGCGAGGTCGGCGCGAATCTTCTCCAGGAGCGTGGCATCATCGATCTCCGGTTTTGGCCCGCGCTTCCCAGGCGCTCGGGCGGTCGCCTCGGCCTGGCGCGCCGCTTGGGCGTAGTAGGTGGAACGGGGATATTCCCACGCCGCGCATACGCGTTCGATCCCATAGCGGCTGCCCGTCGCCGCGGAGGTTGTGCCGCTCATTGCTTCAACCTCCGCATGCGAAAAGTCGCTTCTTGTTGGCGACAGCGTACGCGCAACAGCTCGTTTTCCATGCTCAGTTCACCGATACGCCGGTTGGCCTCATCGAGCCGCGCCTGCACCGGATCCTCCTCTTCGCGGACTTGGAGAGCCTGTTCCAGCCCAGCCAGACCTTCGTCCCGCCACAGCTCCAAGCGCGCGACGGGCACGCCGATCTCTCGGCTGATCGCGTCCAATGGTGTGCCCCGCACGATCCGCACGACCACCTCCGCTTTCCGTTTGGCGCGCCAGCGCTGCACCGGCGGCGCGCCGGCTCCCTCAGCGGTTGGGGCTCCGGTCGGCCCCGCCAAGCCGGGGCCTCCCTCCGCCCCAACCGCTGAGGGAGCCGAGGACTGTAGGGTTGTATTCGCTTTCTGGATCATGGGTTCTTCTTTCCTTTCTATGGTTCTTCTCCCGTGTCCAAAGAAATCGGTGGCGGTATACGCTAGAACGACGCACCTGAACCGTATCCGGAATCGGAGGCCTTGAGACAGTGACACCCAATACGTGGGATGCCGCGGATTGTCGAAGATTGCCGCGGTTGAAGCGCCAGACCCTGATGGT
>VHCJ01000093.1 GCA_016871755.1 Verrucomicrobiota bacterium | reverse complement strand
GGACTTGCTGACGGGTCAGGCTTTGACCGGCGGGCGCTGACGAATCGGCTCCATTTTGAAGCCAGCGGCGGGGCGTTGCGGGGGATCCACCCAGCGAGTTGCCTGGTTGCGTGATGGGGATCGCATCGGATCCTCAGCCTCAGTTAGCCCCCTGAACCTGCCCCTTGTCCCCCGCTGCCATGAAATACGCCCCCCTTGCCTTCGCCGTGCTCGGCCTTGTCGCTCCGGCTCTTTCGTCCGCGCCGTTCCACCGGGACTCCATTGTTGTGCCGGAAGACCGGAAGTTCACCGTCACGCAGGACAAGTACCCCGGCCTCACCAATCCTAATCCCCGGGGCTGGTACTACAAGTGCGCGAACATCGTGCAGGCTAAGGATGGTGCGTTGGTCGCCGCATGGCAGATCTCGGACAGTCACAACTCCATCATCAGTCATCTCATGTCGGCCCGATCGACCGACGGAGGTCGGACGTGGGGGGAGTACCAAGTCCTCGCCAGCGGCAATGTGTGGGAGCATCACGGTATCTGGGTCGTCCCGCAGATGAGTGTGTTGCGCGATGGACGGATCGTGATTGTGAGCGACTGGGGTCAGCGCACCCCCGCTCAGAATCAGCCGATGCTCGTGCAGTGGCAGAAGCCTGACCGGGGGATGTCTAACCACATCCTTTGGAGTCTGGACGGGGGCAAGACGTGGACGAAGCCGGAGAAGATCGACGACATCGGGGGTGAACCCGGCTACATTGAGGAGTTCTCCGACGGCACGTTGGCTTACACGCGCACATCGTCCATCGAGACGACGAAGCTGCGCAATCCACCTCTGCCGTGGGGCAACAATTACTACCGGAACGAGATCGTGTTCTCGCGGGACGGTGGCCGGACATGGACCGAGCATGCGTGGCTGGCCGACAGTCCGTTCCACGGAGATTGCGAGGTCGGGCTGGCGGAAATGTCGCCTGGCCGGATCGTCGCGGCGACCCGGATCGGGCTCGGCAACGGGCAGTTCGGGCACCCGAGCCGACTGCTCTTCAGCAACGACAATGGTCTGACCTGGCCCCGCGCCGCCCCGGCACCCTTCTACGGTCAGCGTCCGCATCTCGGGCGACTGCAGTCCGGGCGGTTCCTAGTGACTTACCGCAACCGCTGGGGCACGCCGGGAACGCGCGCGCTGGTCTTTGATCCGGAGAAGGACCTCGGATTCCAGCCGACGTCATGGATCCTGGATGAGGATCGCTGCGAACTCGGAGCGGATGCGCTCACCCTGCGCACGCAGAATGGGCAGCGCGGCGCGGTCGAGTTCAATCTGTATCCGGCGCAGGACGATGACTCCCGGGTGGAGGTCCGCGCGACGCTCCGGGTGGAGCAGGCCGAGGCGAACGGCGTGACGATCAGCGCCGGTTGCTGGGTTCACTTTGCACCAGACCGCGTGTACCTCGGCGGTCGCCCGGAGATCGGGTTCCCGGTGGATACCACCGTCTGGCGGGATTACCGGATCATCCGGGAGAACGGCATGCTCCGGATCTGGGTCGACGGCACCGAGCGGCTGAGCGCGCCGATCGCCGGCA
Source organism: Verrucomicrobiota bacterium (assembly GCA_016871755.1). Taxonomy (GTDB): domain Bacteria; phylum Verrucomicrobiota; class Verrucomicrobiia; order Opitutales; family Opitutaceae; genus UBA6669. The sequence continues at coordinate 2,445 of VHCJ01000093.1, read as the reverse complement.
TCTGGGTGCGGGAGGTCCGCTTCGGCAACCGGGCGGTGCGGGCGGGGCGCGAGCCCTACTCGCGCAATGCCGCGGTCAGCCAATGGCGGAGCGTTGCGGTGAAGGTCGACAATGCCGACGACTACTCGATCGACTGGAGCTGGGTGCCGAGCCAAGGGTATCCGGACCAGTTTCGGCGCGATCGGACCGTGGTCCTGGACTACGCCTACTTCGCGGACTGCGGATACTCCTCGTGGACGCAGTTGCCCGACGGCAAGATCATCATTGTCGACTACACGACCGGCGGGAACCTTGACTCCTTCTCGTCGATCGAGCCGGGGCGCAGCAAGGCTCCGTTCATCCGCGCCTACCACGTCACGGAGCAGGAACTCACCTCGCGCTGATGTGCCCACGAGGGCTTGAGCTACGACATGAGTCTCATGCGTCTGCGCCCGCCGCGCCCTTGAGACGCAGCTGTCCATCCCGTTTGAGTCAACGGGATCGAGGAGGATTCGCGCTCGGTTTGGCCCTGCAAGTTTTGCTTCTGCCCATGATGTCGTCCCCTTTGCTCTCCGCTCCCACCCTGTCGTGGGCCAGGTGGTCGGATCTACCGGATCCGATTGGCCTCAAGGGCGTCTATGCCGGCGTGACGGGTGGTCAACTCATTGCCGCCGGGGGCTCGAATTTCCCGGTTCCGCACGCGCAGGGTGGCGCCAAGACCTTCGCGCGTGCCATCTACAGCCTGCCGGTCGCAGCGGACCCGAGCGCGGCGTGGCAGTCCCACGCCGACGCCTTGCCCGCGGGGCTGGCCGAAGGGGCTTCGCTCACCACGGAACACGGCGTCGTCGGCGTGGGCGGCGCAGGTGCCGCCGGGCCCGTGGCGGATGCGTTTCTCATTGAGGTGAAGAATGAGGGGCGAGGCTTGAGCGTGACGAGCCTGCCCTCCCTCCCGGAACCTTCGGCCATGCCAGCGGCAGCGTATCTGGGCGGCTATGTGTATGTGGCCGGCGGTGAGAATCGCGGGGCGGTGCAGTCGCAGTTCCGCCGGTTGAACCTCGCGGCGGCGCGGGGGCAAACGCCGGGAGCGACGTGGGAGTCACTGCCGACGTGGCCGGGGCCGCCGCGGTTCGGCGCCGTGCTCGCGACGCTGCGGGTGGGCGGGCGTGATTGCCTGGTGCTGGCGGGTGGACGGATCAAGTCCACGCCGCCGGTTCGGCAGGAGGATTATCTCGCGGACGTTTACGGCTACGACCCGGAGGCGGGACGCTGGCAGCGACTCGCCGACATGCCGCACCGGGCGCTGGCCGCGGCCGTCCTGCGGCTCGACGCCGGGCGCCTGGCCGTGCTAGGAGGTTCGGATGGTCACAGCCTCGACCGCATGGCCGAACTCGGGCCGAAGTATCGGTTGCCCAGTCGCATCATGATCTACCAAGCGGCTTCCAACGAGTGGCTGGTGGATGCGGGCTCGATGCCGACCGGGACGGCGGGTACGGCAGTCGTCGAAATGCCGGACGGCGGGATTCTCATCGGAGGGGAGTACTCGCCCGGGCTGCGCATCCCCCATGTTCTCCGCGCCACCCTGACACGCGGGAGCGCTCCGTCGGCACGATGAGCTACCTCGATCATTTCATCGTCGCGGCGTACCTGCTGGTCGTCTGCGGGATCTCCGCGGTCTTCGCCGGTCGGCAGAAGTCGCTGCGCGAATACTTCGTGGGATCAAATGGGATTCCGTGGTACGCGGCCGCGGCGTCGGGCGTCGCAACGATCGCCAGTGCCGCCTCGTTCCTGGGTGGTCCCGGGGTTGCGTTCTCCGGCAACCTCCAACTGCTTCAGTACCGCTTGGCGATGCCGATCGTACTCGGCGTGATCTGCGGGATGATCCTCCCGTTGTTCTTCCGGCTGCAGCTCTACTCCATCTACGAGTACCTCGAGCGCCGCTTCGACTCGCGGGTGCGGCTTCTCGCCAGCGGCCTTTTCCTCCTCCTCAAGGCCAGCTACCTCGCGATCTGCATCTTCGCCCCGGCGCTGGTGCTGGCGCGCCTCAGCGGCGTCTCAATCGAGTGGATCGTGATCGCCGTCGGCGGCGTGACCGCCGCCTACACCATGGTCGGCGGCATCAAGGCGGTCGTCTGGACGGATACGTTCCAGCTCGTCATCTTCCTCGGCAGCATCGCGCTCGTCCTGCTCCTGATCGCGGCCCGGGTCGAGGGAGGGGCACCGGAGGTGCTGCGGATCGCGGGTGAAAACGGGCGGCTGAGCTTCTTCAACTTCGACTTCGACCTGAGCCAGCCGTACACGTTCTGGGCCGGTCTGTTCGGCGGCACCATCTTCACCCTCAGTCAGTTCGGCGTGGATCAAGCCGAGGTCCAGCGCTACCTCACGACCTCCACGATCCGGCAGTCGAACATTGCGATGATCAGTTCCATGATCGCCGCGGCTTTGGTCGGGTTAAGCATCTTCGGCATC
>VHCJ01000092.1 GCA_016871755.1 Verrucomicrobiota bacterium | reverse complement strand
CGCGTAAAGTGCGAGGCTCTCCGGCTGCGGCAGGAACTGCGCCGGGTGCTGGTCCTCCGCATGGGCCGCAACAAAGGCAAGCGTCAGGCAGAAGGGCCGCCCCGCCGGGCGGGTGCGCAGGAATTCCAAGGCGTCCGACTCGTTGCGGCGGGTGACGTGCACCGGCGGGCCCTCCGGTTGTTGCAGCCAGTGCCGCATCGGGGTGATGCGCCCGGCGCCGAAGTCGTAATTCTCCGCGGGAAATTTCCCGTTGTGCCACTTGCCCACATGCCCAACGTGGTACCCGGCGGCGCGCAGGCGCCCGGGATACGTCTCGGCCCAGGGCGTGCGGAACATCTCGAACGCGAGGTTGCCGTGCCGCGACATCCACTGCCCCGTCAGCAGCGTGGCGCGGCTCACGCCGCAGATGGAGGTGGTGACAAAACTGTTCGTGAACCGGAGCCCTTCGTTCGCAAGTCGGTCCAGGTGCGGCGTGCGCACGACCGGGTTGCCTGCCACCCCCAGAGTGTCGTGGCGCCAGTCGTCCGCGTACAGCAGCACTACGTTCAGCGGCCGCAGCACGACCGCAGCGGCCGGGTCGACGCCCGCGAGGCAAGGCAGCGCCAACAGTCCGAGCTTGAACCAAGGGGTAAGGCGCCGGCTTTCGCGCGGGTGCGGGGCAGACATCGAGCGAAAGAATGCGCGAGGCCCCCGTGATTGTCACGACTGCAACTTCGGCCGGCGCGTCAGCGGTCCGCGAGGACGCTGTTCAGCGCGTAGGAGCGACGCGCCCCGCACGACTCCGGCCAGCCACTCAAGCCAGGGATCGCTCGCCTCCTGCGGCTGCCAGGCTGTCAACAGGTTGCGATCCGACCGCTTCAGACCGAGTTGCCCGTTTGCCTTCATCGGGGGCGAGCGATATTTACCGGGAGCGAGTCTCGCTGACATCCTCGCTTCCGCCGTTCGCGGGAGACGACGCATTTCCGGCCCGCGAGCGCCGGCGGACGCGTTTTGACAATTCCTTCTTAAATCGGTCGACGCCCTCCCCGGTTGCGCACGAGATCGCGAGGATCGGAACGTCCGGGTAGCGGCGCCGGAACTTCGCCAACCAGACCTTGGCCTCCGCCAGGTCGAGCTTGTTTGCAACCACCAGCCTCGGCTTCTCCAGCAGCGCTAGATCGTACAACTTTAATTCCCGCAGCAGGTGGCGGTAGTCCTCCCGAGGATCCCGCGCATCCGTCCCGGCCATATCGAGGAGGAACACGAGCAGGGCGCAGCGCTCGATGTGGCGCAGAAAACGGTGCCCGAGGCCGCGGTTCTCGTGCGCGCCCTCGATCAAGCCGGGGATGTCCGCAAGCAGCAGGCGTCGGGCGCCACGCTTGTCCTCCGAGTACTCGATCACCCCGATCTGGGGATGCAGCGTGGTGAAGGGATAGGCGGCGGTGCGCGGACGCGCTTGGGTGATGCGGCCCATCAGGGAGGACTTGCCCGCATTCGGGAAGCCGACAAGGCCGACGTCGGCGATGCTCTTGAGCACCAGCCGGTAGGTGCCGGCCTGCCCAGGCAGGCCCGGGTTAGCCCGCCGCGGAGCGCGCGTCGTGGAGGTCTTGAAGTGGGTGTTGCCCCAGCCGCCGTTGCCCCCCTGACAAAGCACGATCCGTTGACCGTCCTCAATCAACTCGGCCACCGGTTTGCCGGTCTCAAGATCAATCACCATCGTCCCCAACGGCATCCGCAGGACGCACGGCTCGCCGTCGCGGCCATTGCAATCCGCGCCGAGCCCGTGACCACCGCGCTCCCCGCGCCAGTGGGGCTGGTACTTGTAGTCGACTAGGTTGTTGGTGTTGACGTCTCCCAGCAGGACCACGTCGCCGCCGCGGCCGCCGTCGCCACCGTTGGGTCCGCCCCACGGCTCGTATTTCTCCCGTCGGAAGCTGATGCAGCCCCTGCCCCCATCCCCAGCGGCCAGCTTGACGGTGCATTCGTCGACAAACATCCGGCCGATGATGCAGATGCGTCGGGCTTTGCCAAGGGGGCCGTTGCCCGATCCGGAGCGGCCTTATGCCCCGCCCGCCTTTGCAACCCGATCCCGGCCAAACCCGATGTTCCCCATCATCCTCCTGCGCCGCGTCCTCACGGCCGCCGCGCTCGCCGCCTCGCTGGCGCAGGCCGCCCCGACCCGCCTGCCCAACGTCTTAATCCTCTGCGCCAGCTGCGGTGATCCTACATGGTGTTTGGAGGTACACGCCCGCTCTCTCTGTCGCCGAGACCTCTTGACAACTTTGCTAGCCTCCCGTGGTCACGAACAAATTCTCCATAAACCCATGCCGGCTATCAATCCGCGTACTCCTTGGAGAGGGTCCCTCGACCACGCCCGAGACCGTGCGGCTCCCGCCGGGCCCCCTACGGTCAAGCTCGACCCACTTACCCCCACGACTTCACGCAGCCTACAGCCCGTCGTTCGGAGTGAATCGCGAGAGTCCGAGGGCGCGCGCCGCGGTGGACTTCCTGCATTTCCTGTCGAGCCGCGAAGAGAACGAAACGCTTTGTCGCTCCCTCAATTGGATCTCCGCGGTCAGCGGGAGCCCCCCGGCGGGGAAGCTGGCCCCCTTTGAGCCCGTGACGTCAGGAGCAATTGGATACATGCCATTCGGAATGGCGCCCGGTCGAACCCACCTGTACGTCGTGCAGAATCTCCCCGTCTTTCTCAACGGCGCGATGGACTTCAAGGCTTTTGCCGCCGGCTTGGAGTCAACCTGGCTGCAGCATGGGGATCGAGATGTGGAGGCATTCAACCTCCGCCTGATGCGGGGAAGTCCGGTGATCGACAACAATATCGCCAAGGAACGGGCGGCGGAGTTGTTTCCGGAAGCCCGCGGCTCAGACTACGTCAGCGGCGCCGCGAGGGACTCGAATTATACCTTCGGTCTTGAGATGCTCGACCTGCTTTACTCGCACACGACTGAGAGACGGCTGGTCCGCGACTGGCTGAGGGCCGGTGACTACGTTTTCCCGCCGAAGATCAACGAACCGCTCTCCGGCCAGAACCTCATCCGGGTCATTCCGGAGTGACGCCGGGACTGGGTGCGGACAACTGAGGAAAATCAAGCAATGTCACGAGTTTACTGGAAAGCAATCGCGGAGTTTCCTTGGTGCTCAATTTGACCATCGTGGCGACCATGACTTCTTCGAAAGCCACGTTGCGCGTGGGACTCATTGGATGCGGCGGCATCTTCCGCCTCTCGCACCTTCCCAGTTATCAGGCCTTGACTCATCTGGCCTCCATCGTGGCGGTGTCCGATCCGCACGATCCCAATCGGATCGAAGCGGGCACCTCCCTGGGCTTGGATGCCGGTGCCTGTTTCAAGGATCCCGGGGAGATGCTCCGTGAGATGAAGCTTGATGTTTGCGTGATCGCCACCCCCCACCATCTCCACCGGGAGCAACTCCTGGCGGTCGCCCACGCGGGGGTGGCCTGCATCTGCGAGAAGCCCTTGGTCTTGGAAAACGGGGACCTGTTGGAGGTGGATGCCGCCTTCCGGGCCTCGGGCAAGGACTGTTCCGTGGTGCACAACTATCTTTACACGTCGGGCATGCAGGCGGCTCTGGCGGACCTGAAGGGCGAGTCGCCGTACTTCGCGCAGACGCGGGCCGTCTTCAGCAAGGCGTTCCCCGCCCCCGCGAACGACTGGAGGTTCGACCGGGACGCCGGCGGCGGAGCCCTGAACGACACCTGCTATCATGAGATCTACCTGACGGAGGCCCTGATGGGTTCGCCGGTGACCGAGGTCCAGGGTCGGATCCGTTCCGCACGGTTCGGGCGCAGTGCGGATGATCTGGTGGAAATCCACTTCACCCATGCCAACGGGCAGGGCTCCAACGTGCTGGTCGGCTGGTGCCTGCCCAGTCCGGGGGCCGAGCACTTCATCACCGTCTACGGCAACGACCGCAGCTGGCGGGTGGCCGGGCGCGGCCGGGCGCTCACCCGTTTTGATCGGATCGGAGGCGCCTGGCAGGACGTGGTGTCGTCGCCGGCGTTCCGGTACATGTCGCAATGGTGCCCGCGCTCGAGCGGCAAAGCCGAGCGATTCGCCAGCGTGGGCGTCGGTTCCGCATGCACACCGT
>VHCJ01000091.1 GCA_016871755.1 Verrucomicrobiota bacterium | reverse complement strand
CTGTCGGCCTCCCGCAGGGTCCGGATCTTTTCCTCAGTCGTGTGTCGTTTGCCTTTCATGATCTGCGTTCCTTTCTACACGCCCCAGACTGTCACCGCCAGCGGATCAATTATCGGCGGTCACCTCAATCGGGCAGCGGGAGATTCAGTCATGAGATACGGGAGGGTGAATTGATGCTCGGCACGATCCGGAACGTACCGGGTGGAGGTTACGATTTCGTGCCGAGTGGTGTCGTAGGTGATGGCCTGCACCTGATTGGCGGTCGGCACGAAGCGGTAAAGCCGCAAGGGTCCGGAGGAAGTGTAGTCGGAGAGCAGCGAGTGCACGGTGTTGCCGGCCTGGCCGCGGGCAGCCAGGCGCAATGCGGTCGTGCGGCTCTGATCGCCGGAAAAGATGAAGCCAAGATGGGCGTGGCGGGAGAAGAGCTTGTCCCACAGTTGCACCGGACTGTTGCCGCGGACGCCGTGGATCTTGACCCAATTCATGCGCCCCTTGGGGGCCGTGACGAAACCGTCATTGTCCCGCGGTTTGTCCACCGGGCCGAGGTCCATGTGGGTGGTGACGAGGGCGCGGCGATCGCGGTAGCGCTTGAGGATGAGATCGGCCCAAGCGAGCACGTCATCCGGGGCGTTGCATTCGAGGTTGAGATGAACGAAGTCGAGGCCGCCGGCGGAGAAGAGCTGATAGCTGTTCACGTTGTGGGTCGACACGTACTGGTCGGGCCGGGCGTGTTCGTAGGTGCTCCCGTACCAGTCGAAATGCCGGTAGCGCGACGAGGGAAAGTACTTCTGGAAGAGCGAGGCGTCGCCGTTGGACTTCATGTCGTGGTTGCCGACCGTGAGCCCGTAGGGCACGACGCCGTGCAGGCGGTCGAGACATTCGCGGGCGAGCTGCCACTGCTCCTCGTTGTTGACGTCGACGATGTCGCCTACGTGGGAAACGAACACGATGTTCTGGGTGCGCAGATTCTCGACGATCCAGCGAGTGTGGTTCTGAAAGACCGGATTGGTGAGCGGCGCGGTGCTGTCCGGCGTGCTCTTGGTCGCGCGACCGCGATAGCCCTGGGTGTCGGGAATCACGACAACGGTGAAGGCGCCGGGCGGCGGCCGGTCGAGTTCGGCGGCGAACAGCGTGCCGCAGAGGGCGAGGCAGAAAGCGAAGCGAAGGAGCGGGTGCATCGAAGGAAGGGCGGCGTCCTCAGAAATCGCGCGTGACGCCGAAGTTCAGTGAAAAGTCGTAGTAGCGGACGCTGCTCGGGTTGGAGCGGGTTCCCTGGTAGGTGATTTTGGGCGCGTCGGTGATGTTCTTGGCGTTGAAGTAGGCGGAGAGGCGGCGGGTGAAGCGATACTTGGCCGCGAAGTCGAGCGTGGCCCGTTCCAGCTCTAAAGTGTCGAGGGCGGGGCGGGCGCCGACTCCGCTCAGATAGTCGCCGCGGAAGTTGTAGAACAGGCGCAGATCGAGCCCGCGGCGCGCGAAGGAGAGGTTGAGGTTGCCGGTGCGTTTCGCGGTGCCGCGAAACGTCAGGTCCTCCATCGGGCGATTCGGGTAGCGACCGGTCGAGTCGATCCAGGTGGAATTGGCGCCGAAGCCCAGCCCGCTGAAGACTCCGGGCAGAAAGGTGAGGCGCTGCTGCCATTCGACCTCCAGGCCCTGAACATTGCCGCCCTGGCCCATCTCGACGCGAGTCAGACGGTAGCCGTCATATTCGCCCCCGACGACCGTCGAGGCGGTGCTGAAATAGAATCCGTCGATCCGCTTCTTGAAAACCCCGACGGAGAAGACGCCCAGGGGCCGGAGGTAATACTCGGCGCTGAGGTCGAAGTTGTCGGAATCCGTGACCTTCAGGTTTGGATTGCCGTCGGTGAGGGTGCGGGCCTCGTCGTCGACGCGACGCGAGGGCAGCATGCTGGCGGGGCTGGGCCGGGCGACGGTGCGGTTGGCGGAGAAACGCAGCAGCAGATTGGGCAGCAGGCTGTAGTTGAAATGCAGGCCGGGCAGGACATTGGTGTAGCGCGCGTCGTTCCTCACCACGGTGCTGGCGGTGAGAATCCCGCGCGGGGTGGTGAGTTGGCGGGCCTTGCCCTCGAATTCCGTGTGTTCGACCCGTGCGCCGGTGACGACGTTGAGTCGGCCGAAGTTCGCCCCGCCCATCAGGTAGGTCGCGTAGATGTCTTCAATGGTCGCCCGGCGATTGCCCTCGATCAGAATGACGGAGGCGTTGTCGTTGCGCCGGAATTCGCCGCGTCGGGACCAGAAGGCATCGAGAAATTTGCCCATGGTCGGGAAGACCGCCGCCATGCCGACGCGACCGTCGCTCTGGCGGAAGAAGCGATCGTTGATGGAGATTTCTGACAGCGCCGTGGCAGAGAGCGGACCGGTGTAGGTCCAGTTGCCGAGTTCCTCATCGCCGCCAAAGACCCAGCTCCGCATTTTCACGCGGGCGCCGGTCTTGACGTAGGCATTGAAGGGCAGGGCGTCGAGGGTGCGGCGCGCGTTGGCGTCGAAGGTTACCTCCTGGTCGCGTGACGGGTGCTGCGTGCGGGCGATCGACCGGTGCACCACGCGGGCGGGATCGTCGAGCGCGATACCGTTGTCGACGCGGAAGAGCGGGAACTCCCGGACGCGGCGATCGTAGGAGAGATCGGTGCCATTGAACGAGAAGGTCGGGGTGAAGGTCTCCTCGTAGTGGTTGGTGGTTCGGCTGTAGCTGAGACGTCCGTCCAGCTGCCAGTGATCGAAGCGGCTTTCGAAGCCGCCGGAAAGCTGGGCGCCGATGCTGACGGGTTCGCGGTACTGGCGGTCGGTGTCGACGCGGCCGTTGCGGGAACTGGCGGAGTCGGGCGTGATGGCGGTGCGTGTGCCCGGCCGGTAAATCGTGCGGTAGTCTTCAAGGTAGCGGGTGTTGTTGCTGAAGAGGCCGCGCGCCCAGAGGGTGGTGGCGTCGCTCAACCTGAAGTCGACGCTGCCGGTGTACTTGAGCTTCCAGGAATCGTCCTCAATCCGATCCTGCAGGGTGTAGGTGGAAATGTTGAAGTTGTCCGCGGCGTCGACTTGATAACTGATGCTGGAGGTGTGGTAGCCGCGGTCGGAGCGGTAGTGGTTGAGCGATGAATACACCCCAAGCCGGCCGTCGCGACCAAAGCGATCGGCCCATTCGAGGTTCACCTGCTTGTCCCAGTTCTGCTGCTGGTGGTTGTAGGCGCCGCCGAGGTTGAGCTTGAGGACTCGCTCGGAGAGATCGAAGGCGCGCCGGGAGACGAGGTTGATGCTGCCGCCGATCGCGTCGCCTTCCATGTCGGGCGTGACGGACTTCATCAACTCGACGCGGGCGAGGCTCTCGGCGGGATAGCCGCTGACGCCGTCGGCGCGGTCGTTGCTGGAGTTGCCGATGCGCACGCCGTCGAACGTGATCGAATTGAATTCAGAGCCTAGGCCGCGAATGTTGGGGCGGCTGGGCTGATGAGTGCTGATCTCGAGGTACAGCCCGGGCAGGGCCATCAACACCTCGCCGATTTCCCCGAGCCGGGAATTGGCCAGGGCATCCTGCGAGACCACTTTGCGGATGTTTTCGGAATTTTTCTGCACGTTCAGGGCCTGCGCCTGGCCTTCGGCCTGGGCGGTGACCATGAGTTTCTCCAGTGCGACGATTTCCGAGCCGAGTCGCAGGGTGACGGTGGCGGTCAGGCCGGCGGTCACGGTTACGCTCGCTTCGCCGGGCGAGTTGCCGGCCGAACGGGCGGTCAGCCGGTGTTCGCCCGGGGGCAGGGCGCCAAAGTGAAACCCTCCCTGGCTGTCGGTGGTGGTGGTGCGAGGGGATCCCGCGAGCGTGATGACCGCGCCCTCGACGTAATTGCCGGTGGCGTCGTTGACGACGTGGCCGCGCACGGCGCCGGTCGTGGCGGACTGGGCTACCGCGCCAAGGGGCGCGAGCAGGGTGAGGGTGAGGTGGATGCGCAGGAGCAGGCGTGAGGCGGTCGGCATGGTTAAGGTGGTCCCCGTCGGTTGGACAGCGGATCGGGTAAAGTAAGTTAGGAGAGACAAAGGCGCTTTCGATGCCTTGGCCGACTCCGAGGACAGGAGCCGAAGAGCTTGCCGCAGGAGTCGGCCCGGGGTCGGACGGATGGTTTGGGGCGTCATTGGTTGATGGCAAGCCGGATGC
>VHCJ01000090.1 GCA_016871755.1 Verrucomicrobiota bacterium | reverse complement strand
CAGCTCACTGGGCAGCTACAACCTGACGCTGGTGAACACGAATCCGGTCGATTCGATCAACAAAAACAAGAACGCCAACGCCAGCCTCAGCCGATACTTCAAACTCGGCGTGCCGGTTCGGGTCAAAGCCGGCTTCGACTACCGCAGTGTCACTTCCCTAGCGGAGCGGCCGTTCCGGCAGTGGACGTTTGTCGGGCCGGACGGCGTCGCCAACAACGCGGACAATTCGGCCGCAAACTACGATCTCGTCGATCCCCATGCCGGCACCGTCAACGCGCCCTACGGCTTGGGTCGCTACCAATATGTCAGTCCGCTCAAGGCCTACGACCTCTTCGTCGCCCGTCCCGACTACTTCCGGAACGATGATGTCTATCAAGTGCAACAAAAGGCGCTGAACTCCCGGGGCATCACCGAGGAGATCACCTCCTATTATCTCCGCTTCGACCTGCGGCTGTGGGAAAACCGGGTCTGGATTGTCGCCGGAGCACGTTACGAGCGCACGCACGACGAAGGCTCCGGTCCGATCAACGATCTCGGGCGCACCTATCAACGCGACGCCGCCGGCATGCTCATTCTCAGCGGCGGACGGCCGGTTCGGATCGTGGGCAGTGCGGTCGCACTCGCGCAGCTGCAATATGTGGAACGTGGGGCGAAAGTCGAAAAGGAGTATGGCGATCTCTACCCCAGCGTGAATCTGACCTTCAACGTCACGCCGGATTTCATCGCACGGGCCAGCTACGCCGAGACCCTCTCGCGACCGAACTTTAATTTCATCATCCCCGGCACGACGCTACCGGATCCCGACACCACGTCGCGCGTCATCACGATCAACAACGTCGCGCTGCGCCCCTGGACCGCCCGGAACTACGATCTTTCGTTTTCGTATTATCCGAAAGACGGTGGCGAACTGTCGGCCGGAGTGTTCCGGAAAGACATCAAGGACTTCTTCAGGACCAGTGACATCGACGTGACGCTGGAACTGCTGGACTTTTACGGCATCGACCCGACGTTTGCGACGAGCAACTACGTTCTCCGCTCGCAACAGAACATCCCGGGCACGACCCGGATTGACGGCATCGAATTCAGCTACCGGCAGCCGCTGAAGTTCCTCCCGGAGTGGGCGCGCGGGGTGAATGTGCGGTACAACATCACCAAGCTGAAGCTGTCCGACGAAGCGCAGTCGGACTTCAACGGCTTCATCCCCCTCAGCCAGAATTGGGGCATCAGTCTCGACCGGCCGAAGTTCAATATGCGGCTCAACTGGAACTCCCGCGGGCGCCAGAATCGGGCCGTGGTCGGTGGAGCCGCCGAGCCGGGCACGCGCGAGTACGTCAGAGCCCGCCTTTCGCTCGATGTGGAGGCAGAGTATCGGATAAAGACGTACCTGGGCCTTTTCGTCGGCGCGCGGAATGTCACCCGCGAACCGGAAATCGTGCAACGTTACGGCCCCAGCACGCCGGGCTACGCGCGCACGTATCAGCGCGCCGACTACGGCACTACGATCGCCGCCGGGGTGAAGGGTACGTTCTAGTCCGGTCCACCAAGGAAGGCGTTCCTGCCGCAAAAATGACCACGAATCCAATTCTGAAGCTAAGAGCGCTCCTCGCGGCGCTGGTGCTCGGCTCCGCTTCCGCCCAGCCGCTTGCCAACGACCGCTACACCCTTGAACCGGCGGCCGACGGCGCCGTGCGCCTCACGACGAAGGACACCGGCTCATGGCTCTTCCGTGGGGACTTTGCCGTGCTCGTCGCCAAGTCCGACCCGAAGCCCGCGATGCGGCCGGGCAACATCCCTCGGATCTCGTATAATCTCGTCACGTGGCAGTCGGCCGCTCCGTCCGCCGGTAGCGCGCTGAAGAAGACCAAACGCGCCGTCGGGCAGGCGGGCGACGGTTTCGACGACCGCATTCTTGAAGGCAGGACCGACCAACGCACCGCCGATCTCTTCGCGGCCGCACCGGTCACCCAGGTGAAGGCGACGGGCGTCCGGCGTCAGGGCGACGCCCTTGAGTTCACCCTCGTCCCGCAGGATGCGTTTGCCCTGACCGCTCGCCTCACGCTGCCGCCCGGCGACGCCGAGCCCGTGCTCACGTTCACGCTCACGCCCCGGACTGACGCGTGGTTCTCCGTCGGATACACTGGCGCGCCCGCCTATCGGCTCGGGACGCTCGCTGAGGTGTGGCAGCCTTTCATCTGGCAGGGAAAACGTTTTCCAACCCAGTCGATCCTCACGTCCGCCTACCAGTGCTCGCTGCCCGCCACCCTCGTGCGCAAGGGCGACGTCACCCTCGGCGTGGTGGTCGACGCCGGGGAGTTCCCTTTCTCCCCGTTGCCGCTGTTCGAAAACAGCCGCTTCGGCGTGGCGCTGCGCAACCCGGCCGGCGAGGCGCAGCCGATGGTCTTTGCGCCGATGCTCGGCGGCGCGGAGTCGAAGCGCACGCGCGGCCAGGCCTTCACGTTCAAGCTCCGCCTCTTCGCTGGCGCCGGCGACATCACCCAGGCCTACGAGACGCTCGCCCGCCGGCTCTACGGTTTCCGCGACCACCGCCGCAACGCGATCGCTACGCTCAACGAGACGCTGGACAACATGATCGACTACGGGATGAGCCGCTACAGTTGGTTCATCGACGAACTGAAGGGCTGCTCCTACTCGACCGACGTCCCCGGCGCGGTGAAGAACGTCAGCTCGCTCAATCCGCTCAACCTCGCCCTCGTCGCCGACGATGAGGAGATCTTCAACCAGCGCGCGTACCCAATCGTGGAGTACATGCTCTCGCGGGAGAAATTCCTCTTCAGCCTCGACCCCAAGCAGAAGATCCAGAGCCCCTCGCGTCTCCTGCTCGGACCCTGCGCCCCCGTGAGCGAACTCGCCGCCCTGTACGGCATCACTCACGGCGCCTCACCCGTGCTGGGTCGGATGGCCAAACAGATGCTCGGCCGCGACCGCATCCTCAATCTCGACGACGTCGTCGAAGGCGGCAGCTGGCAGAATCAACTGGGAGTCGCCCTCGTCACCGGCGATGCCGCGCTGCTCGCCGCCGCCCGCCGCGGCGCCGATGCCTACCTCGCGGCCCGCGTGGACCGCCCGGCCACCGGGTTCGACGAAGGCGGCACGTTCTTCTGGATCGGATTCGCTCCAAAGTGGATCGACCTCTTCCGGCTTTACGAGGCGACCGGGGAACCACGCTACCTCGCCGCCGCCCGCCAGGGCGCCCGCCAGTACACGCAGTTCACCTGGGTGGCGCCGCGCATTCCCGACGAGGAAGTGACGGTCAATCCCGGCGGTCAGGCGCCGGTCTATTGGTACCTCAAGGGCAAGGGCCACACGCCCATGAGCGCCCCGGAGGAGCGCGTGCCCGCTTGGCGCCTGTCCGAGATCGGCCTCACCCCCGAATCTTCGGGCACGATGTCGGGGCACCGCGCCATCTTTATGGCCAACTATGCGCCGTGGATGTTGCGCATCGCGGCGCTCACCGGCGATCAACTGCTCCACGACGTCGCGCGCTCCGCCGTCGTCGGCCGCTACCGCAATTTTCCCGGATACCACATCAACACCGCGCGCACCACGATCTACGAGCGCGCCGACTACCCGCTGCGCGACCACAAGACACTCAGCGTGAATTCATTTCACTACAACCACATCTGGCCGCACATGAGCATCCTCCTCGATTTTCTCGTGACCGATGCCTTCGCGCGATCCGGCGGCAAAATCGATTTCCCCGCGCACTTCATCGAGGGCTACGCCTATCTGCAGAGCAAATTCTACGGGGACCGCCCCGGAAAGTTCTTCGACCGCGATGATGCCGTGCTTTGGCTGCCCCGCCGGTTGATAAAAAGCAGTTCCGTCGAGATCAACACCCTCGTCGCCCGCGGCCGCGACCGTCTCTACCTCGCGTTCACCAACCAATCGCCCGAACCGGTGTCCGCGGAGATCACGCTCAGCGCCACGACTCTCCCGCAAGTCGCCGGCCAAACCTACCGCACGCGGGTCTTCCGCGACGGCTCCGCCACGGCGCTTCGCGACGGCCGACTCACCGTCACCATCCCGCCGATGGGGCTCACCGCCCTCGAGGTCGAGGGCCTCGTTGTGACGCCAAAGTTCCAAGACCGTCTCGTGGGTGCCCGCGCCACCGATGCTTGGCGCCGCGACCACGTCGAACTGCCGTTCGGCGGCACGCGCGCCATGATCCTGAATTTCGGACCC
>VHCJ01000089.1 GCA_016871755.1 Verrucomicrobiota bacterium | reverse complement strand
GCTGCCCCGACTCCGGTCGGCCTCCGGCCTCCCTCCGTCGGGACAGCTTCAACGACAACCGATAGATCAACCCATAACTACATCCCGGACTAACACTCGGGGTGGCTCGAAAAGTTGAGGCCGGTCATGGTCCAGCGGGATGACTTCACGGGGAGGGGGATCGGGGTTACAGAGACGCCCGCAACTGGCTTGGGGAACAGGCGCTTTTGAAAAAATCGCGGCGAGGTTTGCGGGCGGATCTTTGGATGAAAAGCCGGAATTCCTGTTTCCTTCCGTTCGCCGCTGCCCTTTCTTCCGGCGGTTCACGATGAGGATCTACTTCATGGGGGTTTGCGGGACGGCGATGGGCAACGCCGCGCTGCTCGCGCGCGCCGCGGGGCACGCGGTGTCGGGCGCCGACACCGGCGTCTACCCCCCGATGAGCACGGTGCTCGCCGCGGCGGGCATCGAACTGCACGAGGGGTACGATCCCGCCCGGCTGGCGAAACTTGCGCCCGATCTCGTGGTGGTCGGCAACGCGATGAGTCGTGGCAATCCGGAGGTCGAGTGGCTGCTGGACACCCGCGCGTTGGCGTTCACGTCCTTGCCGGCGTTCCTGCACGACGTCGTGCTGCGTCACCGCCGCAACCTCGTCATCTGCGGCACGCACGGGAAAACGACGACCACCGCGCTGGCGGCGTTCCTGCTGCGGGCGGCGGGGCGTGATCCGGGTTTTCTGATCGGCGGTGTGCCGCAGGATCCACCCATCGGTTCGCATCTCGGCGCGCCCGGCGACCCCTTCGTGATCGAGGGCGACGAATACGACAGCGCCTTCTTCGACAAGCGCAGCAAGTTCATCCACTACGCGCCGCACGTGGCCGTGTTGAACAACCTCGAGTTCGACCACGCCGACATCTTCCGCGACGTCGCCGATGTGCAGCGGACGTTCGGGCATCTTTCCCGCATCGTGCCGCGCAACGGCTGGATCGTCCTGAACGGCGACGACGAAAACCTCCGGGCACTCGGGCCGATGGCGTGGACGCGCGTGGTGCGCGTCGGCGTCGGGGAGGGGAACGACGTCCGGATCGAGGGCTTCGCCGAAACACCCGACGGCGCATCCTTCGCGCTCTCCTGGCGCGGCGAGCCGTGGGCGAGGGTGCAGTGGCGCCTCGGCGGCCTGTTCAACGCCCGCAACGCCGCGATGGCCGCGACTGCGGCCGGGCTGGCGCTCCACCCCGAGCGTCCGACGTCGCTCGCGCTCACCGCGCTCGCCGATTTCCGCGGTGTGAAGCGGCGGCAGGAAATCAGGCTGTCGGGCGACCGCGTGACGGTGATCGAGGATTTCGGGCATCATCCCACCGCGATCGCCGAAATGCTGCGGTCGTTGCGCGCCCGTTATCCGGGCGCCCGGCTGACGGCCGTGTTCGAGGCGCGCAGCAACACCTCGCGCACCAAGTCGCTGCAAGGCGCCTTCCAGGAGGCCCTCGCGCAGGCCGACGAGGTTTACTTGGGAGCCGTGAGCCGGGCGGATCGGATCCCGGCCTCGGAACGCTTTGATCCGCCCGCCGTCGCGGCGGCGCTGGAGACGAGGGGAATCACGGCGCGCTTCGCCTCCACGAACGCGGACCTGCTGGTCGCGCTGCGGGCGGGGACGCTGACGGGAAGCGACGCGCGGCGGCTCGTGGTGTTCTTCACCAACGGCAGCTTCGACGGGATCATTGACGGCTACGTGGCCGCCGCGCGCGGGAACTGAACGCGACCGGAGCGCGGCCTCAGCCTTTTTCCTCCCCGCTGTAGCAAAGCCAGCAGAGGAGGAGCACGATCACGGAGAAAATGGCGATGAGCAGCATCATGCCGTTTCAGGGGGTGGGTGGGTAACGTCGGGCTTTGACGGGCGAGGGAATCGACCGGGCCGGGGCGGGCCAGCGGAAACTCGTGGGAAAAAGCGCCGTCGGCTCAACTTATTTTTGAACGATTTCCGGCGATGCTCTCCCGGGCCCGCTCTCCGGCACACCGCCGAGCGGGCGGTTGCCGCGCCACCTACGGTGCCGCGACCACGGGTAACTCGATCGAGGAGGCGTGCACGCCGGTCTGGTGGATGCGCTGCGTGGCTTTCCGGAAATCACCGGGCTGAGCGAAGAAAATGTTTTTCACGTACGTCTGCGGGTTCCGGTCGTAGAGGGGAAACCAGCTGGACTGGACCTGCACCATGATGCGGTGGCCCGGCTTGAACACGTGGCTCACGGGCGGGAGCTCGAAGCGGTACCGCTGCACCTTCCCGGGCGGGATCGGCGTGGGGTGCTCGAGGCTTTCCCGGTAACGGCCCCGGAAGATTTCCATCGCGACACCCAATTGGTAGCCCGCCATCGCGGGATCCGACGGCACGACGTCGGGGTGCGCGTCGATCAGTTTCACCACCCAGTCGGAGTCCGTACCGCTCGTGGAGGCGAACAGGTTCACCATCGGGTAACCGGAGATTCGCAACGGTTCCCGCAGGGGCTCCGAGACGTAGGTCAGCACGTCGGGGCGGCCATCCGCGTGCCGCTGGTCGGAGACGAGCCACGTCTGCCAGAGCTCGCCGTCGCCGGGGCGGACCGGCCGGCGGACGAAGGGAACAGGTTTCGCGGGGTCGGAAACATACTCCTCGTACTCCTCACCTTGTCGGGCGGGTTCGAACCCGAGCTTCAGCCCGGGTTGCAAGTACAGGGGGCGGAGCTTGGCCGGATCCTCGGCGCCGCCGACCTCGGGCCAGCGCCGGTAGCGACGCCACTCCATCGTGCCGGTCTCGAACACCAGCACCGGAGGCGTATCCGCGTGCGGGGCGCCGGTTTTCAGATGTTGGTCGAGAAACGGTTTCATCACCCGCAGGCGGAAGTCCGTCGCGGTGTCGCCGGGCAGCTTCAACGCACCCAACTGGCGCTGCTCGGTATTCACTCCCGAGTGCCTCCACGGTCCGAGAACGAGGAAGTTGAGGTCGTTCGCGGTGTCCTTCGGTTCCATCGCGCGGTAACAGGCGACGGCGCCGTAGATGTCCTCCTGATCCCACAGCGCTCCGATCCAGAGCGTCGGCACCTTGAGGGGTTGCCGCGCCAGCAGTTTGTCCACCGCCTGCTCCTGCCAGAACGCATCGTAGGCCGGGTGCTCGATGACCTTGCGCCACGCCGGGAGCTGCTCGAGCCCCGCCGCGCGCGCGAAGTTCCCCGCGGTGCCCGCCCGGAGGAAATTGTCGTAGTCGTCCGCGCTCGCCCGGGGGATCTCGTCGCCGCCGTCCTTGGCCTTCATCTGCCGCGCGATCCAGTCGAGGTTGTTGTACTGGCGGAAGGCCCCGTTCTGGAACCAATCGTCGCCCAGCCAGCCGTCGACCATCGGCGACTGCGGCACCGCGGCCTTGAGGGCGGGGTGCGGGTTGAAGAGCGCCATGGCGGCGGTGAAGCCGGGGTAGGAGGAGCCGATCACGCCGACCCGCCCGTTCGTCTCCGGCGTGTTTTTCACCAGCCAGTCGATCGTGTCGAAGGCGTCGGTCGCGTGGTCCACCTCCGTCGAGTTGAGCGGACCGCGGAGCGGGCGGTTGAGCACGTAGTCGCCCTCGGACCCGTGCTTGCCGCGGACATCCTGGTACGCGCGGATGTAGCCGTCCTCGAGGAAAGGCTCGTCCATCATCGATCCGGTCGCCGCGGCGAAGGGCGAGACGTTCCGCTGGGCGTTGCGCTTGGCGTTGTAGGGCGTGCGCGTGAGCAGGATCGGCGCGTCCTTGGCCCCTTTCGGCACGATGAGCACCGTGTTGAGCTTCACCCCGTCGCGCATCGGGATCGCGAGGACGCGCTTCGTGTAGTCGTGCGAATCGGTCGGCTCGACGAACTTCGCGGGGATGTCGGGCGTCATCGGCGGCGTCTGGCCCCCCGCGCCGGAGGCGAGGAGCGAATAGGAGACGATGGCTAGGCGGGCGACACGGGGGATTCTCATCGGAAGGAGGGCGGCTTACTTACTGCTAGGAAACTGGATCTTGCGGGGGTTCGGTCGGGAGGGGGTTACTGGAAGGAAACCGGATTTTGACTGGAAGGAAACCGGATTTTGCTGGGGTTGGGTCGGGTGGGGGTTATCAAACGGGTCATCACCTTCAATCTCGACGAGTATTACGGCCTGCCGCGGACCCACCCGGAGAGCTACTGGCGGTTCATGCACGAGCAGCTCTTCTCGCACCTCGACATTCCGGCGGAGAACGTGAA
>VHCJ01000088.1 GCA_016871755.1 Verrucomicrobiota bacterium | reverse complement strand
CGTCGTAACCGCCGAAGACATACCAGCCGCGCGGCTGCTGCGGGCGCGGCTCATACTCGCCCGCGTAGCGTCGGTGGAACCAATACACGTTAGTCACGAAGCCCAGCTTCCGGTCGTCGAAGACCAGTCGCAGCGCTCCAAATCCGTCGCTCCGCATCGCCCCGGAAACACTACTTCGCGATTCGCAGAGAGCAGGACGAATCACGGCACTCCAGATCCCCTGGCCACGAATCGGTCACCACGCCTTTCCGCACCACAAATCCCGAGGTTGACTTTCCCGGAAGTCCATGTGAATTTAGAACACACACAACTGCATGCAGTTTATTAAACCATCCTCCCGCCGCTGGACATCCCCCGTCACCCGCTGGCGTTCCCGTGCGGTTCGCCCCGCGTCCGCCGACCCGGAACCCGCCGCACCGACCCTTGTGGACCAGGCCTACGAGGCCATCCTCGAACGCATCCTCAACGGCCGCCTCCCAGAAGGCGCCACCCTGAGCGAAGTAGCCGTGGCCGCCGACCTGGACATGAGCCGCACGCCCGTGCATGATGCGCTGCGCCTGCTGGCGATCGACGGATTCGTGATGCAGGAACGCAACCGCCGCGCCCAGGTGGCGGGCTTTTCCGCGGACGATCTGTTCGAGGTCTTCGAGATGCGCAAACTTCTCGAAGGCCACGCTGCCGAACTTGCCGCCGGGCGCATGGACAGCCGCCAGCTCGCCCCGCTCCGGGCCACCGCGAACTCATTGTACGACGGCCTCAACGCGCGCGATTGGAATCACCGCTGGACTGACTTCGACACGGAGTTCCACCGTGCTATCGCCGAGGCCAGCGGCAATTCCCGCCTCAGCGCGGACATCTACCGCTACCGCCTCCTGCACCGCGGCATCAACCGCTTCTCCACGGACGCGAAATCGCTGCGCCGCGCGCTGGCCGAGCATGAATCAATCCTTGCCGCACTGGAGGCCCGCGACCGGATCGCCGCCCGGGAACAGATGGTAGCGCACATCCAAGCCTGGCAGGAGTTCTTCACCGCCCGCTTCAACAAGCCGAAACGGGAGGCCCGCACCGTTCGCCCCGCTCGCTCGTGAAAAATCACTGCAATCACCACCTCATTGCAGCGGTCGCCCTGCTGCTCTGCTTGCTCTGCACTGAATCTGGCGCCCTTGCGGAAAGCGGCTTCACGCCTTCGGCAAAAGTCCGCGCCCTTCTTGGCAAAGACATCACCGGTGCGCTGGCCGCGGCGACCTCGGTGGAAGTCTTTCGCCTGGGAAAAGAAGCCGCTGGTTCCCCGCCCGCGCCCTTCGTCGAGCGGTTCATCGTCGCCCTGGCTCCGGCCCCGCCTGCGGACTTGCTGGCCCGCGCGCTCGCGGTCTTCAACGCGGACGCCACTTATTTCTCCTCCGATTCCAAGGGCTGCGATGTCGGTGTTGGCTTTCGTTTTCAGACCGCGTCCGGCGCAGTGCTGAACGTGCGGTGCTGCATGAGCAAGGGGAATGTGCTGGCCGAGGTCCTCGACGCTTCCGGCGCGTTCGTGACCAGACGCGACCTGCGCGGCTTCCGCGATGATCAGGCCGCGCCGATGCGGGCGCTGGCGGCGGCGCTCTTCCCCGAGGATGCCGAGATTCAGAAACGCGCTCCGAAACCCGCAGACGGCGCGGTGGCAAATGCGGTCCCCGCCAAGGTGGCCGCGCCGGCGCCGCCGACCAAGCCTCTCGCGCCGCCCCGCCCGGACGATTCCGTTGACCCCGCTCCGCTGAAGCTCGGCAAACCCGGAGAAGTCATCCATCAAACAGCAATCAAACTAAAGCAGCCCAAGAAATCCGCCGACCGCGCTGAAGGCGGACCGAACCACGTGCTCTTCACGCTCTGGATTCCCGAGGGACTCAAGACCGTCCGCGGCATCTACCACACGCCCTTCAATCTCGATACGGTTGAGAAGGAACAATCGCGGGCCATGGCGCGGAATTGGGGCTTTGCGCTAGTCGGCGGCAACCTCATGCGCGTGAACCGGGCGGAGATGGGGCCCGCATTTGTCGCTGGCCTTGCGGATCTCGCCAACCGCAGCGGCCACGCCGAGCTCGCCCACGTCCCGCTTCTCTTCTCCAGCATGTCCGCCGGCACCGGCATGTGCCTCGCGCTCGCCGAGCACCTGCCCGGGCGCACCCTCGCCTGCGGGCTCGTCGCCCTCGAAGTCGGTCCCGATACCCCCGCCGTCCGCGACGTGCCGATGGTCACGATCTTTGGCTCGAAGGATGGCCAGCAGTTGCCAAAGCTCGAAGCCCTGTTGCCGCAGCGGCGCGCGGCATTAGACGCGAGTTGGTCCATCGCCGTGCAATGGGGCCGCGGCCACGAATGGGGACAGGCCAACAATCTCCTCTGGCCGTTCTTCGACGAAATCATCCGCCAACGCATCCCCGCTGACGCCGCGACCGCCAGCGGTCCCGTGCAACTGCGCCGCTACGATCCCGCGCGCGTGTGGCTCGCCGACCCCGCGACTTGGAAAAACCGCCTGCCCACCATCACTCCGGGCACAGACTATCCCAGGGACAAGACCGCCGCCTGCTGGCTGCCCGGTGAAGACGTGGCCCGCGTCTGGCAAGCCTTTGTCGTGGACAAGCCGCTCGTGCAAATCATCGCCCCAGCCTCGCAGGGCGACAAGAAGCCGCTCGCTGTCTTCGCACCCAACCAACAGTTCGCGGTTCAAATCCAGGTCAACTCAGCTTTCCCCGCACAAAAAATTCTCCTCTTTGACCGCGCTACTCGCCTCGGCGAAGCCCCCGTTGCGTCCGGCAAAGCGGAGCTTCTCGTCGGCCCACTCGCCCCCGGCTTTCACACCCTCATCGCCCACGCCATCAACGCGAACGGCGGCGTGGAACTCTCCCGCCCCACGACCGTCCTGATTCAATCACCGGGCGCAGGCGCAGGGTCAATCAACTCGAAATAATGCACGCGCCCAATCCCAGCCGCAGCCAACAGCGTAAAGCGACGGATCGTTCAATCGCTTGTCGCCCGCATGTCCGGCTCGCCTCGTCGGCAGCGGCATTCTGTTTCTGCCTCATCTTCTCCGTCGTTTGCAGAGTCGTTTCCGCCGCCCCCGCGCCAGCCACCCTCGGCGACACCCTCCGCCCCTTCCTCGCCGAGCACTGCGTAAAATGCCACGGCCCCGAAAAGCAGAAGGGCGACATCCGGCTCGATGGGCTCAAGCTCACCGGCGATCTCGCGAAGGAACGCGAACTCCTCGAACTCGTGCGCGATCAGATCCGCGGCGGGCAGATGCCGCCGAAAAAGGAGAAGCAGCCGGATGCCGCGCTCGCGCATCGCATCGTCACGATGCTGACCCATGCTTTGCCGAAAGGTCAGACCGCCGAGCAATTCGCCTCGGAGCAATTGCCGAACCGGGGCAACCTCATCGCGCACGAGCTTCTCTTCGGCACACCCGCCAGCAACGTGAAGCCGCCCGCAGGCCGGCTTTGGCGGCTGAATTCCGATTCCTATTTCGGGATGCTCGGCGGCGTTTATCGGGGCCGGATGGATGGACTGGTGAGGCCCTTCACGCTCATTCCCGAGCGCGGATTGAAAGACTACGCCGCCCTCTACTCGATGGACGAGCCGACGACGGAGATCCTCCTGCACAACGCCGCCGCCATCGTCGAGCGCCAGACCGCGCATGAAATCAAGGACGGCAAACTCAGCGGCAAGCAGGACACCGTGCGCGAGTTCGTCGCGCTCATGGATCCCGCGAAGCGTCCGGCTCCGGAGCAGATCGCGGCGGCGGTGAAACTTCAGTTCACGATGGCCATCGGGCGCGCGCCGTCCCCGGAGGAAGTCGCCCGCTATCAGGCGCTCTACGAGAAATGCGCGCACGATGGCGATCTTCCCGGTGCGCTGAAGACCACGCTCCAGGCCGTTCTTCTGCGCGCCGACGCCATCTTCCGCTCCGAACTCGGCGGCCTGCCCGACGAGCGTGGCCGTGCGCCGCTCGCTCCTGCCGAACTCGCCGCCGCCCTCAGCCTCGCGCTTGGCAACAAGCGGCTCGAACCTTTCACCACCGCCGCCGCCAAGGGCCAACTCGCCACCAAGGAACAAATCGCCGCGCGCCTCCAAGCCGTCCTCGACAATCCCGACAAACGCCTCGACACCTCGCGCCTGCTCGGTTTCTTCCAGCAGTATTTCGAGTACCACCGCGCGCCGGACATTTTCAAAGCGCCGAAGTTTCCCTTCCCA
>VHCJ01000087.1 GCA_016871755.1 Verrucomicrobiota bacterium | reverse complement strand
ACGGCGGCGGTTCAGAACGTCTACAACGGAACAACGTATAGTCTGACGACGTCTCCTGCGGTGCTGACGGTGATCGCGGCGCCAGTTTTCACCACGCAGCCCTTGAGTCGGACAGTGCTCGCTGGGACACAGGTGACGTTTACCGCAGCGGTGCAAGGTCTCGCAGCAACTACGTTCCAATGGAGGAAGAACGGTACGGCGATCGGTGGGGCAACCGGGAGTTCTTACTCCATCAACTCTCCGGTCACTTCGGACAGCGGTACCTACACAGTTGTTGCCACAAATGGTGAAGGATCCACGACCAGTAATCCCGCCGAACTCGTCGTTAATGCGCTTGTGCCCCCAACGATTTCCGGCGCTCCCGCCAACGTCACCATCCCCAATGGAGAGCGGACCCAGTTGAAGGTCACCGCCACCGGTACGGGCACCTTGGCCTACCAATGGTACACGGGCACCAGCGGCAGCACCGCCTCCCCGGTGGCTGGGGCGACCAGCCCGACCTTCACGACCCCGACCTTGGCGTCGACCACCAGCTACTGGGTCCGCATCACCGACGCCAACGGGGGCGTGACCAACAGCCCCACGGTGACCGTCACCGTATCCGCGACCTCGCCGCTTACGGTGACGCAGCAGGTCCTAGCCGCGGGCTACCGGGGCGGGGAGACGATCGCCGTCACCAACACGATTACCTACACCGGCACGGCTCCATCCCGCATCGACTGGTCGACCTTGCTGCCGGTGGGCTGGAAGTACCTCGGCAGCGGCGGCAGCGAGGGCGGGGTGCGGCCGACCTACAAGAACGCTGACTTGATCGAGTGGTCTTGGACCACCGTGCCTCCGAGCCCGATTGAATTCACCTACACGGTCGGCGTCCCGGCTGGCACGACCGGCGATCAGGTGATCGCCTCCCTCGTCACGAGCCAAGCCGCCGGCACGAATTACCAGACCATGGCTAAGCCCGATCCGCTGGTAATCCGGTCCGCATCACTCCATTCCGCCGACTCTAACCGCGACGGAAAGATCTCCCTGACCGAGCTGACCCGCGTGATCGAGCTGTACAATTACCGGTCGGGCACGACCCGCACGGGCCAGTACAAGGTGCAGGCCGGCACCGAGGACGGCTTCGCGCCGGGGCCCGGGACGACGGTGGTCAACATCCAGATGGTGATCGACCACGACAGCGCGCTCGTGATCGCTCCGACAGGCCTGTATTGGAGACATTATGGCTACGCCAAGCCCGGCTTCTACGGCAATTCGTATGAGATTCCGGGGCCTTTCCTCATTGGTACTCAAACCTGGACGCCGACCTGGGATACTCCGGGCAGTCGCGATCCCGGGGTGAGCAGCGTTTTCGTCCTGAACACGGCGGGCTTCTCGGGTTGGAGTTTGAGTCAATCCTACGGCGGAGCTTTCAATTCCTATCCGCAGGACTACGGTGCCACCGTGCTCGCCCAGTCGCTCAGCTTGAACCGGGGGACGGTCACCTCGACGACGGTGGATGGTTTCCCGGCCATCCGGTTTCAGGATTTCTTCAGCGGCCAAAACGTCTACTCCGTCGACCTCAGATTCGAGCGCTGAGGGGCTGTGTCAGTAGGCTGATGGAATGGGTTTCTCCGGTCCCGGGCTTTCGTACAAGAAGCGGGTGTGTTCGTTGACTAGAGATGCCGTTTGAGAGGGACGCCGGAACTGCTCCACCTTTGATGTCAGTCTGAGACGTTGGTTGATGTGGTGAGGTGGGCGGTCGTTGGCAATCTCAGGCGGAGGGACGGACCGCCAAGCCGGTCCTTCCCTCCGCCCGGCCTTGCATTCCGCCACCGAAATAACCACATCAACCATCACCGCAGACTAACACTCCACCCGGCGCAGTTTCCGGGGTCCTCTCAGCACGACGACGACGGGCGGCGTGGATTTTCCCGGCCTGTTTCACGCGTGGGGCAAGCAGGTGATCGCCGGCATCGGCTGGGAGCTGGTGAAGAAGACCGCGGAGTTGAACAACGACCCGCTGCCGGACTTCACCAAACCGACCGGCCGGCAGCATTGGCGGCACCAAGTGCGGATCAACGGCCAGCTCTACGCGGCGCTCGCCGAGGAGGCCTGCGTGCAGGCGGGCGTGCAGCTGCGTTACTACGAATCGCCGCTCACGGTCGAGTCGGCGGGCGACGGCTGGCGCGTGCGGCTGGTCGGCAAGGGCACGATGGTCGACGTGACGGCAAAGCAGATCGTGGACTGCACCGGCAGCGCGACCGCGGTGGGGCTGGCCGGGCTTGCGCGGATGCGGGAAGCAACCCGGCAACCAGGGACGCTGATCTACCGCGTCGGCGGCTACGATTCGGCGACGATCGATCCCAACGCGCTGAAGGCGCTGCAGGAAAAACAAGCCGCGGCGGTGAAGTCGGGCGCGCTCCACCGCACCGACATCAAGGGCAGTCTGACCGGCTGGCTCGGCAAGGGCGGCGAGAGCGGCAACCACATTCCCGGCGCGGACGGCACCACTTCGGAGTCGCACACGGCGACGAATGTCGCGGGCCGGCAGTCGCTGCTGCGGACGCTGCGTTTCCTGCAGCAGGAACCGGCGCTGGCCCTGATGAAGATAGAGCGGCTCCAGCCGGAAACCGGGATCCGCGAAACCTACCGCATCGTGGGCGAGACGGTGATCACGGTGGAGGATTACGAAGGCGGGCGCGTGTTCGAGGACGCGGTCGCGCACTCATTCTACCCGATCGACCTGCATTTCGAAGGCGGCGTGCGCCCGAAGCATCTGAACGAAGGGACGGTGCCGACCGTGCCGATCCGCGCCCTGATCCCGAAAGGCAGCCGAAACATCCTCGTGGCCGGCCGCTGCGTGAGCAGCGACCAGCTCGCGAATTCGGCGCTGCGCGTGCAGGCCTCGTGCATGGCGATGGGCCAGGCCGCGGGCGTGACCGCGGCGCTCGCGGCCAAGGCCGGCACGACTCCGCTCCGTGTGCCGCTGGCCGACATCCGCGGCCAACTCGCCCGCCACGGCGCGATCGTGCCGAAGACGTCCTGAGGGGTCTGAGATGACCCCGGAAACTGCGCTGGGTGGAGTGTTAGTCTGCGGTGATGGTTGATGTGGTTATTTCGGTGGCGGAATGCAAGGCCGGGCGGAGGGAAGGACCGGCTTGGCGGTCCGTCCCGGAGCCCGGCCTTGCAGAAAGTGACTTTGCCGCGAAACGCGCGGGCGCCGCGTAGCCGAGTGAACTGTGCGGGCGCTCGGCGTTGTATTCTTGGCGGTAGTCTTCGATGACGACACGCGCCTCGGAAAGCGTCCAGAGCTGCTCGCGGTTGAGGCACTCGTCGCGGAAACGGGAGTGAAACGACTCCACGAAGCCGTTTTCCCACGGGCTGGCGGGCGTGATGTAGATGGTTTTGATGTTTTGCGCGGCGAGCCGGCGCTGGAGGTCTTTGGCGATGAACTCCGGTCCGTTGTCGGAGCGGATGAATTCGGGCGCGCCGTGGTCGGCGATCGCCGCTTGGACCAGCGCGATCACGTCCGCCGAGCCGATTCGACGCTCAGGTCGCAGGACGTGCACTTCCTTCGTGTGCTCGTCGAGCACCGTGAGCATGCGCAGGGCACCGCCGTGGACGGTCGAGTCGGCGATAAAGTCCCACGTCCATACGTGACCGCGGTGGTCGGCCTGCGTCGGCAGGCCCGTCGACTCGCCGCGGCGCACCTGACGCTTCCTTGGCGGCGGCACGCGCAGCCCTGCGGCGCGGCGCAGTCGCTGCACCTGCTTGCGGCCCACGGCAAAGCCTTCGGCCCGCAGCTTCACTGCGATGCGGCGAAATCCGTAGCGCGGATGTTGGCGCGACAGCTCGTGCAGGCGCGTCACCAGCCTGGCGTGCTCCGGCGCCGGCGGCCGCGCTCGGTAGCGATACGTCGCGCGTGCCAGCCGTAGGCACCGGCATGCCGCCCGCCCGGAACACAGGCCCTCGTCGATCACGAAGGCCGCCATCCGTCGCTTGTGTCCCGGGCTCACCATTTTTTTCCTTCACCGCCTCCAGCACGCGGTTCTGCAAGAGCGAGTCGGCCAGCATCTTCTTCAGCTCCGCGTTCTCGCGCTCCAATTCCTTGAGCCGCTTCGCTTCATTCACGTCGAGTTGACCAAACTGCTTCTTCCAACGGTGAAACGTGACCTCGGAGATGTTATGCTCCCGGCTCACTTCCACGATGCTCTTGCCGCTGTCGGCCTCCCGCAGGATGTGGATCTTCTGCT
>VHCJ01000086.1 GCA_016871755.1 Verrucomicrobiota bacterium | reverse complement strand
TGGCCCGCGTTGGCGGTGGTACTGACAGGCTGGGCGGTGATCGCCGGCGGCGCGGACTGACCGAAGGCGACAGCGAAGGGAAAGAAAAGCGCAGCAAGGAAAACGAGAGATCTCTCCATACCCGTTCGTGGCATAACCGGGGACTGAAGCCAAGCCCGCACCCCGGAGCATCCGCCACCCCGTCACACGCCTCCGGCCGCTCGCTGTCAAGCAGCGAGGCTTCAAGGTGATTCCGCGGCGTCGGCTTGAACGAAGTCGTCGTCTGGCGAGGCCTGCCCATCGGCTGCCGGCCAGAAAACCGGCTCGGAGTCGGCGGAATCAGGCTGGGAATAGTCGTCACCGAACAGTTCGCCCTGAGCGGCGTCGAACATACTCCGCATCTCAGCAGCACTGAAGATGCGGCCGTCGGATCTGTTCAAGTCGGCCGCCCTCTAGGCGCCGGAGCGGCCACAAAACGTAAAATTGGGCTGCGCATTGTGCGCCGTGAGCACCGAAAACCGGCGGCCCCGAGAGCGGGGGGCCGGGGGTACCCCGGCCACCGGGTCACCCGGGCAGGGGCAACTCTTCGTCGGGGTCTATTCCGGTCTCTCGCTTAAAATGCTTCCGCACCATCCGGTGGGCGCGCTCCGCGTCGCGGGCGTGAACCTCCGTCCAGTAACCGCTGATCGGATTATCTCCTCCCCAGAACTTCCGGTGAACGCTGACTGACGGAAGTGTGTCAAGCCACGCGGTGAACCTGCTACTCCCGAGCGATGAAACGTACCACGCATCCTCGAGTTCGAAATACCTCAGGCCACGGCGGTCGATCGCCACGTCGTCGTCCTCATAGAGTTTCATCGCTTGGTCCGAAGCACCTCGGCAACCACCTCGTGGCACTTCACCACGTACTCGCTGATCGACATGCCCACGGACGACGCGGCAGCCCGCAGCCCGTCCTTCTCGATCAGCGTCAGCCGGAGGTTCAGAGTCTCCGTCTTTCGCAGCGAACGATTCACCGCCTCGACCGAGGGGACAGGAAGGGCGGGCTTCACGCGGCGAGCTTCCGCTGCCTCTCGAGGATTTGCCTGACGGTTGCCGGATGCCATGCCCCGCCTTCCTTGGTCGCTACGCCGGAAGCTGCAAGCTCCGCGGCGATTCGGGAGTACGACGAACCGGTAGCCCGGAGACTAGAAATCCGGGCCAAAACCGCCTGTTCCTGCCCGTTTACGGCCAAACTCCGGCGGTCGAGGGTCAAGTCATAGCCGAAGGGGATTCGCCTCGAAATCCGCCGGCCAGTCCGCCTGAGATGCGCCATTGCGGACTCCGTCCTCTCGGCAAGCTGATCCCGCTCGAACTCGTTCAAGGTCGAAAGCAGCCGGAACACCATCTTCCCGACTGCGGAACTGGTATCGATCCGCTCCGAAAGGCTGGCGAGGTTAGCGCCGGCCCGCTCCAGACGCTCGGCGATGTCTAGGGTGTCCCGCACTGAACGGGCGAGCCGACTGAGCGAATGCACCACCAGTACTCCCCTCACCCGGCACACGGCGGACAGGGCCTCCTGAAGCACGGGGCGGTTGGTGGCCCGGGCGCCGCTCATCGTCTCGACGTAAACGCAGTCGAGAGCCAGCCCGCTCGCAACGCACCACGCCGCTATCCGCTCCTGCTGGTTTTCGAGGGAAACACCATCCAGACCTTGATCGAACGTGCTGACGCGGGCGTAACCGATGGCATGCATGTACCGCTTCTTGGCGTTACTCTTTTAGCTCGCAAGCCCGATCGACTGCTATGCCGAAACGTAAGGACTCCGAATTCAAGGGAGCCCTTAAATACGGGATGACTCCAGTTAGCCGGCTGAGCCCGGGGGCACTTCGGACGCGCAAACCTCGATGACCTTTTCCCGGGAGTCGGGTCTCCACGAAGCGAAGTCGTATGTGTAAACAGTGCGCGGTCGAGGGGCCGCATCCTCAATTCCAGCGCAGTTGCGGAACGTCCTGATCGCCGTGGCTGCGGCGGAAGTCGCCGATGCAATGTCGCGCACGCGCTCGGATTTCGCGGCGGCATCAAGCGACTTCTGCGTAACCGCCACCAACTGCTGCGCCCAATCGCGCATCAGCTCCTCAGGCTTGGCTGCACGAGACTTGGCAATCTCAGCAATCGTGGCGTCTGAAAGGATGCGCGTGACCTGACGATCAACCTCGCGCCGTTTGCCCGAAAACCCTGCACGGGAGAAGAACTGCCGCAGTTGAGCCGGCCGGTACCGCACGTTGAACTTGCTGGCGATTTCATCCGCCACCTCGGTCGGGGAAAATCCTCGGTCGACGTAGCACTGAACGGCGTACTCGCGTATTTCCGGGCGCATCAGGCGTGACATGAGAGCGATCTAGCGGAGGCCACCGGGCCACAACAAGGGTGTGCCGGGAAAGATTGGCTGAATGGTTTGCGCCGTAGCCTGAGGAAAGCTGGCATTGGAGCAGATTTTCACGCCACTAGCGGCGATCCAATCAGCAGGTCTCGGGTTCGCCGATTCCTCGAAAAGGAAGCGGCAACCGCACAATTATTTATCCATTAACCTATCTCCGTAGCGAGTTTATGTTACCTGCCGAACAGATTAAGCCGGCGGGTGGGCGGCCGGGGGGTGCCGGCCGGCTCGACCCGGGCCTGAGTCCGCCCCATAGTCCGCCCGACCGAGGGCAGGGCGATACCATTACCCAGCCATCGCGATACCGGGCGAGTCGATTCGGGCGGGCGTGCGGGGGCGCGCTCGCGCAGGCGCGGCGAGGCTCGAGTTACTCGTCAGAGCTATGGTCCGCGTCGGAAGCCGGCGAAGGATCCGCGGGAACTTCGGCGACGATCTCGACCGGACGCGCAGCTTCCGCAACAGGACGAAACCGCGCGCTTGCAAAGTTGAATGAGAAGACCGTCGAGCCTGCTGCGCGCGTCGTCGAATTGTCGATGCCGCTCATTAATCGCCACGTCGTCGTGAGCGACTTCAGCGCGGCGGCGCCAGCCTGCAGCGTGCGCGGATTGTCCGCGTGTTCGAGGAACGTCACGGCCTTCTGCATCCCGACGACTGCGCCCTTCGCAACGTCTTCCATCACGCGGCCGTGCGCCTCCGCGATTTTCTTCGTGATCTGCGCATCGCGCACTTTCTCAACCTCGTCGAGCTTCTCGACCATCACCTTGCGGCGCGCAGACCAGCCGCGGTTGTTGATGCAGCGGCGCACCTGCTCGACCGTGAACGTCGTCTGGTACTTGCGGTTCATCGCGTCGGTGATCGCCAGCGGCTGCTGCATCTGGCGCATGTAGAGCTGGCGGATGAACGCGAGGTGGCTGTTGCTGAAGACGCTGTGCGGTTGCTTCGCCATGTGACGGGGCTGTGCGTCGAGACTACCGAACGCGGCGCTGACCCACAAGTGGGCGCCGAAGCGTGCAGCGCAAAGCCGCAACGCCGGCCGTCCTGCGGCCATTTCGCGCCTCCTTTTGGCGGGCGAGGGTCAAGACCGCAGGTCCGCGCCTAAAGGGCCTTAAAATCGATCTGGCGGCGCTTTCGTAAGTCACGCGAGAAGGGCCCGCGGCCCGATGGCGCGAAGGATGACGACATGACGACGCAATGACGACGAAGGTCGAAAAGACGTCATAGTTTAAGTTGTTGATTCGCCGATGACTTCTGAGACGATGACGACGATGACATCTATTTTTAACATTAATATATACTTTTTATGTTCTTAATTGGGTTGTTTGGTAGTATTGTTGTTTGTTTGTTTATATATATGGTTTAAACCGTTTTTCGACGTCATGTCGTCATTTCTGACGCAAGCTACTGCCCGTTGGGCATTTAACCTATGACGACTCCTCAATTTTGAGCCGTCATGCCGTCGTCATGTCGTCATCAATTTGCCCGTTTGGGGATTTTGACCCACCCCGGAACCCCGTTTTCCATTAGCCCGGCTTATCACGCTCATGCGTTTTTCTAATGACCTGACAATCCTGTCCGCCAGCCGAACGCCACCATCCCGACCCCCTCGGCGCCCCTTTGAACACTCAAAACCCACACTTATGTAATTTTTGGGGCCTTTCGCCGCACCCCTCGGCTGAAAGAAAAACTGCCCACTTTTTCCGTCATTTCTGCCGCCAGCAATGAACCCAGTTGCGACTCTAGCCGTGACTCTAGCCGCGACTCTAGCCGTGACTCAGGCCGTGAAGCCGGCACTGGGGTGGTTTTGTCCGGGCACAAAAAAGCCCGGGATCTCGGGGACCCCGGGCGCCTGATGCCTTGCCTTCCCGTTTCCGCAGCCCCCGTCGAGCGGTCCGCCCGCCTGAAGCGAGTCGCGGTACCAGCCGGTCGGGACGAAAACGTACTCCGTCAGGCTTGCCGTCGTG
>VHCJ01000085.1 GCA_016871755.1 Verrucomicrobiota bacterium | reverse complement strand
AGTGGAGTCGCCGATATTCGAACCGTCGATCGAGGACCCCTCGCTAAACAACCGGCGCCGATGTCCGCCCGAGTTGATGAAGTTGATCACCCCGCCGTCGTACTCGATGACACCGGAGTCCGACGCGGAGAAAGAGGAGAGCCACCCGACGTTGATCTTCAGTCCCGTACCGGCTCCCGCCGCTGGCATGGTCACCCGGCCCGTGAAGGTCGGGCTGGCAAGACGGGCGATGGCGCTGTCGATGTACGCAGCGCCAACGGCCGTCGCCTGCCAGGTGCCGGTCGAGATCGTTCCGAGCGTGGTGATGCTCGTCTGACCGGAGTAGCTGGTGGAAATCGAGAACGCCGAGCCGGTAAGCGTCAGACCGGATCCGGCGATATAGGAGCCCGCACCGGAGAATTGGACCCAGGTGAGCGCCGTCGCTCCCCACGTCGCGCCAAGGTCCACGGTGCACGTCCAGCCGGTGTCGCCATTGACCGTGCCCTGCTCGACGAAGACGAATGCCGAACGGAGTTTGTCTATCTCGTCGGCATCACTGACCCGCGTCCACGAGCCAGCGGAGACGGCGTAAATGCCATTTTGGGTGCCGATGGACTGGTTCTTCACCAAG
Source organism: Verrucomicrobiota bacterium (assembly GCA_016871755.1). Classification (GTDB taxonomy): domain Bacteria; phylum Verrucomicrobiota; class Verrucomicrobiia; order Opitutales; family Opitutaceae; genus UBA6669. Next base: position 4,086 of record VHCJ01000085.1, on the reverse strand, counting down.
ACCCGCTCGTTCGCGGACAACGCGACGCCGTCGATCGTCTGCGTTCCGGACAGGGTGATGTTCGCCGTCGTCGCCGCACGGACGCTCGGCTTCGCGTCCAAGCCTTGGGCCACCGAGTCGACGTAGTTCTTGTTGGCGGCGTCCGTGCCCGCGACCGGGGTCGCGACAAACAGGATGCGATTGCTTCCGGCGCTGAAATCGACCGTCGGGATGGCGAGGTCGCTGATCTTGTTTTCGCGGACCTTCGCCTGAAAGTTCAGGATGTCATTGGCGTCGATTGCCAACATCGACTTCACGTACGACGCCACCAAGGCAGTCGGTGCCCCGGACGCATTGGTGTTGTTTCCGATAAGGGTGAACGCCGGGAGATTCGCCATCTTGGCGAGCGTCACGGCGCCGCTGTTGATGGTTGCGTTGACCCCGCTCGTTGAGCCGCTGACGGAGACGTCCTGCGAGGCGGAGGCCGCAAGCGAATAGGTCTGAGCTTTGACGAATGCGGTCGTCGCCACCTTGGTCGAGTTGTCGCTCGTCGCGAGCGATCCGCTGACCACCGGGACCGCGGTGAAGTCCTTCGCCCCACTGATCGTCTGCGCCGACGCCCGCGTTACGACGGCACCGGAGCCCGCGATCGCCTCAATCGTGGTCGCGCTGCCGCCCGCTCCACCACTGCCCTTGCCGTAGTAGAGCGTGTCGTCGACTTCGTTGTAGGCCAGTTCCGCATTGGCGAGCGAAGCGGGCGCCCCGACGTTACCGCTTGCGCGGCGTTTGATGCGTAGAGTGTTGGGCATGGCTAGTAGTTACCTCCGTCGGTCAGAAGCGCTTTGCGGGAGTTGCGCCACGAGGCGCTCGTACCGTCGAATTGCAGAAGATCCCCGTCGACCGGTTCCACCACCTGGGCGGCGCCGATCTGCTCGGCCACCCGTAGCCGGCTGTCACTTCCGAGCACGACCTGTGAAGCCAGAGCGTCGCCGGTAACCGGGAAGTTGAGGGTCGCGGCACCCCCGAGCCGGATCTTCCGGACACTGTGCGTCACGCCGTCGATCACCGCGTAATCGTCGGTAGCCGGCAGAGCGGCCGTGGCTTGGATTTCACGGATTCGCGCCATGGTCAGTTCACGATGTGCAGCACTCCCCCCACCCCATCGGCGAAGGCGGTTCCGGAATCGTCTTCCAACGCGGAAACCATCGCATGGGAAAGACCAGCGACGTGCGCGGTGTTTGGCGCCACCGCCACCTGGGTCTCGACGCCCAGCACCTCGGCGCAGGCCCGGGAGATGACACCAAGGGCCGCCACGGTTCTAACCGTGAGCGACACGGCGCGGCGCCGACCCGTTGCGATTTGTGCACGGCTTTTCATCGCCTTCAGCCGATATCCTCGTGCACCACCACCCGGATCGAGCCCACGCTCGGGAACGTCCAGATTCCCGACGCACCGAACCGCACCTCGAATTCCCCGAGGTACGATCCGGTCCGTGCCGTGTCGCTCACCGCCCACTCGTAACGCACCTTGCCCCGCGTCGCGGACCCGACGCTTTGGTCACCCACCACCACCGCGGGCTTTTTCAGCACCGTAGGCGAGGCCACCGCGACGCCATCGTCCCGGCAATCCCCGCAGTCGCGCGCCAATGGTGCGTCGCGCATCACGAACGACACGCTCGCGCCGTCCAGATTCACCGGTCCGGCGTCATCCGACAGCACCGCCTCGAGTGCCGGGAGCGTGTCACCGCGCTTGATGATGAATGCTTCCACGGAAGCTTTATATCAGGTCGCGAAAAACCACACAACCGACCCAACGCGGTGCGCGTTCAGCGCCACGGGCTGCCGAAGATGCGGATCACGAACCACCAAAGCGCGGGGCCAATCACGACGCCAAGGAAGAAGCCCAGGCCGAACATGAACAGCGACAGCGGCATCACTGCGAAGCCTGGCGCCCGCGATCCGGGAAGGTGGTGGCGGAGTACTGCTCGGTGCGCTCGCCGGCAGAGCGGGCGATCCCGCGCTGGCGCTCCCAGGCAGGAGCACCTCCGGCAGGCTTGCAGGAAGGTTCGGTGCAGTCGGTCTGCTCACCGCGCTGCTCAACGGTCGAGGCCGGCGGCACGGTGGATTTGGTGTAGGAGATCAGCGGCATGGTGGCCGCAGTATGCCAGCTTCCGTGACGGCTGGCAAAGGGGGTTTTAGCCCGCGGGAACAAAGGATTTGGTTTCCTTAGTCGGCGCTACTTTCAAGAATCACCCGTGATGGTCGTACTTCGCCCAACCGCCAGACTTGCAGCCAAGCTCCGTCTTAAACTGGCCGCAGCCAAAGGTCGCTCTGACACTCGGCTGGGCGATTGGTACGCTAACGACATCGCACTCGGTAGGCGACGGCTCGTGCTTTGCGTGAGCGAGTTGTCCCGGTTGGCGGTGGTCCTTGACGCTGCACCCTACGCATCGATCCCCGAGAGACTGGGACCGGCAGTAGGAGTGCTCCTGCACAGGATCGGGGCCCCCACTGAAGCCATCAACCGCGAGCTCATGGCCATGAGCACCATCGAGGTCGCCAAAACACAGAACCGCTCGATCATTGGATCCATGCTCGAGTACCAGTGGTCTCTCAAGGTCATGCATGAGCACGGGGATTTAGGCCAATCGGGTGACCTTCTGCCAATATCCGTATACCTCAGCAAAGTGGTTTCCCTGGTGCTGCCGGAAACATTCCCGAGGGAAGCGGCGCTGAGACTGCTGTCACAAGGTCCGGAGAGCCAGAAATCGAATTAACCTCGTCCGTACCGAGTAGCGAAAAAGCGATTTCGAATCGCGCATTGTAAGTAGTGAACCGCAAGAACGGCCCCCTCTGGGAAGTGGGGGTACCAGAGGTGGGCGGCGGAGGGGTGGCGCCCCATCCGCAGTTTTCACAATACTCTGCACCCCCGAGGATGGAGGCCGAAAAGATACCGGATTTCCCATACCACCCTTCCCTTAAATCCGACCGAGCGAGGCAAACGCTTCTCCTCGGTCGCCTTCAAACCGGTTGCTCTTACCACCGGCCAAACTAAAATCGCGACCGGCTTCAGCTAGACAAAATCTTGAAGCGCATTCGCACCGACCACCTATTTCCGCATGAGAAGAAACAATAGGAGTAAGACTCCAAAAAAACCCAAGTACTCCAAAGTCGAAAGCCGCTTCACGATTGCCGCCGAATTGCGAGCCAATCCCTCTTCAAGCTCCTTTCTTAGCAGTGCAATTTGATGCGAAAATACCTCAGCGGCCGAACTCCTGTTTTCAGCCAGATTCTCCAAGCAACTAACCTCGAAAGCAGAACTATTTTGGATCACCTCGAGTTCTCTGTCATCGACGGTATCGCCGACCTTAATCTCCCTTGCGTAAGGCTTCACTGTGATCGCGTTGTCGATTCGCACTATCCTGAACCGGCTCACCCACTTACTCGTAACGTCATCTTTGTACCCACTCGGGCTGATCGTGATGCGAACTGGCTTTTTCATGAAAGGTGGAGGCCAGAGGATTCTTTAAAACTGCTTTTAGTCGCTTCCAAAAATATTTTGAAACCGCTGTCTGAGGACAGCAGCGCACGCGGAAAACTCAACACCATCCAACCGGAAAGCCGTTAAGAGTCAGTCCAGCGCCTTCGGCAACGAATCACTCAAGACGGCCTCAATCACAGGCTCCACGTCCTTCAGCTTCATCCGACCGAAGTCGTAGGTGTAGTTGATCGTGTTGGGCCGTGAGCGGCTGTCCTCGATCCCGCTCGCGATCTTGAACCCTGACATGAAGGACTTCATCGCGGTGCTGGCTTTCGCCAGTTCGTTCACCGTCGAGGCCGAGTGCACGAAGTCCAGGGCCCTCCTGGCGCCGGTCACCATGCCGGCGGCGACCTCCTTAATCGTCTCCTCGTGCTCCTTCGCGATGGTTTTAGCCAGGACGCGGTCGGTCACGACCTCGATCTCCCGGACCTTCACCTGCATCAGCTTCCTCCGCTTGGACCACCCGCGGTTGTTGATCGCCCGCTGGACCTGTCCGATGGCATAGTTCGTCCCGTACTTCCTGTTCAGCTGCACCGTGACCTCGGACGGTGACTGCTGCATCTTCAG
>VHCJ01000084.1 GCA_016871755.1 Verrucomicrobiota bacterium | reverse complement strand
TGGGCGCGGGCGAGGCGGGGCCGTCGTTGTAAACGTAGAGGTGCGAACCCGCGGCGGTGCGGCCAAACCACGCCTTCGATTTCGCGTTCCACAGGTCGGGCTCTGGTTGTGCGGCGCTCCACGTGCGGCCGCCGTCGCGGCTGACGGACGAGAAGGCGCGGGGCGGGTCGGTCATCTTGCGCTCGTCCTCGTAGTCGGCGGTGCGCATGACGATCTTGAGTTCGCCCGGAGTGTCGCCGACGCCGATGTGACCTTCGTGGAGAAACACCTTCGGGCCGCTCGCGGGCTGCGGGATGAAGCCGGCGAGGTTCCACTCGAGCAGGCTCGTGCTGCTGAGCACGAAGTGGTCGCGCGATCCGAGCGGGTCGTTGCGCCGGGTGTTGCGGTGAAGGGGAAACAGGTAGCGCGGGCGGCCGTTCTCCGTGTGCTCGTAGGGTGCCGCGACGGCGATGAGCGGCCCGGTGTAGCCCATGGCCAGCTCGACCGGCACCCAGGAGCGGCCGCCGTCGGCACTGTAGGCGCCGACGAGCTGCGAATCCTCGCTGTGCCGGTAGTTCATCGGGCAGCGCATCGCGAACGCCCACAGCACGTCCTGCCCGGAGGGCTTGAAGAGGATCGCGTTGGCGTAGGCGAACTGGATCGTGCCCTGCCGCTCGCGGTGATCGAAGATCGTGACGGGGTGGCCCCAGGTGTCGCCGTCGTCGGTGGAGACGCTGGCGACGATGTCGCCCATGTCGGTCTTGCCGGGGATCTTCACGCCGAAGGCGGCGACGAGATGCTTGCCGCGCCACTGCACGAGGTAGGCCTCCCACAGCTCGGACGCACCGGGGTGCGAGTCCATGTGCCGGATGACGCGGACACCGGTGACGTCGCCCTTGAACGCGAGGTCGTCTGCGGACAGCAACGGCGGCGTGAGGGAGGCGCAGGTCAGCGGGACGAGGAGACGGAGTGTTTTCGTGGTTTTCATGGGGCGGGTGGAAAACACGAGAAGGCGCCGGGACGCCCGTGGCAACGCTGGCGGCGTGGTAACTTTTAGCGACCTCCGCCCGCGGCCTCACCAGGGTCGTGGAAAAGTGTCACCCAGCGGGCGACACTATTGGGGGGAAGCCTGGCCGATGGGGTCAGACGTCTGATTGCAATGTCGGAGGCTGATGGTCGTGAATCCAGCCGTTCGTTGGGAGCCTGGTGCTGACTGAAAGGAAACTGGATTTTCAAGGGGATCGGATCCGGGAGGGGTTTAACTGAAAGGAAACTGGATTTTCAAGGGGATCGGATCCGGGAGGGGTTTAAGGTGGCGAAGGTGCCGCGGCCCATCGGGGAGGTGACGGAGGCCGATGTGGCGGATGCGCAGCCTGAAGCCGAGCCGCCACGCGGCACGTCGATTCGGCATGCATGAGGGTCCCGCAGCTGAAGCGCTGGGTGATTCTTCTGCCTGGCGCCGCCTTGCCCCGCATCGAGCGGACGGTTGGCATACCAGCCGTAGTACCGCCATCGTACCGGGTCGTGACCTGCCCCTTGTGCGGGATGTGCACCAGCACCGCGCTAGGAACTCGAGCGGGTCCACGGTCTCGCCGGCGGCATCACCCTCGACCTCGCCCGCGACTACCTCACCCGCTCCAACGTCGCCTGCGTTGGCGGCGGCTGGCTCGCTTCAGCGAAGCTGATCGCCGCAAAGAACTGGGACGAGATCGGCAGGCTGGCGAAGGAAGCTGAGGCTCTGAAGCGTGGAGCTTGAGCCCAGCCCTCTCAACGTCATTCTAGGGCAAGGCCGAAGGCCGCGTCCCTGGAATCCCGGTTCGACCAACTGCGGAACTCCTCGAGAATCCCTCACGCCCTCCAACCAGGATCCTCGGGATGCGCGGCTTCGCCGCTTACCCGAGGATGGCGGCGGAGCCCCTACTTCAAAAACTCCCCCACCTCCCGCGCGAACACCTCCGGCTGGTCCAGCATCAAAAAGTGGAACGCTCCATCCACGCGCGTCAGCTTCACGCCCGTCAGCCCTGCATAGGCCGACGCATACGTCTGATCGACGAACGCCGCCGGCCGCCCCATCGCCGGATCGTACGCATAGAGCACGGTCGCCTTCGCCTTGATCGAGGGCAGCAGAGGCCGCGCATCCTCGATCGTCGCATCGTACATCGCCTGCGCCGCCACTTTCCGGTCCGACTTCAGCGACCATTCCGTCGGCGCCGCGCGCTTTGCCTCCGTCTTCACATACATGCGCATGCCCTGCTCCTGCCCGGCGGCGAACTGCGCTTGGCTCATGCCGAGTATCTGCGAGCGCATCCGCTCCGCCTGCGGCTTAACCATCTCCACCGTCGCCTGCGGCCCGAACAGCAGCGAATAGAAAGGCAGCGCATCGACCACCATGATCCGCTCGACCTTCGGCTGCCGCGCCGCAACCTCCTGCGCGATCAGCCCGCCGATCGAATGCCCGATGATCGCGGGGCTCGTAAGCTTGCCCGCATAGGCCGCCACCTCCTCGACCAGCGCCGGAATCACCGGCCCCTCCGCATTTGGCCCCGCCGGCTCGCCCGCAAACCCCTTCACCTGAACCGCATGCACGCGATGCGTGGCGCTCAACTGCTTCACCGTCGCGTCCCAGACATCACGCGACGAAGCCAGCCCCGGGATCAGGATCACGTCAGGCCCCCTGCCGGTAACCTCAACCGTGAACCGTTCCTGCGCCACAGCCGGCGCGGCCATCACAGGCAAAGCCACAGAGATCGCCGCGATGGCGGCGGCAACGAGACTACGCATCATGGAAAGTCTCCTTACTGAAAGGAAACTGGATTTTCAAGGGGATCGGATCCGGCCGACAACTGCACCAGCGGTTTTTGCCGCCGGGGAGAAGAAAGCACTCGACTTGTCAGGTACGCAGGGGGATACGCTGCCAGGGAAAGGGTCTGCGTCCGCAGACATGAACGCTCCAAAATCGGAAACTGCGCGATGGTTTGCCGAGCAAGTGCAGCCGCACGAACCGGCCTTGCGCGGCTATCTGCGCGGCTCGTTTCCCGCCGTGCGCGACGTGGATGACGTGGTGCAGGAGTCTTACCTGCGCGTGTGGCGCGCGTGCGTCAACCAGCCGATCCGCTCGGGCCGCTCGTTTCTTTTCCAAGTCGCGCGACGCATCGCGATCGACTTTGTCCGTCGGGAGCGCGTCTCGCCCTTGGTGCCGGCCTGCGAGGCAACGGTCGCTGCGGCCGTCGCCGCCGGGCCCGACTGCGCCGAGGCGGCCGTGCGCGCGGACGACCTCGACTTGCTGGCCCGCGCGTTCGAGGCGCTGTCCCCGCGCCGACGCGAGGTGATGCTCCTGCGAAAAATCGAGGGCGTGCCCCAGAAGGAAATCGCCGCGCGCTTGGGCATCACGGAAGCGGCGGTGCAGATTCACGTCGTGCGTGGGCTGCGCGACTTGGAGGAATTCTTCGACGGCTGCGAGGCGCGCCGTCCCGCGCCATGAAGCCGTCCGCTCCCTCTATCGCGGAGACCGCCGCCGAGTGGATCTGCCAGCGGGACGCTGGCTTTACGCCGGCCGAGGCCGCTGCCTTCGCCGCTTGGTGCGCGGCGGAGCCCGCGCATGCCGCCGCGGTCGCAAAGCTCGAGCGCGTCTGGCAGGCGACGGATCGCGCAGCCGAGCCTGGCTTCGGCGCGGCGCTGCGCGCGCGCCTGACCGAGCGGCGGCGCGGGCGGCAGCGGCGGCTCTTTGCCGCGGGCGGCGTGGCGTTGGGCGCGCTGCTGCTGGCGGCAGGATGGAGTTGGCGCCAGTCCGCCCCGGTGGAAACCGCCGCCCGGACGGTGCTGCACGAGCCGCCGCGGAGCGTGTTGCCCGACGGGTCGGTCGCGGAGTATCCCGCCGGGGCGCCCTTCACCGTGGAGTATTCCCCGGGAGTGCGGCGCGTGGCGATGAGCGGCGGCGAGGCGCATTTCCGAGTCGTGCCGGATGCGACGCGCCCGTTCGTGGTCGTAGCCGACGGAATTTCCGTGCGGGCGGTCGGCACGGCGTTTGCCGTGCGGATCACGGCCCGTGGGGCCGACGTCGTGGTCACCGAGGGCAAGGTCGCCGTCGCGACGGCGGCGACCGAGCCGCTCTTATCGCTGACCGCGGGCCAGGCGGTCGCAGTGCAGCCCGGCGCGGCCGGCGCCGCGCCCGTGGTGACCGTGCTGCCGTCGACCGATCCCGCTGCGCGGCTCGTGTGGCGGCAGCGGCGCGCGGAGTTCTCATCTGTGCCGCTCGCCGATGTCGTTGCCCACGTCAACCGCCACACCGGTGTGCAGTTCGCACTCGGCGATCCGGCGCTGGGGGCGGTGCGGTTGAGCGGCGTCTTCCGCCTCGACGATCCGGCGGAGTTTTCCGAGGTGCTCGCCCAAGGCTTCGATTTGGTCGGCGAGGAAGCCGTCGCCGGGCGCATCGTGCTGCGGCGCCGGCGCTGAACCATCGCCCGCGCGCCGGGCAACGGTCGAAAATTCGCCTGTAGTGATTTCCGCGGGTCGCTCGTCTCCCTCCGTGTGCCGCCGTGGCCGATCGCCGCGCGCGCCGCGACACCCTGCATCCCTCCCTGCCCTCGCTTGGACCGCGTTTCCCCCATCGGCCTTTTTCCGCCTGGCCGCCGGCTGGTCGCCTTCGTGCTCGGCTGCCTTGTCCTCGCCGGCGGGGCGCGGGCGGCGGACCGGATGGCGTTCGATCTGCCGGCCGGCGCCGCCTCCGGCCGCTCGCTGTCAAGCAGCGAGGCTTCAATCGGCGCAATCCTGCGCGTCGGCTTGAACGAAGTCGTCGTCCGGGCAGTTCCGTCCACCGCTCGCGCTCCAGAACACCGGCTCGCCG
>VHCJ01000083.1 GCA_016871755.1 Verrucomicrobiota bacterium | reverse complement strand
TCACGAACGGTGTCTACACGACCGGCAGTTACGCCGACCCCGCGTGGATCACTTCGCTCTCAAAATCCAAGGTTGGCCTCGGCAACGTCGAGAACACGGCCCTGTCGACTTGGGTGGGATCGGGAAACATCACGACCATCGGAACGCTTTCGAGCGGCACGGTGCCGGTGGCCCGGGTGAGCGGCCTCGCCGCCTCGGCCACGACCGACGCCACGAACGCGAGCAACATCTCGAGCGGAACCCTGGCGGATGCCCGCGTCGCCGCCGCTCTGACCGGCAAGTCGTACAACGGCCTGACGCTGACCGCCAACACCACCGGTTTTGCTCTGGCGGGAGGAACGACCGCGAAGACGCTGACCATCGCGAACACGCTCACGCTGTCGGGAACGGATTCCGCGACGCTGAACATCGTCGGTGGCGGCACCCTGGGTAGCGCCGCCTTCACGGCCTCAAGCGCCTACGCGACCGCCTCGCAAGGCACCAAGGCCGACAACGTCGGAGCGGTGAACGGACTCGTTAAGGTCAATGGCTCGGCCTCCTTCTCCGCCGCGCTGGCGGGAACCGACTTCCTGGCGCCCTCGTCCGACGTCGACGGCGGAACGTTCTAACGCCCCCACCGATACCTCAGGCCGTAGATACGGCCGATCCCCGGGTACATACCCATGCCTAATCGCATCATTCTGAAGCGCTCCTCGGTCGCCGCCAAGGCCCCCGCGGCTGCCGACCTTTCCGCGGGCGAACTTGCGATCAACCTCGCTGACCGTCGGCTGTTTTCCAAGGACACCGGTGGCAGCGTGATCAGTGTCACGGTCGACGCGACGCACATCACGAGCGGGACGGTTCCCTCCGCACGGCTTTCGGGCGCTTACGGCATCGATATCAGTGGCAACGCGGCAACCGTCACGAACGGCGTCTACACGACCGGGAATCAGTCAATATCCGGGGTGAAGACCTTTGTTGATGCCGCGTACTTCAACAATGGGTACACGGAATTCCGTACGTCGTTCATCGGTGATGGCATCTACCTGAAGAACGCCTCGTCCCAGACCGTGCTGGGGATGTTCGTCGCCAACAGCCGGGCTAACTTCTCGTGCGGCTCCGGTTCGGTCAACGGGTTCAACTTCAGCACCAGCGCCACTTCCGGCGCCTGGTTGATCAGCAATGACGGCGCGGCATCGATTAGCACCACCGCGAGCGGAAACTCCCTCTCGATCAGCAACTCCCTGAGCGGCTATGGCGGGGTGCTGTTGCAGTTGTCCCAGACGGTCTCGAACAGCGGGAACTACTACAACTACACCTTCATCCGGTGCTCGGACAATTACCAGGGGCAGGTGTTCTACGTCAGCAGCACCGGGTACACGTACGCCCAGCAGCTGTACTCGCCGAACGCGACGGCCGCGATCCTCTACACCCTCGGCACCTACCTCCAGACCAGCGTCATGTGGTACTGGAACGGCTCCTACTACGTCTACGATCAGTCGAACCGCTTCTACATCAGCTCCGGTTCAGCGCAGATCTACATCGGGACGACGAGCGGCGTCGGGAGCACGACGTACTTCTACAACACCAAGTACTTTTACAACACGACGTACTTTTGGGACTACCAGTATTTTTACGGGTACAATTACTTCTACGGATCGTACACGTACTTCGGTTCCAACGGCTTCACCTGCGACGGGACCGCCAGCCTCTACAATGCGCAGTACTCCCAGTACTACTACGGCAACTGGTCCGGAACGGTCTACCTGAACTTTGGCGGGCAGCGGCAGATCTGGTTCAGCGGTCTCGGGGGAGATGTCACCTTCGGAAATATCTCGAACAAATCGACCGGCCGGCGCCTCGAGGTCATCATCCAACCCGGTGGCACGGCCCGGAATCTGTACTTCCCGGGATGGAGCTGGGTTGGCACCGCTCCCACCAGCATCGCGGCAAATAAGACGGCGGTGCTCACGCTTTGGTGCGTGGGCGCCAACGAGGCCGACGTCATCGCGCAATACTTCGTCTGACCATGCGGATCAAAATCCAGCCTCTCGTTTCCTTTCTCGGCACCGCCGACGTCCTCGAAATCCTGAGCGTCCAGGCCGTGCTCTCCACGAGCGCCACCTTCGCCTTCCGCTTACTCGACCGCGACGGCATCGCGCTCCACCACGGTCAGATCCAGATGCCGCCTCCGGACTACGCCATGTGGGGCGACGACGACCTCTTCGCGGCGCGCTACGTGGCGGACAAGTTGGGCGCGATGATTGTCTCCATCGACGAGCCCTACCGAGGCACCTCGCAGTCCGCCGGCCAAGCCGCAGGCGCCGCACCAACTCCATCTCCATGAAAACACACCAAGCTCTCACCCTGAAGAAGCACCTGTCTCGGCTGGCCGAGATGGACCAAAAAACGCCCCTGGAGCTGTCGGGTGCGGTTCGACTGAGGATCGCCTCCGCGCTTCGGAGGTGCGAGTCCGCGGAAGCTGACTTCGAGAAGGTACGGGTCAGTCTGGTTCGGGCCAAAGGGAAGGCCGACGCGGAGGGTAACTACAACATCGAGCGGGGCACGGCGTCGTTCAGCGAGTTCGTCGCAGCCATCGACGACGCCCTCGGGGCTGAGGCGGAGGGCATGCCTTCCGTCGTCTTCACCGAAGACGAACTGAAGATCGAAAAGAACAGGATCCCGATCGAGGTGCTGCAGGGCCTGATTTCCGTGGGGGCGCTGAAAGAATGAGCTTCTGGAACTTCCTGATCTCCGCCGCGGGCGGAACCATTCTGGGTGGCGTCACGCAGATGCTGGGCACCGTGGTCGCGGAGGCTCGTGAGTGGTCCGCCTCGAAGCGGCGCATCGCGGAGCTGCAGGCGCTCAAGGAGAAGGAGGTCGCGATCGGAGAGCTCGAGGCTTTCACCAGGGCGCAGGAGGGCACGATGGCCTCGGGGTACCAGCCGCCGGCGGCGGCACCGATGGCAATGCACTGGCTCTTCACCTTGGTTGAGGCCGTTACTAGGCTGGTGCGTCCGGTGATGGTCGCGGGCGCATGCGTCTACGTTTGGACGCGGCCCCCGGAGGTGATCGCCGGCCTGCAATCCGAGATACTGACGTTCAGCTTCGCCTGCGGGTACTTCTGGCTCGGAACCCGTCTGCAGCGGCAGGTGGCGGCGAAGTAGTTCTGGTCGGGGAGCAGAGTGCGCTTTTAGCGCGAGGGCGAACTCAAGGTGCTCCCTTGTTCCTTTCTCCTGCGCTCGCTAGTATCGCGACGTGTCCGGAAGCATCCCAGAGGAACTCCTGCTCGCCCGCATAAAGCGGGAGCGCGAAGCCCGTGAGGCTGCGATTGCCGCACTCGCGGCACGCCTGGAGAACGCCACCAGCGCAGCGGACCAGAAAATCACCGCAGCGGCGTCCAAGTTGGCGGCGCGCGTGGGTGATCGCACGGTTGAGTCTTCCGCCATCGCAGGAGTCATCCTGCGGACGCAGGTTGAGCCGGGTTTCGCCTCGGCGGAGGCGTTGTCGCTGCTCGAAGCGAAGGTCGCTGACGGGCTCAACTCCAGCTCGGCCACGATTGAGGAGGTTCGTCGCGTCACGGCCACCCAGTACGAGTCCGCTGCGGAGCAGACCATAACCCTGCGGGCGCGATTCAATGCGAACGAGGCGCTCTTTCGGGATCAGATCACGGCTCAGGCGTCCGCGATCGCGGCGTCGGTGGTCCGCGTGTCGGCGTTGGAAGCGACGTTGGCTAATCCCACGACTGGTTTGGCTGCGGCTCACGCAAGGGTCGGGCTGGAGGAGTCGGCCAGAGTCACTGCGGTAAGCGCGGTGGCATCCCGCGCCTCCAGTCTGGAGGCTGCGGTGAACGATCCGGCGACTGGCCTAAGCGCAACAACTGCTCGGATCGCGGCGGAGGAGCAGGCTCGAGCAACGGCCGTGGAGGCGGTCGCGTCCCGGACGTCCTCGCTCGAGGCGACCATCAATAGCCCGACGAGCGGCGTTTCCGCCGCCCATTCGCGGATCTCGAGTGAAGAGCAGGCGCGGGTGACCGCGGTGGATGCCGTGGCAGCTCGCACGGCGAGTCTCGAGACTACGGTAAATAGCGCCACCACGGGTCTTGCAGCCACCCGGGCGAGGATTCTTTCGGAAGAGGAAACCCGAGCGGCAGAAACCGCCGCGGTTGCAACGCGAGCGTCCGCCCTCGAGGCCACGGTGAACAACGCATCCACGGGCGTTGCCGCGGCCCATTCGCGTATTACGTCGGAGGAGGGCGCTCGCGCCACTGCGGTGGAGGCGGTTGCCAATCGGGCCGGCGCCCTGGAGTCGGCCGTAAACAATGCTTCCTCCGGGCTTTCCGCTACGTACTCCCGCATCGCGGCCGAGGAGACGGCGCGTTCCGCCGCTGACACAGCGCTGGCGGGACAGATCAACTCTGTCTCGGCTACCGCGAATTCGCGAAACCGGACCTTCTTCCAGAGCGGCTCTCCGACGGCCACCGCGGCGGGCGACCTCTGGATCGATACAGGCAACGGTAACGCGGTGAAGCGCTGGAATGGGTCCGCGTGGGTCGATACGACAGTCGCATCGGGCGCGATCGGAACGGCGGTGTCAGCGGAGGCAACCGCGAGGGCCACCGCTGACGGCAACCTTTCCGGCAAGTATTCCCTGAAGGTGGCCGCGGGAAACATCGTAACCGGGATGAACATCACGTCGGCGACGGGCGCCGGTGCGGATGTGTCGGACATCACCTTCCAGGCTAGTTCGTTCAAGATCCACAACGGGACCTCGGCGGTGGCACCGTTTCAGGTGGTGGATGGTAAAGTGCGGGTCACGGGTTCGCTCGTCCTCACAAGCGGTGATGTCTCTGGCCTGGGAAGTCTCGCCACCCAGAACGCGGTCACGGCGGGG
>VHCJ01000082.1 GCA_016871755.1 Verrucomicrobiota bacterium | reverse complement strand
GAAGACCTTCACGCGCGGGCTGAACCCGCTCTTCATGGACACCTACGACGCCAAGGTGCTCGGCAAAGTGCGCCCTCAGGACGACGGCCCGCGTCGCGCGATGGGCCAGGCGCTCGCCTTGTCCCGCCGCATCCATCTCGCCCGCAGCACACCGCGCGGAGAACTCGCTTCCACCGGCTACTGCCTGGCCGAGCCCGGCGTCTCGTATGTCATCCTCGCCCCCGAAGGCGGCGAGGTCGAAATCAACCTCACCGACACGAAGGCCACCTTCACCGTGGAATGGCATGACGTGAACTCCGGAAAAATTTCCGAAGCCGGCCCGCTCACCGGCGGCTCGAAGCAGCTCATGAAACCTCCCTTCCAGGGACCTGCCGTGCTATTTCTCCACAACGTCAGCCGTTGATTCACTGGATAAGCTCCAACTATGAAACTCACCGCCATCCTTTCGCTCCTCACAGTTCTGTTGCTCACCTCGGCACCCGCCGCCCAGGCGCAGAAAAAGAAGTCGGCCCAACGCGCGACCGCCACCGCTCCGGCGGCGGGGGAACACAAGGGCGATGTCACCGGTGTCACGGTGATCCGCCGTCTGGAGCAGCATCCGCTGGCGTGGCGCGTGTGGCAGCCCTTCATCATTCCTGGCGATCGGAAGAACCACCTCATCGTCGCTTTCGGCGCGATGGTGAACGGCAAAAAGGACATGGGCGACATCCTCGTCACCTTGTCGAAGGACGACGGCAACACCTGGGAAGAACCCGTCACCGTCTTCGATCATCAACGGCGGCAGGGCGCGCTGCAGTTTGCCTACGCCAATCCGGTGCTCTACCGCCCGCCGGGGCAGGCCGTGGTGTGGTGCTTCGCCATGCGCTGCCTCATCGCGGCGGAGAACAGCGAGGAATCCCAGCTCGTCGGCGCGTTCAGCGCGGACGGCGGACGCTCATGGACGCCGGTGGAAATGGCGATGCACTACACCGGTCCGTTGATTACCTGCGCCAGCCCGATGCAGGTGGAGCGGGGCGGGCAACGCGTCTTCCTGCTGCCCGCGCATCGCAACACGCTCGGCTCCGATCCGCGCGGTTCGCGCGACCATTTCATCCTGAGCAGCACCAGTCTGCTGGAATGGAAACTGGAGGCCTACATTCCGCAGCCCACCACGCAGCGGGTGTTTCTGCACGAAGGCAACCTCGCCCCCGGCGACGCGCCCGACGAGCTGAAGCTCGTCATGCGCACCGCCAACTACGACGAAGACGAACTCACCACCGACCCGCCGCGTGCCTACTCCAGCGTCAGCCGCGATGGCGGTCGCACCTGGAGCGTGGCGCGCGAGGAATCCGACCTGCACAACGCCAAGTCGAAGGGCTTCTTCGGTCGCGCGGCGGACGGCACGCACCTCTACGTCTATAACGACGGTCCCCCGCAGCGCGTGAAGGCGCCCGGCTTCCCGAATGGCGGGCGCACCTCGCTGCGTTACAAGGTCAAGCCGCCCGGCGGCGCATGGAGTGCGGAACGCACGTTCTACGACGCTGGCATCAAGAACTCCTACCCCACGCTCGTCGAGGTGGCTCCGGGCGAGTTCCGCTGCGTCTGGGACAGCGGCACCGCCGACACCGCGCGGACGCACATCCATTTCGCTAAGTTTTCGCTCAAGCCATGAATCCCTCGGAACTATCGAAACAACTCCGCGCCGGACAGACCGTCTTCGGCACCTTGATCGTCTCGCCCTCGCCACGCTGGCCGGAGGTGGTGCGCGGTTGCGGGCTGGACTTCGTCTTCATCGACACCGAGCACATCGCGCTCGACCGCGCCGAGTTGAGCTGGATGTGCCAGACCTACGCCGCGCTCGGATTGCCGCCGCTGGTGCGCATTCCTTCGCCCGATCCGTTCGCCGCCACGATGGTGCTCGACGGCGGCGCGGCGGGCGTCATCGCGCCCTACGTGGAAAGCGCCGACCAGGTGCAAGCCCTGCGCGGCGCGGTGAAGCTGCGTCCCCTCAAAGGCCGACGCCTCGAGCGCCTGCTCGACGGTGACGCGCCCGGTGGCGACCTCGGCCCCTACATCGCCGCCGGCGCAGAGAATCGACTGCTCATCGTCAACATCGAGAGCGTGCCTGCCATCGAAGCCCTCGATTCCATCCTCGCCGTGCCCGGACTCGACGCCGTGCTGATTGGGCCGCACGACCTCTCCTGCAGCCTCGGCGTGCCGGAGAACTACGATCACCCGGATTTCCTCAAAGCCTGCGAGACCATCTTCCGCAAGGCCCGCGCCGCCGGCATCGGCGCCGGCATTCACTTCTGGGGCGAGGTCGAGCAGCAGGCCCGCTTCCTCCAACTCGGCGCGAACATGCTCATCCACAGCGCGGACATCAGCCTGTTCCAAAAGCACCTAAAGAGGGAACTGGACGCGATCCGGAGGACGGTCGGTGGTGACTTGAAGGCAAACCCATCCGCCGCGTCGAAACCGCTCATCACCATTTGAATCATGAAGCCATCACCCCTCCAACTCCTCACCGCCCTGCTGCTCGCGCCGCTGACCGCGCTGCATGCCGCCGATGCGCCGAAGCAGAAGCCGAATGTCATCGTCGTGCTGTCGGATGACGTGGGCCTTTCGCGCATCAGTTGTTATGGCGCCGCGCCGTTCCGGACGCCGAATCTGGACAAACTCGCGGCCACGGGTTTGCGATTTGAGCGGTCTTATTCCATGCCGCTGTGCGGGCCGTCGCGCGGCGTGCTGCTGACGGGGCAGTATCCCTTCCGCACGGGCTACCTGGGCAACAACAGTTCCGTCATCGACCCAAAGCGGCATCCGACCATCGCCAACGTGATGCAGCAGGCCGGCTATGCCACCTGCGCCATCGGCAAGCTCGGCCAGAGCGCGCCCGAGGGTGACGCCCAGGCGCCACGGGCGATGGGTTTCGACGAATACATGCTCTGGATGGGACGCAACACGCCCGACCGCTACTGGAACCCCCGCTACTGCCGCAACGGCGAGTTCGTCCAAGGCCAGCCGGAGCAATACGGTCCCGACCTGACGCACGAGTTTCTGGTGGACTTCATGAAGCGGCATCGGGAGCAGCCGTTCTTTGTGTATTACTCCGCCGTGCTCGCGCACACGCCGTTCATGCGCACGCCGGATACCAAGCCCGGCACCAAGGACCGCCCGCAGATCCTCATCGACATGGTGCATTACCTCGACAAGCAGATGGGCCGGCTGGTGGCGGACCTCGACAAGCTGGGCCTGCGCGACAACACGATCATCCTCTTCACTTCGGACAATGGTCCCTTTGGCGAACCCATCGGCACCATTCGCGGGCGGCCCGTCGGGGGCATCAAAGGCGACGTTACCGAGGGTGGTGTGCGTGAGCCGTTGATCGTCAACTGCCCCGCACTCGTGCCAGGCGGTCGCGTGTGCCCGGACCTCACCGACTTCACCGACCTCTTCCCCACGGTGCTCGAACTCACGGGCGTGCCTACGCCCTCCAATCTGAAGCTCGATGGCCGGAGCATCGCCCCGCAGATCCTCGGACGCGACGGCAAGGCGCGTGAATGGGTCTACGCCCAGCTCGCAAGCGACTACTTCATCGCGGACCATCGGTTCAAACTCTACGGTGACGGCAAGTTCACCGACATCAGCGAATCGCCCGCCGTAGAAAAAGCCGTGAGCGAAACCGATGAGGCCGCATTGAAGGCAAAGCAGCGTCTGACCATAGCGCTTGCCGATCTCCGCGCGGGGGCGCCCGAGTTCGTTACGAGCAAATCCATGGCGTCGAAGCCGAAACCCGCGCCTGGCGACATCAAGCAATCCATGCCCGAAGCCTACCGCGCCGACCTTCAGTTTCTTCAGGAGCGAAAGATCATCGCGGACATCAACACCTGGAGCGGCAAACCCAACCACGAAGGCGAACAGGTCGCCGCCATGATGATCAGGTCGGCCAGCCAGTTCACGCCTGTCACCACCACGGCGCAAGCCATCACCGTCCTGCAACGCGAAGGCATCATCAATAGCGCCGCCTATTGGAAAGAGCACGCCACAGCCGGCCAGACCTGCAACGCTACCAGCACCACGCGACTCATCGAGAAGATCGCGGAACGACTGCGATCCCGATGAAGGGAACCCGATTGGAAAAGACAACGAGATGAAGCCAACACTCACACTCCTCACCGCCCTGCTGCTCGCGCCGCTGGTCGCGCTGCAGGCAGAGGAACTGCGCGTGGTGAATGGCGACTTCAGCGACCTCACGGGACTCAAGCCTCACGGCGGGGATGGGTGGCACGAGGGTGTGCCGACGGGCTGGAAATCATCGGCGGCGTTTCCGCTTTATGCGGTTCACACGGGAGCGGATGGGAAGCAGCCGGCCTGCAATGTTTCGCAGCTTGGTTTTCTCGAGCAGAATGTGGGAGCGCTGGCACAGGCGGCGGATGTGGTGCTCACGATGGATGTCGCGGATGGGTGGCGCAAAGGCGCGGAGCTGAACGCGGAGGTGATGGATGCCGATGGCGAGGTGTTTGCTCGCATTCAGCTTAAGACGGGGCTTGGCCAGCGTCTCGTCGCGGGCAACGTGCCGGCGCGGTCGCCGGTGGTCGTTCGTTTTCGCGCTCTCAATGGCACCACCCCGGCGCTGGACAATGTCAGCGTGACGACGCATCCAGCCGGCTCGCAACGCGCCACGCCGCAGTTCCGGGTGAGGCGTTTTCAGCCGGACCAGCCACTGGCACGCGCCCGGCGAGTGGCGTCGGTTTCGGCGGAGCTGGACCATTTGAATGTGGAAGATGTGGATGTGGCAGTGAGCCTCTCGCTTCCGCCCGGCGTGCGCGTGGTGGAGTCGGAGGTCGGCGGCACGCATCGGCTACGGGCGGCGGAGGCTCGCTCGCGGCTCACGTGGAAAATCGAAGCGGAGGCGGCGATGACCGCGGATTTGCGC
>VHCJ01000081.1 GCA_016871755.1 Verrucomicrobiota bacterium | reverse complement strand
GGCGCCGGAATCGGACGAGTCGCTGAGTTTCCGTCGGGATATCTTTGTTGACCGACTCTTCGCGCCGCTGGCTGGTCAGGCGGACTCGAGGGTTGGGGGACTACAGGGGTCCGACTCCGTTTTTAACCGGCACCCTCCCCTTAAACCCCTCCCGGATCCGATCCCCCTGAAGATCCAGTTTCCTAGCAGCAGGGTGTTCTGATAAAGTCCTCTGAAACAGGCGATGACGACATGGCGAAGTGGGCGATCCAACTTGGTGCAAATGTGCGAGCGTCGAACAACAAAGCACTTCGGCTCGCCATAAGGAATCGCCATTCCGAGTGCGTTCGACTCCTACTCAGTAGAGGAGCCTTTCCCCCCGATGAGCCGGAGATAATTGCAGCCGTGGAGTGGGGTGATCCGAAAATTGCCCGATACCTAAATCCGGATAACGATCCAAGGATCGCGTCGGTATGGGCCTCCATGGCTAGTGCTTGCCGGCAAAAGCGAGCGCACGGCCGGCCGGCTGGGCTATCGCAGTGGCTACTACACGCGGTCGTTGGTGACCCGGGTGGGCAAGCTGGAGTTACGCGTGCCCCAGGACCGGCAGGGCCGTGCGCTCCATCTCGGCCTCCAGAGCCTCCTGCAGCAGCGTCTGCATCAACTTCCTGAGGGAATCGTCCTCCGTGAGTATGCGCAGCAGGTCTTGTTTTGTCAGGTTGATCGCCTCAGCGTTCGGTTTCGGGCGGGTCATGGTTTTCCTTCCTTCGGTGGTTTTTGGTTTGTTCACCCCCTACCACCTACCATGTTCCGCCTTTTTGCTGAACATTCCCGACACTATCGAAAATCCCGGTCCCAGCCTCGACGCTGTCGAGGCGCGCGGTGCCCCTTAAACCCTGAATCCACCCCTCCGTTCAGGTCCTTTCGCCGCGATGCCGCGGCGATGCGACCAACGGCCCCACGATGTCCCCATGAGAACCCCACTGCTCCCATCCGCCCGCGCCCGGCGCTCCGGTGTTTCCTTCCCGCTGTTCCTGGCCCTGCTCGTCCCGGCACTTGCGTCTCTCAGCACCGCCCGGGCCGCGGAAACCGGTTCGCTGGCCGGCGTCGTCAGCAACACCGCGACGGGGCAGAACCTCGCGGGCGCGGAGGTGACATTATCGCCCGGCGGAGGCCGCACCCTCACCCTGCGCGACGGCCGCTACGAGTTCACCGGACTCGCCCCGGGCGCCTACACCGTCACGGCAACCTATTCCGGCCTCGATCCGGTCTCCAGCGCGGCGAACGTGACAGTAGGCCGCGCGACGATCCGCGACCTCGGCCTCACCTCGGCCGTGTACAAACTCGAGAAATTCGTCGTCGAGGGCGAGCGGGAGGGCAACGCCCTCGCCATCACCGAGCGGCGCAACGCCGGCAACGTGAAGGATGTGATCTCCTCGGACGCGTTCGGCAACGTGGCCGACCTCAACCTCGGCAACTTTCTCCAACGCATGCCCGGCATCAGCAAGGAGGAGTCGGAGGGGGAAATCTACCTCATCCGCATCCGCGGGGTGGATTCCAACCTGAACGCCGTGAGCATCGACGGCACGCGCGGCGCCAACGGCACCACCCGCAGCCTCAATCGCGGCTTCGAGATCGACAAGGTGCCCGCCGACTTCATCGAGACGATCGAGGTCACCAAGGCCGCCACGCCCGACATGGACGCCGACTCGATCGGGGGCGGTGTCAACCTCCGCACCAAGAGCGCCCTCGACCGCAAGGGCCGCCGGGCGACCTACAACGCCGGCCATTCCTACAACATGGACCAGAAGACATTCCGGCCGCTCTTCAGCCTGAGTTACTCCGACATCATCCGCGACCGCGTGGGCGTGCTCTTCACCGCGAGCTATAACGAGAGCCACAAGCCGCGCGACCGCAGCAACCTCCTCTACGAGCAGACCACCGCCACCGACCGGCCCGTCTTCTTCACCGCTTCCAATTGGGGCCAGGACCAGCTGAAGCACAAACGCCAAGGGCTGGGCGCGCGGGTCGATTACCGGCTGGGGGACGCAACCCGCGTCTATTTCAACACCACCTACTCGTACTACGTCGATCAGCTGAACCGCCGGCAGCCGACGGTGAGCTCCGCCACCGCCGCCAACATCGTGTCGGTTTCCAGCAAGATCACGGAGACGCGCAACCAGACCTTCACGTTCAACCAGAACCGGCGCGAGCGGGACGTCGAGACGCTCAACTTCACGTTCGGCGGCGAGAGCGCCCGTTTTCTCGACGGGAAGCTCGATTTCACCGCCAATTTCTCGCCCTCCTCGGGCGAGGAGCGCCGCTTCATCCCGGCGCGCGCCGTGGCCGGCGTGGGATTCCGCTTCGACCGCTCCCTCACCCACCGGTACTTCACGGTCTCCCAGATCAGCGGTCCGGACATCCATGAGCCGCGCAACTCGACGATGACCTCGATCGATATGCCGGAGATTTTCAGCCGCGACGAGATCCTCGGCGCCCAGGTCAACTACCGGCGCGCCTTCGCCACCACGTTGCCGGTGTCGCTGAAGACCGGCCTTCGTTTCCGCGAGCAGTCGCGCCGGCGCGATCAGAACCGGGAATTGCTCAGCTACGTCGGCCCGAACGGTGTGGCCGGCCCCGTCGGCGCGACGAACGACGATGATCTCGGCCGGTTCTTCGACCCCGGCTACACCCATGTCGCCTTCAACTATCCGCGCGGCTTGCAGTTCCTGAAGCTGCCGGAGTTGCGCGAGACACTGCGAAACCAGCCGCAGCTTTTCCGGCGCAACGTCGCCACGAGCGTGCAGGACTCCATCCGGCTCGATTCCCGGGCCGGGGAGACAGTCACGGCCGCCTACGTGCAGGGAGAGACCCGCTGGGGTCGGCTGGGTGTGGTGACCGGCGTCCGGATGGAGGAAACGCGTTTCTCCGGCCAGGGCTTCAAGCAGGAGCTCACCGCCGCCGAGCGTGCCCGCAGGGCGGCTTGGGTGGGCGCCGTGACGGATGAGGAGCAAGCCCGCCGCAGCCTCGCCGAGTACGGCAACCGCACGCGCGCCGGCGGCGACTACCGGAACTACTTCCCCAGCCTCCACCTGAAATACAGCGCGACCCGCGGCCTAATCGGCCGCCTTAGCTACTCCACCGGCATCGGGCGCCCGAACTTCGGGCAGATCGTGCCCGACATGACGGTGAACAACGACAACCAGACCATCACCTCCAACAATCCGGACCTGCAGCCCCAGCATTCACGCAACCTCGACGCCTCGCTCGAGTGGTACTTTGAGCCGGCGGGATTACTTTCCATCGGCGCCTTCGACAAACGCCTCCGCGACTTCATCTACCGCGCTGGAGTCGGCCGCGTCGATTCCACCAACAACATCTTCGGCCAGGAGTACGACGGCTACCTGCTGACGACCGATCGCAACGGCGGGTCGGCAAAGATCCGGGGAATCGAATTCGCCTACAGCCAGCAGTTCAGCCACCTGCCGGGCTTATGGCGCGGCTTTGGCGCGTTCGCCAACATGACGTGGCTGCGGACCGAGGGCGACTACGGCACGCCGGGCGCGAACCGCACCGGCGGCACCATCCCGCTCTTCACTCCGCGCACGGGCAACGTGGGTCTCTCCTATATCGCGCATGGCTGGACGATCCGCGTGAAGGTCAACCACATGTCCGACCGGCTTAAGAGCTACAACGCGGACCCCTCGCGGCGGGTGTACGACAAGGGCAGCACTCCCACGGACGTGAACCTCGCCTACGCGTTCAGCCGCCGGTTCAGCGTCTACGCCGACGTGATCAACGTGTTCAACATCGGCACCGCCCACGAGTACACCTACATCCGCGACCGCGCGACGCGCAACGACCTCTACACGACGGTCATCAAATTCGGAGTGAGCGGCAGCTTCTGAGTCCGCTTCACCGTGACCGAGCGTCGCCGCGATCGCGCGGAAGATCGGATCGCCCGGCGACGCCCTCAATTCCGCACCGCGTAGGTGGCGATAAGATACTCCACGAGCGTATCGATCTGCGGACGGTTGAGCGGCCCGCCCATGTCAGCGGAAAACCCGGGCATCAGTGTGCCGGGTTTGCCCGCGACCACCATGGAGCGCCAGTAATCCCGGTCCGCCGGGCGTTGCAGCTCCTTGAGCAGGGGCACAAACGACGCGCGGTGCTCCGCCTCGTGGCAGATCCCGCACGCCGCCTTGTACAGTTCCCCGCCGCTCAAACCGATTGTCGGTACGACATGGCAGCGGGCGCAGTCGCCGCGGAAGACGGCCTGCCGGTCGGCCTTCGCGAGAGCTTGGTTGCGCTCGCGAAGCCCGGGGTCGGCGGCCATCGAGGGCGCCGCGGGGATCCGGATGTTCATGGTGAGCAGGCGCCGCCCACGCTCCGTCTCCACCGTGGCGGTCTTGGTCTGCAACCCGGTGCGCCCCCGCATATCGAAGGCCAGCTTCAACTCGTCGGTCTTCCCCGGGGGTACGATCCACGGACGGGTCGGCAGGCGCGCCACCCCAAGCTTTGCGCCTGGGTCGAGGCGAACATCGACGAGACCTTCGCCTTCTACCGGCTGCCCCGCGAACACCACAAACACCTCAAGTCGACCAACATGCTCGAGCGGCTCAACCAGGAGATCAAACGCCGCACCCTGCTCGTGCGCATTTTCCCAACGAGGAGAGCTGCCTACGGCTGGTCCGCGCCTTGGCCGTCGAGATCCACGAGGAGTGGGTCGACGAGAACCGCTACTTGGACATGGAACTGCTCCGCGAACACTTGAAACACCTGCTCACCCCTCAACCCAAGGCCGCCTGAAGGCGGGGAGGCTGACCGCCTCCCCTGCCACCCTGAGGTGGACCCCGGAAGTTGGACAGGTCGGATCGTTAACCCAGAGTCCGAAACACGATCCCTATGTCCAAGAAACGACGTCAGCACAGTCCCGATCTGAAAGCCAAGGTAGGTCTT
>VHCJ01000080.1 GCA_016871755.1 Verrucomicrobiota bacterium | reverse complement strand
CGCGGCGGACACGCCGGTGACGCGGATGGCGGCAGATCGGACGTTGGCTGGCAAGGTCATTACGAAGTCCTTTCGAGGAAAAGAGGCTGCCACGGGCCGAACGACTGGCCATGACCGCCCGGGGAAACGGTTGATAAGCACTCACGAACGAGAAGGGACGGTGGGCTCGAGCCCACCACAACGGTGCTCACTGAGGCGGTGAGAACCTCACCAAAACAGTGATTCACCACGGTGGTGATCCCCTCACCACTTTGGTGAGAGGTCCGAAGGGTTGGGGGCCACCCACTGGCGCGGCCTTTCCCGAAAGAAACCCGGGAAATAGCCCTAATTCGGCCCGAGCCGATCGAGGATTCGCGCAGAGCCGACCGGGAAACCCTTCCACGGCCTATCCGGCGTTGAACGGCGGGATCGCCCGCCGCCCACGGCGGTCCGCTGCCCGCCCCGCCCAGGGCAGGGCCCAAGGCAGGAAACCGCCATGAAATCGCGGCTTTCAGCCGCAAATTAGGCGGGGGAACGGGAGTGCGGGGCTGCGGGGACATACACCAAACCCTGGGCACGAACGGACTCAACACGGCTGAAAAACGGACCTGCCTTCGGAACCGATCAGAGAAACGCCCCAGCGCGCCATTCCGCCTGAAATCAGGCCAAAATCACCCTTTGGCACCCTGCAGACGCTCGCCGGGAAAGCGGACGTCGCCTGAAGTGCCAACCGGTCTGCGCCGCACGAACTCCTCTGTCCGGCCACGACCTGTCGCGATGGGCTTCACCGCTACCGGTCGTGGCGAAAAGCAAATGCATCCCCCGTGCCAAAACCTTCGCGCGGCCCCAAAAAAATCTGATTCCCATGAAATGGCGGCCGAAACACATTCTTTTGCGAAGCCTTGGGGCCGCACCCCCGGGAAACCGCGATCACCACTTTGGGGATTGGCCCGTCCGAGGGCTTTTCGACGTCGCTGCGCTGGGGTACGGTCGCCCGGGTCCGTTGGTCATCCGAACCTGATAATCGGAACCTGGTCATCCGAACCGCGATTCGTCGCCCCCAACCCTGTCCCCCGGAGTCCGCATGTCGTCGCCACGCAGGAAGATCGTCGCCGGCAACTGGAAGATGAACCTCGATCGCTCCCAGGCCCGCAGCCTGGCGGCGGCCGTGGCGGCCCGTTCGTCCGAGGCCGCGGCCGCCGAACTCGTGCTCTGCCCGCCGGCCCTCTATCTCGACCCGGTGCTCGAGGCCGTCGCCCACAGTCCGGTGTCCGTCGGCGGACAGAACATGCACGACAAGGCAAGCGGTGCCTTCACCGGCGAGATCGCGCCGCCGATGCTCATCGACCTCGGCTGCCGCTACGTGATCCTGGGCCACTCGGAGCGGCGCACGCTGTTCGGTGAGACCGACACCGTGGTCAACGCGAAGGCCAGGGCGGCGCTCGCGGCCGGCCTGACGCCGATCGTGTGCGTGGGCGAGACGCTCCAGGAGCGCGAGGCGGGGCGAACCGGCGACGTGGTCACGGCCCAGGTGCGCGGGTCGCTGGCGGGCCTCTCGGCGGCCGAGATCGGCCGGCTGGTGATCGCCTATGAGCCGGTGTGGGCGATCGGAACCGGCAAGGTGGCGACTCCCGAGCAGGCGCAGGAGGTGCATGCCCTGATCCGCCGGGTGCTGGGCACGCTGGCCTCGCCGGAGGTGGCCGCGAAGGTTCGCATCCAATACGGCGGCAGCGTGAAGCCCGACAACGCCGCCGAACTCGCCGCGCAGCCCGACATCGACGGCGCCCTCGTCGGCGGCGCGAGCCTCAAGGCGGACGATTTCCTGGGCATCGCCCGGGCCTTTGGCGGGTGAGTGCGGGAGATCACCGGAGTTCAAGTAAGCCGCTGCGCGGCAGGCTTCTTTCCGCCCCTTGATTGTAGCCCGGACGGTCCTTCGCCGCAGGCGTGAAGGGCATCGGTGGCCGCGTGCCCTGCCCGTAATCATCGTCGTTCGCAAGGGTTCTTTCTTCCTCCTTTGCGAAAGGGTTTCACGATGACTGCTACGCGCCCCACGACCGCGCTCCGCCAGCGGATGATCCAGGATCTTCAGCTCGCAGGCCGCGGCGAGCGGACCCAGGAAGCCTACGTCCGAGCCGTGCGGAAGCTGGCCACGCACTTCCATAAGTCGCCGGACCAGCTCACCGAGTCGCAGGTCCGCGACTACTTCCTGTACCTGAAGAACGACTGCCAGTTCTCGCCCAGCGCCCTCAAGATCGCCCACAGCGGCATCAAGTTCTTCTACACCCATTCCGTGCCGCGGGAATGGGCCACGCTCTTGAAGCTCCGCGTCCCGAAGCACAAGACGCTGCCCGACGTCCTGACCGTCGACGAGGTGCATCGGCTCCTCGACGCCGTCCGGACTCCGCACAACCGGGCCTTCCTCTGGACCGTCTACTCGCTGGGCCTGAGGCTCCAGGAAGGGCTCGCCCTGGAACTGGGCGACATCGACAGCGCCCGCATGCTCGTCCACGTCCACCGCGGCAAGGGGGCGAAGGACCGGTTCATTCCGCTGCCAGCCCGCACGCTGACGACACTTCGCGAGTACTGGGCCACACATCACCATCCGCGGCTCGTGTTCCCGGCCATCGGTCGCGGCCGCAAGGATGCACCGACCGCCACCACGCCGATGGCCGTGGCGAGCGTGCAGGGAGCGATGCGTCGCGTCGTCGAGCAGCTCGGCTTCCGGAAGTCGGTCCACGTGCACACGCTCAGGCACAGCTACGCGACCCATCTGCTGGAAGCAGGCGTCAACCTGCGGCTCATCCAGCAGTACCTGGGGCACAGCTCCCTCCAGACGACCATGATCTATCTGCACCTCACGTCCACGGGGCAGGAACTCGCCCGCGAGGCCATCGAGCGGATCATGAAGTAGCAGCAGCGCCGTGCCGACCGTCGCCGAGGTGCTGCGGCGGCATGGCGGGGAGTATCTCGAACGGTTCGGCACGCGGATGCCCGCCGAGCATCGCAAGGTGCTCGGCGCCATCCGTGCCTGCCGGACCGGGGTCCTCGGGACGGTGCGCTATGCCTGCGCCTCCTGTGGCCAGAACCATGTCATGGGACGATCCTGCGGCAATCGGCACTGCCCGACCTGCCAGCAGGAGAAGGCCAGGGCGTGGCTTGAGAGACAGACCGCACGCCTGCTGCCCTGCCCGTATTTTCTGATGACGTTCACGCTGCCCTCCGAACTGAGGTGCCTGGCGAGGGGCAACGCTCGCGCCGTCTACGCCGCGCTCTTCAAGGCATCGAGCGACGCGATCCGGACCCTCGCCGCTGACAATCGCTTCTTCGGCGACGCCCAGCCCGGATTCTTCGGCGTGCTGCACACCTGGGATCGCACCCTCGAATATCACCCCCACGTCCACTACGTCGTGCCCGGCGGAGCCGTCGGCGCCGACGGCAACTCCTGGCGGCCCTCCGGACCGGCGTTCTTCCTGCCGGTGAAGGCATTATCCGTCATGTTTCGAGGGAAGTTCCGGGAGGAACTCCGCAAGGCGGGGCTCCTCAAGGAAGTCGATCCGGCCGTCTGGCGGCGAGACTGGATCGTCCATTCCAAGGCCGTTGGTGATGGCCGCACGTCGCTGAAGTACTTGGCGACCTACGTGTTCCGCGTCGGCATCAGCGACCACCGCATGGTGTCCTGCGACGACGGCCGGGTCGCGTTCTCGTACCGCCGCAGCGGAACGAACCGCTGGAGGACGATGACCCTCGACGCGATGGAGTTCATCCGGCGATTCCTCCAGCACGTGCTGCCATGCGGCCTTCAGAAGGTACGGCACTACGGGTTTCTGGGACCGCAGAGCCCGCTCTCCATCGAAGCAGTCCGCTGGCTCGTCACCCTCCACAACGGCGAGCAGTTCCTCCTGCTGGCCAAGACCGTGGCCGACACGCCCGTCCTCCCGGCACGACGCTGCGGCGAATGCGGCGGCCAGCTCCGCGTCATCGCCATCTTCCCGCGACGCGCCTCCGCCATCCATGACACGAGCTGACCAGATGCCCAGGATGGATCACGCCGCCATGCCGACTCTCGATTCACCTCGCGCCCGTCGCGACTCAGACGCGGTGCGCGCCCATCAGGCGTTTCGGCGATTCAACCGCTCGACAACCCTCAGCCAACGACCTTCCGGCATGGCAGTTCCGAGCGCCGAGACCGGTAGGCCAGTGCTGATCACCCCGACACCGGGATCGTCACGCGCTTCGTGACCCCCTCGGAGCAGCCCCGCTTCCCACCGTTGCCCTAGGGATGCGGCTCGCTCTCTGCTCCACCGGGCTTCTTGAACAGAGGATTTGAGGTTCGGCTTCGCGAACTCAAATCCTTAGAAGGTTAGGTCTTACTTTTTCGGGACTTGGGAGGAAACGACGCAAGGGCGGCCAAGGCGATCACCAAGACAAGGCAAACGGCCAAGCCCCCATCGCGGAGAAGTCTTAGAAACGGAAGGTGCTCGTGCACGGCGTAGTCGTAGTCACCTACCAATTTCAGACGAGGTCGCCCCACTGAAAGGCTTGGATCAGCGGCGGTCACGTCAATGGTTACCAGCGTTGACTCGAATGGGTAGAGAATCACACCCGCCAGACCATACTCGATTGAGGAGCCGCCACCGGACGACCACAGTGATGCCCGAGGGTCAAACGGCTCGTCTGTTGTGAAGTACCAGTTTCGCACCAGGCGATCGAGGCTTTTCCCTTGCTCCGAGATTCCGTCGGCAGACACCTTCAGGCGGAGCGCCACTTTAGAGCGATCACGCGACTCCGACGGCAGCCCTGGCACATTGCTAAAGACCAGCGAGAGCTTTGCCAATCCTTTATCGTACGACCACTCCTCCCGCGGGATCTTCCACACCGTGCGTCCAGTTCGTGAGACGTCCAATACGTCCGAGTACAATGGGACGCTTCCGATGCGGGCCTGCCGCTCCAAGTCGGCAAACCACTGGCCACGCCCGATCCACAAGTAGATCGCGATGACAGCGACCGCAAGGACGGAAAGCAGTCGGCGGCCGATGAGCCTGACCATCGTTGTGATACCTAACGCCCCTGATCAAAGGCTCGCGACCCGCGGGCCAACTACCCCACAGGACGATGCCCGCGAGTCCTTTGCATCGGGTGGTTCCGGTCCGAGTCGTGGACTGGCATCAGCACCGCCACCCCA
>VHCJ01000079.1 GCA_016871755.1 Verrucomicrobiota bacterium | reverse complement strand
AGCGCATTGGGCGGCTTTACGCCGTCAACACGTGGGGGCGGCGTTGGGGGCTCTGCTGGGCGGATGGTGGCTCGTGGGGGATCTCGGTTTCGTCCGGGCCTTGCAGTTGGCCGCCGGCCTCGAGGCGGTGGCCGCGGTCCTCGCCGCCCGTGCCGGTGGCTCCGGCGCTGCGGACCGGCCGGGAGGGTCGGGGGCTCCTCTCCTGGTGCCTGCCGGTGTTCCTGTCGGGCTACGTGATCGTTGCGCTGGAAATCCTCTGGGTCCGGCTGCTTGGTCAGGTGGGGCAGTATCATGCCTACCTGTTCCCGACGGTGCTCGGAGTTTTCTTGCTGGCGGATGGACTGGGCATGGTGGTGGGCGCACGATGGCTGCGCCGGATCGCGGATCCCCGTCCGGCTTTCTTCATCGCCCAAGGCGCTGGATTCGTCCTCGCCGCCGCCCTCACCGGCCTGCTCTGGTGGCTGCTGCCGCACCCCCCGCTCGCGGTCATCATGAACGTGGACGGCAATCGCCTCAGCCACGCGTCGCTGGCGGGGCTGGTCGTCCTCGCTTTCGTCGTGGTCGGCCCGCCTTCCTTCGCGATCGGCCTCACCTTCGCGTTCGTCCAGAAGGCGGTGCAGCGGGATCTCTCCTCGGTCGGAGCGCGCGTGGGGTGGATCCAGTTCGCCACCATCGCCGGCAATGTCGCCGGTTCACTCGGGACCGGCCTCGTCTCCCTGCATTGGCTGGGCACCACCGGGACGCTCCAGTTGCTGGGCGGCGTAACGCTGCTCCTGCTGCTCGGGTGGCTGTGGCGCGCACCGGAGACTGCGCTGGCCGCGCTGAGCGGTCTCTTCCTGATCGCCGTCCCCGGCCCGGACGCGTGGTGGGCGCGATTCCATGCGGTGGGTCCGGATCAGGCGGTCGTGGTCGCGGAGGATCGTTCGGGGGTGGCGGTCTTCCGCGCCGATCCCGGAGTGACGGATGAGGCGAGGGGACAGTTCTTCATTCAGGGCTTCAGTCAGGCCCGGTTGCCGTTCCTCGACATTCATGAGTTCCTCGGCGCGGTCGGGCCGCTGCTCCACCCGTCGCCCCGGCAGGTGCTTGCGATCGGGATCGGCAGCGGCGGTACGCCCTGGGCCTGCGGCATCCGCCCGGAAAGCCGCGTGCGCGCAATCGAGATCGTCAGCCCCGTGCTGACCGTCCTCTCCGAGGTGGCGGAGCGGCATCCGGAGTCGCCGCTCGGCCGGATGAAGGCGGATCCGCGTTGGACGTTTGAAGTGGGCGACGGACGCCGCCTGCTCAGCCGCGACACCACCCGGTATGACGTGATTGAGGCCGATGCGGTGCTGCCTTCGGGCTCGCTGGCAGGACTCCTCTACAGCGCGGAATTCCTCGAGCGCGTGCGCCAGCGACTGGCCCCGGGCGGGCTCTACGTGCAATGGGCCCCGACGTCCCGCACGATCAAGACCTTCGTCTGCGTCTTCCCTCACGTCCTGCTGCTGCGCCCGGCATCCGTGCTGATCGGCTCAAATGAGCCGATCGTCTTTGATCCCGAAGCGCTGCGGGCCGCCTTCCGCGTTCCCGCGCATCAGGAGCACCTCCGCGCCGGAACCCCTTGGGTTGACGACTGGGGCGCCCTGTTCGCGGAGGAGGCGGTGCGTTGGACGCCGGGTCTACCGCCGACCGTGCCTCCCCTCACGGATCTCCTCCCGCGGGACGAGTTTTTCCTGAACAACTGAGTGACCGCTCCGCCCCCGCCGAATTGGAGTGAGTGGGCGCAGCTCGCGGGGCTCACCGCACGGGTTGCGTCGCGCGTCGCGCCGGATGTCGGGGCCGCTCAGAACGCGTAGCGCGCCCCGGCTTGGAACAGGCGCGGCATGCCGACTTGGATGCCGCGGGTGCGGTCCGTGATGTAGGTGAGGTCGGTGAGGTTCTTCACGGTCGCGAAGACGTTCACGGCGGCGGACGCGCGGTAGTTGACGGACGCGTTCCACACCGTGTGGGCGGCGATCCGGCCGCGCTGGCCGTCGGCGGTCGCGGCGACGGAATTGGCGAAGTCGGAGAATTGCCGGCCCTCGTGCTGGGCCTCGAGTTCGACCTCGAAGGCGCGGTGGGACCAGCCGACCGCGCCGGTGACGAGGTGCTCGGCGGCGTAGGGTTGGCGGTTGCCCGAGACGCTTCCCGGAATCGCCGCCTTGGTGGCGACGTTGATGAAGGGAGTCGTCTGTTCCGCCGTCGCCAGCCACGTCCACGCGAGGCGCGAGCGAAACCCGCCTCCGATCCGCGCCTGCACGCCCACCTCCGCGCCTTGAAAGAGGGCCTCCCCCTGGGAAAGCGGCGTGCCGCCTCCGGCGATCGAGCCGACGGCGATCAGGTTCGAGAAGTCGTTGCGGAACACGGACGCCTGCACATCCAACCCGGGCCGCAGCCGGGTCCGCACGCCGGCCTCCACGTTGACCGAGTGTTCCGGGTCGACGTCCGTCGCCGTGCCGGTGCCGCCAATCACGTCCTCGACCCGCGGCGGCGCGAAGCCCCGGTGGATGCTCGCGAACACGGTCGTCGCCGCGTCGGGTCGCCACGTCGCGCCGACCCCCGGCAGGACGCGATTGAGGGAACTTGAGCCCCGTGCTCCATTCAAGCGGTTGACGCGGTCGAAGTCCATCGCCTCGTAGCGCAGGATCGGCGTGAGCGCGACCGCGCCGAGGTCGAGCCGTTGCGCCACGAACGCCGACCACGCCGCCGTCTCGCGGAGATTGTCCTCGGCCACGGCGCCCGTGCGCCCGGTGGGGCTGTTGGCGTTGATCTGGACGCGGTTCTGCTCCTCGCAGTGCAGTTTCAGGCCCGCCTGGAATTCCCCCGTGGCGGTGGGTCGGACGAGGCGGGGCTCGATTCCCCAGGTATCGTAGGCCCGCAGACGACCTTGGTTGTTCGGGAACTGCGTGTCTGGATCGATTCGCCGACCGGCTAGGCGGTGCTGCAGGAACGTCGCCGTCACCCCGTCGATCGTATGGCTCAGCGCGCCGGCGCCGTGCTGCCCGTCCTGGCTGTTGCTCGACTGGCGCCACCAGTCGCGTTCGAGGGACGAGTAATAGCCCTTTGTCGTGAGGCGCGTGCGGTCGGCGAACTCGATCTGGTGCGTCAGCGACGCGCCACTGCGCGCGATGTCGAACGCGTCATTCTTGAACGGATTGTACCGCGCCCCGAGGCGTTCGTACTCCGCCTGCGTGAGTCCGGAGTAGGTCATGATCGAATCCTCGATGTAGTGATTGGCGCGGAGGGTGAGGGTGTGGCGGTCGGCGACGCGGACGGTGTACTTCACGTTGAAGTCATCGATCCGGTGCTCGAGGTTGTCGCGCGCGCCGCGGCCCGCCTTGCGCACATAGTCGAAGAGCGCGCCGTGGCCCGCCACGCGGAGGCGCAGGTTGACGTAAGCGCGGTTGCCCGCCCCCACCTGCACGAAACCGCTCGGGGCGCGGGTGCCATCCGGGGTGAGGTAGTTGATGACGCCGCCGATCGTCTGCGGACCAAAGAGCAGCGCGTGGGCGCCCTTGAGCACCTCGAATCCCACGAAGCGATCGATCGGCGGGTGATAGTACGACGCATTGTCGCCGTAGGGTGCGTAGGCGAGCGGAACGCCGTCCTCCAGCAACGTCAGCTTCGTCGTGCGGGTTGGATTCAGGCCGCGGATGCCGATGTTCGGCCGGAGCCCGAATCCCTCCTCGTCGCGGACGGTGATGCCCGGGATGCGGCGCAGGGCCTCGTTCGCGGTGAAGG
Source organism: Verrucomicrobiota bacterium (assembly GCA_016871755.1). Classification (GTDB taxonomy): domain Bacteria; phylum Verrucomicrobiota; class Verrucomicrobiia; order Opitutales; family Opitutaceae; genus UBA6669. Next base: position 1,441 of record VHCJ01000079.1, on the reverse strand, counting down.
TGCGACTGGTCTCGAGCGCCAGTGCCCCCACCGTATCCGCCGCCCCGCCGATCACCGGAAGCCGGTCGCGGTGACCGACCACCTCGAAGCGCGGTTGGATCACGACGTCGCCGGCGCCCTCGGCGCCGCACAGGGCTGGCAGGGCCGGGCCGCTGCCGCCGAGGACGGCCGAAATCAACCAGAGTCTGGACCGCAAAAAGGGGGACATGGCGCAACAAAGCTGAGAACGGATCTCATTGAGGATGAGACTAAGTCTCATGTCAACGGAAATTATGAGACAGACTCTCAAAAATGCTGCGATGTGTAAAAGGCATCATACGCATTTACCGCGAACCATTTAAGATTTTAGCCCGCGTGCGGTTCGCATTTCGCTCCGCACCGCCCGCATGGCTTCACGCCCGGACCGACCCAACCCCGGAATGGAACTCCGAGTCCAACCCGATCCGGCTCCCACCCTGCGTGCTGGCGAACTGGGCCGATTGAGGCGCTCAGGGCTCTTCGACTCCTGACGACGAACGGATCAAGACGCACCTCGACGATGTCGTCTTGCTCTTGGAGGTGAGCGTGTCGGTGGGCGAATGAGCGATTCCGGGGTCGCGGCTTGTCACCCGGGTGGGGACTGCTAAGCGCAGAGTTATTCCCCGACCGCGCCCCCCGACCGGCCTCGACGTCGGTCGTGCCCTGCTCGCGTCCCTTCCGGCCCGCCGCCCTGCTTTCTCCGACCCTTCATCCATGCACCACGCTCCCATCCGCAGTCTCTGGTCTGACGAGGAAGCCGCGCGCCATCACGGCGACCTTGGTTTGCGCGTCTATACGTCGCGCCTGCTCGGTCGCGACAAGTCCTTGGTGCTCCACGGGGGTGGCAACACGTCGGTCAAGGTCCGCTGGCGCAACGTCCTCGGAGACGAGGAGGAGGTGATCCACGTGAAGGGCAGTGGCTGGGATCTGGAGACCATTGAGGAGGCGGGATTCCCGCCGCTTCCCCTCGACTACGTGAAGCGGTTGGCGACGCTGCCGTCGTTGTCCGATGCACAGATGAGCAACGAACTGCTCACGCACACGCTGCGGGCGGGGGCGCCGACGCCGTCGGTCGAGACCATCCTGCATGCGCTGCTGCCGTACAAGTATTTCGACCACACGCACGCCGATGCGTTCATCGCGATTTCCAACACGCCCGATGGCGCCGCGCGCATCCGCGAGGTCTATGGCGACTCGCTCGTGTATGACGTGATCCCGGAAATTCGAGCCGCTTGAAGGTTCGGTCTGGGTCCAACAGAAAGGACCCAGATCATGAAAGGGAAACGCTACAGTACGGAGGAGAAAGTCCGCATCCTGCGGGACGTGGATGCGGGCAGGAGCATCGTGGACATCTGTCGGGAGAAAAACATCTCCGACGTGACGTACCACCGTTGGCGAAAGCAGTTCGGGCACCTGAACCTCA
>VHCJ01000078.1 GCA_016871755.1 Verrucomicrobiota bacterium | reverse complement strand
AAATTCCCGCGACGATCGTGATGCCGAAGAACACGTCGGCCGTGAAGGTCGAGCGCACGGAAGGGTTCGGCGCCACCGTCGTCACGCACGGCGACACGCTTGAGGAGGCGCGGGAGCGGGCCTATGCGCTCGCGCGGGAACGAAACCTGACCTTCGTCCACCCCTACGACGATCCAGCAGTCATCGCGGGTCAGGGAACCATCGCTCTGGAAATGCTCGAGGCGGTCCCCGACCTCGACACGCTCGTGATTTCCGTCGGCGGGGGCGGGCTGATCGCCGGGATGGCCACTGCCGCAAAGGCGATCAAGCCCTCGATTGAGGTCGTCGGCGTGCAGACCCGCCGCTTCCCCGCGATGTACAATGCCGTCAAGGGTGCGTCCCTGCCCCAAGGTGAGAGCACGATCGCGGATGGCATCGCCGTCGGCCTCCCGGGTACGCTCACCCGCCAGATCGTATCCGCGGCCGTGACCGACCTCGTCCTCGTCGAGGAACCGGATTTGGAGCAAGCCATCGTCATGCTCCTCGAGGTCGAGAAGACGCTCGTCGAGGGCGCAGGCGCGGCCGGGCTCGCCGCGCTGCTGGCGCACCGGGACCGCTTCCGCGGGCGCAAGGTCGGACTCGTGCTGTGCGGCGGAAACATCGATCCGCTGCTGCTCTCCGCGATCATCGGTCATGGGTTGGTGCGCGCAGGCCGCTTGGTCCGCCTCAAGGTGAGCGCCCGCGACGTCCCGGGGTCGCTCGCGACGATCACCACCGCAGTGGCCCGCGCCGGCGCGAACATCGAGGAGGTCCATCACCAGCGCGCCTTCTCCCCGCTCTCCGCCCAGTACGTCGAAATCGAGTTGGTCCTCCAGACCCGCGGCCCGGCCCACGTCGCCGAGGTGCTCACCGCGCTCCGCGGCGCCGGGCTCCGCGCCGAGGCGGTGTGAAACCTTGCATAGCGAACGCATCCATCGCATCCGGCCGGGGTTTGCCTTTCCCAGGAGAGTCCACCACCCTCCGACATGCTCGACTGGGGCGCACGATTCCTGCAAGCGTTCATCCCGCTCTTCGTCGCGATCGACCCGATCGGCCTGGCGGCGATCTTTCTGGGCATGGGACAGAACATCCGCTCCGACCAGCGACGGCGTCTGGCCGACCAGGCGATCTGGACCGGGGGACTGGTGGCGCTCGGCTTCCTCTTCCTCGGGCAATCCGTCTTTTCCGCCCTCGGCATCGCGGTGGCCGACTTCCAGATCGCGGGCGGGCTGATCCTCTTCATTCTCGCCGCCAAGGATCTCCTCGCCACCTCTTCCACCGAAACGGAAAAGCTCCCGGAGGACTTCGGCATCGTACCGCTGGGCATGCCGCTGATCGCGGGCCCGGCCTCAATCACGACGCTCCTCGTCCTCGCGCAAAACAAGGCGATCGGCCTCGTCGTCACCCTCGCCGCCCTCGCCGTCAACCTCGCCCTCGTCGTGCTGGCCCTGCACTATAGCGAGTGGCTCGGGCGACGGATCGGCCCCGCCGGTCTGCGGGCCGTTTCCAAGATCGTCTCGATGCTGCTGGCTGCCATCGCGGTCGCCATGATCCGCAGCGGCCTGCGCTCCTGAAGCGGAGGCCCCAAGGCACGAGGAAGACGGCGGCGGCGGAAATCGCTCGACGCGCAACGCACTGCCGATCCGGCTCCGCACTCATGTCCGCCCCCACCCGCCGTCACCTCTCCCCGCATCACGTCCGCGGCGTCGGCTGCGTGGCGCTCCTGCTCGGAGCACTCGATCCGCTCGAGGGTTCGTGGATCGTCCTAGCGGGCGCCGTCGCTCTGGCCGTCGTGGCCCGCCCTGGGCACACGGCGGCGGAGCGGAGGCAGGACGTGCTGGCCGCCGTGATGATCGCGGTTGGCGTCGCGGCGATGTGGATTCTCAGCGGCGTCGGTGGCGTCGGAGGTCCCGCCGGCCAGCCCGTGGCGTGGGCAATCACGCTGCTGCCTTACCCGGTCGGCTGGTTGCTCGCGATCTGGGCTCCGGGACGTCCGCGCTGGGGTGCTCCGGCCGCGATTGCAGTCGGTGCGTGGTACGTGACGATCGCCGTCCTCGCCCTGCGCATGGGACGGGGCGAGCCCGGATTCCTTCTCGGTCTCGCGGGCTTCGGCGCCGCGGTCGGACTCGGCTCCGCCTACGTCACATGGCGGCAGCGGAGGCGCGGCTGAACGGTCTACAAGGTCGAATTCAATCCCGCCGATCCCGCGAGCGTGCGGGTGCGGTACTCCCGCGAGATCAAGGCGCCGGTCAAGCTGATCTACGGGCTCGGCATGGATCGCTACACCAACATCACTGACGGACGCGACATGGCGATCCCCGCGTTCGGCCCGGTCATCGTCACGCCGAAGTCCTGAGCGACCGGGGAAGTCCGACCGAGGACGCCGCCGCCTACTTCACAAATTGGGCGGCGAAGTCCCGGACCGGCATCGCTTCCAGACGGGTCCGGTCGGCGAACAAGTCCATCAGCGCGCCTGCCTTGGCGGCCCCGAAATGGGCGGCGAACGCCGCCTGCGCTTTTTCCCGCAGCACCGGGATGCCCTCGGCCCGGCGCCGCCGGTGACCGATCGGGTAGTGCACCTCCACCCGCGGTGTGCTGGAGCCGTCGCGGAAGAACACCTGCACCGCATTCGCGATCGAGCGTTTTTCGGGGTCGAGGTAATCGAGCGAGTACTGCCGATCCTCCACCACCCGCATCGTCGCCCGCAGCGCGTCGATCCGGGGATCCGCGGCCGCAGCGTCCTCGTAATGGTCCGCCGTCAGGCGGCCATGAATCAGACCGATCGCCGTCATGTACTGCAGGCAGTGATCCCGGTCGGCCGGATTGTGCAGGGGCCCGGTCTAGTTGATGATGCGGATCGCCGACTCGTGCGTCGTCATCTCCACGCGCTCAATCTGGTCGAGGCGGTCGCGAACGAGCGGGTGCAGCTGCATCGCGCACTCGACCGCCGTCTGCGCATGGAACTCCGCCGGGAACGAAATCTTGAAGAGCAAGTGCTCCATAACGTAGCTGCCCAGCGCCCGGGCGGATGATCTTACCGTCGATCCGCTGCTCCACGATGTGCGCCGCCCAGCCGGCGATGCGCGCCATGACGAAGAGCGGCGTGAACATGAGCATCGGCACGCCGAGGCGGTGATAGGCCACCGCACTGAACCAATCGAGGTTCGGGAACATGCGCTTCTCCGTCCACATCAGGCTCTCGATCCGCTCCGCGACGGAGAAGAGACGAGGGTCGCCGGCCTCGTCCGAGAGACCGCGAGCGATCTCCTTGATGATGCCATTGCGGGGATCCGCCACGGTGTAGACGGGGTGACCGAAACCGATGACGATTTCCCGGCGCGCGAGGCGAGCCCGGATGTCGGCCTCGGCTTCGTCCGGCGTCGCGTACCGCTGCTGGATGTCGAGCGCGACCTCGTTGGCGCCACCGTGCTTGGGTCCGCGCAGGGCGCCAATCGCGCCGGTCACGCAGGAATGCACGTCCGCCCCGGTACCCGCGATCACCCGAGCCGTGAAGGTTGAGGCGTTGAACTCATGCTCCGCGTACAGGATCAGCGAGCGGTCCAGCGCGGCGACGTGCGACGCCGACGGCGCGCGCTGGTGAAGAAGATGCAGGAAGTGTGCGGCGAGAGTCTCATCGGCGGTCTCGACGGCGATTCGCTGTCCGCTGGTCGCAAAGTGATGCCAATAGAGGAGCATCGACGGAAACGTCGCGAGGAGCCGGTCGGCGATCGCCCGCGCTCCGTCGACCGTCGCGGCGGTGCCGCCGGCGGCGGGCAGGATCTCGGTCTCCAGATTGCCGAGGGCGGACGTGCCGGTCCGCAGCACGTCCATCGGATGCGCCGAAGCCGGAATCTGCTCAAGGACCGCACGGAGCGGAGCCGGCAGTCCGCGCAAGGCACATAGCCGCGCACGATACGCCGCGAGTTCGTCCGCGCGAGGGAGGCGCTCGTGAATGAGCAGGTGCGCCACTTCCTCGTAGGACGCGTGCGCCGCCACATCATTGATGTCGTAACCTCGGTAATGGAGGTCGTTGCCGGAATGGCCGACCGTGCAGATGGCGGTGTTGCCCGCGATCACGCCGGAGAGGGCGACCGACATCTTGGCGCGGGGCGCCGGGGCGGATGACGCCGAAGCCGGGGCCGCGGGTGAACCGGGGGGGGACAGACAAGGAGTCGGACATAGGGAGAGTGCTCGAGGGCGCACGAGGCGCTAGCCGCGTGGGGGTTGATAGCCGAGGGTCGCGTAGAGGTCGGCGCGCGTCTGCATCCGGTCCACCACGGCCGCCTGCGTGCCGTCGCGGCGGATCGCGGTGTAGACGTCCAGCGCCGCCTGCGCCGAAGCCCGGGAGGCGCTGAGGGGATAGAGGACCATCGCGACACCCGCCTCGCGGAGCGCCGGCACGGGAAACAAGGGCGTTTTCCCGAACTCCGTGAGGTTCGCCAAAACGGGCACGGAAACCGCCCGCGTGAACGCCCGGTACTCGCCCAAGGTCGTCAACGCCTCCGCGAAAATCATGTCGGCGCCGGCGTCAACATACGCGAGCGCGCGGGCGATGGCCCCGTCGAGGCCTTCATTCGCGGCCGCATCGGTGCGGGCCATGATGACGAAGTCCGGGTCCCGCCGGCCCCTCACGGCAGCGCGGACGCGGTCGACCATCACTGCGGCCGTGACGAGGTGTTTGCCCGGGAGGTGCCCACAGACCTTGGCCGGGACTTGGTCCTCGAGATGCACGGCGGCGACGCCAGCCTCCTCCATGTCACGAACAGTTCGTTCCGGATCCTCCCAACCCGTGTCGATGTCGACCAACAAAGGCAGCTCCACGCACCGCGTCATCCGGCGGGCATCGATCAGGACATCGCCTCGCTCCGTCAGGCCGGTATCCGGGAGCCCGTAGGAGTGATCGCGACTCCGGCCCCGGAGAGGTAAAGCGCGCGGAACCCGGCACGCCGGGCGAGCAGGGCCGCGTAGGCGTTGATCGCGCCCACGATCTGCAGCGGTGGCTCGGTGGCGAGCGCAGCGCGAAAACGTTGTCCGGGAGACGGCATGGATTCGGCATGAAACCACGGGTCCACGGAACAAGAGTCAATCCGATCGGCGAATAGGCGCGAAGCGTGGGCTTCGACCCAGGATTCACGCGGAGTGAAATCCGATGCACTCGATGCCTGCGGACCCTCCCGGCTCCGAGAATGGGAGAGCCGATCGTCCGACGCCGCAGTCCCCAGCGGCGGTCCCACCCAACCCCAGCGACTGCCCTCACCGCCCGGGCCGCAC
>VHCJ01000077.1 GCA_016871755.1 Verrucomicrobiota bacterium | reverse complement strand
TCAACGCGTGTCTGCCTTGACTCACCCGTTCGGGTGATAGATGAACCCTCGCCCTCCCCGACACTGCGCGTGGCGGTTGGCCCATGCCGACCCCAACCCCGACCAACCCCTCTCCCCGCCCCGCCCTCCGCCGATTGTGGCCGGGCGGCGCTACGCCTTTACCGTTCGCAGTCAAATCCTTACCTCCACCTGACTATGTCCCCGACCTCGCTCCCCGCCCGCTGCCTCCGCCGGCTGCTCGCCGGCGTTATGCTCCTGTCGCTCTGCGCCAGCCTGCTCCGCGCCCAATCCAGCGGCACGATCACGGGCCGCGTGTTCGATGAGTCGAACGGCCGCTCGCTCCACGGTGCTACCATCATCGTGCGCGGCACCAATCTCTCCGAAACCACCGACGCCGACGGCCGCTTCTCGATCGCCGGAGTGCGCCCCGGCGCCGCGACCCTCGACATCGACTACGTCGGCCTCGATGCGATTGCCCAATCGGTGAATGTGACGGCCGGCGGCACCGCGACCGTCAACGCCGGCCTCAAGAGCAAGGTGCTCCAGCTCGAAGCCTTCGAGGTCAAGGAGGCCGCCCGCGGCCAGGCTCTCGCGATCAACCAGCAGAAGACCGCCGCCGGCATTGTGAACATCATCTCCGAGGAGGTCTTCGGCAACATGATTTCCGGCAACGCCGGCTACGCGCTCCAGCGCCTGCCCGGCATCAGTGTCGATGAGGACCAGGACGGCACGCCCGGCAAGGTGAACCTGCGCGGCGTGCCCGGCGATTTCAACTCCGTGCAGCTCGACGGCAACCGCCTCTCCGGCGGCAGCGGCACCAGCCGCGCCGCCAACATGCGCGACCTCATGGCCGACGGCATCACCAACATCGAGGTGATCAAGGCCGCGACGCCCGACAAGGACGGCGACGCCATCGGCGGCATCATCAACGTGGTTTCGCGCACGGCCTTCCAGCGCGACGGCCGCGAGCTCCGCTTCATCGGCAGCGCCTCCTTCAACGATCAGTCCAGCCGCTGGGGCTACAACACCCGCCTGACCTTCTCCGACATCTTCAGCGTGGGCGGGAAGGAAAAGAACCTCGGCCTCAGCCTCACCCTCTCGAAATACACCACCGACCGCTACTCCGAGAACTTCGACATCGACTGGGAGCGCGTGACGCCCGCCAATTTCCCCTCACTCAACCTCCCGGCGCCGACGAAATTCCTCGAGGCCTCGCACTTCGAGCGCAGCTACCGCACCGCCTATACCCACGGCATCAGCGCCTCGATCGACTACCGCACGAATGCGCACAACACGTTTTATTTCCGCCCTTATTGGAGCCACTACGACGCCAACTCGCGCACCTACGAGACCGACTGGGATGTGGACAAGCGCTTCCAGGATGCGGTGGGCGGGCGCAAGACCTACGGCTTCCTCTCGCCCGACGGCTCGCGGGGCCGCGGCACCACCGGCGCCACCGGCAGCCAGGCCTCCGTCGGCTACATCGGCACCACCGCCAACGAGCACAACGACACTTGGAACTGGGCCGCAGGAGCCAAGCACGAGCGCGACACGCTGACGATCACCTACGATTTGTTTTATTCGACGACCACCTATGTCCGGCCGAATTTCACGGAGTTCAACGTCGTCAACCAGCCCGCGACCGCCGGCTACTACCTCGTGGAGTATGACGCGACGAGCCGGCTGCGCCCGACATTCACGATCCTGAACGGACTTAGTCCGACCGATTTTGCCTACACCCGCCAGGGCCCGGTCAACTTGATCTTCATCCCCCGCAGCCGCGAAGAGGAGAATTACAACGCCCGCGCCGATGTCGAGAAAAAGTTCCCCGGCGAAACGATTTCGCATGCCCTCAAGACCGGCGTGAAGTTTCGCGAGAGCCGCCTGAAATACGACCAGCAGAGCACGAGCTACCAGATCGCGGCCAACGCGCTGGCGCAGGCGACGTTTCCCTTCCAGCGCGTGCTGATTCCAACCACCGACTCGCTCTGGGGCAACCCGCGCTACCAATACGCCGACGAAGTGGAGGCGGCGAAGGTGTTCTTCGAAAACCCGAACATCTGGAACGCCGTGCAGCCAAGCTCGTTCAACAACAGCAACAACAACGACTACACCGCGAAGCAGAGCACGACCGCCGCCTACGTGATGGACACGATCAAGATGGGCCGGCACTCGCTCATCGCCGGCGTGCGCTGGGAACAGACGGGGTTCGAGCGCACCGGCAAGCGGGCGCTGGTGCGTCTGCCCGGCCCCGTGCTCGTCGCTGAGGAAGTGCGCGGCCGCGGCAAATACGAAGCCTGGCTCCCTGGCCTGCATTTCCGCCACGAGCTCGCGCGCAACCTCATCCTGCGCGAAAGCTTCAACAAGAGTTACGGCCGGCCCCGGCTCGGCGATGTCACGCGCGGGCGCAACGAAAGCACCGCCGTGAACGGCGCGATCACCATCACCGAGGGCAACGCGGACCTGCAGGCGATGGAGTCGGACAATTTCGATATCCAGCTCGAGTGGTATAACGACAAGGGCGGCCTCTACTCGGTCGCGCTGTTCCAAAAGGACATCAAGAATTTCGCCTACAACAAAGTCACGCGCTTCGATGTGCTCGACGCCAACGGCCGGCCCGTGCCCGCCGTCAGCGGCTTCAACACGCACACCCAGCCGCAGAACGGCCCCGGCGCGAAAAACCGCGGCATCGAGCTCATCGCGCGCCAGCGGCTCTACTTCCTGCCCGGCCCGCTCAAGGGCCTCACCGCCGACGTGAGCGCCACCTTCACCAAGAGCAAGGCCGTGCTGCCCGGCCGCGAGGCCGACGACATCCCGCTCGAGGGCTTCTCGAAATACCTCCTCACGACCTCGCTCTCCTACGCGTGGGGCCGCTTCACCGCGCGCGCCGACTACCGCTACCGCGACGCCTATATCGAGGGCCTCGATGCCAACACCGACGAGGACGAGTGGTTCTCCGCCCGCGAGCAGGTCGATGCGGAAATGAGTTTCCGCATCCGGAAAGGCCTGCGGTTCTTCGCGTCGGGCACCAACCTCACGCACCGGCCACAGGTCTCCTACACTGGCCAGAAGGTGTTCCCCGAGGATATCAGCTACTCGGGCCGCAAATACAGTTTCGGCCTCGAATGGCAGTTCTGATCGACCTCGCCACACGTCATGCGGGAGGGCATGGCCTGGGCGGGCGCGGCCGGCGCGGCGGGGACGGCACTAGAACGATCCCTTCAACCCCAGCGCCAGCGCGATGCCGAATTCCGAGGTACGGTTTTGACGAGCGTACAAGGGCGTCTCGTCGCCGTAACGCAGGAGCGTCTGCGGAACGTTCAGCACATTGCTCGCGCTGCCGACAAGCGACAGTGCCTTCGTCAGCTGCCACGAGGCGTTCAGGTCGAGGGTGGTTCGCGCGCCGATGTACTGGAACGCGTTCGTGCCGACCGCCGGCATCGCCGTGCGTTTGTCCAGACCCCGATGGTTCCAGCGGGCGACAAAGCCCAGCCGGCGCCAGTTCACCGAGAAGCCCCAATTGCCAGTGCGCGGGATGAAACTGGTGAAATCGGCCTGCCGGTTGCCCTCCAAACGGAGCAGGGTCGCGTTGGCGAAGACCGTGAACGGGGCACCCCAGCGGCCGAGGCGGCGCAGGGATTGCCGGAAATTGGCCTCGCCGCCGGTGATGCGAGCCGCGCCCGAATTGAATTTCGAGTTCACGTTCCAACCGGTGTATGCGGGGTCGAGCCCGAGCTCCTCGAGCAGCGTCGCGTCGGCCAGCCGCACCTGGGTGCCGAAGAAATTACTGATCTGCTTGCGGAACACCCCCGCGCTGAGGATTCCGCCCCCGTCGGTGTAATACTCGGCCGAAAGGTCGAAATTGGCGGCCGTCCACGGCCGCAGCGCGGTGTTCCGCACCGTGATCGTGCCTTTCACCACCGCGGGGTTGTTCTGGTCCTGCTCGTTGAGGTCGTTCTCCGCGAACTGCGCGTTGGGAATCACGTCAACGAGATCGGGGCGACCGTAAGTGCGGGCGTAGGCGGCGCGCACCAGGAAACGCTCGGTGGCGTCGAACGTGACGTGCAGGCTCGGATAAATCCCGTCGTAATCGCGCTTCACGGCGTACGCGCGTTCGCGGCGCACCAGCTTCAGCTCCTCCATCGAGCCCGCGGCCCCGGCCTCCGGCCGCCGGATCCGCTGCCCCGCGGCGTTGCGCGCGAAGGTGCCGTTGGGGTTGCGCACATACACTGCGGCGAGGTCGACCAACGGCCCGCGGCCGGAGTCGTCGGTGCGCTCGAACCTCGCCCCGCCCAGCACCGTGAGACGGTTCCGCCAGAGACGGGCCTCCGCCTGCGCATAAGCCGCCGTCACGGTCTCGCGCAGCACCTCGGATCCGGTGATGCGCGACTGCTCGGCCGCCACCAGGTTGGCCGGCGTCCGCACGAACTGATCGAGGCGGTCGTAGGCGCGGTTCACCGAGATCCAGGGCACGTTCGTGAACCCGTAGAAGGAGTCCTGCCCGCGGTAGGACTGCATCTGGAAAGGCGCGGCCGAATCAGGCGTGGCCACGTTTCCGTCCGGCCCGGCGTACGTCCACGTGATGGTCTGCACGCGCGCGTCGACCTTCAGCGTGCTGCGCGCGCCGCCGATCTCCAGCGAGGCGGGGAAAGGCAGGAAGCCGAAGCGGCGGCGGGCCGACAGTTGCGCCGAGCGATGGTCGGAGCGGTTGTTGTACGGCTGCTCCGTGGCGGTCGTGAGCGAGTAGCTCCCTAGGTCGTACGGGTCGACGGGTCGCTCCCCCGCGCCGAAGACCTCGATGATCCGCGGGCGGTCGAGCACGATGTCGCGCAGGACGACCCGCGGCGTGCCGTTGAGCGTGGCCGTGATGCCGCCGAAATGGCCGGGATTCGGCCGCGAGCGGTCGGATAGCGAAAGGCTCGTGACCGCATCGATCTTCCAGCGGCCGTCGTCGTGGCGGTAACGCAACCCGAACTGGTCCGTGCCGCCGAGGAAAGTCTGGCCACCGCCCGAAAGGGTGACCGCCCCGCGACCGGTGGCGCCGGCCGTCTCGGTCTCCGAGAAGCGGAAAGGGAGACCGCTCGCGGGGTTGGGTGTCGCCACCGTGCCGGCGTTGAAGGACCAGGTCTGGGTGCCGATGTAGGTCTTGTAGGCGTTGATCTGCGCGTTGAAGGAGAGTGACGTGATCCCGGAAATTCGAGCCGCTTGAAGGTTCGGTCTGGGTCCAACAGAAAGGACCCAGTTCATGAAAGGAAAACGCTACAGTACAGAGGAGAAAGTCCGCATCCTACG
>VHCJ01000076.1 GCA_016871755.1 Verrucomicrobiota bacterium | reverse complement strand
GTTCCAAGATAGAACCGGCCGAATTGGCTTTCGCCGGGATGCGCCCACGCAAAGAACCGCCGCGAACTCCGTCGGATTGCCGCGCTTCGTTGCGTCAACGCCAACTCTGCTCTCGCCCCCCCCCCCACACACACCTACGAATTCCTCACCCTTGTTCTTCTCGCGTTCTGCGCCCTCGGGCAGCAGCGCCAGCTGTACGTGACTGATTGAAGAAGTGTCTCGGCTCGAACCCCGCCCAAAATCCCTCCCATGAAAACCCCGCGTGCAGGCGTCATTTTCACCGGCTGGCTCACGTTGCTGGCCGCACTCACCTCGGTTGCGTTCGCCACCGAGGCCGCCGGCACCCATGTCGTCTCCGGGCGCGTGGTCAATCGGGCCACGGGCCAGTACCTGGAGGGCGCCCAAGTTCAGGTCGTGGGCTCGAGTCGGGGCGCGCTGACGACCCGGACGGGCCAATTCGAGCTGGGCCCCGTGCCGGCCGGCCGGCTCCAGCTCACCATTTCCTATGCCGGACTCGATGCGCGGACGGTGAGCGCCGAGATCGCGTCGCCACGCACGGACGTCGGCGAGATCGCCCTGACCGCCGAGGTCTACCTGCTCGATGCCTTTGTCGTGCCGGGTGAACGCGAAGGCAACGCGCTCGCGATCACGCAGCAGCGCAATGCCCCCAACGTGAAGAACGTCATGTCGTCCGACGCCTTCGGCAACGTCGCCGACGACAATATCGGCAACTTCCTGGTGCGCATGCCCAGCGTGACCGGCCAGATTGCCGAAGGTCAGGTGACCTTCATTCGCATCCGCGGCATCGACCCCAACATGAACGCGGTGACGGTGGACGGCACCCGCGCCGCGAGCGGGGGCACCCGGGCCGGGCTCGACCGCCGGCTCGAGATCGACTCGATCCCGGCGGACTTCGTCGACCAGATCGAGATCACGAAGGCGCCGACGCCGGACATGGACGCCGACTCGATCGGCGGCAGCGTGAACCTGAAGACCAAGAGCGCGCTCAGCCAGAGGGGCCGGGTCGTCAGCTTCCGGGTCGGCACAACCTACGGCACCGCGCGCAAGACGCTGAAGCCGCAGGGGAGCTTCATGTACTCCGATCTGCTGGGCCGGGACGGCAACCTCGGCGTGATGATCACGGGCACGTTCAGCGCGGCGAGCAATCCCCGCGACACGAATTTCGGGGCCTGGGAGCCCACGCTCGACACGAACCGCCCGGCCTACTTCACGCTCTCCTCCGCCGGCGAGGACTACTTCGAGCACAAGCGGGGCGGCGTGGGCGCGCGATTCGACTACCGGCTGAATGCCAGCTCCACCGTGTACCTGAACCTGATGTACTCGGAAAGCCGTGACCGGCTCCAGCGCCGGCGCATGCAATTCGGGGGCACGGCGGCGGCCAACATCCTGCCCGGGTTCACCGAGTTCATCACCGAGACCCGCAATCAGACGTTCAGCCGGACGCAGGTCCAGCGGCGGCGTGGAGTCCGGACCTACAACTTGCACGCCGGCGGCGAACAGAAGATCGCCGGCGGCCTCCTCGACTACAATGTCAACTTCTCCCCCTCGGAGGGTTTTGAGCTGCGCACCAACGTCTCCCCGCAGGTGACGGGGGTGGGCTTTCGCTACGACCGGGGCGCCCTGCTCGACGATCCCGCGCTCGCGACGTTCGTCCAGATCAGCGGCCGGAACATCTCCGATCCGGCGAACCTCACTTTCGCCGAGCTCGGGTTCACCGACGACACGAAAAAGGAGCGCGTCTACGGTGGGCAGGCGAATTTCAAGAAGCCGCTGGCCTTTGCGACCGCGAGCTACCTGAAGACCGGCGTGCGCTTCCGGCATCAGGCGCCCGAGGTGCTGGCGGGACCGAGCACCTACCGGTACGTCGGCCCGGGCGGCGCCCAGCTCAGCCGTTTTCTCGACCAATACTACAGCTATCAACCCACTGCGCTGCGGGGGACGATGCCCGAGGTGCGCTGGTTCCACATTCCCACCGTGGTCCACGAGTGGCAGACGAAGCCGGAAAACTTCACCATCGACCGTGTCACCACGCTGCGGCAGCAGCTCGTCGCGGATCGGCTCGCCTCGGAATCCGTGTACGCGGCCTATGCCATGGCTGGCGCGGAGTTCGGGCGGCTGGGGGTTATGGGCGGCGTGCGGGTCGAGGAGACGCGCGTCAATGGCACCGGGACGTTTCAGTTCATCTCCGCCGAGGAGCGGGCCCGCCGGGCCGCCTGGGTCGGCCCCGTCACCGAGACGGAGAACCTGCGCCGCACCCAGGCGGAGTATGGCAACCGGGTCACCAACGAGAGCAAGTACCGCGATGTCTTCCCTGGTTTGCATTTTCGCTATCAGATGACGCGGGAGCTGCAGGCCCGGCTCAGCTACTCGGCGGGCATCGGCCGGCCCAACTTCGGCACCATCATTCCGAACGACTCGGCCAACGACCAGACCCAGATCGTCACCGCCAACAACACCTCCCTGCAGCCGCAGCGGGGCGATAATTACGATCTCTCGCTGGAGTACTACCTCAAGCCGGCCGGTCTGATTTCCGTGGGCGTCTTCCAGAAAGATGTCAGCGACTTCATTTTCACTCGTGACATCGGCACGATCGGCCCAGGCGTGGACAACGGGTTCAATGGCCAGTATGCCGGCTACCTGCTGCGCAGCCAGACCAACGGCGGCTCCGCCCGGATGCGCGGACTGGAAGTCAGCCTGCAGTATCAGTTCTCCAATCTGCCTGGTTTCTGGCGCGGATTCGGCATGTACGCCAATCACACCTGGCTGGAGCCGTCGGGTGAGTACCTGTCGGTGGCGACGGGCCACTCCGGCAATGCCGGCCTCTCGTACATCGACCGTGGCTGGACGGTGCGACTGCATCAGAATTTTGCCGGCCGCGGGGTGGTGCGCCAGACCGCCACTCCGGCGACCCAGAGGCAGGACTTCGGCCGCAGGCGGGTCGATCTGAACGTGAGCTACCGCATCACGCGCCATCTCTCGGTGTACGTCGATGCGATCAATATCCTCGGCGATCCGCTCGACTCCGCCTCTTACATCTACGTCCCCGGCCGCAGGCGCGGCACCGACACCTTCAACCCGGAGATCAAGTCCGGCATCAGCGGCCGATTCTGACTTCCACAGCCACGGGGGCGATCTGCCGGAGGTAATCATGCGGTCGCGGGTGAGCGTGGCATCGCCGGCGCTGACGGGCGGCTGCATCTGAGTTACCGCTACTTCCAGGAGGACGGCCGGAAGGCGATCAAGCATGCGGTGTTCAACGAGGCCTGGATCCGGCAGTGACGGTGCGCGCGGCGCCGGGCCGGGTGAGCCGAGAATGATGACCCGATCCGCCGGTCGTGATTGAAGTCGGCCAAGGAGGGAGTTCGAGTGCCTGGTGCTTCATCCAAGTCTCATGAAAATCCGACTCTGCTTTCGACTATTGGTCGTGCTGTGCGCCCTGGCTCCGGTCGCGGGCCGGGCGCAGGCCGAGGTGACGGGCATTTATCTGACGTGGCGCGACGACCCGGCGACGACGATCACGGTGAACTGGGTGAATCTCTATGCGGAGGCTCCAGCCACGGTCTGGTATCGCGGCGGCACGTCGGAGTGGCGCCGCGCGGAGGGCGCGGGCCAGCCGGTGCGGCCGTCGGGACTGTGGGTGCGACGGGTGCAGCTGCGGGAGCTGGAGGCGGACACGGTCTATCAAATCGCGATCGGAGCGAAAGCCCCGGGCGGTACGCAGGGCGTGCACACGTTTAGCACCATGCCGCGGGAGCTGCGGCGGGCGGTGAGTTTTGTGACCGGCGGCGACATGATGCACACGCGGGAGATGGTGGACGCGATGAACAAGCAGGCCGGGCGGCTGGACCCGGATTTTGCGCTGTTGGGCGGAGACCTCGCTTACGCCAACAATGTCGACGCGACCCGGTGGGTGGATTTCTTCCAGTCGTGGATGCTCCATGCGCGGGGGCGTGACGGTCGGCTGATTCCGATGGTGGCGGTGATCGGCAACCATGAGGTGGCGCGCGGTTATCAAGGACGGCCAGAGGTGGAGGCATCGCAGTATTTCACCCTTTTCGATCTTCCCGGCGGGAAGGCGCGGCACGTTTTGGATTTCGGGTCCTACCTGTCGCTGGTGAATCTGGATTCGGAACACACCGAGGCGATCCAGGGAGCGCAGGCGGCGTGGTTGGGGGAGACCCTGGCGGCGCGGGCTCGGCAGACCTTTCTCTTCGCGTGCTATCATTTCCCTGCCTATGGCTCGGCCAAGGCTCCGGGGCCGGGCAAACTGCCGATCGACAACCCGCGCTCGATCGCGATCCGTGAGCACTGGATGCCGCATCTGGAGCGATACGGGGTGACGGCGGTCTTCGAGAACGATCACCACAATTACAAACGCACTCATCGTCTGCGCGGGCACCGGCGGGACGACGACAACGGGCTGCTCTACCTCGGTGACGGCGCGTGGGGTGTGCGCACGCGCACGGTGCCGCCGCTTTCGGAGGCGTGGTATCTCGCGAAGGCGGAGCCGACCCGGCACCTCTTCCATGTGGCGCTGCAGCCCTCGGGGCGGGCACGCATCGTGGCGGTGAACGACCAGGGGGAGATCTTCGACGAGGTGAACCTCGCCACGCCGCGCACGCGCCCGGTGCATCCCTGATGTCCCGCGCCCGCACCCCGCCGCCTGGGTCCGGCCACCGGCGTGCCGTTGATGGAGTCGGGGTGCCGCGTTCCAGCCCTCTTGACGAGTCCAAGGTGGCCCGACGGGGTCAGCCTGTTACATGTGACACCGACGCGCGTGGTGTCGTGCTGAAGGGACGGCGGCCACCGGCGCTGGTTAAGTTGGCAACATGCAACAGCCGACACAAGTGGGTTGGGCTGTCGGCACTCGGGAAACCCCCTCCCGGATCCGGTCCCCCTGAAGATCCAGTTTCCTAGCAGCCGTTGGGGGACTATAGGGATCCGACTCCGCTTTTACCCGGCACCCTCCCCTTAAACCCCTCCCGGATCCGATCCCCCTGAAAATCCAGTTTCCTTTCAGTCAGTGGTCTGTCCAGTGCGCGAACGCGATGTCACTTGACTCAAACATGCTGTCATGTATATTAGTCATCATAGAAGTCAATTCATACACCACGTCAACGATCTCGTACCAGGAACGCGTCGCCTGGGTCTCGCTCGCCGCATTCACGCTGCCCTACATCTTCTACTTCGCGTGGCTGGGTTTCAAGGCCGGACCGGTGGCCCAGATGCCAGTCCTCAACCTCATGCTCCCCTTCGCCCTCGCGGCGGGGTCGAGCGCCCTCGTCTACG
>VHCJ01000075.1 GCA_016871755.1 Verrucomicrobiota bacterium | reverse complement strand
CGGATCCGGGAGGGGTTTAACTGAAAGGAAACTGGATTTTCAAGGGGATCGGATCCGGGAGGGGTTTAAGGGGAGGGTGCCGGGTAAAAGCGGAGTGCTCCTAAGAAACTACATTTGTTAATCGTTGGGGCGCAACGTTGGTCCAGTTTCTATCCGGTCCCGGCCAAAATCCGATTTTGGGGATTTGGCTGCTAGGAAACTGGATCTTCAGGGGGATCGGATCCGGGAGGGGTTTACGGATACGTGTAGCCCCAGTCGTAGAGGTAGCTGTCCTCGAGTGGGCAGGGGAGCCCGCGGTCGATAAGGTCGAACTTCAGGATGGCGGCAGCCAGGTCGTCCGACCCGTGGCCGTGCGACATGATGCTGGAGCGGCGCTGGCCGAGAAAGAATCCATCGCGCCAGAAATCCCGCATCGCCAGTTCGACTGCGCGGCGGCCGCGGGTCCGGTACCGCTCGTCGCCGCTGCGTTGCAGCGCCTCGGCGTTCGCCTGCACATAGATCGCCAGCGGCAGCGCATATTCGGGCTTTCCCGTTTCGAGAAATGTCGCCTCGTCGACGTAGACTTCGTGCAGGTGTTCCAGGGTCGCGAGGTAGGCGGGGCTGCCAGTGCGGCGGTAGGCGTTGGCGTAGGCCAGGTACGCGGTGACCATCTGCTGGTAACCCTGCCGGCCCGGGACGGCATCCCAGAACGAACCGTGCCGCGGGGTGGTGGAACGCTGCGCGCGACTCAACGCGGCTGCATTGGCGTTCTCGGGCGGGTAAATGGGAAAATTCTGCCAGTACCGGCGCGCGCTGGCGTCCCAAGCCGCCTTGGGCCACCGGGCGAGTTGCTGCTCACCGGACGCCGCCAGCGCCGGGAACTGGCCGGCCGGCAGCAGGTCCGCGATCTTGAACATCGCGTAGCCCCACAGGTACGGGTCGCCGTGCTTGATCATGACGGAGCGGCGTTCCCATTCGTTGGTCGTGTCGGGCCAGTGCCGGTGGCGGCGCAGGTTGGCAAGCTCGGTGACCAGACCCGTTTCCGACTCGAGTGGTCCCAGCGTGATCGCCGCGGCGCGTTTGATCCACTCGAGGTACTTCGGATCCTTCGTCATGGAGTAGGCAAACGCCCACCCCTTCAGGTGCACCACGATTGCCATCGTCGTGGGGTGGTTGCCGGTCACGTCGTCGGTGCCAAAAGCAAAGGCAGGCACGCGCGGTTCCGCCTGGTCGATGAGCCGGTGCTGGAAGAAGGTCGTGAACTCCCGGTCGTAGCTGAGCCGCATGTGGTCGATCGCGCGCAGCGTGGCGCGGGCGTCGACGGCGTGGAGGATTTCCCACGGGATGTCGGCCTGCTTCTCCTCGATCACGGCCACGCGGCCGCGCGAGAAGAGGGCGTCGGTCGTGACGTCATACGAGCAGTGGGTGCCCCACGGGAACGCACCTGTGCGTGGATCGGCCGCGTGGCCGAAATAGTCGCGCAAGCCATCCTGCACCGCGGCGCGATACTTCACGTCGCCGGTGAGCTCGGTCATGGCCCAAAGCAGGCGCAGCAGGCGAGCCTGCTGCTGCAGGTTGCAGCCGAAAGGCGCGTGACCAGCGATCTGCCCCGGCCACGGCTGCGCCGGGTCCGGTGCCGGCACGGCGCGCCGATCGAGGTCGTACGCGTTGGGCCAGAGCCGCAGTTTCCTCGGTCCGTAGTCGTCGCGGCAGCGCTCGACGAGCAGGTCGCAGAACGTGCTGACCGCGGTGAAGCGGTCGGAGGTCGCGCCGGGCGGCGGGGTGCGGCCGCTCTCGGCCGCAGGCGCCGCACCTGCGAACGCGAGGAGCAGGGCGAACCGGGCCAGTCCGCGCGGTCGCCGCCGGCGGTCGCCGCCGCCGAAGTCCGGGCGCTCCGGAGTTCCAGGGTAACCACCGAATGGATACAAGGGACTCCGCAGGTTCAGTACTGACCCTTCACGCCGAACATCCAGAGCGCGCCGTAGTCCCGGCGGCTGCGGAACTGGGCGTGCTCCGGCGTGCTCGGGCCGTAGATCTCGAAGTCGTCATAGGCGTTGAGCAGGTTCCTCAGGTTGGCGAAGACGGCCAGATGACGGGTGATGGCGTATTCGCCCTGGACATCGACGTTGAGCCGCTTCGTGCCCCAATTGTAGGTGCCCGGTTCGATGCTGGAGCCCGCGGCCACCTCGCCCCGGCGCTGGCGGCCGCGATAGTTCCAGTTGGCCCGCAGATTGAATTTCTCGCGCGTCAGGCTCACGCCCCAGCTCCCGCTGCGCGGCACGTAGTTCGAGCCGGTGAAGGCGCCCAGCGTGGGGCCCGTGGCCCGCTGTGCGCTGACGTTGGCAAACACCTGCACCCCACGCGCCCAGTGCGGCAGGAACGTCAGGGCCTGCTTGTAGTTCATGTCGACCCCCGTCATGCGCACGATGCCCTGGACATTATGCTGGGTGGCCACGCGGTATTCGCCGTAGAGCGCGGGATCCAGGCCGTAGAGCGCAAGAAAGGCGGGCGTGGCAATGAATTCGGTGCCGCCGAAGAAGTTCTCGAAGTCGCGGCGAAAGGCACCGACGGAGATCTGCCCCACGCCGGGCAGGTAGTATTCCAGCCGGACATTCACCGTTTCGGCGGCCCACGCCTTGATCGCGGCATTGTTCACCTGCAGCCGGTTGGTCGGGGTCGGCCCGATCTCGAGGTCGGGCAGCGTGAGGCCGCCGGCGTACTGGTTGAAGTCCGGCCGGCCGACCGACTGGTAGTAGGCGGCCCGCGCGATGATGTCCTCGCGCAGGTTGAAGCTCAGATTGAGGTTCGGAAACCAGCGGAGGTACTCCTTCTCCACGCGGGCGCCGCGGTCCAGAAACGTGAGCCGCGAAATCCCCAGGGCGTCGGTCGCGATCGGCAGCGGCTGGCCGTTGGCGCCGAGGATCACCCGGCCATTGGCGTCGCGCCGGAAGTTGCGCGTCGGGTCGGTCAGCGGCCCCTGCGCGTCGATGTTGGTCTGCTCGGCGCGAATGCCGCCGACGATCTTCAGCCGGCGATCCATCAGGCTCAGGTCGCCGCGGAGATATGACGCGTAGATCGTCTCCTCGGCGAACTTGGAGTTGGTGATGCCGGAACGGTACGTCGTGTTCTCGTTCGTGGTGAACTGTCCCGGGTTCGCGAGGTAGTGCGCCCAGAGCAGCTTGTTGCTGACGGCGTCGATCTGCGGGAAACCGAAGGGGCCCACACGGCGCGAGAAGAGGGGATCGAGAAACGGCCCGGCGCCGTCGTCGTTGCCGACGGGCGTCGTGCTCGCGCGGCCGTCACGGCCCACGAAGTTGTAGTTGGTGGTGATGCTGCGGAAATCCCGGGTCGACTGGCGCACGTCGACGCCACCCTTGAGGCTCAGGGGCAGGCGCCCGCTGAAATCGCGGCGGATGTTGCCGTAGACGCTGCGCTGCAGGTCGGACACGGTTCGCGGGCTCTGGCCGGAGGCGGTGATGACGTAGTTTTCGGCGCGATACGGGTCCACCGGCTGGGCCGTCGTGCCATCGGAAACCGTGATCCGGCGGGGACGGAGGTAGAAGATGTCGTCGAATCCGACGGTCACGCCAGTGCGGCGCGCGGTGATGCTGTTGAAACCTTCGTGAGTCTTGAGGTTGTTCTTGTCGAAGGCCCGCGACATGCCCACGCCCGCCTCAGCCTTGTAGATCGGCCCCGCGTGTCGCCAGACGAGCGAGGGCATGTAGGTCTCGTTGAAGCGGTGGCGGGGGCTGTTCGACAACTGCAGTTCGCCCATGCCGGGGGCGCCGCGGGTGGAGGTGGGCGTGAAGTCGCCCGGCAGCACGCGATTGATCGTGAACGTGACGGCGTTGTTCATGAACCGCACCGCGAACGACGAGTACTGGATCGAAAGCGAGAGCCGGTCGTGCGGCGAGAGCCGGAAATCAACGGTCGTACCGAGCGAGCGGCGGGTCGTGACCTTGGGCTCGTCGCGCACGAGGTAACCGGTGAGGTAGGGCCGGTCCGGGGTGGTGTGGGGGAAGGCCGCGCCGTTGGTCGCCTGGTTCACGCCCCGCCAGTTGTTCTGCATCGTGTCCTGGGCGGAGTACTGCGTGGAGTAGCCGGATGACAGCGTGAAGCCGAACCGTTTGCTGACGGGATTGATGTAGACGAAATCGAACCCGGGGTGGACGTTGCGCGTGGCCCGGCCCTCGCGCGGTCCGGGCACCTGGTGAAAGTCGCGCGCGTTGTCGCGCATCATGAGGTACACGCTGCCGCGGAGCGAGGGGCGCGTCCGCTCGAACGAACTGCGCGGCACGAGATTCACGGAACCGGCGAGCGCGCCGCCCTGTGATTCGGGCGTGGGCGAATACGACACCTCGATGCGGGAGGCGTTGTTGATCGACATCATGTCGATGTCGACGGCGCGGCCGGTGCCGGCATTGCCGGTGGTCGCCAGGCTGAAGCCGTCGATCGTCACCGGCACATTGTCCGCCGGCACGCCGTTGATCGAGATGAAGCGGGCATTGCCGCCGCTCGATTCGACCGTGATCGACGGCATGAACTTCATGAACTCGCCGATGTTGCCCTCGACGATGCTGCCGAATTCGTCGGACGAAACCACGTTCGAGATGTTGGCTGCGAAACGCTGCTCGTTGATCGCGATGGCGGTGCCGTCCATTTCCCGCGACGCGCCGACCACGAACTCGGAGAGCTTGACCACACCGGGCTCGCGTCCGGCGCCCAGCGTCAGGTCTCGCTGCAAGGTGGAACCGGCGGCGACGGTTACGATCTCCGTGAGCGGTTCGAGGCCAGTGAAGAACACCCGCAGTCTCACGGTGCCCGCCGGCACGGCGCCGAGACGGAACTGGCCGGTGGTGTCGGAGAACGCCTCGAGCGCGGTGCCTTCGACGGTGATGCGGGCCTTTTCCAGATATTCGCCGCTGCGGCTGTTCAGGATCCGGCCTTCGATGGTTCCAGTGCCGCCGGCATCGGCGGCCTGACCGGTGGCGATGGCGAACAGAAACAGGCCGAGCCCGATCACCAGGCGGGCCAGGGAATTCATCTTGGGTGTCATGGTCGGGGTCCGGGGTTCGGTATCAGCTATCCTGTTACCGACGGAGGCTCCGACGGTGCGGGACGGGGTGGTGAAGTTGAGGCCGGGTCCGGGCGAGAGGACAAGCCCGATCGATGGAATGTGATCGCCCGAAGGCTGCGCATTCAGTACAAGGGAGCTGGCCTCATGACAATGGAAGGTCCGTCGTGCCCAAGTAGCGGGAGCGTCCCCGCTCCCGGGTGCATACACCCGTTGCTCCTAAGAAACTACATTTGTTACTCGTTGGGGCGCAACGTTGGTCCAGTTTCTCTCCTGTCCCGGCCAAAATCCGATTTTGGGGATTTGGCTGCTAGGAAACTGGATCTTCAGGGGGATCGGATCCGGGAGGGGTTTAAGGGGAGGGTGCCGGGTAAAAGCGGAGTCGGACCCCTATAGTCCCCCAACGCTCAAGTCCGCCTGACCGGCCAGCGGC
>VHCJ01000074.1 GCA_016871755.1 Verrucomicrobiota bacterium | reverse complement strand
GGCAAGTACTCGCCGTCGCTCGAAGCGGCGTTCCGCATCGCCGAGGTCTTCGGAAAGCGCGTCGACGAAGTGTTTCAGCGACCGACGAAAAAATCCAGAAACCCCTCCCGGATCCGATCCCCCTGAAGATCCAGTTTCCTAGCAGCCAAATCCCCAAAATCGGATTTTGGCCGGGACCGGATAGAAACTGGACCAACGTTGCGCCCCAACGAGTAACAAATGTAGTTTCTTAGGAGCGACAGCCCCGTCGCCTCGCTCCCACGCGACGCGTTCTGGGGTGCCGGCGCGGGCCACCAACTCACGCTCGTCGTCCCGCGCCGGCGCATCATCGCCATGCGCAATCAGCGGCGAAGCCAGCGTCCGCAAGTCGGGCGTGAAGGTCGGACCGGGATTGCGGGCGCCAGCGTCGGCGGCCGCGGCCTCAGCGGCTCAGATTGCAGATCGTTTCTTCATCCGATCTGACAGATCGACGTCTACCCAGAGTGATCTCGCGCATGCGCAACCCCCTAAAGGGGGTTTGCGCGGTGCGCGAAATCGACTCCACGCGGGTTTCGCGCATGCGCCAAACATTGCGCGAACTTTGCGCGAGCGAGCGTCATTTGGTCAGCGGTTTGTGCCCTAACCTTATGCTTCCCCGTTTCTTACCTTCGCGCAGGTGTCCGAGCTCTACCGCCTTTTTTATGCGAGCCTCCAGCGTCCTTTTAGCGGCGCCGGTCCCGCTCAAGTTCTCCAGCACCGCTCTTCGCGTGGTTTCGGACCCGATTTGCGGCGCCAATTCGCTCACGGTTTCCACCACGTCGGCGATGCTAACCACCGACTCGGTGCGCTTGCCATGCACGTTATTTTGCCACGCCTCGTAGTCGAAGGACGGGTCCAGCGAGTAGGTCGCGGTTTCTGGGTCGAAGACTACACCACGCGGTGTAAACACCTCCGTGTTGTTGGCCTTCCCGCACGCCAGCACCAGCAATCGCCCGTTCTTGTTGTCGCCCGGTGCGAGCTGCAGCTCACACCGCACGCGTGAGTAAAACGCTTTCGACCCGCGGCCAAAGGCACCTGCGTTGAAGCGATCGCCCGCCATCGCCACGTTATCCGCGCCGCTGCGAGCGTGGTGAATGATTAGCAGGGCAGCCTCTGGACACCCTCGCCGGTGAACCTCACGCAGCGCCCGCAACGTGCCCACCATGTCCACCGTCTTCGATTCGTCGCCATCGATCATGTCCGCCAGTGGGTCGAAGATCACGAGATCTGGCTTTTCGGCTTTCAAAGTGGCAATCATCCGCGCCGCGCCGCCACCTTCGCTTGGTCTGAGGTCGCATTCGGCACCGGGCGTCAGCGCAAGGATGCGCAACTTATCCTCGACGGCGGCAACTTCATCCTCGCTGAGCGTCCTCTGCATCTTGGTGAGGTCGCGCTTCCACCGTCGGATACCGTTCTCGCTCGATAGAAACGCGACCCGCGGTGGGTTGTCTCCCACCTTTAGACCGAGCCAACCACGGCCCGTGATGAGGCATACAGCGAGCCAAAGAGCCAGCCGCGTCTTCCCTAGCCCTCCCTGCCCCACCAGCGAGGTCCATTCACCTCGCTCAAGGTAGCCATCTCCCAGCAGATAAGCCCCGGGATCTTCCTGATACGCGAGAAACCTCGATGGCGGCCAGAGCGGCATAGGCTCAGTCGTAGTGGTCGCAGAGCTCGGCGGGATCCCGTCGCCCACGTTGCGGTCTGTGCTTACGGTCCGCGTTCGCTGTTCACCATATCCCTGCGCGGCCAAGGCC
The DNA here is from genome assembly GCA_016871755.1 of Verrucomicrobiota bacterium. Lineage (GTDB taxonomy): Bacteria > Verrucomicrobiota > Verrucomicrobiia > Opitutales > Opitutaceae > UBA6669. The sequence goes on along the minus strand of VHCJ01000074.1, from coordinate 3,818 downwards.
CGGCCAGCGGTCTTGAAATCGCCGCCATGGTCGAGGAGCGCGTACACGTGCCACGGCTTGTAGGTCTTCCCAGCCTCCAGCGGCGCGGCGTTCGAGCTGAAGACGTAGAAACGGCCCGGGACCTCGTCCCATGTCGCCCCGACCCCGTAGGACTTACCCGGCCGCGTCCACCGCTTCCCTGCATCACCCATCGAGGTCCAACCATGCCGACGCAGGAGCTCGAAGAAGTCGCCGTGGGCATCGTAATCGTCGCCCGGCCGCGTGCCATCGACGAGTCGGGAACCGGGCAACCTCTCCTCCGGTGCAGCGAACGGCACCGGCTCGGGCGAGTACGGGAGCACCTGCGCATCATCAGCGAGAAAAACCGCGGGATCATAGGATACGAAGCAGGCTCGGCTCACGTCCCTGCACGCTTCATCGATCTCGAGGTCGAACTGCCTGAGGAAGTGGTGCTTCATTGCCCGGAAAGCCTCCTCGTGCGTTCGCCCCAGATCCACTAGCATCAGCACCTTTAGACCATTCCCGCTCGGTGAGAGGAAACACCCGAAGGTGTGCGGGTCGGCCTCGATGTGCTCTCGGTACCCCACCAACTGGTCGCCAAGCTGGTCGAGATCGGCGCATATCAGGCCAGAGCGCTCGCGCAGCCCATCGATTGATCGCCTTTCAAATATGCCGGATGGTATTGCAGCGGGCAGCCTTAGCTTCTCAGCCTTGGCGGCATCGGTATCGCCGCGAGCCAACGCATCACGGACGCGCCGAATCGGCTCGGCCCAGCGGCCCTTGCGAATCCCGTCGATGAAGTCGGTAAGGGTGATTGTCTCGAGCGACGGTCGAGCCATCACCGTGCTCGTAAACGTGAATTTGGTTTGATCCGCACTCATGCGCCACCTCAACGCGACCGACGCACGCTCGACTTCAAAAAGAGGGCGCGGCCGAAATGCCACAGGAGAACACCATCAGAGAGTTCAAGAACCCGGCGAAGGACCTCGACGCGACCGCTCGCGAGATCCTGCCGAACGCAGGTCGGAGCGTCGCCAAATTCGGCGGTAGCGTGCTCACGCAGCGACCGGGTGTACTGAAAGCCGGGAAACGAAAGATGCCGGTCCTCGCGGAAGGGCGACCGGCAGGAGCGCCGAGGCTCGCCGGGCAGTCCAAGCGCCCTCCACGCCGCAAAAACGCTCACTTTTGCTTTGGCGGCGTCGAGGGTTTGCCGCCTTCCGTCTTGCTCGCCTCTAGCTGCAGTTCCAAACTGACTCCAGTTCCTGATCAGTCCAGACGCCCGGCGGGTGCCAGCCCCCGGGCGCTTTAGTTCTCCGATCATCGCGCCTTCCCTCCCTTCGGAGCCGCGGCCACCGGATCAATCGCGCCGGAGACCAATTTGCGAACGCTGGACTCGGTGAATCGCACCGTGCGCTCGTTGATGTGGACCGCGGTGATCTGGCCGCGCTTGGCGAGGTTCCTCGCGGTGTGCGAGGTCTTGCAGTTGAAGCCCAAAACCTCGTTGACCTCGCGAAAGGTAAGGAGGCGATCAGGTCGGAGCGAAGGTTCGTTTTGGTTCATAGTGCGTCTCTTCCCAACGCACACTTGTCCAAAACCCGCCTCCTTCGAGGGATCGTAAATGCCCTAATCGGCGGTCTGAGCCATAAAGTTTTCGTGCGTCCGCCTCATATCGGCCCGGATATCGATTTCCCTCTGTGTGAGTTTACCTTGGGGATTTCTAGTAGCGGCGGCGTACTGTTCACCGGAAATCTCCGATACACGGGCGCGGAGCGTGGGCAGCATTCTGCACGTAAGGTCTGGCGCCTTCGAATAGCAGTAGAAAAGCGGTTCGCGTACCGTCTCCGAATTCGGCGGCAGGCTTGCTACAGAGGAGAGCGCGAAAAAGTAGGCGCGGCGATCTGGAACGGCCCGCCACAAATCAGTGAGGCTGCGCGATCCCTTCAGCGAGAAGGCGAACGTGGGCCATAGCAGCAAATGCACACCTCCGAATTTCAAGTCCCTCCGAGGACGGCCTTGGGGAGCTGGAGGCTCCGCGCTCACGCTTCTACCCTCCCCTTCGCCCGCGCGAGGCTCACCTCGTCGGCCGGCGCCGGAATTGAAACCGTGACCCGGCGCGCCTTCGAGACGTAGGAGTTCGAGGTTGTTACCACGCTGGCGTGCCCAAGGAAGCCACGCGCCTGCTCGAGCCCGTGCGCGGAGAACACCAGTGAGCCAGCGAGCTTCCGCAGAACGTGAATCGGCTTCCCATCTTGGATTCCCTGCGCTCCGAGCCACGCCACGAGCCTTTCCCACGTCCGCCAAGGCGCTACGTCGGCACGGTAAACGGGCGCGGCCGAGGTCTGCGGTTTCGGCGCGGAGCCCTTGAGGACGAAGATGGGATCGGGATTCTCCCCCTTCGCCCGCCGGAGGATCTCGACCGCCACCGGATCGAGCTCAACCTGCCGATTGCTCTCTTCGGACTTGGGCTCGAAGTGTTCCGTCCGCTCAACCGAGAGACTGGCCCCGTCGAGGTCGAGTTGCGCCCACGTCAGGCGATCCGCTTCTGAACGCCGCAGCCCGGCCAGCAGGCACAAGACGAAAGCGCGGAACACCTCAGGGGATTCAGCCTCGAGATCTCGCCTCGCGGCGGCGAAAAGACGCTCCGCATCGATCCGCTCGGAAAACCGCTTCGTGCTCCCCCCCACAGTCACCCCGGCGAACGGGAGCGGCGAAGGGAGATGGACCTTTGTGCCCAAGCCGGCCGCGAGGATGCGTTTGGCGAAGATCGAGCGGGCCATTCGGATGGCGGAATCCGCGGACACGGTGGCCGCGCGCTTTTCCTTCGGATTGGCGGAGCGGGCGGCGATCCGGGCATCGCGCCATCCCCGCACGGCCACGGGGGTGATGCGCGAGAGCGGCAGCGCGTCGACCTTTTCCCGCCAAGCGGCGAAGCCGGGCGAGCGATAGGCCGTCGCGTGTGCGGGCCTCTCCACGCCCGCGACCTCCGCGGCAATCTGGCGGAGCCGCATCGCGGCCTGCGCGAACGATTGCGGGCGCGTCGTGCTGAGAGCCTGCGCGGCGGCGATCACTGCTCCCACCGTTCCGACCTTGGGCGTCTTGGTGGCGGCGGGTTTGAACCTAGCGATCGTCGCGTCCCAGCCATTCGCTAGGAGCGAGGCGTAAATGTCCCTCGCCCTAATCGCAGCCTGAGCTGCGTTGGCAGTTTCTAGGTTAAACGCCTCTCGCCGGCCAGCGCGGCAGATTCGCACTGAGAAGAAACCTGCCAGAACACGCTGACCGTCTCGAGTGAAACCCTGATGGAAGAGTCGTTTCCGCCAGTAATCCGAATGACTTTTGGAAATCTTGGTGGCAGGCTTGTTTGGCCTTTGCTCCGCCACTTCTCCGCCATTTTTCAGTTTCTCATCACGCTTTTCCGCTTCGCTCAGCTTCGCTTTCATTTTTCGCAAATTACTCTTTAGGTGACTTTTAAATCGTCACTTACGGAAGCAATGCGAAAAGAAGCGAACTGTCTACCGCATAACTGTTAATCACTTGGTCGCTGGTTCGATCCCAGCCCGGGCAGCCATTCTGGGATAGGGGCTTACGAAAAACTCGTGAGCCCCTTTTCTTTTGGGCTTGTCGCCTACTTGACAAAAGTCCGGGGAAAGTCGCCGCGGCACATCGCCGGAGAACGCCCCTAACCTACTCTTCCAATCTCAGCGAAATGGACCGGTCGGAAACTCCGAGCCTTGGCAGATTCGGACCTTCGTCGCCGCAAACCCAGACCCCACCACCCCCCGCCGGCTACCGGGCAATCACACGAAACCCGCGCGGACTTT
>VHCJ01000073.1 GCA_016871755.1 Verrucomicrobiota bacterium | reverse complement strand
TCACTCTGCGGCGGCTGCCACCAGCCCCACGGCTACGGACTCGAAGGGCTCGCCCCGCCGCTCGTGGACAGCGAATGGGTGCTGGGGTCTCCCGACGTCACGGCACGCATCATCATGCACGGACTCAACGGCCCGGTGAAGGTCGGCGGACGCACCTGGGACCTCGCGATGCCCCCGATGCTGCAGCTCTCCGACGACGACGTCGCCGCAGTGCTCACCTACGTGCGACGCGAATGGGAACACACCGCCTCACCCGTCGCCCCCGCCTTCGTGAAGGACGTTCGCGCCAAGTTCTCCGACCGCACCGCGGGCTGGACCGCCGAGGAGCTCAAGCCCCGCGCGCGGAAGTGACATGGGTTACGACCTGACGCTCGGCCCCGAGACCAATCCTCACCAGCTCTACCGTTACCGCGACGGTCTCTATGCGGCCGACCTGATCGCCGCGGCGGCCTGCGAGTTCGACTTCTTCAGTAGGCTGGCCCGTGAGCCGATGGACCTAGAAGGTGTCTGCCGGAACTTCAGCGTGCACACGAGGCCCGCTGACGTAATGCTTTCCTTCTTCGCCGCCAACGGGCTGGTGAGGAAGGAAGGCGGACGCTTCCATGCGACCGCGACCGCGGTGGAGCACCTTACAAAGGACTCGCCCCGATCACTCATCCCCTACTACGCCTCCCTGAAGGAACGTCCGGTGGCCAGGGACTTCGCCGTCATCCTGCGCACCGACCGTCCCGCCAATTGGGGGAGCTACAAGGATGAGAAGCCGTGGACCGAGGCCATGCTCACGGAGGAGTTCGCCACGGGCTTCACGGCCGCCATGGACTGCCGCGGCTTCACGCTCGGCCCCGCGCTGCTGCGCGAAGCCGGTCTGGCCGGAAGGCGCAGCCTGCTCGACGTGGCCGGCGGCTCCGGCATCTACGCCTGCGTCCTCGCCCAAGGTACGCCGGGCCTCAGGGCCACGGTGCTTGAACGGCCTCCGGTCGACGGCATCGCCCGCACGATGATCCGCAAGCGGGGCTGCGAGGGACTGGTGTCGGTCACCGCCGGTGACATCTTCCGCGACCCGCTACCGAAAGGTCACGACGTCCACCTGTTCTCAAACGCCCTACACGACTGGGATGTACCCAAGGTGCGTGCGCTGCTGGCAGCCTCGGCCGCCGCCCTCGAGCCGGGCTCCCTCATCGTCGTCCACGACGCCCATCTCAACGAATCCAAGGACGGCCCCCTGCCCGTCACCGCCTACTCGGCGCTCCTGATGAGCGTGACGGAGGGTCGCTGCTACGGGGTCGGTGAAATGCGCGAGCTGCTGACCGAAGCGGGCTTCGGCTCCTTCCGCTTCGCCGAGACCGCTTGCGACCGCAGCGTCATCACGGCAGTGAGGAAATGATCGAGGATTAGGACAAGCATCCCCGATGCTCCATCCTCCATCCTCCATGTGCCACCTCCTCGTCCTGCTCGCCTCTGCTGTCGCCTGCCATGCCGCTCCGGCCGACGACGCCGCCTGGCTGACCAAGGAGGGCACGCTCATCTTCCATGACGCCTTCGAGCGGGAGGAGGACGGCAATCTCGCCAAGGCGATCGGCAACGGATGGAACAGCGCCACCGCCGACCGGATCCCGAAGATCAAGCAGGCCGACCTGGACGGCGGTGTGCTCAAGATCGCCAGCGCGTCCAAGGAAGCCGGTCACGCCGCCCACATCCACCACGAGGCTGGCTTCCGCGACGGAGGCGTGCTGGTCCGGTTCAAATTTCCCGGATTGACCAAGGGCGAGACGATGCAGCTCGGCTTCGTCGACCGCGAGACCGCCGGCATCCATGCGGGCCATCTCTGCTACGCCATCCTGGCGGGAGGCAAGGCGACGCTCATCGACCACAAGACGGGCGCGATGGACCTCAAGATTCGCGCCACGCGCCAGGACGCCGCCGCCCGCAAGACCCCCGTCCCGCCGGATCTGGAGAAGCTTCTTAAGACCAAGCAGGTCACGGGAGACCTGAAGGTCGACCAGGAATGGCATGTCCTCACCCTGGTCACCGAGGAAGATGAGATGCGCCTGAGCCTCGACGGACGACGCGTGCTCTCCCACCGCTCGGCGGGCTTCGGTCACCCCATGAAGCGCTGGTTCAGCTTCCTGGTGAACTCGACCCTGTGGGTCGACGACGTGAAGATCTACAAGGTCCGCTGAGGGGACGGAAAGCTCTCGCCAGCCCCCGGGTCCGCAGGCTGAATGCAGGACCCCATGAGACTCCTGCGATTCACCGTCGCGGCCGCCCTCCCGCTCAAAGCGACCCTCCTCGGCCTGACGCTCGCCGGCCCCCTACTTTTCCCGAGAGCGGCCGCCGCCGATGCGCCGAGGCCGAACATCGTGATCATCCTCGCCGACGACCTGGGCTACGCCGACATCGGCGTCCACGGCTGCAAGGACGTCCCGACCCCGAACATCGACCGCATCGCCGCGCGCGGGGTCCGCTTCACGGACGCCTATGCCAACGGGTCCTTCTGCACGCCGACCCGGGCGGCCCTGATGAGCTGTCGATACCAGCATCGCTACGGCATCGAGGACCTCGCCGGCCCCCTGCCGAAGCAGGCCATCACGCTCCCGCAGAGACTCAAGGACGCGGGCTACGTGACCGGCATGGTGGGCAAGTGGCATCTAGGAACGACCGAGGGATTCACCCCTCTGGACCGCGGGTTCGATGAGTTCTTCGGTTTCCTCGGAGGCGGACATCAGTACGTCATCCAGCAGGGAGGAAAGGGCGAATACAACGCGCCCATCCTGCGCGGACGCAGGCCCGTGGAGGAGCGACGCTACCTGACCGACGCCTTCGGCGAGGAGGCCGCTGACTTCGTCGGACGGCAGCGCGACTCGGAGCGGCCCTTCTTCCTCTACCTCGCCTTCAACGCCGTCCACACGCCGCTGCAGGCGACCGAGGGCCGCCGCGCACGATTCGCCGGCATGTCCGATCCCCGGCGCCAGACCTACGCCGCCATGCTCAGCGCGATGGATGACGCCGTCGGGCTCGTGCTCAGGAAGCTGGAGGAGACGCGCCAGCTAGACCGGACCCTCATCATCTTCACCAACGACAACGGGGGGCCGACGACCCGGAACGCCGTCAACGGATCCCGGAACGACCCGCTCCGCGGCTCCAAATGCGAGACCTTCGAAGGCGGCGTCCGGGTGCCCATGCTGATGCAGTGGCCTGGCGTAATCGAGGCAGGCGCCACTTATTCGAAACCCACGATCACCTTCGACATCAGCGCCACCGCGCTCGCCGCTGCAGGCGCCGATTCAGGCGGCATCGACGGAGCGGACCTGCTCCCCTTCGTCAAAGGTTCGAAGTCCGGCATGCCGCACGAAGTCCTGTTCTGGCGCAGTCGCACGATGAGCAACAACTTCGGAGCCCGGCAGGGCGACTGGAAATACGTGCACAGCACCGAAGGCGACTCCGCCCCCGGACCCAGGCAGAAACCCGCCAAGGAGATGCTTTTCAACCTCGCCGCCGACCTGGGAGAACGCAACGACGTGGCCGCCGCGCATCCCGCCAAGCTGGCTGAAATCAGGAAGCTCTACGAGGCGTGGAGCGCCGAGGTGGACGCCGAATGCCGCAACATGGGGCTTGAGCCGAAGTTCCCCAAACCCGCCGCCAGAAAGAAGGCTTCGGCCAAGTGAGCCGTGACGACCGGCGCTGACTCCTTCCAAACCCCACGATGACAAGACTCACCCTCGCCGCCGCGGCGCTCCTCGCATCGCTCGCCGCCTGCACGCTCCCCGCCGCCGAACCGGCCAAGAAGGCGCCCGCCAAGGCGGCCACGACCGCGCCGGCGCCCGTCGACCCCGAGTTCAGGAAGTATCCCCTGCCGATCGAGCCCGACGAGAACGTCTCCTACGGTCCGCACCGGATGCAGCGCATCTACTTCTGGCGCGCCAAGGCCGACCAGCCCACGCCCCTGCTCTTCTACGTCCATGGCGGCGGCTGGAGCGGCGGCGACCGCTCGGTGGTCCGCGGCATGCTGCCTGACGCCCTCGCGGCCGGCATCTCCGTGGTCTCGGTGGAGTATCGCATGATCCGTGACGCCACCGCCGACGGACTTGTCCCGCCAGTCAAGGGCCCGATGCACGACTGCGCCCGCGCGCTGCAGTTCTGCCGCAGCAAGGCCAAGGAGTGGAACCTCGACAAGACCCGCGTCGCCGCGGCCGGAGGATCCGCCGGCGCCTGCACCAGCCTGTGGCTGGCCTTCCATGATGACCTGGCCGACCCGAACTCATCCGACCCGATCGCACGCGAATCCACCCGCATCACCTGCGCGGCCGTCTCCGGCGCCCAGACATCGCTCGACCCGCATCAGATGCGGACCTGGACGCCCAACAGCGTCTACGGTGCGCACGCCTTCGGCATCGCGGGTGACGCGAAGAAGAAGATCTCCTCGTTCCAGGCCTTCCATGACGCGCGCGAGAAGATCCTGCCCTGGATCAGGGAATACTCACCCTACGAGCTGGTCAGCCGCGACGACCCGCCGGTCGGACTCTATTACAACGCCGCCCCGAACCTGGGGAAGGACGAGAAGGACCCCACCCACTCGGCGAACTTCGGGGTGAAGCTCAAGGAGCACTGTGACGCCAACGGGGTGAAGGCCGACCTCATCTACCCGGGAGCCCCCGGCGTGAAGCACGCGACGGCGAACGACTTCGTGAAGGCTCACCTGCTGCCCGCCGCCAAGTGAGCTCCGGCATCCTCCTCATGGCCGCAGCCCTGCTGTCGGCCGCCCCGGCCCCCGCGCCGAAACGCCCTTCGGCCGAGCAGCTGCGTCAGGAGGCCATGGCCCATTCCGTCGAGGTGCGCAGCAGCAAGGACGGCGCACCTCAGCGCGTCATCTGGTGGTGCCTGGAAACGGCGGCCAAGACCGCCTCCGGCGCGCCGGTCCCGCTGCTGGTCTTCCTTCACTCCTGGAGCGGGGGTTTCGAACAAGGTCCGCCCTGGATCGCCCAGGCGAAGAAGATGGGCTGGGCCCTCGCCGCCCCTGACTTCCGCGGCCCGAACCGTCGCCCCGAGGCCTGCGCCTCCGATCTGGCCGTCCAGGACATGCTCGACGCGGTCGAATACGCCCGGCGCGAGGCGCGAATCGACGATTCACGCATCTACCTCGTGGGCGGATCCGGGGGCGGTCACATGGCCCTCATGATGGCGGCCCGCGCGCCGCACGTCTGGGCCGGCGTCAGCAGCTGGTGCCCGATCACCGACCTCGCCGCCTGGCATGCGGAGAGCTCGGCACGGAAGAACAACTACGCCCGGATGCTGGAACAGTCCTGCGGAGGGCCGCCCGGACCGTCGACCGAAGCCGAGTATCGCCGACGCTCCCCGCTTTTCCACCTGGCGGCCGCCCGGGGCGTGCCGGTCGACATCAGCACCGGCATCCACGACGGTCACACCGGCTCGGTGCCAGTCAGCCACACCCTGCGCGCCTTCAACGCCCTCGCGGCGGACTCCGTGCGCATCGACGACGGGCTCATCACGGCGATGGTCTCGGGCCGCTCCGTGCCTCAGGCCCTTTCCGCCGAAAGGCAGGACGACCCCGAACGCGCCAAGCAAGTGCTCTTCCGTCGGGTCTCCGGCAACGCACGCG
>VHCJ01000072.1 GCA_016871755.1 Verrucomicrobiota bacterium | reverse complement strand
GCCACCGCCGTCGGCGTGCTGTTCGCCGGCCTGCTCTTCACCGCGCTCGGCGGCGACTACGCCAAGGTCGGCACGATCTGCGCGATGATCTACGCGCTCGGTCTCGTCGTCATCTGGTTCGCGCCGGATAACATGAGCAAAGAACTTTGGTAACTCTCCGTTGCCATGAAAAACAGGCCACACTCCACCTTTGAAGGCATGAACCGCCGCCGTTTCCTCGACTCCGCCGGAGCAGGCTCCGCGATGGCTTCACTACCGCTTGTTGGCGCGGAGAAGGAACCTGCCGCCCGTCTCACCGGCGGCCTCGTGGATTGCCAGAGTCACCTGTTCTTCCCCGAAGTGCTCGACCTGATGCGTCGGCGCAAAACGGACCCGCTCGTGTATGACCGCGACGGCACCACGTTTCTCAAGATGGGCGACTGGCTGCGCAAGGTGCCGCCGCCGTATCTCAGCGTGGAGGCCAAGCTCGCGTCGATGGATGCCAGCGGCATCGGCATCACGCTCCTGAGCAACAACGATCCCGGTCCCGAATGGTTTGGCGACGACGGCCCGGCCGTCGCGCAGGTCATTCACGATTCGCTCGCGGGCGTCATTGCGAAACATCCGACACGCTTTCGCGGCCTGTGCACGCTGCCGTTGCAGAACGAGGCGGCTGCCGCGGCGGAACTGGATCGTTGCGTGAAGAAGCTCGGGTTCGTCGGCATCCTGCTCTACACGAACCTCGCCGGCGTGTGGTGCGATCAGCCGCAGTTCCACTGGCTCTACGCTCGCGCCGAGGAACTGGGCCTGCCCATCCTGCTGCACCCGTCCAAACCCATGACCACCGAACAGGTGAAGGGCTACGAACTCACCAGCACCCTTGGCAACATGTTCGAGAACACCATCGCGATGGCCCGCATCATCGCCAGCGGCCTGCTCGACCGGCATCCGAAGCTCAAGCTGGTCTGCCCGCATCTCGGCGGGACGCTGCCTTACATCTGCGGACGCATGGATCATCAGTTGCACGTGCTCAAGCGCGGCCCGCAGAACCTCCAGCGCAAGCCCAGCGAATACCTCCGCTCGATCTACATGGACATCGTCTCGCCGCTGCCCGAGGCCATGCGCTTCGCCCTCGATTTCAGCAGCGCGGACCGGCTGCTCTTCTCCAGCGACCATCCCTGGGTTCAGCCGAAGGAGATTCTCGATCCTCTCCGCAGCCTCCAGCTCCCGCCTGCCACCGAGGCGAAGATCCTCGCCGGCAATGCACGTCAACTTTTCAAACTATGAACCCCATGACGCACATCCGATTGTTTCCGCTTCTCCTCGCTGCATTCGCGGGGTTCTCCGCCACGGCCACCGCCGCTTCGGCGTTTGCGGATCCTTCTGCGGACCGCGGGGCCTTGCCTGCGGTGCCGCCGGAGCTGGAGGTGAGCTTTTTCGCCCGCGAGCCGATGGTGCGGAATCCGTGCTCCATCGCGTTCGATGAGCGGGGGCGGATGTTCGTCAGTCACGGGCCACAGTATCGCAAGCCGAAGCCCGGCACACCACCCGACAGCGTGGTCATTCTCGATGACACCAACGGCGATGGCGTGGCGGATGCGGTGCGGACGTTTGCCACCGGCTTCAACTGCATCCAAGGCCTTGCCTGGCATGGGAAGGATCTCTGGGTGGCGAATGCTCCGGACCTCACGGTGGTGCGCGACACGGATGGCGATGACGTGGCGGACGAATACATCCGCGTCTTCACCGACCTCGGCAATATCGAGCACGCGCTGCACGGGCTGAACTGGGCGCCCGATGGCCGGCTCTACATGAGCAAGGGCAACAGCAATGGGTTCGTCATCAAAGACTGGAAAAAGGACGAGCCGGACCGCATCGCGCCGAAGCCTTTCCGCGACTTGTGGGGCGTGCCCGGGCCGAAGGGTGCGCCGGATTTTCCCGCGCCGAAAACCTTCACCCGGCAGACCTATAAGTCCACCTACCATGATCCGGAGGACGACTGGGGGCGCTCGGGCGGCATCCTGCGTTGCGAGGACATGGGCCGGAATCTGGAGATCGTGGCGCGAGGCCTGCGCAATCCATACGGACTGGGCTTCAGTTCGGGTTTCGACTGGCTGAGCACGGACCAGGATCAGAGCGATGGCGACCGCCTCTTCATGCCGTTTTACAGCGCGGAGTTCGGCTGGTCACATGCGTGGAGCCCGCATTGGACGGGCGAAAATCACCTACCCACCGTGCCCATCAGCGGCCCCGTATTTCTGGGCAGCGGCACGGGCGTGCTCTTCGCCGATGCGCCGAACTGGCCGGAGAAATTTCGCGACGTGTGGCTCATCAACGACTGGCTTTTCAAGAAGACGCAGTTGTATCGCCCCACATGGCAGGGCGCGCTGATGCAGCCGCAGGGCGGGCAGTGGGAGGATTTCATCACGGGCGGAAAATCGCTCTTTCGTCCGGTGGATATGGCATTCGGGCCGGAGGGCGCGCTTTACATCATCGGCTGGAGCAGCGGCTATGGCGTGGAGCGGGACAAGGACGGCAACATGAAAAACGAAGGCCGCGTCTTCCGCGTGATGCCGAAGGGTGCGGCGAAACTCCCCGCGCTATCGCCAAAGAAACTGCCTGACATGACGGTCGCGGAACTCATCGCGGAGTTCTCCAGCGTGCTGCCGGTGCGGCGCATCAATGCGCAGGATGAACTCGTCCGACGCGGCGCGGCGGTCGCGGGGGGCATCGTTGCGGCATTGAAGGAACCCACTCTCCCGACGGCGGGCGAAACCTGGGCCTTGTGGACCCTGGCGCGCCTCGGCGGCAGCGAGAAGTTTCTCCAAAGCACCGCCACCGATGGCGCTGCATCGCTCAACCGCCGCATGCAGGCGGTGCGGGCGCTCGGTTTCGTGAAATCCGCCGCGCTGCCGGAGTTGCTGCCCGCGCTGCTCGCATCGCCGGAGCCGCGACTGCGCCTTGCCGCCATCCAGGCCGCGCATCAGGCAGGTGCGAAGGATTGTCTGTCTATCCTCACGAATCATGCGGCCACGGAAAGCGAGCGCATTTGCTACTACGCCACCTGGCGGGCGCTGCGGGACCTCGGCGGGGAGGCGACCTTGCAGCCCTTGCTCGCGGACAAACGCGGCCCGGTGCGCGCCGCCGCATTGCTTGGCCTGCTCGACCTCGGAGCGATGAAGCCCGATGCCCTCAATCCGCTGGCGAACGACCCGGACAAGACCGTCGCCACAGTGGCCCAACTCGGCCTCGGACGCGGCGTGATGAAACCACTCGGCTCAGTCTTCAAAGGCGGGGCGGCGGGCGCGAGTGACCAAGGCGGCGCGGGCGCGAGAGATACAGCAACGGCAACTGAAGGCGTGACGCCGGTCTCTCCGCTGGCTTCCAACATCAAAGCCGAAAGCAATCGCCGCTACGCGTCCGGATTGCTGCAACGAGGCAAGCCCAGCTACACCGACCGCGCCTACGCCTTCACCCGCGTGCCCGAGTCGCTCGCCGGCGCGGAAATCATCCGCACTTCCAACGCAGATGACGGCTCCCGCGGCCAAACCTTATTGACCTTCGACCTCGCGCTCGCCTCCACCGTCTTCGTCGCTCACGACGTGCGGATCAAGCAGCGACCCGAGTGGCTGCAGTCCTTCGCCGACTCCGACCTCACCGTGGCAACGGGCGACACCCAGTTCCGGCTTTGGTCGAAAGACTTTCCCGCGGGCAAAGTCACGTTGGGCGGCAACATCGCCGCGCTCGGCGGACCGAAGGCCCATTACTTCGTCGTCATCCAGCCGAAGCCGCTCACACCGCCGGCTGCGCCCACCACAGAGGAGGCCTCGCTGGCCGCTCTCGCCAAAGCCGATGCGCGCCGCGGCGAGGCGCTGTTTTTCCACTCCGCCGCCTGCGCCACCTGCCATCGCGTGGGCAACCGCGGCATCAACTTCGGACCCGACCTGACCAATCTCGGCGCCCGCATGGAGCCGAAGTATGTCGTGCAATCCATCCTCGAACCGAACGCCGTCATCACCGAGGGATTCGCCGCCCACACGGTCGAGGCCGGCGGCAAATCCCATTTCGGCGTGCTGCTCTCGACCGGAAGCATCGTGCGACTCGGAGTAGCCGGCGGACAGGTCGTCGAAATCCCGGAGAAGGACATCACCAAGCACGAAACCCTGCCCGTTTCCCCCATGCCGCCGATGGGTGCCCTGCTCGGCCCGCAGGATGTGGCGGACATCGCCAAGTGGCTGCTTACCGCCGAACAAAAAACAGTCGCCGCAGCGCAGCCCTCTGCACCCGCACAGCCTGCACCCGCACAGCCTGCACCCACACGGCCCAAACGGCCTGCACCTGCACCGTCTGCACCCGCGAAACCCGCCGACACTTCTCCCTTAAGCGTCGTTGAGCAACCGGACAGTCTCGTCATCATGCAAAGCGGCGCGATGATCGGCGAGTTCGTCTTCGCCGACACGATCATCCGCCGTCCCTTCTTCGCCAATCTGCGCGCGCCCGGCGGCATCCCCGTCACGCGCACCTGGCCCCCCGTGGAGGGCGTGGACGCGACCGACCATGCGGACTTGCACCCCGGCGTGTGGCTCGGCTTCGGCGCCATCAGTGGTCAGGACTTCTGGCGCAACAAGGCGACGATGAAGCAAGAATCCTTCGTCGTGCCGCCCGCATGGAAAAATGATCGCCTCGAATTCGCCACCGTGAGTTCGCTCCTCGCCGCCGACGGCACCAAAATGGCCACGATGCGCTGCGATTTCACCCTCTCTCCGAAAGGTCACGAGCTGCACCTCACCTGGGCCGCCGCCATCACCCCGGAGATGGATGGCTTCTACTTTGGCGACCAGGAGGAAATGGGCCTCGGCGTGCGCATGGCCACCCCGCTCACCCAAAAGAGCGGCGGCCGCATCACGAGCAGCACCGGCGCGACCACCGCCAAAGCCACCTGGGGCCAGCCCGCCGAGTGGTGCGACTACTCAGGCACCATCAGCGGCACCCCAGCAGGCATCAAAATCATCCCCGACCCCACCAACTTCCGCCCGAGTTGGTGGCACAACCGCGACTACGGGGTCTTCGTCGCAAATCCTTTCGGGCGCAAAGCCATGAAGCAGGGCGAATCAAGCCGCATAGAGGTGAAACGCGGCGAAACCCATCGGTTGAAGTTCACCGTCATCCTTCACACGCTGCTACCACCAAAGTGAACCGTCGGCTTGTGACCATCGTCAGTTTTGCGGAATCAGACACAGCAAATGCTGGCAGAGTTTGTGAGACGCGGTTAGCACCAAGACCTGCATGAAACACCCCTTTCGATTCCTCCTCCTCACCGCCCTGTTGCTCGCGCCGCTGGCGGTTTCACATGCAGCGGAAACCAAACGCCCCAACATCCTCGTCGTTGTCAATGACGACCAGAGCTGGCTGGAGTGCAGCGCCTACGGAAACAGCTCCGTGCAGACACCGGCCTTTGACCGGGTGGCGAAGGCAGGCGTGCTGTTCACGCACGGCTACTGCTCGGCGCCCTCGTGCGCTCCGGCGCGCGCGGCGTTGCTTACGGGACGGAACTTCTGGGAACTGGAACAGGGCGCCTTCATCCAAGCCTGGTTGCCGACGAAGTTTGCCACGCTGCCGGAACACCTGGCCGCGGCCGGATACCATGCCGGCTACACCGGCAAAGGCTGGGGACCCGGCGTGAAGGAACCCACCGGCAAACGCGCCGATCCCGCGGGCAAGGCTTGGAACAGCGTCCGCATCAAGTCACCGCCCGAGGGCATCTCGAACATCGACTACGTGGCGAACTTCACCCAGTTCCTCGATGCCAAAGCGCAGGACAAGCCGTTCTATTTCTGGGCCGGCATCATCGAGCCGCATGGCCCCTGGGGGCCGGACAA
>VHCJ01000071.1 GCA_016871755.1 Verrucomicrobiota bacterium | reverse complement strand
ACCTCGACATTCCGGCGGAGAACGTGAACGTGCCCGATGGTTCGGTGGCGCGGAGCGATGTGTTTGCGTGGTGCCGGAGCTATGAGGAGCGCATCCGTGCGGCGGGTGGACTAGATCTCCAGATCCTACTGGAAGGAAACCGGATTTTGCTGGGGTTGGGTCGGGTGGGGGTTGCTGAGGCCACTCGGAGCCTCGGCGCGGTCCGTCCGGTCAGTGCGGGCTAGCCGCACACGGTCTTTCCGACTCGGCGGCTACTTCGCCCCCACCCGGCTCACCCACGGCCGGTGGACCGAGGGGATGTCGTCGAGCAACTGGCGGGTGAAGGGACTGGTCGGGCGCTGGGTCACGTCGTCGGGCGTGCCTTGTTCGACGATCCGGCCTTCGTGCAGGATGAAGAGGCGGTCCGACACGTAATACGCGAGGCCGATGTCGTGCGTCACGAAGACGATGGTCATCGACAGCTCCTCCTTGAGCTTCATCAGGTACTCCAGGATGCCGGCGCGGCTGCACGCATCGACCATCGACGTGGGCTCGTCGGCGATCAGGACGCGGGGCCGGAGGATGAAGATGCGGGCCAGCAGGAGCCGCTGCATCTGGCCGCCGGAAAGTTCGAAGGGATACTTCCCGTCGAGTTCGCGGGGCCGCAGGTTCACCGCGAGGAGGGCTTGGTCGATGCGTTCCTCCATCTCGCCTTCCGGCGGCCGGCGGTCGAAGAGGCGGAAGCAGGCCTTCAGCTGCGAGCGGATGGTGAAGAACTGGTTGAAGGCCGCGTACGGGTCCTGGAACACCGCCTGCACGTCGCGCCAGTAGGCCCGAGGGTCCCCGGACTCCGCGATCGGACGCCCGTGGTAGAGCAGGTCGCCGGAGGACGGTTTTTCGAGGCGGAGAAGGAGCTTGGCGAGAACGCTCTTGCCGCAGCCGGACTGGCCGACGAGCGAGACGATTTCGCGCTCGGCGATGGTGAAGGTCGCGTCGTTGACGGCGACCTTGCGGCGCGCGCCGTGGCCGAAGGCGCGCGTCAGGTTCCGGGCTTCGAAGCAGGGCGTGTCAGTGGGCATGGTGGCACCTCACGTGGCGTCCGGCGACCTCGCGCAGGACTTGGTCGCGTTGCGGGCAGTCCGGCTGCGCCACGGGGCAGCGCACGGCGAAGCGGCACCCGGAGATAGGCTCGCCGAGATTCGGCGGAGCACCCTCGATCGCGACCGGCTTCCGCGACTTCTGTCCGGGCTCGGCGCTGAGCATCGAACCCATCAGCGCCCGCGTGTACGGCTGGCGGCCATCGAAGATCACCTGCTCCGTCGTGCCGATCTCGACGATCTGCCCCGCGTACATCACCGCGATGCGCCCGGCGACGTGGCGCAGCAGGGGCAGCTCGTGCGTGATGAAGACCATCGACGAAACGATGCCCTCGTCCAGCAGGTTGAAGAGGAGCTGGATCACCGCCTTCTGCGACGACACGTCCAGCGCCGAACTGGGCTCGTCGGCGATGACGATCCGGGGGTTGAGCAGCGTGGAAATCCCGATCACGACGCGCTGCTTCATGCCGGCGGGCAGCTGGACCGGATAAGCGTTGAGGACCGCGTCGGCCTCCAGGCCGATGCGCGTGAAACGCTCGCGCAGGCGTTCCTGGATCGCGCGGCGGTCCGCGCCCTCGTCGTGGGCGAGGATGACGTCGGTGGCGAGGTCGCGGATCTTCCGCGTGGGGTTGAGGGAATTCAGGGCCCCTTGCGGGATCATCGCGATGTCGCGGCCGAGCACGGAGCGGCGGACCTCCGCGGGCGGGAGGCGAAGGATGTCGCGGCCCGCGATCCGCACCGCGCCCGAGGAGAGGTGCAGCGGTGGCATGAGCAGGCCCATCAGCCCGCTGACCAGCGTCGTCTTGCCGCAGCCGGATTCGCCGGCGATGCCGAGGATTTCCCCGGGCTGGAGCTGGAAGGAAACGCCGTCGACCGCCTGCACCCGCTTGCCGAGGCGGGTGAGGTAATGGAGGCGCAGGTCTTCGACCTCGAGAATGGCGGGCATGGCGCGGGTCACTTGCGGAGGCGCGGGTTGAACACGCCTTCCATCGAGGTGTTGAGGACGTAGAGCGCGAAGGCGATGACCGTGATCAGCAGCATCGGCGGGAAGAACGCCCACCACGCGCCGTCGGAAAGCGCCTCGTTGCGGATCGCCTGATTGAGGAGATTGCCCAGCGACACGGTGTCATAGGGGCCAAGCCCGAGCATACTGATCACCGACTCGGTCAGGATGCCCGATGCAGTCTGGAGGATGAACACCATGAACAGGTACGAGAGCAGGTACGGCAGGATGTGCAGGCAGACGATTCCAAGCGTGCCGTAGCCGTTGATGCGGGCGAGTGCGACATGGTCGCGGGAGCGCAGGCTCGCGGCCTGGGCGCGCACCGCACGGGCGCTCCACGTCCACGTGGTGCACCCGATGAAGAGCGCGATCAGCGTCAGACTCCGCCCCTCCTGCAGGCTGCCCGAAAGCAGGATCAGCACGATCAGGCTCGGGATGACGAGGAAGAGATTCGTGCAGGCGGTGAGGACGTCATCGATCCAGCCGCCCTTGTAGCCGCCGTAGACACCGATCAGCGTGCCGAGCACGGTGGCGACGATGCCGGCGAGGAACCCGACATAGAGCGACGAGCGCAATCCCGACACCAGCAGGGCGAACATATCGAGCCCGAGGTGATCGGTCCCGAGCCAGCGGCCCGAGGTCGGCGGCATGTAGGCGAGGCCGGCCCGCCGGCTGGTATCGAGCTCCATCAGGAGCGGCGGCAGGAACGCGAGCAGCAGGGTGGCGAGGAGGAGCAGGGCGCCGACGAGGAAGCCCGGGCTGCGCAGGAGATGGCGGAGGAGTTTCATGGACTCAGGCCTCTCCCTCCCGTGCCGCGCGGATGCGCGGATCGAGGAAACCGATCAGGATATCGACGGTGAAGTTCGCCACGAGCACGCAGGTGGTGACAAGCAGCGTGCAGCCGGTGATCACCGGGTAGTCGAGGCTCTGGATGGCAGTGAGCACCGACAGCCCAAGGCCCGGGTAGCTGAAGACCATTTCCGCGATCAGCGCGCCGCCGACCATGCCGCCGAGGGTGAGGGCGAGGCCGGTGAGCTGCGGGAGCATGGCGTTGCGGAACATGTAGCGGACGATCGTCGACTCGCGCACGCCCATCAGTTTCGCATAGCGGACGTAGTCGGTGCCGAGCTCGTAGATGCACATCGAGCGCATGCCGATCGCCTGACCGCCGACCACGAGGAGGAAGACGGAGAGGAACGGCAGGATGTAGTACGTCGCCGCGCTGCTCAGGAAGGCGGCGTTGAAGCCCGGGTTGAGCGCTTCGTCGTAACCGCCGAGCGTCGGCAGCCATTCCAACTGCACGCCGAAAATGTAGACGAGAAGGATGCCGAAGCAGAACGACGGGATGGCACTGACCAGCAGCGCCACGGGGTAGAAGACCTTGTCGAGCACGCCGCGCCGGTAGGCCGCGAGCGCGCCGAGGCCGTTGCCGATGAACCAGCCCAGCACCAGCGCAGGAATCTGCAGCGCGAGGGTCCAGGGCAGGGCGGTGAGGATGATGTCGCTGACCGGCCGCGGGTGCTGGACGATCGAGCGCCCGAAGTCGCCCTGCAGGCTCATGCGCAGGTAGCGGAGGAACTGCGTCAGGATCGAGGTGCGCAGCGGGGTGCCATCGGCGGCGCGGAGGATCTTCCCGGTGTCGTCGGTCTGCACGAGCCCGAACTCGCGCAGGTACGACTCTTCGCGTTCGCGTGCGGCCTGCGCGTCCATCGAACCGGAGACGCGGGCCATCAGCGTATCGACCGGGTTGGCCTCGCCGAGACGCGGGAGCCAGAAATTGATGGTCACCGCGACCAGGAAGGTCAGCGCATACCATCCCGCGCGAGCGGTGATGTAGCGGAGGGTCGGGTGCTGGCGGAACATGAGAAGAAGGTTGGACGGCGGACGTTTATGGACCGGACCCGCCCGCGGGCCGCAGGTGCCAGAGCATGAGCGTGCCGGCACCTTGCGACGGCACCGTCGGCGGCAGGTAGGGATTAGCGGCGGTGGGGAAACCGGCCCAGACCTTCTCGTTGAACTCGTAGAAGGCCTTCGGGCGGTAGACGAGGGGGATCGCCGGCTGCACCTCCATGCACAGGCGGTTGAGTTCGCGGTAGAGCGCGGCGCGCTCGGCCTCGTCGGTCACCACTGGGATGCGGGCGAGGAGTTCGTCGAAGCGGGCCACGTATTCGGGGGAGCCGGGGCGATTGAAGCGGCCCATGTTGGTGAACATGCGTTCGCCGGCTGGGGCCCAGTCGCGCGAGTTCAGGACGAAGTCGAAACGCGCCCATGGTTCCGCGGGTGACGGCACTGGGGAGGGCGTGGCGATGATCAGGTCGAAGTCGGCCAGCGGCAGGGCGCGGTAGTAGGCGGTGCTGTCGACGAATTGCTCCCGCACGTCGATGCCGACGGTGCGCATGCCGCGAACCATGATGCGGACCATCGATTCCCAGTCGCTCCAGCCGGCCGGGCACTGGATGAAGAGCGTCGGCACGCGTTCGCCGGCGGCGTTGCGGGTCTCGATCAGCTCCCCGTCGCGGAACACGCCCCGGTAGCCGCCGGCGGCCAGTTCCTCGCGGGCGCGGGTGGGATCGAAGCGCGTGCCGACGCGCTGCGCGTCCTCGGCATTGAAGTAGCGCTTTTCGACGCCGAAGGGCAGGATGAAGCCCGGTTCGTGCGGGACGCTGTAGCCGGAGACGGCGAGCTCGCGGATGTCGTCGTAGTTGATCGCGAAGGCCATCGCGCGGCGGAAGCGGACGTCGTTGAGCGGTGCGCGGAGGTGGTTGATGAAGGCCGTGGGCATGCACGCCGGCGGGAAGTAGGGCGGTTCGTCGAACCACGCCCGCACGCCCTTGCGGGCCTTCAGCCAAATGCGCGGGATGAAGGTGTTGGCCGCGTCGATGCGACCCTGCTGCAGCGCAAGGCTGTAGTGATCGTTGCTCTTGTAGACGGGCGCGATGAGGAAGCGCGGCGCCGGGAGCTTCCCACCGTGGAGCGCGGCGTTGCCCCAGTACGCGTCAAAGCGTTCCGCCACGATCTTCTCCGCCGAGTACGAGTGGAGGCGGTATGGGCCGGATCCGATCGGGTTCTGGTCGGCCTTGTGCTTGATCAGCTCGTTGAAATCCCCCTTTGCCGCCGCGAGCAGCGGCTCCCACACGTGCTGCGGCAGGATCGCGTTCAGCGTCAGCCAGTGCTGCACCATCAACGGATTCGGATCCTTCGCGCGAAAGCGGAACGCCACCGTGCGGGGCCGCTCCGCCGTCGCATCCACCACGTCCACCGCCGAGAGGTACTGCCAGGCGGGGAAACCGGGGTTGATCCGGTAGAGGCTGTTGAAGGTGTAGGCGACGTCCCGGGCCGTCACTGGCTTCCCGTCGTGCCAGCGGGCGGCCTCATGGATGTCGACCTCGATCCGGTCCGGGAACAGGCGCAGTTCCGACCCGAGCTGGGGCAGGAGGGTGCCTTTTTCGGGGTCGAAGTAGAACAGCGTCTGGTAGATGACCGTGTGCTCCTGCTGCACGGGCCAGCTGGGCGCGGGGTGCAGGGGGTTGAAGGTGTTCGGTTCGCCCCAGGCAATGCCGATGCGCAGGGTTTCGTGGCGCGGAAACTCGTCGGTGGCGCGCTTCCCGGAGGGCGTGCAGCCGCTCAGGCCGAGAAGAAGGGCGAGGGTCAGCGCCGCGCACGCAAGACGACGGATCATCGGTGGGGTGGGGGGCGTTGACGGGGGTGGCGGGGTAGCGGGGGGCGTCGAGGCGCGGGGATGACGACCGGGGAGACAAACCGGGTGGAACGTTAGTGGACGGTCTTCGGCGCTGCCAAGGCAAGGATTTGGAGATCCTTTGCGCGCGCGTTGAGCGATCACGGGATCAGCCGGGCGATCACGGGATCAGCCGGGCGATCGCGGAATCGACGGAGCGTTGGTCGGATCGACTGACGTGATCCCGGAAATTCGAGCCGCTTGAAGGTTCGGTCTGGGTCCAACAGAAAGGACCCAGATCATGAAAGGGAGACGCTACAGTACGGAGGAGAAAGTCCGCATCCTGCGGGACGTGGATGCGGGCAGGAGCATCGTGGACATCTGTCGGGAGAAAAACATCTCCGACGTGAC
>VHCJ01000070.1 GCA_016871755.1 Verrucomicrobiota bacterium | reverse complement strand
CAGGATGCGGACTTTCTCCTCCGTACTGTAGCGTTTCCCTTTCATGATCTGGGTCCTTTCTGTTGGACCCAGACCGAACCTTCAAGCGGCTCGAATTTCCGGGATCACGTCACCCGCCGCCGCCCCGGCCACCCGCCGCCGCGCGGACCGTGGTCCGTCCGGTGGTGTCTGGCGGGGGCAGGGCACAAAAAGCGGGACAAAAACGGGACAAACCAAAATGCCCCAATTCCGCTGAACGCCACAACCTTTTGATCATCAAATGGCTGCCCGGCATGGATTCGAACCATGACTAGGCGAGTCAAAGTCGCCTGTGCTACCATTACACCACCAGGCAAGGAGGGTGAGAGATGCACGCTGCCGGAATTTCCCGGAGCGTCAAGGACTTGGGCGGCAAGCGCAGGGTTTACTTTTTCTCCGTCCTTCTCTCTCCTCCGGAAACGCTTCCGCTTCTCGACGCCTCACGCCGACACCCGCGCCCGCCGAAACTCCCCCGCATCTTCGTTCCGATCCTCCCGTGGTCGGCCCAAGCCGGCTCTTCCCGTTCCCGCTCCCGCCTTACTTCTCGCCGCTTCCGCCTCTGCGGCCCCGCCCCGAAGCCTCCCCTTTCCTCCACCATGCTCGTCCACACTGTCTTCTTCTGGCTCAAGCCTGATCTCACGGCCGAACAGCGCGCCGACTTCCGCCGCGGGGTCGAATCGCTCGCGACCATCAAGTCCACCGAAAAGGTCCTCATCGGCACCCCCGCCGCCGTGCCCGACCGGCCCGTGATCGACAAGTCGTTCAGCGTCGGCCTCACCGTGCTCTGCAAGGACGTCGCCGCCCACAACGCCTACCAGGTCGATCCGATCCACCTCGCGTTCATCGAACGCTGCAAGCCGTACTGGTCGCGCGTTCAGGTCTACGACTGCGAATAAGCCGCGCCGTCATCGTCCGGCCCCGCGCGCACCTTCTTCTCCATGCCGACTTCCTCCTTCCCCGCCGAGCGCATCCTCCTTGGGCCCGGCCCCAGCCCGGTGCCCGCCCGCGTCCTCCACGCGCTCGGCGCTCCCACGCTCGGGCATCTGGACCCGCAGTACTTGTCGATCATGGACGAGACCTGCGAATCGCTGCGCCAGGTCTTCCAGACACGCAACGCGCTGACGTTCCCGGTCAGCGGCACCGGCATGGCGGGCATGGAGTGTCTCGCCGTCAATCTCGTCGAGCCGGGTGACGAGGTCATCATCGGGGTCAACGGGGTCTTCGGCGGCCGCATGAAGGACGTGATGGAGCGCTGCGGCGCCACCGTCCACGCGCTCGAGGCTCCGTGGGGCGAGGTCTTCACGCTCGAGCAGGTCGCCGCCGCCCTTGATCGCCATCCGCGCGCCAAAATCGTCGCCCTCGTCCACGCCGAGACCAGCACCGGCGCCCATCAGCCACTCGAGGGATTCGCGGACTTGGTTCACTCCAAGGGCGCACTGTTCGTCGTCGACGCAGTGACCAGCCTCGGCGGCCATGAGTTGCGGGTCGACGACTGGGGCATCGATGCAATCTACAGCGGCACCCAGAAGTGCCTGAGCTGCCCGCCCGGCCTTTCTCCGGTGAGCTTCGGCGAACGCGCCCTCGCGCGCATGGACGCCCGCAAAACCAAGCCGCAGTCCTGGTACCTCGATGTCTCCATGCTGCGGAAGTACTACCTTTCCGGCGGAGTCTCGGGCGGCGGCGGCGCCCGCGTCTACCACCACACGGCGCCGATCAACATGACCTACGCGCTGCGCGAGGCGCTCGCGATCGTGCTGGAGGAGGGACTCGAGGCCCGCATCGCCCGCCACGCCGCCATGCACCAGCGGCTCCGCCGCGGCCTTGAGGCCATGGGGCTTTCCTACATCCCGAAGCGGTCGCTGCACACGCTCAACTGCATCGGCATTCCGGCCGGAGCCGATGACGCCGCCACGCGGCGCCGCTTGCTCGAGGACTACGGCATCGAAATCGGCGCCGGTCTCGGGGTCATGGCCGGCAAGGCCTGGCGCATCGGCCTGATGGGCCACGGGGCCACGATCCGCAACGTCGACCTCGTCCTCGCCGCCCTCCGCAACGTCCTCGCGTAGCCGCGTCGGGCACCGGCTGGCGCTTCACCGCGTAACATGCCGCCCGCGACTCCCCTCCGCCCGTGGCCGCTGTCGCCTCCGCTCTTCCGGCTTCGCTCCGGGCCGTCATCCCGGCGGAACGCTGGCTGACCCAGCCCGCCGAGCTCATCGCCTACGAAAGCGACGGGCTCACCGCCTTCCACACGCGGCCGCTCGGCGTGGCCGTCCCGGAATCCTCGGACGAGGTGATCGCGCTCGTGCGGGCCTGCCGCGCCGCCGCGATCCCGTTCGTCGCGCGCGGCAGCGGCACCAGCCTGTCCGGAGGCTCGCTGCCGGTCGCCGGCGGCATCGTCATCGCGCTCAATCGACTCAACCGCATCCTCACGCTCGACGCCGATCGCCGCCTCGCCGTCGTCCAGCCCGGCGCGATCAACACGCACGTCTCCCTCGCCGCCGCGCCGCACGGGCTGCACTACGCCCCGGATCCGTCGAGCCAGACCATCTGCACCATCGGGGGCAATATTGCGTTCAACTCCGGCGGCGCGCACTGCCTCAAGTACGGCATGACTGCCAACCACGTGCTCGGCATCCGCGCCGTGCTCGCAACCGGCGAGGTCGTGACGTGGGGCGGCGACAGCCGCGAGCGGGTCGGCCCCGACTGGTGCGGGCTCTTCACCGGCAACGAGGGGCTGTTCGGCATCGCTCTGGAGATCACGCTGCAGTTGCTGCCCAAGCCTGAGACGTTCCAGACCGTGCTCGCGGGCTACCGCTCGCTCGAGGACGCCGGCGACGCCGTGGCGGCGATCATCGCCAGCGGGCTGCTCCCCGGCGCGCTGGAAATCATGGACGCCCTCGCTCTCGAGGCCGCGCGCGCCGCGGTGCAGGCGGACTACCCGCCGGGCTGCGAGGCGGTCCTCATCGTCGAGTTGGAGGGTCCGCGCGAGGTCGTCGCCCGCGAGCGGGTCCGCCTCGACGCCGTGCTGGCGCAGAGTCGGGCCACCGAGATCCGCCCGGCCCGCAACGCCGCCGAGCGTCTCGCAATCTGGAAGGGCCGCAAATCCGCCTTCAGCGCGGTCGGCCGCCTGTCGCCTGACTTCATCGTGCAGGACGGCGTGGTGCCGCGCCGTCGGCTCGGCGAGGCGCTCCGCCGCATCGGCGAACTGGGTCAGGCCGCCGGCCTGCGCATCGCCAACGTCTTCCACGCCGGCGACGGCAACCTGCACCCCCTCATCCTCTTCGATGGCCGCCAGCCGGGGGCGCTGGCGCGCGCCGAGGCCCTCGCGGGCCAGATTCTCCGGCTCTGCCTTGAGATGGGCGGTTCCATCACCGGCGAACACGGCGTGGGCGTGGAGAAACGCGATTTCCTGCCGGAAATGTTCAACGCCGACGAGATCGACTGCCTGCAGCGTATCCGCGCCGCGTTTGATCCCGAGCAGCTCTCGAATCCCGGGAAGATGTTCCCCGGGGACGCCGCCGCCTCCTCCAGCGGCCCCAGCCACGGGCTCCACCCGCTGGAACGGGCCGGCGTGATTTCCCGGACCTAGCGAAGGAGCCGATCGCCGGATGTCCGCTGCACTCCACCCCTCCACGTTCGATGAGCTGACCGCGCTGGTGCGCGCCACGCCGCGCGTGCTCGCGGTGGGCGGACGCACCAAGCCGCGCCTCAGCGCCGGCGTCGAGGCCACGCCGCTCGTGCTCACCGGCTTGGCCGGGATCGTCGAGTACGATCCGGCGGAGTTCACCGTGACCGCGCTGGCCGGAACGCGGCTGAGCGACCTGAACGCCGCCCTCGCGCAGCACGGCCAGCACCTGCCCTTCGATCCGCCACTCGCGGCCGCGGGCGCGACGGTCGGCGGCACCCTCGCCTCCGGCATCGCCGGCCCCGGCCGCTTCCGCTTCGGAGGCGTGCGCGACTTCATCATCGGCGTGCGCTTCGTCGACGGCTCCGACCGCCTCCTGCGCCTCGGCGGCAAGGTGGTCAAGAACGCCGCCGGCTTCGATGTGCCGAAATTCCTCGCCGGCAGCCTCGGCCGTTTCGGCGTCATCGCCGAGGCGACGTTCAAGGTCTTTCCCAAGCCGGAGTCCACCCTCACGCTCCGCCTCGAGGCGGACTCCCTTCCGGCGAGCCTCGCCCTGCTCGCGACCCTCGGCCGCAGCCGCTACGAACTGGAGGCGCTCGACGTGGCGCCCGGCGGTTGGCACGTGCTGGCGCGCCTCGCCGGTCCGGCCGAAGCGCTGCCCGACCTCGCGCGCGATCTGCTCACGCGGCATCGCGGCGGAACCCTTTCCTCCGCCGAAGCAGCGGCACTCTGGACGGGCTTGCGGGATTTCGGCTGGGCCGACTCCGCCGCCGCGCTCGCCAAGGTCCCGTGCTCACTCGCCTGCCTTCCCGCACTCCAGGAGGCGGTGGCGGCCGTCGATGGCCGTTGGCACGTGAGCGCCGGCGGCGACGTCGCCTTCGTCGCGCTGCCGCATCCGGGTCTCGCGGAGGCGTTCTCGGCGCGCCTCGAGTCCGCCGGCTTGACCGCGCTGCTGCTGCGGGGCGACGGTCCGCTGTTCCTCGGGCGCCGCACCACGGCGCAGATCGACGTCGCGGTGAAGGCGGCGCTCGATCCCGTAAACCGCTTCCCCTTCCTTTCCGACTGATGCTGCACCAAATCCAGCCCGAGCGTCAGGGTCCCCTTGGCTCCGCGATGGCCGACGCCGTGTCGCGCTGCGTGCACTGCGGCTTCTGTCTCGCCGCGTGCCCCACGTACCGGGAACTCGGACAGGAGATGGACTCTCCCCGGGGCCGCATCGTGCTGATGAAGCAGGTGCTCGAAGGCCAGTTGCCGGCGGCGGCCGCGCAGCCCCACGTGGACCGCTGTCTCGGCTGCCTCGCCTGCGAACCGGCGTGTCCCAGCGGCGTGCCGTACCGGGACCTCATCAGCCCCTACCGCGCGACGATCGGCGCCGCGGAACACACGCGCGATTCCGGGGCGAACCTGCGCCGCTGGCTGGCGTCCACGTTCCTGCCGCGTCCGGCGGCGTTCCGCATCGCCGCGCGGGCCGGCCTGCTCGCCCGCCGATTCTTCCCTTGGACGCCACCGCCGCTGCGTCCCCTGCTCCGCCTGCTTCCCGAGTCACTGCCGGCGGCGGTGGCGCTGCCAACCTTCACGCCGGCCCAAGGTCCGCGGCGGGCGCGGGTCGCGCTGCTGGCCGGCTGCGCGCAGCAGGTGCTCGATCCTGACATCAACGTTGCGACCCTCGCCGTGCTCGCACGCAACGGCGTCGAGGTCGTGATCCCGCGTGCCCAAGGGTGCTGCGGCGGACTCGCGTGGCACACCGGCGATCTTCCCGCCGCGCAGGCCGCGGCGCGGCGCAACCTCGCGGCCTTTCCCGACGACATCGATGCGATCGTGACCAACGCGGCCGGCTGCGGGTCGGCGCTGCATGAGTACGGACTGATTCTCCGCGGCACGGACGAGGCGGAGCAGGCCGAGGCATTCCAGAAGCGCGTCGTCGACGTCAGCGTCCTGCTCGACCGCCTCGGCCTCGTGCCCCCGAACCGCCGCTTCGCCCGCCGCGGCGCGTACCAGGACGCCTGCCACCTCGCGAATGCGCAGGGCGTGCGCCAGCCGCCCCGGCGGCTGCTGGAGGCGATTCCCGGGCTGGAACTCGTCGAGATCGAGGGTTCGGACCAGTGCTGCGGCAGCGCCGGCACCTACAACCTCGATCAGCCGGACATCGCCGCAGCGCTCGGTCGCCGCAAGGCGGAGGCCGTCGTCGCGAGTGGCGCCGACTGGGTCGCCTCGGGCAACATCGGTTGCCTCACCCAACTCCAGCACCACCTGAAGGCGCTTGGGGCCGCGATCCCGGCTCGCCACACCCTGCAGATCCTCCGCGATGCGTACGTGGAGTGAGCGTGACGTGATCCCGGAAATTCGAGCCGCTTGAAGGTTCGGTCTGGGTCCAACAGAAAGGACCCAGATCATGAAAGGGAAACGCTACAGTACGGAGGAGAAAGTCCGCATCCTGCGGGACGTGGATGCGGGCAGGAGCATCGTGGACATCTGTCGGGAGAAAAACATCTCCGACGTGACGTACCACCGTTGGCGAAAGCAGTTCGGGCACCTGAACCTCA
>VHCJ01000069.1 GCA_016871755.1 Verrucomicrobiota bacterium | reverse complement strand
CGGAACTCATCGCGCGCGAGATGCGGGCCAACGACGGCCTGATCACGCAGGCGGACCTCCGCGCCTATCAGGCCCGCAAACGGGAAGTCGTCCGCGGAACTTACCGCGGCCACGAGATCCTCGGGATGCCCCCGCCCAGCTCCGGCGGGATCGCGGTGATCCAGATGCTCAACATCCTCGAGGGCTATGACCTCAAGGCCCTCGGCCACGGCTCGGCGGCCGTCGTGCACCGGATGGTCGAGGCGATGCGGCGCGCCTTCGCCGACC
The DNA here is from genome assembly GCA_016871755.1 of Verrucomicrobiota bacterium. Classification (GTDB taxonomy): domain Bacteria; phylum Verrucomicrobiota; class Verrucomicrobiia; order Opitutales; family Opitutaceae; genus UBA6669. Next base: position 6,135 of record VHCJ01000069.1, on the reverse strand, counting down.
GCGCGCGCCACATCGGCGACCCGGACTTCGTCTCGGAAATCCCGGTGGCCCGGCTTGTTTCCAAACAGTATGCCACCGCGCTGCGGCGCACGATCAACTCCCGGCGCGCCTCCGTCTCCTCCCCGACCTCATTCACCTGGCCCGAGGAGTCCCCCGAGACCACCCACGTGTCGGTGGTCGACCGGGACCGCAACGCGGTCGCGCTGACCTACACGCTCGAGTACGCCTACGGCTCCTACATCGTGGTCCCCGGCGCCGGTTTCCTGCTCAACAACGAGATGGGTGACTTCAACGCCGCGCCCGGGCTCACCGACGACAAGGGTCTCGTCGGGACGCAGCCCAATCTTGCGCAACCGGGCAAACGGATGCTTTCGAGTATGACCCCCACGATCGTGGTCAAGGACGGGCAATTGCTCCTGGTCACCGGCTCACCCGGAGGGCGCACGATCATCAACACGGTTTTGGGCACGATCCTCAACGTCGTCGAATGGGGGATGAACGCGCAGGAGGCGGTCGACGCCGGACGGATCCATCACCAGTGGCTGCCGGACCGCATCGTGCACGAGCGCCACGCCCTCTCCGCCGACACTCTCGCCCTGCTGCGGGGGATGGGCCACACGGTGTTTGAGGCGCCGGCCAACCAAGGGGCCGCCGAAGTGATCCTGCACCGGGTGGCGGACGGCCTGCTCGAGGGCGGGTTCGACCGGCGTCCACCTGACGGTGCCGCGATCGGCCGTTAGGTTTCGCTCAAGCCGCGGGGCCGTAGCAGCGCGGCGACCCCGACGGTGATGACGAAGCCGATCAGGGTGAACCACGGCCAGAAGACCTCGCCCCCGAAGGAGCGCAGCCACCAGCCGCGCGTCGCGGGGACGGTGACGAGCCAGTAGATCAGGTTCATCGCGGCGAAGGAAGCCAGCATCCCCGCGACCGCCGCCCGCGGCCCGACGCCGCGGCCAAACATCGCCAGCGCGAGCCCTCCGAGCAGGGCGCCGCTGGTGAGGCCGCGGAGCGAAAAGGCCGCGTTGAGGACGAACGTCACCTCGCGCGTCAGCCAGGCCACGAAGACCAGCACGCCCGCCCAGACGAGCGTGGAGTGGCGGCTGAAGCGGAGGAAAAAATCGTCGCTCCGGCCGGGTAGCGCCGGCTTCAGGAAGTCCATCGTCGAGACCGAGGCGAGGGCGGAGACCGCCGAGCTGATCGAGGACATCGCCGCGGCGAGGATGGCGACGATCAGGAAGCCCTTCATCAGATGGGGCATCTCGGTCACGATGTAGATCGGGAAGATGAAGTCGTTGGACTTGATCCCCGGCCGGCTCTCCGGAAGCGGGATCTGGAACGGGTGATTCTGGTAGTAGACCCAGAGCAGGACCCCCACGAGGAGGAACAAAAGGAAGAGCGGGAAGATGAGGACCGCGCTGAAGACCAGCGCCCGCCGCCCCTCCGCCACGTTTCGGCACGCAAGCACTCGTTGCACGATCAGCTGATCCGCACCGTGGGACGAAAGGACGAGGAAGGTGCCGCCGATCAGGCCCATCCAGAGGTTGAACGGCGCTCCCAGCGCGAAGTCAGTGCGCAGCCACTCCGTCTTGCCCGCCGCCGCAGCCTTGACAAGGCCACCGGCCAGCCCGCCCTCGACCATCCCTGCCAAGTGCACGAGGGCGAAGAGACCACCCGCGATGAACAGCACCATTTGGACCGCGTCCGTCCAGACGACCGCCTTCATTCCGCCGATGTAGGTGTAGACGACTGAAAGGACCACGAAGAGGAGAATGGCGCCGAGGATCGGGTCGGTGAGCCCGCCGAGGCTGCAGATTTGATCCCCCAGCATCAGGCGGATCGGAATGCAGGCGACATAGACCCGGACTCCGGCGGAAAGGGGCTCCAGAAACAGGAACAAGGCTCCCGCCAGCCGGCGCGGGCCGCGCCCGAGGTGCTGCTCCAGCAATTGGTAGGGAGAGAAAATCTCCCCGCGCAGGTAGTGGGGCACCATCACCACGGCGAGGATTACCCGGGCGATGACGTACCCGAGGATCATCTGGAGGAACCCCAGATTGCCCGCGTACGCGATCGCGGGGACCCCGATGATGGTCAGCGCGCTGGTCTCGGTCGCGATGATCGAGGCGCCAATGCCCCACCACGGGATGTCGCGGCTGCCGAGGAAGTAGTCGCGGGTCGTCCGCTGGTCCTTGCCGAACCAGGCGCCCAACGCGACCATCGCGGCGAGGTAGCCGACGATGATCACCCAGTCGCCGACGCTGAAATAGGAATTCATGGGGTGTCGGGAGCTAGCCGCGCCGACAACAGGCAGGCGAGGAATTTCCCGGGGCGGACGGGAAGCACGTTGCGGCCCGCACGGATCCCTCCCAGCCTGTTGGGCGTGACCCCGCGACTCCTCCGCGTCCTCTTTCTCCTAATCCTCGGTTTCGGCGGCCCGCTGCGCGCCGCGGAGGCGGTAGCTGCCGCCGCCCCCGCCACGCTCGCCGAGCTGCAGCAACTGCTCGACCAGCGCCTGCGCGGCGAGCGCTTTCGGGGCGGGCTGTGGGGAGTGCAGGTCGTTTCCCTCGCTTCCGGCCGCGTCTGGTTCGAGCACGAGCCCCGGCGGCTGATGAGCCCAGCGTCCAACAGCAAGCTGTTCGCTGGTGCGCTCGCGTTGGATGTGCTCGGTGCGGAGTACCGTATCCGCACGCCGGTGCTGGGCGGCACGGCGCCGACGGCCGATGGGACGCTGGCGGGCGACCTGTTCATCGCCGGCCGGGGCGATCCGACCTGGCGCGTTCGGGGAACGAACCGCCCCTTCGCCTCGATCTTCACCCCGGTCGTGGACGTCCTGCGCCGCGCCGGCGTGCGGCGCATCGCCGGGGATGTCGTCGCCGACGCGACCTGGTTCCACCAGCCACCCCAGGGCTCGGGTTGGACGGTCGATGACCTGAACGACTGGTACGGCGCCGAGCTTTCCGGGGTGAGCCTGGAGCAGAACTACGCGGAGTTGAGCCTGACGCCGGCCCCGGCTCCTGGCGGGGAGGTCTCGCTCGCGTGGCGCCAACTGGACGCGGGACTGGAGGTAATCGCCCGCCTGCGCACGGGAGCCGCGGACACACCCGCGCAGGTAGTGGTGCGCAGGCTCCTGGGGGAGTCGCGGGTGCACCTTTGGGGTTCGGTGCCCGCCGGGGGCCGGTCCGAGCTGGTGAACGTCACCGTGCCCCGCCCCGCCGAGTGGTACGCGGCCGCGCTGCGGTCCGCCCTGCAGCGAGAGGGGATCGCGGTGGCGGGACGGGCCCGCGCCGCGCGCTGGCCGGATCCGAGCCCGGTACCCGCGGGTGCGGTCAAGCTCGGGGAGCTCACGTCGCCGCCGCTGCGCGAGCTGGTGGCTGATTTTATGAAGCCATCCCAGAACCTTGAGACGGACCTGATCTTCGGGCATCTGGGTGAAACGCGGCGCGGGACCGGAACCTCCGCACATCGTACCGGCGAAGCCCTCGCCCTCGAGGCGCTGCGGGAATTCCTGGGGCGGGCCGGCGTCGATCCGGAGGAGGTGCGTTTTGAGGAGGGCTCGGGACTCTCCCGGAACAACCTCCTCACCGCCCGCGCCACGGTCGGCCTGCTGACGGCGATGGCCCGCCATCCCGCGGCCCGGGACTTTGAGGCGTCCCTGCCGGTTGCCGGGCGGGACGGCACCCTGCGCACGCGCCTGCGCGGCACCGCCGCCGAGGGCAACGTGAGCGCCAAGACGGGTACCTTGCGCTACGCGAACGCGATCTCGGGTTACGTGTCCACCGCCGGCGGCGAGCGCCTCGCTTTCGCGCTTCTGCTCAACCGGCACGTGCCGGAGGCGGGCGCCCCCAGCCCGCGCGAGGAGCTCGATCAAATCGTCGCCCTGCTCGCGGCCTACGCCGGTCCGGGCTGAGGCCCGCGGTTAAGGCGCGCAGCCCCAGCGCTCACTTCTCGCGGAAGAGGCGGCTTTGCACAACTGCGTGGACGAGCGAACGCAGACCGTGGCTGTCCCCGCGGGTTGCCGCGAGGATGCGCTCCACTTCCGGCCGGTCACTGAAATGGGCGGGTGCCCCGGTGGCGAACAGCAACAACTGCCGGGCGAAGTTGCGGGCGAGCGCCGCTTCGTCTTGGCGGATCAGGAGCTTGAAATCGCGGATGTCCCGGAAGGGCCGGCCGTCCGGCAGCTCGCCGCTCGCGTCCACGGGCAGCGCGAGGTGGAAGGCGAACGGCTGCCCGTTCTTGCCGAGGCCGCGGAGGGCGGGCTTGTCCTCGTCGATCGCGCGGTAGCGCTCCCGCCAGCCGCCGAGCACGTCGAAGCTTTCCAGCGCGAATCCGGGCGGATCCATCTTCCGGTGGCAGGAGGCGCAGGAGGCGTCCTCGCGGTGGCGGGCGAGCTGCTCGCGGATGGTCACCGCGCCCCGGATGTCCGGCTCGACGGCCGCGACGGGCGGCGGCGGCGGGATGTCGATGCCGAGGATCCGCTCGACGATCCACTTGCCGCGGAGCACGGGCGAAGTCGTCGTGCCGTTGGCGGTCACCTTGAGCACGCTGGCCTGGGTCAGGAAGCCGCCGCGCAGGCTGTCCGCGGGCAACTCGACCCGGCGCATCGCGATGCCGTTCACGCCAGGCAGCCCGTAATGCCGGGCGAGCCGCTCGTTCAGATAGGTGAAATTGGCGTCCGCGATCAGCCGCGCCGAGAGGTTGCGCGCGAGCAGTTCGGCGAAATAAAGCCGGGTCTCCGCCACGGCCGCCTCGGTCAGCGCGTCGTCGAGGTAGTAATCGTTGTAGAGGGTGGTCGACGGGGTGGATTCCTCCATCTTCCGCAGGTCGAGCCAGTAATCGAGGAAGGCGTCCCGGAAGCGCTCCGCCCTGGGGTCGGCGAGCAGGCGTTCCGTTTCGGCGCGGAGGATGGCTGGTTCCCCGATGCGGCCCGCGTCCGCGAGGCCGCGCAACCGCTCGTCGGGCGGCGAGTTCCAGAGGAAGAGGGCGAGCCGAGTGGCGAGCGCGTGATCCTTGAGCGGCCCGGGCGCCTCCTCGAGGAAGAGGAACCCCGGGGAGGCCAGCACGGCGGTGTAGGCCGCGAGCAGCGACTCGGCGAAGCCGAGACCCGCGGCGCGACGTTCATCGAAGAGCCGGATGAAGACCTCGGTCTCCCCGGCCCGCACCGGACGGCGGTAGGCCCGGGCCACGAAGGTGGTGAGGAGGCGGCGGGCGTCGGCGGCCGGGTCTGCGCTCTCGACCTCAAGCTTTTCCTCCCCGAGTGGTTCGACGCGCTGGCCGGGATTGCGGCTGCCATCGGCGCGCGCGGCCTCGCGGACCACCGGCACCGCGACCCCGCTCTCCCCGGCGCGGGCCCGTCGCAGCGGCAGGTCGCCGAACAGCAGGCGATATCCCGCGAGGGTCGTCTCGTCCTGGAGCGGTCCCTCGACCTGCATCCAGCGGAAGGCGACGCTCGGCGTGCCCTCCGGCGTCATCAGCGGGTTGCGGAAATTGTTCGGGCGGGAGCGGTAGAAGCGGGAGGCGTCCGGCACGAGGGTCTCATTGGCGAGTAGCCAGATCTCGCCGAGGTCGTGCACGGCCGGCTCCGGGGTGAGGTCAAAGCCGCCGACCCGCCGGTTCAGCACGCCGTTGCGGGTGTAGACGGTGATCGGCTCCACGGTCCGGCCCGGGGAGAGCTGGTCGTAGTTCGGCACGTTGGGGTTCGGCGGTCGAGGGGTCCCCCGGCGGTCCGACTCGTCGGCATACCGCTGCGCGATCCCGCCCGGTGCCGCCCAGAGGGTGTGCCCGCTGAAACGGATCCGGTAGCGGCCGGCTACCGGGGCGCGGAAGCCATCCCAACGGTAGGTGAAGCCGGTGACGTAGTTGCTGGACACCCAGCCGACGGCCTCGCGTTCCCGCTGGGCCGGATCGGCCGCGCCCGCGGTCAACGGCGCCTGCAGGCGGCGCACCTCGGGCTGAGGCGTGATCAGGTCGAGGAGCGGATAGGTCATCCGATCGGGCGAGGAGTTGAAGATGCTGCCGCTGAACTTGCCGGTGAGGGTGCGCTGGTCCCGGGCGTAGTGGCGGATTAGCGTGGGGGGCGTGAGCGCGTGCCGGACGCTCAGGACCTGGCGGAAGGCGTAGTCGGCGGCGCTGAGGTAACGG
>VHCJ01000068.1 GCA_016871755.1 Verrucomicrobiota bacterium | reverse complement strand
ACTGACAAACATCCGCCCCCGCTCGTCGAAGGCGATGGAGCACGGATTTCGCACCAAGGGTTCGCGAGCGAAATAGGCGATGTCAAACTCCTTGGCGATTTGCGGAAGGGACTCGCGATCGGCCTTCGGATCGGTCTGACCGGCGGCGTGTCCGATGAGAAATCCGGAAAGGAGAGCAAAGTAGGTAAAGCGAGTTTTCATAGTTTGAAAAGTTGACGTGCATTGCCGGCGAGGATCTTCGCCTCGGTGGCAGGCGGGAGCTGGAGGCTGCGGAGAGGATCGAGAATCTCCTTCGGCTGAACCCAGGGATGGTCGCTGGAGAAGAGCAGCCGGTCCGCGCTGCTGAAATCGAGGGCGAAGCGCATGGCCTCGGGCAAGGGCGAGACGATGTCCATGTAGATGGAGCGGAGGTATTCGCTGGGTTTGCGCTGGAGATTCTGCGGGCCGCGTTTGAGGACGTGCAACTGATGATCCATGCGCCCGCAGATGTAAGGCAGCGTGCCGCCGAGATGCGGGCAGACGAGCTTGAGCTTCGGGTGTCGGTCGAGCAGGCCGCTAGCGATGATGCGGGCCATGGCGATGGTGTTCTCGAACATGTTGCCCAGCGTGCTGGTGAGTTCGTAGCCCTTCACCTGCTCGGTGGTCATGGGCTTGGACGGATGGAGCAGGATGGGCAGGCCCAGTTCCTCGGCGCGGGCGTAGAGCCAGTGGAACTGCGGCTCGTCGCACCAGGCGCCGGCGAGATTCGTGTAGAGCAGGATGCCGACGAACCCGAGCTGCTTCACGCAACGATCCAGTTCCGCCGAGGCGGCCGCTTCGTTCTGCAACGGCAGCGTGCACAGGCCGCGAAAACGAGTCGGATGTTTCGCGATCACGCCCGCGAGCGAATCGTGCATGACCTGCGCGACGGCCGGGCCGTCGTCGCCGAACCATTCGGGACCGGGATCGTTGTTGCTCAGGAGCGTGATGCCGATGCCGCTGGCATCCATCGACGCGAGCTTGGCCTCCACGCTGAGATACGGCGGCGGCACCTTGCGCAGCCAATCACCCATCTTGAGAAACGTGGTGCCGTCGCGGTCATACACGAGCGGGTCCGCTTTGCGCCGACGCATCAGGTCGAGCACTTCGGGAAAGAACAGGTGACTCTGGCAGTACACCAGGCCGCCGGTGAGCCGGGCGGCAGGTTCCTTCTCCGCGCCAACAAGCGGTAGTGAAGCCATCGCGGAGCCTGCTCCGGCGGAGGCGAGGAAACGGCGGCGGTTCATGCCTTCAAAGGTGGAGTGTGGCCTGTTTTTCATGGCAACGGAGAGTTACCAAAGTTCTTTGCTCATGTTATCCGGCGCGAACCAGATGACCCCAAGACCGAGCGCGTAGATCATCGCGCAGATCGTGCCGACCTTGGCGTAGTCGCCGCCGAGCGCGGTGAAGAGCAGGCCGGCGAACAGCACGCCGACGGCGGTGGCGAAGCGACCCGAGTTGTAGGCGAGGCCGCTGCCGGTGGCCCGCACTCGCGTCGGGAACAGCTCCGGCAAATAGAGCGCCAGCCAGCCGAAGAAGAGCGTGGAGACACAGCCCTGCGCGAAGACCACCGTGTGAAATCCCGGCTGCAGCGGCGCGGTGAGTTGGAACATGGCCACCGTCAGCGCCACCGCGCCGAGGCTGATGAGGAAATAGCTGCGGCGATGCCCGAGCCACGCGGCGAGCTGCGCTCCGGTAAAACTGCCGATCACCGCGCCCAGCGCCCACCAGCCCTGCGTGGCCGCCTTGTAACCACCGTGCGTGGTTCCGGCCACTTGATCGGCCCAGGGAATCATCCATTTGCTCGCCGACCACGCGCCGACCATCGGGATCGCACTCACCGCGATGCCCACCAGCGTGAGGCGAATCAAGCCGGGTGAGAACAGCTCGCGCAACGGCGTGGACGGACCTTTCGCCGCGCCGCGCGAGGCCAGCCAGCGGGGGGATTCCGGCAGCGCGACGAGGACGAACACACCCAGCAAGGCCGGCGCGCCCGCGAGTTGGAAGAGCCAGCGCCACGACTCCGGCGTCACCGGCCAGGCACGGGCCAGTTGCGAGAGCATGAGGATGCCGGCATTCAGCCCGGCCATCATTGCGCCGGAGACGAGCGGACGTTTCGCGCCCGGCCAGCATTCCGAGACCAGCGCGATGCCATTCGGCCACAGTCCGCCCACGCCGAGGCCGACGAGAAAGCGCAGCACCAGCATTTGCTCCTGCGTTTTCGCCCACGCGCCGAGGGCCGCGAAGACCGAGTAAAACAGAATGCTCACGCCCATCGCCCGCGCCCGTCCGATGCGGTCGCCGAGACTGCCGAGGAAGATGCCGCCTAGGGCCGCGCCCAGCATCAATGCCGCCGTGAAGCGGGCGAACCAGTCGCCGCCGAGCGCGGGCGTGAAGTCCGCGCCCAGCAGGCTCTTCGACACCGAGAGGGAGGCCACCGGCATGAGGCCGAGTTCGACGCCATCGAAGACGAGGGCGAGAAAGCAGACGACGAGGACGAGCCGCCGCTGAGGGGAAGAAAGTTCGGGAGTCTGGTTCATGAGGCTCTCTTCCGGATCACTTCGATGACGGCGCTGTTGTCTTCGGCGCCGAGTCCCACCGTTTCCGCCTGCTCCAGCAAGCGACGATGCGCCTCCGTGAGCGGCAGTCGCAGTCCGGCCGAGTCGCCGGCCTGCTGGATGAGCCGAACATCTTTCAGATGTTGGGACAGCCGCGCCACCGGGCTAAACTCGCGCTCGATCATCTTCCTCCCCTTGCTGTCCATGATGCGGGAAGCCGCCGCACTCGACTGCAACACGTGCAGCGTTTGCCGGAGATCGAGTCCCATCCCCTCGGCCAGGGCCAGCCCTTCGGCCAGAGCCGCGCGATTGAGGCCAAGGACGAGGTTGGTCACCAACTTCATTCTGGCACCGTGCCCGCAGGCGCCCACATGGATGACCGAGCCACCGAAGGCTTCAAAAAGACCGGCGCACCGCGCGTAATCCGCCGCCTCACCGCCCACCATGCAGAGCGCATTGCCGCTCCGCAGTTGCTCGCTGCTGCCGGAAACCGTGGCATCCAGATAAGCCACGCCCAGTGGCCGCAGCCGCTCCGCAAACCGCACCGCATCCACCGGCTCGCCTGTCGTGGTATCGAGAATCAACTGTCCCGGCCGCAGCTCCGCGCCCACCTCATCCAGCACCGCTTCCGCCACCCGGGAGTCCGGCAGACTCAGCACCACGCAGTTGCAGGACCGCAGCACCGCCGCCGCACTCTCCGCCGCCTCCGCGCACGAAGCTGCCAAGCAGTCGGCATCACGGTCCCAGCCCCGCACGCGAAATCCCGCCGCGAGCAAACGCTCCACAATGGCCGTGCCCATGAGGCCCGTGCCGATCAGTCCGATGGTGTCGCCCGGTGGAATCATTCGTCCCGATGCTATCAGTTGCGCCATGAACCGTCCATGCGCGAACTGCCCGCATCCATGCGATTTCTGCCAGCCGGATCAACCCAGCGGTTCCCGCCGGAACTGCGTGGGGCTCAGGCCAGAAGCCTTGCGGAAGAAATGGCTGAAGTAGAACTCGCTGGAGAAATGCAGCCGCGCGGCGACTTCCTTGATCGTGAGCGTGGGATCGCCCAACAGACGCCGCGCCTCGTCCAGACGGGTGCGTCGCAGAAAGTCGTGCAAGGTTTCCGAGCGCGAGGCTTTGAACACATCCCGCAGCCGGGAATAGCTCACCCCGGAGATCTTTGCCAGCGCCGCCGCCTGCCAGTCGCGATCCGGCTGGGCGAACACAGCCTCCAGCACCCGGCGCACGGGCTCCGGAGTCGGTGCGGCCGCAGCCTGGAAGAGTTCGCGTGTCGCCGCCAGCCGGCCGAGCACCTCGTTGATCGTCTCATGCGCCCGCCACTCCCAGTCGGCCGGTCGCTGGCGGACCAACTTCAGCAAGACGCGTTGCGCCCGTTGGAGCGCGGCCAACTCGCGCTCGCCCTGAAAAGCAAAGGCCACGTCATTGCCCAGCGCCTCACGCCACGCATCCATGCCTGGGCCATGAAAGCGAAAGCCCGCCGTCTCCAAGCGCCTGCCCTCATCTGGGAGGTAGCTGCGCGGCTGCCGCAAGTCCACGAGCCAGCATCCCTGGCCCGGCGAAACGTTCAGCCTCCGGTCGCCCGTCACGAGCAGGCCACTGCCACGCACCACCCAGAACAGATGCAGCCCCGCCTTGTCCGCTCCCGCGTGATGCTCCGGCTCATCTCGCCAAACCCGGCCAACCGACAGCACATGCCAGAGCAACCGCCGCGCTTGGGGCGAGGGCTCGGCTGTGATCAGATTGGCAAACGAAACAGGCATCCCAAATCAGGCTCTGAAGTTGAGAACGCCAGGGTATTCCTTCGGCAGCGTTTCCGCAGCAGGCGACCATTGTACCTGGGAGAGAATGCGGGCGCTTGAGACTGCGCGTTCATGCCAGCTTTGCGGGGCAGTGCTGGACGGAAGAGGCCCCGGCTTCTCCCCAGCCCGCACCGCCAGTGGCGCGAGCAGCAGGGCGGTGATGAGGGAGAGAGTGTGTTTCATGGTGAACGAGATTTTCATTGGTCGTCTTCTCCATCGTTCCAAAAGCCTCGGAACACCTGGATGGGGCTGGCGATATCCGGATCGGTGCCATTCGGGGCGGCTTTCCATTGCCAGAAATCCTTGAAGAGCGCGGCGGGGTCGGGCGTGGCGCGGCCTTTCCAATAGGCACGGTCGTGCTCGAGGATGCTGGCGCGGGACTGCTGCCACTCGCGGTTCATTTGGGCGAACCACGCGTCCTGCTTCTGCGTAAGCGATTGCACGATCTCGGGATGTTGCGCAGCAAGGTCATGTTTCTCGGCGGGATCGGCATCGAGATCGTAGAGGCGTGGCGACGGTTGCGGTGACGTCGTGGGCGCGTCGAGCTGGCGGTCGAGCGTCATTTCCCAATGCGGCTGCACGACGCCGCGCAGGTAGGAGGGATTGTCGCGCGCAGTATCCTTTTTCAATGAAGCCTCGTCGCCAGGCCAGTAGAGCTTCCAGCGACCCTCGCGAACAGCGGCGTTGCAGTTCGACACAGGCGCGTAGCGATTGCGCTGAAAGAGCAGCGTGCGCTGTGTGAGTGCTGGCGTCGGTTTGCCGAGGAGGAGCGGCATGATGTCGAGCCCGTCGAAGGCCTTTGCATCAGGCGGAGCGGCTGCGCCCGTGAGCGCGAACAGCGTCGGCAGCCAGTCGCAACCATGCACAGGGGTCGCGATGACCTGACCACCGGGGATGTGGCCTGGCCAGGCGACGATGCCGGGCACACGGACGCCACCTTCGAGCACATCCTGCTTTTCGCCGGAAAAACCACCGTTGAAGCGCCGTTGCGAGCCATGCCGGGGGTCGGGCCCCAGCACCGGACCATTGTCGCTGGTGAACACGATGACGGTCTTCTCCCACTGGCCTTCGTCCTTGAGCGTCTGAAACACGCGGCCCAGTCCGCTGTCCATGGCCTCGATCATCGCATAGGTCACGGCCACCGCCTCGCTGGCGTCTTTCCCAAGGCGCTGGCGGTATTTCTTCACCAATGCCTCAGGAGCCTGCAATGGGCCGTGAGGCGCGTGATGGGCGAGAAAGAGGGCGAAAGGTTTTCCTTCCCGCCCACGGATGAAGCGGATGGCCTCGTCATTGAGCGCGTCGGTCAGGTAGCGGCCATCGTGTGGCGCGGCGGCATCGTTGCGCAGCAGGTTCCACTTCCAGTAATCCTGTCCACCATTGGGGAAGCCGTAGAACAGATCGAATCCGCGCCGGTGCGGCAGGAGGTCGCGGCAATAAAGCCCGTTGTGCCATTTACCGATGAGCGCACTGGCGTAACCCGCATGGCGGAAGTAGTCGCCAAAGGTCTTTTCGGACAAATCGAGCCTGTCCAGCCCACGATTGCTCGGCACATCCACCGCGCCCGTGCGATGGTTATATCGCCCTGTCAGATATCCGGCCCGTGCGGGAGAGCACAGAGGCGAGGGAGAATAATGCGCCGTGAGCCGCGCACCTTCCTTCGCGAGCGAATCGAGCACCGGCGTGTCGATATGCGGATTGCCGTAGCACTGCAAGTCACCCCAGCCGAGATCGTCGGCAAGGATGAAGAGGATGTTGGGTTTCGATGCGGGCTCAGCCGCATGCAGCGCAGCCAGCGGCGCGAGCAGGAGAGTGGTGAGGATGAGTTTCATGGCGTGAACTTCAACTTGCCACAATACAACGCCGAGTGGCATTCGTGAAGTCCAGGGCCGCGAAGACCGTGGCTACCAACGGCGCGAGACGAGATTTCATGGCATTGATTCTATCATTTGGGGACCTTGTCTGTCAGCCGAAGTTCGTCGGGATGTGGGACGATCCTCCCGCCACCCGTGCGGTTGAGCGCGAGCGGCGAAGGTGCCTCC
>VHCJ01000067.1 GCA_016871755.1 Verrucomicrobiota bacterium | reverse complement strand
AACGAACTGTCAGATCCCGGTTGGTCCGGCTAGGCGCTCGTAGCGGCTGGCACCCCCCTGCGCTGTCCTTGGGAATTCCCATCTCCCCCAACACCCGCTCCACCCGCACGGCAGCCTCGGTCTCATGACCCCGGACGAGTTCGCCGGGAAGCCTGTCGACCGGCGTGCTCACCTGTTGACTCTTGTAGCAGGTTAATCATAACACTTAGCCACCCCCTGAAATAAGCCTCGCTGGACCAAAAACGGTTTTATCCCAGGACGCAAGCGGTGGTTTTGAACTGGATCATGGCTCCTTGTTGTTCACTTGCGGTTCAACCCTCATCGCGTGGTGATCCATTCGAGGTTGAAGCGGGCGAGGGTCAAGTTGGCGTAGGCCCAGTCGCGCTTGCGTTTGATCTTCGGCTTGTCGGTGCCGCTTTCGTAAAAGCAGAGCACGGTGCCGTCGGGCAGGACGGCGAGGTCGCTGTAGGCGCTGGGGCCGGGTTGGAGCGTTTTGAAAAGGGTCCAGGTTTGGCCGTCGTCGCGGCTGAGGTGGATCGTCACATCGAGCCGGGCGGCGTGCTCGCGGTCGGTGGTGTGTGGATGGGAGAAAAGCAGGAGCGGTCCTATCAGATCGGCGCTGCCGGGATGCGCGATGATGCCGGCCATGCAGCCGGGTTCGAGCAGTTCATCGGCAAAGACGGGTTTGGACCAGTTCGTGGCACCATCCGCGCTGCGCGTGACGAGGCGACGGCTCTCGGCGTGACTGTTGCGTGCGGTGAGCAGGACGCCACCATCGGAAAGCGGGGCGATGTTGGGCTCGCCCGCATCGGGAATGGCGATGCCGCCGCGTTTCCAGGTCTTTCCAGCATCGTCGCTGATGAGGGTGCCAACCGCTTTTCGTAGCGGCGCTTTTTTCTCATAGGTGGCCATCCAAAACGGCACGCAGAGACGCCCGCTTTTCATCTCGATGGCATGGCCAGGACCGGTGGCGATGGCCTGCCAGTCGAGTTCACCGCGAAAGGCATCAAAGGCGGCCGTGATCTCCTGCGGCGTGCTCCAGGTCACTCCATCGTCATCGCTGCGGAGGTGGAAGGCACGCATGTATTCCACGCAGTAGAGGAGATGCACGCTGCCATCGCGGGCGGCGATGGCGACGGGGTTATTGACCGTCTGCTCGTCGGGGCCGCCCATGTCTTTGCCCTGCTTCTTGGAGGGCATGTGAGGATTGCGCGGAAGTCGCGCCCCGAGGTGGGCGACCTGTCTCGCGGCTGAGAAGGTCTTGCCGCCATCGGTGCTGCGGCGCAGATGGATCTCGATCTCGCCACGATCCGCGTCGCTGAACTTCCGTGCCTCGCAGTAGGCGAGCACGCTGCCCTTGGCGGTGACGACGATGCCGGGAATGCGGTAAAGCGTGAAGCCATCGGAACGCTCGGTGAAGAGAATGGTCTTCTCCAGAAGCGGCTCGGCGGCGGAGACACTCAGGCAAAAGAATGCGGGCAGGAGAATCCTCAGAAGCCCAAAAACAGGCTTCGATGGAGCCCGACTGGGAATCATTCTTCCGCCCTCATTTTTCTTCCTGAAATCCAACGCGTTCATGGCTGCTTCTTCTTTTTCTTCTTCGAGGGTTTGGACGGCGAAGCGGGCGTGGTGGGCTCTTTGCCGAAGAAATAGTCGGGATAGCCCCAGGTGAGCTGTTTGCCCTCGGACTTGGATTTCACGACGCTGACCTCGGTGGTGAGGCGGGTGAGGTTTTTGGCGTCCAGGAGTGGATCGTGGGTGTTTTGACGCCACTGCGTGAGCGCCTGCGCGAGTTCGCCGAGCGTGGCGGCGTGTTCGGGTGCCGTGGCGAGATTTTGAAACTCGTGAGGATCGGTTTGCAGGTCGTAAAGCTCGTAGCGCGGCGGCTTTTCCATTACGGCGTAGGCGGTGCGGACCTCGGGTGATGCGGCTGCGATGGCTTTGGGGATGTAGGCGTCGAAATCCGTCTCTCCGTGCTTTTTGGCGGCGGTTTCGAGCTTGCGGATGGTATCGGCGTAATCGGGATTCAACGTGTCGGGCAGCAGATTCTCGATCAGTTTGAAGCGCTGCGCGCGCACACTGCGCTGCGGATGGTAGTTCGAGGCGGCGGCATGGGTGTGATACTCGGCGAAGAGATGCGTGCGCCATTTCGCGGGCTCGTTGGCGAGCAGCGGTTGCAGCGGCAGGCCCGGCAAATCCGCCACGGGAGCCGCGCCACACGCGGTGATCACCGTGGGCATGAGATCAATGGTGGAGACGAGTTCTTCACGGACCTGCGGCTTGGCTTTGCCCGGCCAGCGGATGAGCAGCGGGATGCGCAGGCCGCCTTCATAGCTGGTGCGTTTGCCGCGCAGGAAGTCCGCGCCGTGATCGCCGATGTAGATGACGATGGTGTTCTCCGCTTTGCCGCTCTTTTCGAGCGCGGCGAGCAAGTCACCCACGCAGGCGTCGAGTCGCGCGAGCGAGTTGTAGTAGTCGGCCACCATCTCGCGCATCGCGGGCGGGTCGATGCCCATGTAGGGCATCGCTTTGACCTCCGCACCGGTCTGCGGCGACTTCGGCAGACCGTCCACCTGCCGCAGCCAGGGATCGTGCGCATCGGGGAAGTTCACGCTGAGGAAAAACGGCGTGTCGGCCTCAGCGATGAAGCTCGCGGCGTGCTTGGCGTAATCGCCGAGCTGCTTGCGATTAAAGTTCGCGCCCGTGATCTCGTGGAAGTCGAACGGGAAGGCCGATTCGGGATTGATGTGCAGCTTGCCGATGATTCCCGTGCGATAGCCCTCTGCCTTCAGACTGCGCGGAAGGTTCGGCGTGTCCTCGCGATAAAGACGAAATCCCCACGTCGCGAGACCGATCTGCCCATGTTGATGCGGATACAGCCCCGTGAGAAAACTCGCCCGCGACTGGCTGCAACCCGCCTGAGCCACGTACGCGCGATTGAAGCGCACGCCCTCGGCGGCGAGTCGGTCGAGATTCGGCGTGCGCGCATACGGATCGCCATAGCAACCGAGTTCAGGGCCATTGTCCTCGGAGACGATGAGCAGGACGTTGGGTGGCGCGGCGAATGCCGAAGCACGAATGGCGAATGACGAAAGCAGCAACGCGATCATCAGCGCCCGGTGAAATGTAACTGCGAACTTCATGGTTGTTTCTTCTTCCGTTTCTTCTTCGTAGCTGGTTGGGCTTCGGGCTTCACTGTGATGCGCTGGGACAGCATGTGATCGAGCTTTTGGCTCAATGCCTGCCGCGTGTCCGAGTGCGCGGCGTGCACGGCGATGTTTTCTTCCTCGATCCAAAACGCGCCCTCGTGGCGGGTGCTGGGGCCGGTGGTGTAGTCGTAGAGTTCCTCGGCCACGAGTTGACGCGTGGGCCAGGTGATCCAGCGCGTGTAGCGATGGGTCGCGGTGCGCAGGGAGTAGCCCATGAACTCGGGCGTGCTGGCGCTGAACGGGCGGGCGAACTGGCTCAAAACTGCCTCGCGACCGGGTGACTGGGGATTGGCAAGCATCGGGACGAGGCTGCGACCATCGAGCCCCTGCGGCGCGGGCAGTGAGGCGAGCTCGGCGAGGGTGGGAAAGACATCCACCAGCTCCACGAGGCCGGATGCGGCGGCTCCGGGTGCTTTCAGGCCGGGGGTGCGGATGAGCAGCGGCACGCGGGTGTCGCGCTCGAAGTTGGTGCCTTTGCACCAGCGGTCTTTTTCGCCGAGCGACCAGCCGTGATCGCCCCAGAGCACGACGATGGTGTTTTGCGCGAGGCCGAGCTGGTCGAGCGCGGCAAGCAGTTTGCCGATTTGCGCATCGGTGTAGCTCACGCAGGCGTGGTAGCCGTGACGCAGCGTGCGCGTGGTGGCGGCATCGAGGTGCTCGTCCTTTGGCATGTCGCGGTAGCCGCCGAGTTCGCGATGACCGTGATGGGCGATTTCCGGCGCGCCCTTCACGCGCGTCTGCTCGGGCTGCGCGAACACGGCGGGGTCGTAAAGGTCCCAATACTTCTTCGGCGCGTTGAACGGCAGGTGCGGCTTGAAGAAACCCACCGCGAGGAAGAACGATGTCTCCTGCTGCTTGAGCTTCGTCAGGGTCGCGATGGCAAGAGCGGCCAGCTTGCCATCGGAGTAGCCTTCATCCGGCACGTCGGCGGCTTCCCAGGCCGCGCCCTTGCCCTGACCCCCCTCTTCACGAAGGGCGTAGTTGTTCCAACCTGGCTGCTTCAGGATCTCCGGCTCGGACCACGAGACGGGATCGAGTTCCTGCTCGTCGCCGCTGAAGATTTTCCCGAACGCGAGCGCCCGGTAGCCGTTGTTCTTGAAAAGCTGCGGCAGCGTGACCGCATTCGGCAGGGTGTCGCGAAAGAGGTTCCGGTTGTGCCACACGCGCGTGTTGTCCGGCAGCCGGCCCGTGAGCAGCGAAGTGCGCGACGGTCCGCACACGGCCTGCTGCGTGTAGGCATGTTCAAAACGGCGTGCCGTGGCGGCAAAGCGGTCGATGTTCGGCGACTTCACTAGCGTGTCGCCATAGCAGCCGAGCGACGTGCGCAGATCGTCCACGGCGATGAAGAGGACGTTGGGGCGCTGCTCTGCGGAGAAAGCCGGTGCGCTGAGAAGCGCGAGGATGGCAAGGAGGAGGCTTCTCATTTGGCGCCTTTCTTTTTCTTCTTCGCCGGTTGCACGGACGGATCGTGGTCAGGATTGGGCAGCATCCGCTCCGCACCGACGGCGACGCGCCACGCGTCCAGTTCGCGGCGGAGTTCAGCGGTCTTCGCGGTCTCGGTGGTGGCGAGATTCTTCGTTTCGCTGAGGTCATTGACGAGATTGTAGAGTTCGATGCCCGCAGGGTCGAAGGTCTCGATGAGTTTCCAAGGACCTTTACGGATGACGCTGCTGGGCACGCTGGAGGGATGCTCGTTGTAGTGCGGGTAGTGCCAGAACAGCGAGCGTGCGGGCAGGGGGCCTTCGCCGGCGAGCACGGGACGCAGATTGACGCCGTCCTGATGCTGGTTTGGTCGCGCGGGCAGGCCCGCCGCCGCGAGGCAGGTCGGATAGAGATCGGTGCTGGTGACGGGAACGTTCACGACGAGGCCGGGCTTCGTCACGCCGGGCCATTTGATGATCAGAGGCACGCGGATGCCGCCTTCGTAATACGCGCCCTTGTTCGCCCGCAGCGGCGCGTTGCTCGTGGCGTTGTAAAAGCCGCCGTTGTCGCTGGTGAAGAGGATGGCCGTGTTCTCTTCGAGCTTCAGCTCCTTCAGGGTCACCATCACGCGGCCCACGCTGTCGTCAATGCTCTCGACCATCGCCGCATACTCCGGCTTGCCCTGACGCTCGGCCTCGGGGACGCGCTCATACTTCGCGATGACTTCTTTTTTCGCCTGCAAGGGCGTGTGGACGCCGTAGTGCGGGAAGTAGATGAAGAACGGCTTGTCCTTGCTCGCATGGATGAACTTCACCGCCTCGTCGGTGAGCCGGTCCGTGAGGTATTCGCCTTCCTTGCCATCGGGCAGCACGTTCCAGACAGCGCGCTGGTCAGTGGCGGGGATTTTCCAATCGCCCGCATAGGGGAAGAAGAAGCTGCCCGGCGCTCCGTGCGCGTTGCCGCCGATGTTTACGTCAAAGCCGTGATGCTCCGGCAGCGAAAACGGCTCGCTGCCGAGGTGCCACTTGCCGATGTTCGCCGTGCGATAACCGCCCTCGCGCAACGCCTCCGCCAGCGTGACCTCCTCCACCGGCAATCCGCGGATGAAACGCCCCTCGCGCAGCTTCGCCTTCGGATTCCAGCGCCCGGACGGCAGCCAGTCCGTGAGCAGCAGCCGCGCGGGATACTTCCCCGTGAGAATGGCTGCACGCGTCGGCGAGCACACCGCGCAGGCCGAATACGCGTCCGTGAAGCGAACTCCCTCCTTTGCCAGCCGATCGATGTTCGGCGTCTGATAATAAGTGCTCCCCTGGCACCCGAGATCACGCCATCCGAGGTCATCGATCAGAAAGAGGATGATGTTGGGCTTGGCTGCGGGCTTCGGCGCAGGTTCGGCCCCGTGCAGCGCGGCCAGCGGCGTGAGCAGTGCTGTAAGCAAAGGGAGGATCGTCTTCATGGGAAAGCGGTCAGGGCTGGGGAGACGTAGGCGTGATATGGATGTCATCGAGTTCGATGCCTTGGTTGCCGCCGTTCTGCATCCAGAGGAGTTTGCGCTTGGCGGCGTTGAAATTGGCTCGTTTGAGCGTTTTGGACCACGTCTTGCCATCCAGGGTGATGAGGACCTCCTCGCCGTGGAAGACGAGTTTCACCTCGCGCCAGAGGTTGGCGGTCAAATCGACTTTTTCGAGCGGCAGGACTTCGTTCAGCCGGTAAGCGCCGCTTTTCGGATCTGCCGGGCGACCGGTGTTTTGCCGCATCGGATGGTTGGCGTCTTTCGAGTGGGCATCAATCTGCAACTGCACGCCGTCGCGCAGCAGTTTCACGCGCAGCATGTGATCCTCGCTGCCGTAGCCGTCATCGCCATCGACGAAGAACCATAGCATGCCGCCCGCGCCGAGGTGGCGGTAGCGGAACG
>VHCJ01000066.1 GCA_016871755.1 Verrucomicrobiota bacterium | reverse complement strand
TCGGCGCGGCTGCGGGGGAAGCCGGCGTCGAGCAAGGTCATTGCGTCCTTCCACGGGCCGGTGGTGGCGGCGTCCAACGGGTAACGCTCAGCGCGCTTGAGGCGCGGGTAGAGGATGACCACTTCGGCGGGCTGGCGCACGGCGATGGTCTGCGGCGGCTCGCCCAGTTCCCACCGAAAGCGGTCCGGCGCGGCGAACCACACACGTCCGCGCGCGGTGAGCGGCTGCGTGAGCGTGCTCAGGGCGCGCGTCTGGGTGAGTTCGGCCTGCCAAGTCGTGAGGTTCGTCTGCGAGGCCAGCCAGGCGTTGACGATGGCGTTGGTGTCGGCGGCCCGGCTCGGGCAAGTAGCCAAGGCAAAGCATCCCAGCGCAAGTGCGACCACACCCGGCCCGAGAAGCCGCATTCCTGCTCGTAATCCTAATCCCAATCCTGCTCTGCCTTCGCTGCGCCAACTCGGGAGGAGCACGATTAGGATTAAGATTAGGAGCAAGAGGAAGAGGGGGAACACGTAGGTCATTTCGTAGCCGTAGCCGGCCAGATGGGAACGAAGTGATACCATTGGTCTGGATGTTGCCGCAGCCACGGCTCGAAGGCACGGAGGATTTCCCCGGTGAACTCGCGGCGGCGATCGCGGTTGTTCAGTGCGGCGCGATCGTAAGCCGCTTCTGGCAAAATTTGTGCTGCGTAGCCGTCTCCGCGTCGGACGATTACCACCGGCACCACGGCACAGCCGGAAGCGCGCGCGACTTCCGCCGCCGCGTTGGAGGCGAGGAAGGGCCGTCCGAACAATTCCACTTCCACCACGCTCTTCTCAGCGGGCCGGTCGAGCAGGAGCGCGACCGAGTCGCCCGCGCCGAGCCGCTTGATAACTTCCACGAAGGCGAACGGGTCGTTGCCGACGATCAGGGTCTCGACGCCCCAACGCGCGCGCGCGGCCTGCCGCAGCTCGGTGAGGCGCGCGTCCGGCTCGGGGTTCGAGAGTGCGAGGAGGCGATGCCCCTTGTGCGTGAAGATGGGGCCGCCAAGTTCCCAGTTGCCGAGGTGCAGCGTGATGAGCAGCACGCCGCGTCCGCGCGTGTGCGCGGCCTCGAAGCGCTCCCAGCCGGCGAGGGCGTTGAACGTCTCCATCACGGGCGCGCCGCTCTCGAAGCGCCACAGGTCGGCGAGCTTGCGCGTGAAGTTCCGGACGAGCTGCCGCGCGGCGAGCGTGGCTGATGCCCGGTCGTCGCCGTGCAGCGGAAGAAGGTTTTGAATCACCACTTCGCGTCGGCGCGGCTGCGCGTGCCAGTAGGCGAAGGCGGCGGCGCGACAAAGAAATCCGACCGCTGCGCGCGGCAGCACGCGTGCGGCGAACAGGCCGAGTCGCCAAGCGAGCCCACCGTAGAGCGAGGAGGGCTTTGATGGTGAAGGTGGCATTTCTCCCTCACCCCGGCCCTCTCCCGCTGGGAGAGGGGGAAAGTCAGCCCGCGCTGACGTGACCGGCGCGTTAGAATCGGCAGAGAGCGGCCGGCGATTCTCCCTCTCCCAGCGGGAGAGGGCCGGGGTGAGGGAGAGAGGGTTGCAATGCAACCAAAGCCACCAGCCCGGCAGCAGCCCCCATGCGACGAGAAATGCCGCGGTCACGCCCGCAGCGCACACGAGGCCGAGGCTGGCGAGGCCGGCGTTGCTCGACCATGCGAGCGAGCCGAAGCCGGTCGCCGTGGTCGCCGCGCACAGCAGCAGCGCTCGGCCCGTGGTGCGGCGTGCTCGCGCCGCGTCGCCACCGTGCCGGCGCAGCGCCATTTGCATGTGGATGCCATAGTCCACGCCGCAGCCGAGCAGGAGCGGTACCGCCATTAAGTTCAGCAAATTCCACGACCAGCCGGCGGCTTGCATTGCGGCGAGCAACAGCAGGCCGCTCAAGGCCAGCGCGACGAGGCTCAACAGCACTTCCGTCCAGCGCCGAAACGCGAGCCACAGCGAGGCGAGCACCACGACGAGCATCGGCGCGAGCACGAATCGCAAGTCCCGCTGCACAAGGCCAAGCAGCGCCTCACCCAGCAGGCTCCAGCCGGTGAGCCACGCGCCGTCGCCGGGAAGCTGTTTGGCGAGCCGGGCCAACGCGTTGTCCGTTTCCGCCCGCGCGCCGGGTTGCGCCAAGCCCGCGACCAGAAAACCGCCTTCACCGCGCGCGACGAAGCGTTCGAGCGTCCAAGTGCTCACGGCGTTGGTGGGCCAGATGGGCTGCGTGGCGTTCGCGGCGCGCGACCAGACGGCGAGGATGCTTTCCGTGAGCGACAGCGCGTTGGTGGCGAAGCCGGCTTGCTGCGCGGCGGCCCGCAGTGTCTCGCGTTGCGCGGTCAGCCAGCGGGCGGACTCGCGGTTCGCCTGCTGATGCGCGGGGTTGGGCCAGAACGCGTCGGGCAGCAGGACGTTGGTGAGCACTTGATTCGACACCGCTTGCTGAAGCGTGAGTTGAATGGCGGCTAGTCGGCGCGCGACCTCGGCTTCGTCGCGCCCGGAGACGACGAGCCAGAGCGGGTCGCGCTGGCCACCGAGTCGCTGGGCGATGAGTTCGGCAGTGGTGTAAGCCTCGCTGCGCGCGGGGCGGAGCGGGTCGGCGGAGTGGAAGAGCGGCGGCAGGCCGCGGAAGAGGAAACAGGCGCAGGCAACGATGAGTGCAAGCGTGGCAAAGAGGGCCATCTTGGACTGCGGCGGGGAGCGGAGCGCCACGTCGCTTTGGCTTCCTGCGGAGCGGCTCGATACCGTGCGCTGGTCCCCTGCCGCCGTCTGCGCTCCGCAATCCGCATTTGTTGGATAGGCAAGAAGCATCACGACCGCACCGAGTGCGATGCCGAGCGCGACTAGCGTGCCGAGTTGGCCGAGGCCGGGCAGGCCGCTGAAGTTCAGCACGGCAAATGCGCCGGCGGTGGTCACGGCAGACCAGATGATTCCCGGCGAAACTTCGCGGCGCACTTCAGCTGCGGACGCGCCGGGACGCGCGAGTGATTCCTGATGGAGCACGAGACCGTAATCCACCGCGAGGCCGAGCAGGATGGCCGCGAAGCCCAAGCTCACCACGTTCAGCGTGCCGATGAACAGCCCGCCGAGCGCGAGCGCGCCCCCGAGCGTGAGCGTGAGCAGCACGAGCAGCCGCACGAGCGGACGCCTGCTCCGGTGCGCCCACCAGAACAGCGCGGCGATGATTGCCAGCGTGCCGAGCACGGAGTTGCGCAGGTCGCGTTCCATGCCGGACGCGATTTCGGCGACGAACACGGGGCGTCCGGTTAAGTGCAGCGTGACGCCGTCCATGGAATTCTCCCGCTGCCACGCGGCGACGTGTGCGCGGACGGCGGCAAGCCACGCGGCGCATTCGGGATAGCCGGCGAGCGCGCCGCGCGGCTTGACGATGACGACGCGGAAGGTGCCGTCGGCGGAAGCGAACATCCCGTCGCCGCGACCGAACGTGGCGGGCGCGCTGGCGGCGGCGGGAAGTTGCGTGAGGCCGAAGGGGTCGAAGCTGGCGCGGGCGATTTCCTCGGGCGAGAGCGAGGTGGCGAGGCGTTCGCGCGTGGCGGCCAGCGTGTCGGTGGGGTTCGCGAGTTGATTGGTGAGTCGCGCGAACTCGGCGGGCGGCTGATTCAGCCAAGCGACGGCGACGAGTTCGGCCGATTGCTCCGGCTGGTCCAGCCATGGCAGCTGCCAGTGCGCAGCGGTGACGAGGTTGGTGGCGGCGCGGAGCGATTTCGCGAACGACTGGGCGGCGGCTTCCGCGCGGTCAGCGTCGCGGGCTTCGAGCGTGACGAGCAGTTCGTTCGCGCCAGCAAAGTGGCGCTGGTAAAGCTGGAGCCCTTGGACGACGGGGAGTTCGCGGGGGAGGAGGTTGAGGACTTCGACATCGAAACGCAGCCGCACGAGGCCGAGCGCGAGCGGGATGAGCAGAAGCCAAAGCCAGCGCTTCATGGCGTGAGCGAGCCGTCGAAGCGCTCGTCGGTCCGCGGGTTCGTGAGTTGCCACGCGTCCGCGCCGCGGTGGTTGAACTGCCACGGGGCGGCGGGCGGTTGGCCGGCGAGGGCGCGGGCGAGTTGGAGCCAGCCAATGCGCGCGGGCGGCGTGCCGGGCGCGGCGTGGCGTTGGCCGGAGGCGGCTTCGATGCGCCAGTGATTCGTCGTGACGTGCGCGAGGACGAAGGGCAGAGCGGCCTTCGAGATGTCGAGCAGGCATTCGCCACCGGCGCGGTTCCAAACGTGCAGGTCAATGACGACCTCGCCCGCGCCGCGTGCCGGTGTCCACACGGCCTGGCCACTGCGCTGCGTCCAGCCGGGGGCGGAGGTGTCAATGCGTGGGAGCGGTGCCGTGCGACAGCCGCAGAGCAGTGCGAGCATTTCGATGACTACAACCAGAGAGCAGCAGCGCATGGCTCAGTCGAAGCGAATGCGCGGAACGAGCGGGAGGTGGGCCTGGATTTTGACCAGCCAGAAGAAGAGCCGCATGCGCCATTGGATGGCCCAGCGGCCGGTGAGTTCGCCGGCGAGCGCGGCGTTCACGGCGGCGGGCAGGCTCCATTTCTCTCGCGGTTCGAGGAAGAGTTCCATAAAGGACCGAGTGTAATACTGCTCGACCATTTCCCAGTAAAAGTGCAGCGCGTGAAAGGTCTTCCGCTCATAGCGCGCGAACCGCCACCCGGTGCCGAAGGGCCGGCGCAGGCAGGCGTCCAGCGTGTCGGCGGCAAGTTGGCCGGAGAACATGGCGAGGAAAACGCCGGCGGAGAAGATGGGGTCCATGAAGCCGGCGGCGTCGCCCACGCGCAGCAGGCGCGGGCCGGTGAGGCGGCGGTTGTAGTAGGAGAAATCGCTCGTGGTGTGGAAGTCGCCGACGAGCTGCGCAGAATTCATGCGCTCGCGCACAACGGGGCTGGTGGCGGCGATTTGATTGAACAGCTCCTGCGCTGGGATTTTCGCGGTGGCCAGTTCCGCGCCATCCAACACGCAGCCGACGCTGACTTTCGTGGCGGAAATGGGGATGAGCCAGAACCACTTGTTCGCCAGCCGCACAATGACGGTGTCGCCGGCCTTCTCGCCGGCATCCAGCGCGACGCCCGTGTAGTGGCCGAAAAGGGCGATTTTCCTCAGCGCCGGATGGATGACGCGGAGCCCTTCTTGGTTGCCCGTCACGTTGGCACGCCCGCTGGCGTCCACGAGGAAGCGCGCTTCCAACATGTGCGGTGCGCCATCCGGGGCGGTGGCCTCCACGCGCACGCGGTCGGCGAGTTGCTCGAAGCGGCGGACCTGCCAGGCTTCGCGCACCTCCGCGCCCTTCGCGGCGGCGTTCTTGAGGAGGATGTGATCGAAGGTGGAGCGCTCGACCTGAAAAGTTTTCGGCTGCTCCGTGAAGCGCCCCTCGCGAAAGACGAGCTTGAGCGACTTGCTCCCGTTGCCGAGGTGGAACTGCGCGCCGGTCTTGATCGGAAAACCCGCCGCCTGCAGCTCTGGCAGCACGCCGAGCTCCTCGAATATGGGCCAGTTGTAAGGCAGGAGTGACTCACCGATGTGAAAACGCGGGAAGCGTTCGCGCTCCAGCAGCAGCACGCGCCACCCGCGCACGGCCAGGAGAGCGGCCGTGGTCGAGCCACCCGGTCCTCCACCGATGATGATCGCGTCATGCATCTCTAGACTTCTAGCGTATTTGTGGAAGGAGTCCAAGCCAGACTCAACCTGATGCGATGAGAAGCTGTGGATGATGCTGACTACGATTAAAAAATGCGCGTTTCGGGAAGCGTGCAGGAGGAGTCTTGTATGAGGATTCACTGAATTTGAATGAGGTGCATCACCGCAGGTTTTGGAAGCATTCAGCAATGCGAACTGCTTTGGGCGATCATGGCAATTCAGGTAGCGCAGCAACTAGCCGATGTTCTTGATGCCGAAGTTTAGCTTCTGGTGTTTGAGCGCGATGATCTGCTCGACGATGGGAGCGGGGAACTTGGATTTGGTGGGTTGCGTGTGTGGCTAAGGCTGGAGGTCGGTCTCGCCAAATTTGCATTAGCGCTGACCCAGACCGCTAAGCTGCCTTAACCAATGGCCATCTCATGATAGACCAAAGCCTGAGAGAAACCCTCCTTCAGATGAAGGCGGCGGCTTTAAGTTTGACAGCAGCCGGATATTGTCGTTCGCGTGTCACACTCTTTCTCTCAGTTTTTGAGTCCCACGATCATGTCATCAGCACACGGTTGCGTGGCTGCGGCGGCAGATGGCTGGCGCGTGGAATGAAGTTACCAGGCAGCGAGGAGTAAGTGCCGCCTTACACGAGAGAAAACAATCTTTTCAGAATCTCATGACTCAGGATCGGGGCTTTTGCGTGGGGTAAAATGCCTACTTAAAGGCAGAGGCTCGTTAACTAACATACGAAGACCTTTGGCTACCTAAAGAACTGGCTAGGAAGTGTACACCCTTGCAAGGAGCCACTTTCATGAAGTTCTTGAAGGGTCACCGAAACCTGATAAGAATTATCAAGATGGGATCCAAGGGACTTTTGCCAATGAAAAAGGATACGAGTCTGAAATTCACCGAACCGGGGGAAACCTAATGGAATTGACGATTCTAAGAGACTGAATCTGGCGCGTCTGCCAATTCCGCCACGTGCGCGCACGCAACTTGTGAGTGCGTCAAAAGGATTACTGC
>VHCJ01000065.1 GCA_016871755.1 Verrucomicrobiota bacterium | reverse complement strand
TGGGAGTGCGCGCGAATCAGCGCGAAGGGCGTTCCACGCTCACCTGCACCACACGCCTCGCCCGAATGTTCTCATTGCCGAGTTGCCCGCACGCGGCCAGTTGAAAGCTCGGTGCGCGAATGAACCGCGCTTCAGGATGCCGGCGGCGAGCGGGACGTCGGGATACAGGTCCATCGTCCAGAAGACGAACTTGGTGCCCTGCATCGCTCGAAGCAGCCATCCGATGAACGCGATGATATGGAGGGGTCGTCAGGCAAATCACCACATCGTGCCGCGGTAGGGAGATCGCCTTGAAGAGGCACGCGACATTGAATGCGACGAAGTCAATCGCCCGCGAGAGGATCCCGGCTTTCCCGAAGCGACTGGCGCCGACCCGATGGATCGTGCTGCCGTCGCGCACCTCGTACTCCGGCAGAGCGCCCCCGGACTGGCCGTAGATGCTCCGTGACGCGATGGCCGTGACTTCGTCGCCGTGCGCCTGCAGGTAGCGGGCCAGATCGAACGCGTGCTGCGCCGTTGCCGCGACATCGGGCCAGAAGAACTGGTTCAGGATGAGCACCTTCGTGGAAGCTGCCGCAGGGGCCCCCTCCGCCGATGGAGTGTTTGCCTGGGTGCCCGGGCCGCCAACCGCCATCAGTACATCGAGCATCCTCGCGGCGAGGAACCGCCGGTCGAAGCGGCCCGCCGCGGTCAGGCAGTTCCCTCGGAAGGCGGCCAACTCCCGGGCATCTGCCCGAAGCCGGTTGAGCGATTCACACAGTTGGTCGACATTCTCGGGCTGGAACGGCACGCCGACGCCTTGATCGCGGACGATGTCGGCCGACTCGCCCTCGACACCGTGCAGCACGGGGATGCCCATGCCCATGCACTCGAACAGCTTCGATGGAATCACCGTGGTGAAGAGCTCCGTCTTCCGCAGGTGGATGATCGAAACCTCGAGAAGCGACCAGTAGGGCGCCACGTCCGACTTGGGCACCGAGTCGATGAAGACCACGTTGTCGAGCTGACGCTGCTCGGCCAGTTCCTTCAGCGCCTGCTTGCGAGCGCCGTCGCCGAGGAAGATGAAGGCAAAGTCCTTGCCCCGAAGCCGGTCAGCGGCCTCAAGCAGCGTCTCGAGCGCGTGGGCCATCCCGTGCGTGCCGATGTACCCGGCGACGAACTTGCCCTCGAGACCGAGCCGGCGGGTAAGCTCCGCGTCCTTTGCACGAGGCTTGAACTGCGAGATGTCCACGCCATTGGTCACGACGTGGATCTTCGAACCGTCGATCCCGCGCCTGACAAGTACCCGCTTGAACGACTCCGTCACCGAAACGACCGCGGCCGAATTCCGGTAGAGGAACATCTCCAGACGCTCGAGCATCCGAATGAGGCGCGAATCCTTCATCGCGCCGACGGCCTTGATGGACTCGGGCCAGAGGTCCCGCAGCTCGAAGACGTATGGAACGCCCTTAAGCCGGCTCACGACGTGGGCGGCGCACGCGGTGAAGAACTGGGGCGATGTTCCGACGATCACGTCCACCCCGCGCACCCAGGGCCCCGCGAGTATCGCCGAGAGCATGAAGCCCAGGTAGTCGAGCACGCGGCGGGCGAAGCCCTCGTTGGCCGTGATGTACGACCACACACGGATGACCTCGATTCCCTCCATCCGCTCGCGCTACCAGAACCGGTTGCGGTACCCATCGAACACCTTGCCCTTCGGAAAGTTCGGTGCGCAGGTAATCACGGTGACGCGGTGGCCGGCCTTGACCCATTCACGACAATGCTCGAACGTACGGCTCGCGGGCGCGTTCACCTCCGGCGGGAAGTTGTCCGTCAGGAAGAGGATGTGCACATCAGAAGGCCATTGAAGGGCAGCCTAGCTCTTCAGGAAAAGCGCTAGGATCATTAGGCTCTGCCGCACTCTTCCCGGCGCAACACATGAGATGAAGGTACCCCCGCATTCATCGCCCTTGCCTTCCATCGACCGATATCAGCGCCACCTCGTGGCTGCGGCAGATTGGCTCGGGCGTTCCGAGCGCCCAGGCGGCGGATCCGCGGCCCAGTTCACCCCGATGCTTGGCTGGTCGAGGGCCTACCCAGAAACGACTGGCTACATCATTCCGACTCTGCTCGAGGTGGCCCGTCGTTCCGGCGACGAGTCGCACCGGGCGCGCGCCATTCGGTTGGGAAAGTGGCTGCTGTCAATCCAGAACGCCGACGGCTCGTGGAATGGAGGCAAGCACCCCTCGAGGAACCCGACACCGTCGGTCTTCAATACTGGGCAGATCCTCAAGGGCATGGTGGCGCTTTGGCGCAGCTCGAGGGACACCGTGTGGCTCGATGCCGCGGGCCGGGGATCCTCATGGCTGGCAGTTGGCATGGGCTCAGATGGGCTCTGGAAGGGTGGGGACTACCGATCAACGGGGACGCCTTCGTACTACTCGCACGTCCTGTGGCCGCTGCTTGAGGTCGCGGCCGAACGAGGCGACGACCAGGCTCGGGAAGCCGCGGCCCGAGGTGCTCGCACGATCGTCGCGCGCACGCGCGGGAACGGCGTCATCTCGGGCTGGTCGTTCCAGGAGGGTGCGCCGGCATTCACCCATACCATCGCCTACACGATCCGAGGCATCCAGGAGTGCGGGCGGATCCTGGACGACCGCGCCATGATGGACTCGGTCACGCCCGCGCTGGACACCCTGGTCCGTCGCTCGGAATTGCGGGCGGGAGCGCTTCCCGGGGCGTTCGACGAGGAATGGAAGCCGGCGGGTGACTACGTCTGCCTCACGGGGAATGCCCAGGTGGCAAGATGCGTCCTCATCCAAGAGGCTCGATCACCCGACCTCCGCCTGGTCAGCGCGGCGGCAAAGATGGTCGACGTGGTCTGCGGGCATCAGCGCCTGCAGTCGCCGATTGCCGGAATCCGCGGGGCCGTCGGCGGATCCGCCCCGCTCTCGGGCGCGTACATGCGCTTTCGGTACCCAAACTGGGCAGCCAAGTACCTCTGCGATGCCATCATGGTCCTCTCGGACCGGCTTGAGAAGGAGCCATGAACCCGGCCCGGGTCGTGATCACCGCCAGCCACGATCGGTCCGAGCCGTCGGAGGCGTTGGCGGAACTGCTCCGGCGCGATGGCATCCAAATCGAGGGGATCCTCTCAGTCTCCGTCCTAAATCTCTGGCGATTTCGCACGCTCGTACGGCAGCGCGGACTCTCGGCCGTCCTGCGCCGGGCCCGGGAGGCATTCACTTCGAGGGGTGCGGGCTCGGGTGCGGCCAAGCATGATCGGCCCGACCCACTCCGGGAATTCCTCGGTCGCCACGGCATCAAGACGCGAGGGCTCCGGCGATGGTGTCGGCTGCACCGTGTGCCGGTGTGGAACGTCGCCGACCTGAACTCGCCTGCGGCGATCGCCACGGTCCGGGCCGTCGCTCCCGACGCGGTCGTGTACACGGGCGGCGGGATCCTGCGGAGGCAGTTCATCGACGCTGCGGGTCGCGTGCTCAATGCCCATGCCGGGCCACTGCCTGAGATACGCGGCATGAATGCGGCCGAGTGGGCTGCCCTGCTGGGCGAACGATCGGAAATCACGATCCACCACATCGATGCGGGGATCGACACGGGATCGGTCGTCCGTGCATATGCGTACGACTGCTCGGCGTGCATGAGCGTGTCGGAATTGCGAGCGACCGCGGTCGTCCGGGGCTTGGAAGGCCTCCGGGAGGTGGTGGGGCAGCTCGGATGCCGCGAAGCAGTGCAGTATGCGGAAGACGCCCGACCCTCCCGGCAGTGCTTCATCATGGCGGCAGCCATCCGTGAGCTCCTGGATCGCCGCTTGGCCGCCCGCGGTGCCGGGAGTGGAGCGTGAGTCCGTCGCACCTGCTGCTCCTGGCGCGGTCGATCCGCCATTCCCGGTGGAGCCAACTGTGGTCCCGTCTTCGTTTGACGGTGAGACGAAAGCTCCTGGCGCAGGGCCGCCGTCTGGGGTTCGCTCCGGGATCGTGGTACCTCAAGCCGGCACCGGCCTGGAACACGGGGGCTCCCGCGGGTCCGGTGCTTCCGTCGGCCGCGGGACACGAGCGACTGCCGATGACGGTGGACCTGGTCGGCACGACGTGGACCGTCGATGTCGGCATCGACTGGAACCCCAGGAGCCTGGACCGGGGGACCCATCTCGAGAAGCTCAACCTGCACTACATGGAGTATCTCCTCCGGCTTGAGCCGGAGGACGCGCTCCGATTGATGGCCGACTGGGCGTCACAGGTGCCGCCGTACCTTCCGACCTACTGGAAGGACACCTGGAACAGCTACTCGCTTTCCATCCGGGTCGTGACGTGGCTCGACGTGCTGACCTCACGCAGCATTTCGGCTGGAGATCCGAGGCTTGCGCCGATCGTGCAATCGATTGCGGCACAGGTTCGCTTCCTTGAGCGGAACCTGGAGACCGACATCGGCGGCAATCATCTGATGAAGAACCTCCGCGCACTGTTGCGCGCCGGAAGCTGCCTGGCCGGTCAGGAGGCGGACCGCTGGACCCGGCGTGCGCTTGGCCTGCTCGAGCGGGAACTCACGGATCAGATCCTACCTGACGGGATGCACTTCGAGCTCAGCCCTTCCTACCACCTTCAGGTGATGGAAGACCTGATGGACATGCGCCGGTCGGTCAAGTCGCTGGTCGACGCCGGTACTGCGCCAGCGCAGGCATTTGCCGCGCTGCAGCGACTCGACGGGACGCTGCGACTCATGGCGGGCGTCGCAAGCACCATGACGCACCCGGACGGGACGCCGAGCCTCATGGCGGACGGAGGGATGCACATGGCCGCCCCCGCGGCCGAAGTCCTCGAGTGGCTTGCGCGGGCGCAGATCCGTGCGTCGAGCGACGCCCCGCCCGGGAGCGGGCCCTGGCGGCTCGAGTGCGCCGGATACGCTGGCCTGCGCGCTGACGGCGAGCTCCTCGTGGTCGACTGCGGCCCCGTCGGAGCACCCCACCTGCCGGCACACGGCCATGGGGATGCGCTGGCGGTCGAATGGTCGGTTCGCGGACGGCGCGTCCTGATCGATCCGGGAGTGTTCGAGTACCACGCCGGACCGCGGCGGGCGTATGCACGCAGCACCGCGGCCCATTCCACCCTGACCGTCGCGGATGCCGACCAGAGCGAATTCTGGTCGGCCTTCCGCGTGGGGCGCCGCGCGAACGTCTCCGTCGAACGCTGGCAGCCGAGCGCCGCGGGATTCGTGCTCATCGCGTCCCACGACGGCTACCGGCACGCACCGGGAGGCCCGATCCACCGGCGATCGATCAGAGCGGTGCCCGGCAGGATAGAAGTCCGAGATGAGGTTATCGGCGGCGCCAGGCAGCCCGTCCATAGCCGGCTGCTGCTGGCGCCCGACGTGTCGGTCACGAGCATTCGCGAGCGGGGTGACGGTGGCAGCACGGCTCACCTCCGGGTGGCCGCTGGTCCCGGGGGCAACGACGGATTCTCGTTGAGCGTGGAGTCCTCGGTCCGGATGCGGGCCGAGCCGACACACTGCTGCCAGGACTTCGGCGTATCGGTCGGGACGCAGCGGCTCGTGATGGAGCTTGGTGGGGCGCCTTGCGCCGCGACGTGGACCGTCAGCGCGGAGTGACGGAAGCCAACGGCAGGACGCGCTCCAGCACCGCGACGATGCGTTCGCTCGTCTTGCCGTCCCACAGGGGAGGGACCTGGCCACGCTTCCATTCGCCCGCAAAGAGCCGGTCGAGCGCCGGCGCAAGCGATGCCGGATCCACCCCGAGCAGTTCATTCGTCCCGAGCGACACCGTCTCCGGCCGCTCGGTGCTCGTGCGGAGCGTCATGCACGGAACCCCCATGACGGTCGTTTCCTCGGTGATCCCGCCCGAGTCGGTGATGACGGCCTTCGCATGGCGGACGAGGTAGTTGAACTCCAGGTACGGCTCCATCGCACGCTTGAACACCCACTTCCCGACCTGCCCACGCCGCTTCACGGCGGGCGGGATGCGGGCCGCAAAATCGACGAGCTCGAGGTCGAGGAGCGGGACGCGTACCTTGACGCCGACGGCCATCGACATCTTGTCCGTGTACGTCAGGTTGTGGTCCGCGAGGAAGAAGCGCTGCTCGAGCGCGAGCATCCGCTCGAGCGGCGGCACCGAGCGAGGCAGCGGTGCGATGAAATCGAGCATCGGCCCGGCGGCTTCCGATGTCCCGAGCCGCGCGAGAAACTCCGGCGAGTACAAGCTCAGCCGGTCCGAGCGGCGGGACCATTCGAAGTAGCTCGCAATCCGGCGGTCCCCGTCGAGCGCGGCCCCCCGGAACAGCTTGGCGAGGCGGCGGAAACTGGCCTTGCGGTGGTCGAGGCGCGAGGCACCGACTCCAGGGCCGACCTCGCGCCGGTCGGCAGCCGAGACCAGTAGCGCTCCATCTTGATCGCCCGGTGCCTGCGGTAGCCGGTGAACAGGTCGTCGCCGCCCGCGCCCGAGAGCAGAATCTTCAGGCCCTGCTCGCGCGCTAGCTGGCAGATGTACAGCACGTTCAGCGGGGCCGGGTCCGCAAGCGGCTCGTCGAGTTGCACGACCATGCGCTCGAGGTCGGCCGCCATCCGATAATTGCGAACTCGCTTCTCTGACT
This sequence comes from Verrucomicrobiota bacterium, assembly GCA_016871755.1. Taxonomy (GTDB): domain Bacteria; phylum Verrucomicrobiota; class Verrucomicrobiia; order Opitutales; family Opitutaceae; genus UBA6669. The sequence goes on along the minus strand of VHCJ01000065.1, from coordinate 480 downwards.
GAGGCCTCTCATGACCATTCCGGTACATCATCTCGATCCCTCCGTGGCATCACACCGCCTTTCGTCTGCACGTCGACGATCGCCGCTTGCCAGAGTCGCTGCGTTGCTGGCCTCGATCCTGGGATTGGCAGCAACTCGAACAGCCAGACGCGCCCTGTGGGCGGCAAGCTCGGCAACGGGTTTGGTCTGCACGACATGTCGGGCAATGTGTGGGAGTGGGTGAACGACTGGTACGGCGACAACTACTACTCAACGAGCCCATCGGTAAACCCGCAGGGGCCGTCGTCTGGTCCGTACCGTGTGTTGCGCGGCGGCTACTGGTACGGCTTCTCCAACAACTGTCGCGCGTCGAGTCGCTTCAGCTTCATCCGCGGTCTCCGGCAACCTTATCGGGTTCCGTGTCGCCAGGACTCCGTGAATTCCATCTCCCATCTTTGATTTTCCATTTCCTCTTTTCCGATTTTCCTTTTTCTTCTGTTT
>VHCJ01000064.1 GCA_016871755.1 Verrucomicrobiota bacterium | reverse complement strand
CGAGGGCATCGTGGGCGTAGGGGAGAGCAGGCAGTTCGTGGGCCATAATGTTTTCGATTTGGTTTTGAGCCTTTTACTTTTGGAAAGGCGTCGACAAGCTAGCATCGCTGGGGATGGGCGCAAACGGTTTTCTCCAACTGATATCTAAGGCGCAACGTGCTTACGGGCACTTTGGACTTTGAACTTTGAAATCCTAGCCCGACTATCATTTCATGACCGTCCACTTCCTTCTGGGTCCCGCCGGCAGCGGTAAGACGTGGCGTTGCCTTGCGGAAATCCGCACCGAGCTTAAGCGCGCACCCGACGGTCCACCGCTCCTGCTCCTAGCGCCGAAACAAGCAACTTTTCAGTTGGAGCGGCAGCTACTTGAAAAACCCGATCTCGCCGGTTACTCGCGTCTGCAAATCGTCTCCTTTGACCGCCTCGCGCGCTGGCTGCTCGAGACCTTCAGCGCCGTCCCTGAACTGCTCGATGATGAAGGTCGGGTGATGGTGCTGCGCGCCCTCCTCGCCCGTGAACAGCCCGCGCTGCGCGTCTTCCGCGCTGCTGCGCGCCTCCCGGGCTTTGCCCGGCAATTAAGCCAACTGCTCCGCGAATTTCAACGCCACCAAATCACGCCCACGCGCCTCGCCCGCCTCGCCCAATGCTGCACCGAGAGCGTTCAGCTCCGGGACAAACTCCACGACCTTCATCACTTGCTCCGCGCCTATGAGGGCTGGCTGGAGCAGAACCAAGTTCAAGACGGCGACCAGTTGCTCGATGTGGCCACGGGATTTCTCCGCTCCTCGCCACCGCCCATCGCCCACCGGCCATCGCCCATCGCCGGCCTGTGGCTCGATGGCTTCGCCGAAATGACCCCGCAGGAGCTGGACCTGCTCAGTGCCATCCTCCCGTTCTGCCGCACCGCCACGCTTGCCTTCTGCCTCGACCCGCAAGCAGGTGACAAGCGCAGTTGGCTTTGCCTTTGGTCCACCGTCCGCCGCACCTACGCCGATTGCCGCCAACGCATCACCGCACTGGCGGACTGCGAAACGAGCGTCGAAGAACTCCCGCGCCACCCTGCTCTCAGCCGCTTCCGCGACAGCGCGACGCTCACGCACTTGGAAGCAAACTGGACTGCGCCCGCCCGCGCTTTGGAGTGCGATGCCTCGTCACCGCTTTCCGCAGGCGGCTTGTCGCCGTCAAAGGCTGGCGACACTCCGGCGCTGATTGACGCGCCCGGCGTGCGCCAGTCGGGCTCCACGAGTCCCTCCGCCACCGCCCGGAACTCCGACGGCGACATGTCGCCTGCGGAAAGCGGCGAGACCTCGCCGCACTCCCAAGCCCACCCCGTCCCCCATCTCCCATCTCCCATCTCCGATTCCCTCCGCGCAGCGGTCTGCGCCAACCCCGAAGCCGAAGCCACGCTCGCCGCTCGCGAAATCCTCCGCCACGTCCGCGCGGGTGGCCGCTTCCGCGACTGCGCCGTCATTCTTCGCACGCTCGACCACCATCACACCGCGGTCCGCCGCGTCTTCACGCGCTACGGCATTCCCTTCTTCCTCGACCGCCGGGAACCCGTCGCGCACCACCCGCTCGCGGAACTCACGCGCTTCGCCCTACGCACACTCGCCTACGGCTGGCAACCCGACGACCTCTTCGGCGCGCTCAAGTCCGGCCTCGTCCATGACCACGACGCGGACGTTGACTGGTTGGAAAACATCGCGCTCGCCCACGGCTGGCGCGGAGCACAATGGCTCGCGCCGCTCGCTGTTCCCGAACCCAAGTTCAATCTCGCACGTGCCGAACAACTCCGCGCCCTTCTCACCGCACCGTTTCAAAAGCTCGCCACACAGCTCACTCCGGCTGACAGCCGCCGTGTGGAGGCCACCTCCGAAGGCAGAGTGGGAAGTCAGAACCGCGTCACCTCGGCTGTCACCGGTGCACAACTCGCCGCTGCGCTTCGCACGCTGTGGGATGACCTCGGCATCGAGGCTCGCCTGCAAGCGTGGGACGACGCGCTCGCCCGGGAGCGGGACACGTCTGTCCTCCACTCCCTCGCCCCATCGCTCCACGCCACCGTCCTGCGCCAGATGCGCACGTGGATGGAGAATTTAGAACGCGCGTTTCCAGATGCCCGTGCCGGCGACTGTCGGTCGCCGTCCGCCGCACCGCAGCCCACCCGGCTTACCTCGCCCGCCCATCCGCTCCACGAATGGCTGCCCATCCTCGAAGTTGGCCTCAGCGCGCTCACCGTCGGCGTCATTCCGCCCGCGCTCGACCAAGTGATCATCGGCAGCATTGACCGCTCGCGGAACCCGGAGTTGCGGCTCAACCTCGTGCTCGGCCTCAACGAAGGTGTTTTCCCCGCGCCACCCGCGCCACCCGTCCTGCTCTCCGACGCCGAGCGCGACCTCCTCGCCGCGCACGACACGCGTCTCGGCCTCGATCCGCGTGCGCAGGTCGCACACGAGCACTACTTCGCCTACATCGCCTGCACCCGCAGCCGTGCGCGACTCGTACTGACCTGCTCCGCCGCCGACACCGATGGCAAACCGCTTCACCCCTCGCCCATTCTCACGCAAGTCCAGCAGCTTTTCCCAGGACTCGCGCTGGAAAAAGTTCCGACCATCCATGACTGGCGTGAGGCCGAGCACACCGAGGAATTGCTGGAGCCAATCCTGACCGAAATGCGGCAAGTGGAATGCGGCCAGAACTCGCCGCACTCGATAGCCCAAGCGCCGCTCAGCACATTAGCTGCGCTTCCCGCCATCGCTCCGGTCGTTGCCCGTTCGCGTGAAATCACCACCGCCGGCGCCGCCACGCAGCTTTCGCCCGCCGCTGTTTCCCAGCTCTACGGCATCGAACTTGCCACCTCCGTGAGCAAGCTCGAGCAGTTCGCCGAGTGCCCGTTCAAGTTCTTCGTCGCTGCTGGCCTCGGTGCTGAGGAGCGCAAGGAATTCGAAGTGAACCACCGCGAGCGCGGCAGCTTCATCCACCGGCTTCTGGATGAATTTCACCTGCGCGTCACCGCCTCCAGCCGTCGCTGGCGCGACCTCTCGCCAGCGGACGCCGCCGCGCTCGCCGCGCTCGCCGGTGAAGATCTCCTCGCCAGCCCCGAGTTCGCGCTCTTCGCGGCGGACGAAGTCCGCCGCTTCACGGCGCACTCACTCATCGCCAGCGCGCAACGTCTCCTCGCTGCGCTCGTCAGCTGGATGCCGAGTTACAACTTCGACCCCGTTGCGGTGGAACTCGGTTTCGGTCTGCCCGGCAGCCCGATGCCCGCCTGGCGGCTCGCGCTGGCGGATGGCAAGGGCCTCTCGCTCCGCGGCCGCATTGACCGCGTGGACCTCCGCCACAACGAGCAGACTGACGAGACTTTCGCCGTCGTCGTGGACTACAAGAGCAGCCCCAAGAAACTCGACCCGCTCAAAATCGCCCACGGCCTCCAGCTTCAACTGCTCGCGTATCTAAATGTCCTGCTTGCGCCGAGGACATCTTCTCCCTCGCCCCATTCAGCGTTGCGCGTTACGCATTCTGCATTTCAGCCGGTCGGCGTCTTCTACATCCCGCTACACGGGGCCGCTAGTTCCACGGGTGGGCGCACCGAGATTCTCGCCGAGGACGAAGCCACCCGCCGCGCCACTTACCAGCACGCGGGCCGGTTCGATTTTGCCCACCTCACTTACCTCGACGCCCGCCCCGGCGGGCAGCCCAGCGGCCAGTTCCGCTACACGCTCAACAAGGACGGCAATCTCAGCAAACGCAGTGGCGACGCGCTGGCCACAGGTGATTTTTCCGCCCTGCTTACCCAAGTCGAAGCCAACCTCCGCCGCCTCGGCGAAAGCATATTTGCCGGTGCAGTCGCCGTCTCCCCGGTCCGCCTGAGTGCTAGCGACAAGGCTTGCGACCGCTGCGATTACCGCTCGGTTTGCCGCTTCGACCCGTGGACGCAGCCCTACCGCGCGCTGCCCAAACCCGCCGCGAAGGAGGAAGCAGCGTGAGCGCGTTCACTCCTGCCCAGCAGGCCGCCATCGCCGCGCGCGGCAACATCCTCGTGGTCGCCGGCGCGGGCACCGGCAAGACGCGCACCCTGATCGAGCGCTGCCTGCAACTGGTTCGGGACGGCGCGTCGCTCGATCAGTTTCTCCTCGTCACTTTCACCGAGGCCGCTGCCGCCGAGATGCGCGTCCACTTGCGGAAGGCGCTGGAGGCGGAGCTGAAGCCAGCACCTGACCCGAGCGCGCCCTCCTCGCCAGCCGACCGGCTCGCCGAACAACTCGCTCTCCTCGACGCCGCGCAGATATCCACGCTGCACAGCTTCTGCCTCCGCCTCGTCCGCGAGCATTTCCACCACCTCGCGATTGACCCGCAGTTGGTCATCCTCGACGAACGCCAGACGCGGCCACTGGTCCGCGATTGTCTCACCGCGCTGCTCGCCGAGCACTACGCCGGTCGCCATCCGCACAGCGAGGCCGTCCAGCAGCTCATCCGCCGCGCCGGACGTGGCTCGGATGAGCACCTGCACGTGCTCGTGTGGAAACTCCATCGCCACGCGCAATCCTTGCCCGACCCGGACGCGTGGCTTGCCGACCAACTCGCTACCTTTCGCGAGCCGGCTCCAACGCAGTGGAAATCATGGCTGTTCACCGCCCTCGCCGAGTGGCGCGATGAGTGGCTTCCTGTCCTTGCCACGGCTCTCGACACGCCCGCGCTGAAGCGAAGCACCGCCGCGCTCCGAGATGATTCCGCACTCCGCACTCCACATTCCGCATTGGCCGAAATCCTCGCTGCCGATGCGGACTGGCCGCGCGGGACGAAGACCAAACTCCGGCCGCCGTTCGGAAAGTTCTTCGAGGAAGCCGATTTCTTCCTCTCACTCGTCGGCCCTGACGGTTCCGGCACCGCGCTGGCCGAGGATTGGAACTGGTGCCGGCACGAGATGGCCGCGCTGGTGCAACTCACGCAGCAGTTCACCACGCGCTTCGCCGAGGCGAAGCGCCAGCTCGGCGGTGTGGACTTCGCGGACTTGGAGCAGTTCGCCCTGCGTCTGCTGCGCGATGAAAGGACGGGCGTCGCCCGCGCGTGCCGCGCGCAGTTCGCGCACGTCTGCGTGGACGAGTATCAGGACATCAACGCCGCCCAGGACGCCATCCTCCGCTTCGTCAGCGGCCAAGGCGCGAACGCGAACCGCTTCCTCGTCGGCGACCAGAAGCAAAGCATCTACCGCTTCCGCCTCGCGAACCCGCACATCTTCGCCGGCTACGCGAAGGCGTGGCGCGGCCAGCAGAGCGTCATTGCGCTCTCGGAAAACTTCCGCAGCCGCGAAGCTGTCCTGAACTTCGTGAACCCGCTCTTCCGCGCGCTCATGCGCGAGTCCGTCGGCGGTGTGGCCTACGATGCGGAAGCGGAGTTGAAGTTCGGTGATTCCGAAGGCCGCGCGATGTTGCGCAACCCCGCGCCGGCGGCTTCCAGCCGCCGTCCGGATGCAACGGATGCCACCGAACGGCAACTGCCCGTCGCGGGCACGAGCCGGGTCGAACTGCACATCCTCACCAAGGACGCTGACGAGCAGCCCGAAGACCGCGAGACCGCCACCGACGTGCTCGACCTGCTCGCCATCGAGCGCGAGGCCCGCTGTGTTGCGCTCCGGCTCCGTGAATTGCACGCGAGTGGCCACGAAGTCTGGGACGAGCCGGCCAAAGGCATGCGTCGGGTGGAGTGGCGCGACATGGTGGTGCTCATGCGCTCGCCCGGCTCGCGGGTGGAGACGTTCGCACAGGAGTTTCACCGTGCGGGCGTGCCCTTGCACACGGAGCGTGGCGGCTTCTACGAGGCGCTCGAGGTGAGCGACTTACTGAACCTGCTGCGCCTGCTCGACAACCCGCTGCAAGACCTGCCCCTGCTCGCCGTGCTGCGCTCGCCCCTGGTGGCGATGTCGCTGGAGGAACTCGTCGCCCTGCGCGCGCACAACGAAGAGCGGCTCTTCTGGGACGCGCTCACGAAGTTCTGTGCCGCTGGTGAACCGCCGGCTGAGCCTTCCGCACTTGAGAAGGCTTCCGCCTTCCTCACCCGCTTTGCCGCCTGGCGCGACCGGCTGCGGCTGAGTTCGCTCACCGACTGTCTCGAGCGCGTGCTCGCCGAGACGCATTACGAATCGCTGCTGCTGGCCGAGCCGCGTGGCGCCCAGCGTGTCGCGAATGTCCGGCGCGTGCTCGACCTCGCGCGGCAGTTTGACCCCTATCAACGGCAGGGCTTGCACCGCTTCCTCCAATTCATCGCCGCGCAGGAGGAAGCGGAGCTGGACCACGATTTCGCGCCTGCGGAGACGGACAACGCGGTGCGGCTGATGAGCATTCATAAGAGCAAGGGCCTGGAGTTTCCCGTCGTCGTGGTGGCCGGGTTGGGCACACGCTTCAACGAACAAGATCTGCGCGACGACATCCTGCTGGACGAAGAGTACGGCCTCTGCCCGATGGTTTTGCCGCCCGGCCGCGAGCGGCGCTACGCGAGCCTCCCGCACTGGCTGGCGCGGCGGCGCGGTCGGCGCGAGTTGCTGGGCGAGGAACTGCGCCTGCTCTACGTGGCGCTGACTCGCGCGCGCGACACGCTGCTGCTCGTAGGCACGGAGGCGGGCAAGGAAGTGGTGGAGAAATGGCGCGCCCCCGCCGAGCCGCTCGCAGACCCCGCGCTGCTCAAGACCCAGTGCCCGCTGAACTGGCTGCGTGCGTGGCTGCCGTCGGTGACGTGCGAAGCCGACTGGCACGGCGGCGCGGCGGGGCAGAACGAGCTGTTGAGCTGGAATTTCTACAGTGCGGATGACGCGCGCTTTGCCGGCAGCAATCGACGTGAGGAAGTGTTGACTCAGGTTTCTGCTGAAGATGGAGCCTCCTCACGTCGGCTGCTACCCGAGGCAGTCGCGCGTCTGCGCGCCAAGCTAGAGTGGCGCTATCCACACGAGCCGGCGACACACGAGCCAGCCAAGACTTCCGTCACCGTGCTGCGGCGCCGCGCAGCAGAGCCGGATGCGGAGGCGGTGTCGTGGTCCCGCCCGCGCGGTTCCGCGCGGCCCGGCGGGAGCGAGCTCACTGCCGCCCAGCGCGGTGCGGCCCACCACGCATTCCTGCAGTATGTGGACCCCGCGCGCACGGCGACGATGCTTGACCTCCGCAACGAAGCAGCGCGGCTCGTCGCCGCCAGCCAACTCGCGGAGCGTGACGCGGCGGCACTGGACTTCGAGGTGTTGCTGGCGTTCTGGAATTCATCCGTCGGTCAGCAGGTGCGCGCAGCAGCGGAGGCCGGCCGCGTGCAGCGCGAAGTGCCCTTCACCGCAAGATTCACAGTGCGGGAGTTGCAGGGGATGAACCTCATGCCCGGCAGCCCCGAAGGCACTTCCCGTTCCGCGCCCCGCATTGCGCCTTCCGCACTTCAGCCGCGCCTGCCCGCGTCGGCTTTCACGGACGGGGATGAGTTTGTCATCGTGCAGGGCGTGGCGGACTTGGTGGTCTTTGGCGAAAACGAGATTTGGTTACTAGATTACAAAACGGACTATTTCGCTGAAACAGAATTGCCAACCAAACTGCGCGAATACGGGCCGCAACTATTGCTTTACGCATCAGCACTCAAGCGCATTCATCACAAAACTGTCACGAATATCTGGCTGCACTTTTTTGCACTGGGCCGCACAGAGGAGCTCTGAAGTGGCTTTGATGGCTGAATCGCACGCCGCTTGCTCCCTCCGCCAAGCTGGCGCATAGTCATCAAATGAGTGCTGGTACTACTGTTAAACTCGCCCGCGA
>VHCJ01000063.1 GCA_016871755.1 Verrucomicrobiota bacterium | reverse complement strand
TGAGGTTCAGGTGCCCGAACTGCTTTCGCCAACGGTGGTACGTCACGTCGGAGATGTTTTTCTCCCGACAGATGTCCACGATGCTCCTGCCCGCATCCACGTCCCGCAGGATGCGGACTTTCTCCTCTGTACTGTAGCGTTTCCCTTTCATGATCTGGGTCCTTTCTGTTGGACCCAGACCGAACCTTCAAGCGGCTCGAATTTCCGGGATCACGTCATCGCCGCTCGCCACCGACACGGACTCGATGCGCGGCGGCAGGCCCGTGTAGAACAGCGTGAGCCGCGCCTCCCCGGCGGGAACCGGCGCCAGCCGGAAGCGGCCCTCGGAGTCGGTGAAGACCACGCGGCCCGCGCCGGCCAGGGTGACGCGGGTGTTTTCCAAGAACTCGCCGGTGCGGGCGTTCGCTACGGTTCCCTCGATGATGCCGGACGGTTGGGCAGCGGCCAACGGGTGGATCGAGGTGCCGAGCGCGAGCGCCCAAGCGAGGAGCAATGATTCGGATTTCGAAGCGATACGTGAGGGTAACATGGGGCGGGGCAAACGAATCGGGGCCAACGGGCGAGGAGTGTCGGAGGCTATGCGGCGCGTATCGCTTGCGTCGAGTTATTCGGCGGCGCGGGAGATTGAGAGCGTGAGGACTCCCAATCCGCGCTTGGTTCCGCGCGTAGACGTGTCTGAAAGCAAACCGGATTTACTCGGGGATCGAATTCGGGAGGGGTTTAATTGGAAGGAAACCGGATTCCCGCTCAGCGACGACGACACCACTGGCGACCGCGACCACGCTTCGGCCGCCGCCGCGGCCTGGATCTGCTGAGCGCACCCCGCACGATTGCTTCTCGCCGCCGCTGTGCACCACCAGTCGGGCGCAGTGGATGCAAGCGCGGGCTATTCGGGCAGGACGCTGCGCAGGTCGCGGCCGTCGAGGAGCCAAGCGAGGTTGAAGACGGCGACCATCACGCCGTCGTAGCAGGTCTTCGGGCCGCCCTCGAAGTGGAGATAGATCTTCCCGGCGCTCGGCGTGCTGGCCCGGCCGACACCGAGATTCGAATACGCGCTCGGGCCGGCGTAGACGAAGCGCTTGACCGGCCACGTGCGGCCGCCGTCGAAGCTGGCCCAGACGGTGATATTCTCGCGGCCGGCGGAGGTGGAGCCGCCGACTTTTTTAGGCATCACGCCGGCGTCGGTGTCGAGGTTGCTGTAGAGGAGAATGTCGGCGCCGGCGATCGGCAGACGCATGAGGCCGCCCATGCAACCGTAAGACGTGCCGCGCGAGCCGTCGGGCAGGGTGTCGCTGAGCCACGGCGACAGCCAGAGTTCGCCGCCATCGTGGCTCCAGCCGAAGTAGCGGTTGCCGACGCTCATGTGCTCGCGCGAGCTGTAGAGGATGCGGCCGTCGGAGAGCTCGGCCAGCGCGGCCTCGCCCGAGCCGAGCACGGGGAACGGCGCGCTGACCTGCCAGGTGGCACCGCCGTCGTCACTGAACATCGCGGCGTTGTAGTGGTAGGGGCGCCACTCCACGTCGTTGCTGGCGGCCGGCCCCATGATGCGCGTCGCGAGCAGGAGGCGGCCCTTCCTCGGGCCGAATTGGAGCGTGATGCCGGGCTGAAACGCGCCGACAGACTGCGGCACCGAGTCGGGCGAGCCGTGGTTGAACTTGTTCGGCTTGATCCGGATCGATTCGCGCGTCCAGGTGCGGCCGTCGTCGCGGCTGCGCCAGAGGTATCCCTTGTCGGCGCGCACGTAGAGGATGTTGCCGTTGGTCTCGTTGACGACGACCTTGCCGCCGGCGTCGGGGCCGATCTCGCGGGGCGGACTCCACGTGGAGCCGCCGTCGGCGCTCTCGCGGAAAACCTTGCCGTGGAAGGCGAGCACGTGGCCGTTGCGCGCGGTGACGATGTCGCGCCCGCCGCGGCCGTCGAAGAGCGGGTGGATTTGCAGTGCGGGCGCAGTCAGGAAGGGTTGGGCGGTCGGCGGGAGCGCGGCGCGATCGGCGGCGGCGAACGCGGCGGTGGCGAAGAGGGCGAGACTGGCGAGGCGCAGGCGCACCTTGGGTATGATTGAAGTTAAAACCGAACCCCAGTTGCAACCTGCCATTCGCGGCCCGGATCGAGGGTGTAACGGTGGTTGGCGGCGACGTAGTAGATGTCCGTGTTGTCGAGAACGTTGGTCACCTTGGCGGACAAATCCCACGCGTAGCGGCTGCCCTTGGCGCGATACTTGTATCCGGCGATCGCATCGATGCGCCACCACGGCGGCAGCGGGCCCCAGTTGGGGGAGGCGCGTCCGGTCGAAAGCGTAATCGGACGTTCGCCCGTATAGATCGTGCCGAGGCTGGCGCTGAAGCCCTTGAGCGCACCCCGGGTGAAATTGTAGCGATTGAAGGCCGTGAAGCGATGCTTGGGCTGGAGCTCCATCGCGACGCCGGTTCGATCGTTGCGAGCGTCGGTGTTGGAGTAGCCGGCCATAACGAGCCATTGATCGGTCACGCGGCCATTGAGGCTGAACTCGACGCCGGTGCTGCGCTGCCCGCTTTCCTGGAGAAAATACCCGTCGCGATCTGGCGCGGGGTCGGCGCGCACCACATTGTCCTGCAGGAGGTCAAACGCGGTGATGAGCCCCTGCACCCGACCTGCGAGCAAACTGAAGCGGAGGCCAATCTCCTTTTGTTTGCCCACTTCGTTATCCAGTTCCGTACCGTCGGGGTTGGACCGGAACTCGGGGCTGAAGGAGTTATTGAGGTTTCCGTAGAGGGAGAGGGTCTTCGCGGCGTTGAGATGCCAGACGGCACCGGCGCTGCTGGTGGTAGCCTCGTCGAGACTGTAAACGGTAGGAGCGGTCGGACGCCGGAGACCGCCGCCGGCGAACCAGTTGATGGTCTTGCGGCGGAACTCGGTGCGGCGCGCCCCGGCCATCACAACGAAGCGCTCCTCGGCGAGGGAGAACACGTCGTTGACGTAGTAGTCCTGCGAAGCGGTGTAGGTCTGGGAATCGGCGGTGAGCGGCGCAGGTGGGCGCTGGGGGATGGCCGGCACGGGCGGCTCGGCGCCGCGGTCGAAGACGTTCATCGGGAGGAGCAGCAGGCGGTTGGTGAGGCCGCCGAGCGCGGGATTGGCGAGAAACTGGGCGTAGGTGAGATTGGGGTAGAAGGTGTTATTGCCGCTGATCGCGGAAGCATAAGTCGTGTTGCGATCGTATTGCTGCTGCACGCCAAAGCCGGCGAGCAGGCGGTGGGCGATCGGACCCGTGCGGACGTTCCAGACAATTTCGTCGCGAGTGCGATAGTTGCGGGTGATGCGCGGGAGCTCGCGCCAGCCACGGCCGGTGAGCGCAGTATCGCGAAGGATCGAAAGGGTGCCTCCGCCGGAGTTCGTTTCCTGCTGGAGCTGCTCGCGGGTCTCGTATTGGGCCTGCGCGCGGAACTGGAGATCTCGGGTGAAGGCGTGGCGGAAATCGAGCGACGTCACCTGCCGCGTGTTGCGGCGAAAGTCCTCGGGCACGACCCAGTTGGTCTTCCGCGGCATGACACGAAACACGCCGTCGCCAGTGACGAGGCCCTTCGGGTTCCCGAGATGGACGGGCGTCTCCCAGGAGGCCTGGGTATCGCGCCAATTGTAGACATAACCGACTGTCACCTTGGTGTGCGGGGTGATGTTCCATGCGAAAGTGGGCGCAATGCCCTTCTCGCGCCGGCGCTGGCCGAACCACGTCTCTCCCCGGTTGAGGGTGCCATTGACGCGGAAGAGCAGGCGGTCGCCGAGCAGCGGCATGGTGCCGGGGTTCCAGTCGATTTCGGTACGGAGCGAGCGCGCATCGCTGAGGATGGAGCGGAGCGCCGTGGCGGCGGCGGGCTGGGGTTGCTTCGTGATGCGATTAAACGTGGCGCCGTAGCCGCCAGAACCATAGAGGATAGCGGCCGGGCCGCGAAGCACCTCGACGCGTTGGATATTCGCGAGCGGCTGGGAGCCGAAGCCACCAGTCTGCGCGAAGCCATCCAGGAAGTTGGTGCCGACGCTGGCGGAGCCGCGGGCCATAAAACCGTCGTTCTCGGTCCGCTTCATCGCCGAAGCGTCGTAGGCGAGCACGTCCGAGGTGTCGGTCGCGAGCAGGTCCTCGATGAACTGCTGGTTGAACACGGTGACGTTCATCGGGATGTTCTCGATGGGCGTGTTCATGCGCGTGACCTCAGCGGCGTTGGACGATTGGTAGCCGATGTCCTTGGACGTGTTGACCTCGAAGACGGAGAGCTGGACGGGATCGTCCTTGGCCGCAGATCGGGTCGCAGGGGCGGTCTGGGCGAACGCGTGGGCGGCGAGGCCACAGGCGCCGCAAACGAAGGCGAGGCGGAGCAGGTGGTTTTTCATGCGGTGGGGGTCGGTCGGTCTCCGGGGGGTACGAGGCCGGTCGTCCGGAGGTAGAGTGAGCTCCAACGGGGCCGATCCGGCAATAGCGGTTTTCGCGGCCCCAGACCTGTGCCGCGCTCGGGCTGGCGGCAGCGGCCCTTGGCGCGCGCGTATGGATGCTGCGGAGGGTGGCGGTGCTGAAGGAGCGCGTCGCGGCGAGCACCGCCGAACTCGTCGCTGCGCTGGAACGGGAGCGCAAAGCGTCGCAGTTTAAGATCAACTTCGTCCCAATCGATTGAGACTCGCGCCGCGTGCGCGAGCGGGCAATGAATCTCCCGCGATGACCGACAAGATCGCGCTCGAGGAGCATTTCATCACGGAGACGCTCGCACCCTATGCGGCCGGGAACCAGCCGACGCAGGACGCCGCAGCGTTCGCGGTGCTGCGGCGGCGGCTGGCGGATTTCGGCGAGGGTCGGCTTGCGGCGATGGACGCGGCCGGGATCGGTTACGCGGTGCTCTCGGCAACGGTGCCCGGTGTGCAGGCGGAGCCCGACGCGGCAAAGGCGGTCGCGCTCGCGCAGCGCGCGAATGACGAACTGGCCGAGGAAGTGCGAAAGCAGCCGGCGCGCTACGGCGGATTTGCGGCGCTGCCGCTGCAGGACCCGGCGGCGGCGGGCGCTGAGCTGGAGCGCGCGATGCGCGAACTCGGCTTTCACGGTGCGATGATCAACGGGCACACCCACGGGCAGTACCTCGACGAAGAGCGGTTACGGCCGTTCTGGGAGCGGGCCGACGCGCTGGCGGCGCCGATTTATTTGCACCCGTGCGATCCGGTGGGCACGCCGGCGATGTTTGCCGGACGGCCTGAGCTCAACGGCTCGGTATGGGCGTGGACGGTTGAGGCGGCGACGCACGCGCTGCGGCTCGTGCTCGGCGGCACGCTCATGCGCCATCCGCGCGTGAAGATCATCCTCGGTCACATGGGCGAGACGCTGCCCTACGTGATGGCGCGGCTCGACAGCCGCACGAGGCACTCGGGCCGCGAGTTCGCGGTGGAGGAACTCCCGTCAGCGATCCTGCGGCGGCAGTTCTGGATCACGACGACGGGCGTGTGCGACCCCGCGTCGCTGGCGACTGCGATCGCGAACCTCGGCGAAGACCGCGTCATGTTCTCAGTGGATTATCCCTACGAGAACGGCGTGGAAGCGGCAGCGTTCCTCGCGAGCGCGCCGATCCCGGAAGCGGTGCGCGCGAAGATCGGGCGCGGGAATGCGGCGGGAGTGTTGGGGTTGAGTTACTGGAAGGAAACCGGATTTACCAAAAAGCGATCCATCAAGCACCCTCAGCAAATGCTCCATCAAGCCTAGAAGGAATCCGCATAACGGCTGGCGTCAGCGGCGAGCGAAGCGAGTCCGCTGCACGCCGGGGTTAGGCGGAACCGGCCGGTCGGAGAAGTGCGAAGAGAACGGCGTCGTGATGAGTGCCGTGGAGGAGTAGGCGCCGGTGTTGAACGCCCTCGCGCAGAGCACCGGTCTTCTCGGCGACGCGCTGACTGCGGATGTTAGTGACGGTCGTGATGATCTCGAGCCGAACGAGGGCGGTGTGTGTGAACGCCCACTGCGCTGCGAGGCCGGCTGCCGCTGTTGCGACACCCTGGCCGACGGCTGACGACCGAACCCAGTAGCCGAGGTTGGCCCTGAGGTGCACGCGGTCGAGGAGGTTGATGCCGCAGCCACCGAGCAAGCGACCGGATGGAGACTGAATGACGAACCCGAACTCCTCGGCCCGGGCGAAGGCGCCAACCTGCTTCTCGACCCAGGCTTCGGCCTCATCGATGCGATAGCCCGGATGGCACCAAGGTAACCACGCGAAGGCGTCAGGGATCGACTCCGTGGCTGCCTCGAACAGGGCCGGAGCGTCACCGAGGGCGTAAGGACGGATTGTGATGGACATGATGCTTGTGTGATTTCCGCCTAACGATTCAGCTCAACGATGGCGGTCCCTCCGTGGCGCCCGAATTGCCAAGCTGCGTGGCGGGGCCGCCGTTCGGTGCAGCGCTTGGTTCGGCGGCCGTGCGGGAAAACTCAACGGGAACGCCCGAGGCGTCGCCCACCAATGAACCGAGTATTCCTCCCTCGATACGATCCCGTGGCGTGAGGCGCGCGACCTCACCTGTCATGGCCTCCGCTAGGGATGCACTCATCAAACGAGTGATGGGTTTTAAATCCAGTGCTGCTCGAAGACTTAGGCTCGTTCAGCGCCGGTGACCCGTCAATCCGACTTTCAGACGGTACAGGGAATCAAGGGCGCGCGTGAGGGCCGACATCGCGGACTTTTCGGGACGACGATACGATTATGGCTCAATAGGGAGCAAGGATCAGGACGAAACCCGCAATCGGCGGGGCGTCCGGCCAGGCGTTCAGATCGTCCATCAGGCTCCACGTTGCAGGTTTCGTCCTGACACCTTCGGCCTCGCCGCCGGAGCGGGACGGGGCAGCCCGGTGGCGAGCAGGCCGGCTCCGGCCGTTCCGACAAAGCCACGCCGGCTGATGCGAGGGGGTTGGTTCAGCTCATTCATGATGATTGGTCGTAGAAGGTTGTCATGGGCACGCGGCCCCCGGAATCACCGGGCCTCTACCAAATGCTCGAGAATCAACGACGGCTGATCGCTGATGAGTTCCAACGGATCCCGCCGGGCGTTCAGATCGTAGGTGTTGCCGTGCGATCGCAGGTTGCCCGTGCGGTGGGACTCGAGGCCGTAGCCGCGATTGTACTGGATGCGGTTCCCCACCACCGAGACGTCCTTCGAGCCCCGGAGCAGAAACGAAAGGCAGATGCCGGAACTGTCGCTCGCCTCGATCAGACAGCGCTCTATCGCGAGCCGGTCGCACTCGGCAATCACGATGCCGTACCAGCCATTGCGGGCGACCTCGCAGGACGAAACCACCACATCGCTGCAAAAATCGGCCGCCAGGCCGGCGCCCTTCAGCGACGTGTCGAGCCGGCAGTCCTTGATCGTCGCGTGTTGCACGTGCAAGAGGCGGAGATTGTGGGTGAGGCGCGGTCCGGGGACGATGTACGAACCGTTGTCGGAGATGTCGCATCGCTCGATAATCAGGCGGCGGGTCCCGGAGACGATTACCCCGTTGCGCGAGAAATTGTTCACGGTGAGATTAGTCAGCGTGATGTCGGTGAAAGCGCCTTCGGATTCGCCGGCGAGGTTGATGCCGTTCATTTCGTTTGCGAACTTGCCGGTGCGGGTGAAGCGGCTGCCGTTGGCCGGATCGGTATTCACCACGTTCGCGCCCTCGAGAACGAAGTCCGCCAGCGTGACGTTCGCGAGGTTGCGATCCCTGGCCTCGATGGCGGAGAAGCCAGAGCCGACGCCGCCCAAAAGGATGGTCTTCCGTCCCTCCCCGCGGAGCGTCGTGTTGCTCGGGATCAGCAGCGTGTTCGCCAGCGGGTGGACGCCGGCGAGGGCAACGACGGTCCGGCCGGAAACGGCCGCCTGGTTCA
>VHCJ01000062.1 GCA_016871755.1 Verrucomicrobiota bacterium | reverse complement strand
CCCGCTTGTCAAGTGGTGCGTCGCCGGGGTAAAATCTACGTTATCAACAAGGTCGAGCCCCGCTACAAGGCGCGCCAAGGCTAACCCTCCAGCCCCTTTTCTGCGATGAAAGCCGAAGGCCATCCCACCCTCAACCACGTCTGCTTCCTAGATATCGGCACCGGCCGCCGATTCCTCACCCGCTCCACGATGAAGTCAGCCCGCAAGGAGCAGATCGACGGCGAGGAGTACTTCATCGTCGCGCGCGACGTCACCAGTGACTCCCATCCCGCCTACACAGGCGAGAAGCGACTGGTCGACACCGCCGGACGCGTCGAGAAGTTTACCACGAAGTTCAAGCGCGGCGCCGGGAAGAAGTAAGCCCCGGTCCTAGCCCTGGTTTCCCTCCCGCCCGGCGATGCCCTCGCCGGGCTCTTGCTGTATGCGCCTCCATTCCTTCCAAGGCCTCGTCCCTGATCGTGCCCTCGCCCCCGAGGTCGCCTGTGTGCCCTACGACGTGGTGAACACCGTCGAGGCCACCGCCCTCGCCGCCGGCCGGCCCCACAGCCTCCTCCATGTCGACCGCGCCGAGATCGGCCTCCCCCCGGAGACCGACCCGTATTCCGATGCCGTCTACGCCCGCGCCCGCGCCAACTTTGAGGGCCTGCAGCGCCAGGGCGTCCTCCGGCGCGAGACCGAACCCTGCCTCTACCTCTACCAGCAGTGGATGGGCGACCACGTCCAACGCGGCCTCGTTGCCGGCTGCCACGTGGAGGACTACGACGCTGGGCTGATCAAGCGCCACGAGAAGACCCGCAAGGACAAAGAGGACGACCGCACGCGCCTCATCGACACCCTCGGAGCCGACACCGGCCCGGTCTTCCTGACTTACCGGGACCAGCCGACTCTTACGCTGCTCGCCGACGCGCTCGTCCGCACGGCGCCGGAACACGATTTCACCGCGCCCGACGGCATCCGCCACACGGTCTGGCGCATCCCGGGCGGGTCGGAGTGGATCCGCGCCTTCGCCGCGGTGCCCGTGACGTACATCGCGGATGGCCACCACCGTGCCGCCAGCGCCGCGCGGGTCGCCCGCCTGCGCCGCGAGCGTAACCCGGCCCACTGCGGCGACGAGGAGTACAACTGGTTCCTTTGCGTCCTGTTCCCGGCCAATGAGCTCAAGATCCTGCCTTACAACCGCATCGTTCTGGACCTGCACGGGCTCGCCATAGATGCCTTCCTCGCGGAAGTGCGCGCGCGCTTCGGCCTGCGCGAGGGCGCCGCCCCCGCCCCGGCCGCCGTCGGCCAGGTCAGTATGTACCTTGGGGGCAAATGGTATGGCCTCACCTGCACTCCCGCCGCGGACGCCGACCCGGTCGCCCGCCTCGACGTCAGCGTGCTGCAGGATCGCCTCCTCGGCCCGGTGCTGGGTATCGCGGACGTCCGCACCAGTAAGCGCATCGACTTTGTCGGCGGCATCCGCGGCACCGCGGAACTGACCAAACGGGTGGACGCCGAGGGCGGCGTGGCGTTCTCGATGTACCCCGTGACCCTCGCGCAGCTGATGAACATTGCCGACGCGGGGCAGATTATGCCGCCCAAGAGCACCTGGTTCGAGCCCAAGCTGCGCTCTGGGCTCTTCATCCACACCTTCTGAGCGCCGCGGCTGGGGTGATCCCGGCGCGGTTCAGGCGTGCTGCAGCTCCGGCCGCAGCACGCCGATGCAGGGCAGGTTGCGGTAGCGCTCGCCGAAATCGAGGCCGTAGCCAACCACGAACTCATCGGGGATCGTGAACCCGACAAAGTCCGCCTCGATCACCACCTGCCGGCGCGCCTTCTTGTCCAGCAGCACACAGGTGCGGAGGCTGGCCGGGCGGTGGCGGCGGATGAGCTTCGTCACGAATTGCAGCGTCTTGCCCGTGTCGAGGATGTCGTCGATCACGAGCACGTGGCGGCGGCAGATGTCGAGGGTGAGGCTGGAGATCAGCTGGGGCGTGCCGATCGAGGTGGTGTGGGCGCCGTAGCTAGAGACGCGGATGCAGTCGAGGCGGACGGGGTTGTCGATCTCGCGCATCAGGTCGCTGGTGAACATCACGGCGCCGTTGATCAGCGAGATGAGGGTGAATTCCTCCTCGCCGTAGACGGCCTTGATTTCGGCGGCGAGCGTGCGGACCCGCCGCCGGATCTGGGCGCCCGAGAGGAGGACGCGGGCGAGGGAGCGGGGGCGGGTCGGCTTCGGCTTCACGGCGGCGGAGCCAGACAGACGCGAGGCGGGCGGGCAACCTGATCCTGCGCGGGTTTCCGCCCTTGACCGACCGGAAGGTTGAGGCACCTTCCTGATACCTTGCCCGATGGTGTAACGGCAGCACAGGCGACTTTGACTCGCCTAGTCATGGTTCGAATCCATGTCGGGCAGCCAATTGATAATCCGGGACTAAAGTCGAATTCGGATTTCTTGTAAAATCCGTCTTGTCGCGGACTTGACAGATTCTGGGGGAATGAGCGCGCTTCTTCCGCCGAAGCCGTTTCCCGGCCCTCCGGGCGGTTTCGTGCTCTGGAGGGCACCTCGTCCGCCCCCGGTTCCCTCAAGCCGCCCTTTGGCCCGCAAACGCCCTTGCTGCCGGCCTTCTGGGACCCCAACGGGGGGAGGGGATGTGCGCCCGCGCAAGGGCTTCGACTTCAATTGGGTAAATCGACTCCTTAGAAAAATTCTCCAAAGGCGGGCCTGTGTTCCCGGCGTTAGGTATGCTGCTCCCCCGGCGAGCCCTCCTCATTGGTCTTACCGGCCACGGTCGTCGTCGGAGGGGAGGACGCAGACGACGGGCCGGCGGGGGACGGGATGGCGCCGGCGTCAGCGACCTCGGCGAGCGGAGAGCGCATCCCACTTTTCCCGGGCCATCTTCTCCGCTTCAGCCCGCTGCTCCGGTGTCATCTGTGCGTCAACCGCAGCCAGTTGCTCCCGCGCACCTGGAACGTCGGCGGCGCTGGCCAGATTGAGCCAGCAGTGGGCTCGCACACGATCGACGGGAACTCCCACCCCATCACGGAAGGCGATACCGAGGCGGTACATCGCCTTCGGATGGCCTTGATCGGAGGGGAGTCGCAACAATTGATGATATCGTTGCGCATCGCTGGGCCGTCCGTTCTCCCGCAACAATGCCTCCGCTTGCTGGAACTGCATTTCAGCAGGGTTTTGCTCGGGCTTCGATTTCACCGTCGATAAACTCGGGGCAGGCTCGGGAATCGTCGGTGGCTGAAACCTCCTCTGACCGCCGAGATCCGGCATCGAGGCTGGCGGCACAGCACTCGACGCAGTTGGCTTTGCGCTCGAGGACTCGCTCACTACCTGAGGCGCTGGCGCAGGAATTGGGAGCTGAGGCCGCTTGAACTCGAACGGAATCTGCATCCTGGCCACAACCGGTCGGCCACCGACCGTAGGAGGCTCAAATAGCCACTGCGAGACCGCCTGAACGGCAGAGTAGCCGAACGCCTCCTGAGAAGCCGAGATTGTGCGCGGAAGCCGCGCCTTTCCGGACTCATCGATAAGAAACTCTATCAGGGCCTGCCCCTCGTTCAGCTGTTGGTCCACCGACAAGGGGTAGACCGGTGCTCGCCGGGAAATCGGCCGCGGAACACGGTCCAGATTGGTTTGCTTGCCCAACTGCGCGCCCTCGCGCCGTTCTCGCTTCAGTAGATCCAAGTCCTCCTCGCCCGCGATCTGCAAATCAGGATCCAGCCGGAATTCCTGCGTGAACCCCTCGATCGCCGGCACCGGCTTCCCTTCCTTCAGCGCGGGGGAAAACTCGAAGCACTCCAAGGCTGCCTGCAGCGCGCGTCCGAACTCGGAATGCGAGGTATCGCTGACCAGAGTCTGCGCCACCTTGCCGTCCGAACCCACAATGTATCTGACCGAGGATTTCCCGGTGACCCTCGCGAGAAGGAGCGCGTAGGGGTAGACCGGCCTCACGGTTCCTCGCGCGACTGGGGGCGTGTCATACCGGAAGCCCTCCGGGAGCGATGCGGGGTCGCCCACCTGACGCCGAACCAGAGGGCCCTGTCCGCCGTCCGCGGTTTCGTTCAGGGAGAAGATCACGGGCACCTGCATCGAGGTATCGACCGGCTGTCCGGCGCGCATTCCCGGCACGAAACGCCACTTTTTCACCGCCTCAATGGCTGAAACGTCGAAAGCGGGGTTCAGGCTTCGGCTGACCACCGGGTCGCGGACGCGGCCCTCGCGATCGACTATAAAGTCCACCACAACCTCGCCCCTCATCCCGCTGGCATGCATCGATTCCGGATACACCGGCCGTTGCTGGAAGATTACGGTGGGCGGCGTGCTGACAGGTACGGCGGCCCCAAGAGTGCAGGAGCAGCCGAAGGCGATCACGAAGGCCAACCAGCAGAGGCTAGGACTCCGGACCGCACCGCGGTGACTCTCGGCCCCAATGCTGAACCGCCTGATCCAAGTGCGCACCGACCAGCGGCCGGCAGCGGATTCCCGAAGATGGCTGCGGCGGTGGGGCTTCATCGAAAGTCGGAGCGGGCGGTGCGTCGCTTGCGTGCCGGGGCGTCAAAACACCTCGTAGACCTCGACCAGGGCCTCGCCGGCGGTGTTGTTCACGCCGGAGACCTTCACAGTGTAGGTCGATCCGGCCGGCAACGTGACCAACGCGGCGGCATCGCGGCTCCCCGCGGCCAGCGGGAAGGCACCCACCCGGGCGAAATTTGGCGCCAGGGCCGCGTCCCAGTTATCGCTCCGCCCCAGCACGCGGCCCGCGCCGTCCAGCACCTCGAGTTCAGGATCCGCAAGCGCGCCCGCCACCCCGAAGGTCGCGAGGGTCGGCCCCACGGCCCGGACCAGCACCTGCTTGCTCCCGGCCCCGGCGACCACGAAGCCCGCGATCAGGACATCCGCGCCCGTGCCGACCCAGTGCCGGGCGGAAAGGTTCACCAGCCGCGGACTGGTCTCGGCGCCCAGATCGTAGGCCTCGACCAGCACCGCGCCGGAACCGGGGCCTTTGACCTGAACAGTGAAGGCTCCGCCGAGCGTCGGGTTGAGGGCGGCGTCCCTTGAGCCCACGACGAAGCCAAAGGCCCCGGCGGACTGGAACAGCGGCGCCAACGTGGCGTTCCAGTCGTCGTTCGTCGCCTGGGGTCGCGACCCACCGGTGTAGAGCTCCATTGCAGGATTGGGCAGGCCGTTCAGGCCGAACTGGTTCAAGGCCGGCCCCGCGGCCCGCAGCAGCAGGCCCTTGGTGCTGAGAGGGACGCCGCGGCGAGCACGCGGTCCCGGGTCGCCGCCGGAATCTTGTGACTCCGCCGCAGCGCGTAGGAGGCACAGGCCAGCGAAACTCCGGCGGCATCCGCGAACTGCTGCAGGGAGACAGAGCGGGTCGGGCCTCGGGGGGGTGCCATGGTGAAGGGTTTCACCAACTGCGGCGTTGTAGGCAATCCCGGAGTGTCCGAGCGTGGCGAAAGTTCCCCGCCCTGCTGTCCGGATTCCCCGGTCGCAGGGCGCTCCCGAGTCGCAACGAACCAACCCTGATACCACCATCATGCGTGCCCTCCTGCCTCATGCGTGCCGTTCCCTCCTGCTGCTCCTCGCGAGTGGCTGTCTGCTCACTCCCGCCTCCGCGCAATCCGTACCGCCGGCCAAACCCGAGGAGGACAAGGTCGTCGTGCTGAACGCGTTTGAGGTGCGAAGCTCGAAGGACCTGGGTTATCGGGTGGCCAACTCCGTCGCCACCACCGGTATCGCCCAGGCGCTGCTCGACACGCCGCTCTCGATCACGGTTTTCAATAACGAGTTTCTGCGTGACGCCGGCAAGACCGGCTTCCTCGGCGCACTTTCCTTCGCCAGCGCCGTCGCGCTCGACGATAACACCCCGAATGGCAACTTCGCCCCCGGCGCGGGTCGCGGCAATTCGCAGGGCAACCTCACCCGTTTTCGCGGTCAGCCCTACAACGGCACCTTCCGCAACGGCCTCCGGCAGTTCTACGGGTTCGACACGGAAAACATCGATCGCGTTGAGATCGCCAAGGGCCCGATGGCGGTCTTCGTCGGCGGCGCGACTCTCGGCGGCGAGGTCAACAACGTCACCAAGAAGCCCCTGTTCGTCGCCCAGCGTGAACTCACGCTGAAGATCTCCTCGCACGAGACCTATCGGGTCGGCCTCGATCTCACCGGCCCCGTCAACCAGGCGAAGACCGTGGCCTACCGCTTGATCATGGGCTACCGCGACGGCAACCAGTGGCAGGAGAATTCGCACAGCACCTCAACGTTCATCAACCCCACCGCCTTGTGGAACGTGACGCGCACTCTCACCACCCGCCTCGAGGTCGCGTACCGCACGAGCAAGGGCAACGCGGTGTCTCAACCCCAGCCGTCGACCCTGAATTACCAGCGGGCCTTCGATAGCCCCAGCCAGCCGCTGCTTGATCTCGGCCGGCTGCGCGCGGGCGCACTCGCGGGCGTGCCGTTCACCATCGCGGAGTACCGCAGCCGCATCGGCTACGGCGGCTTCGGCCAATGGCGTACCGATATCCTCAATACCACGGGCAAGTGGACCGCCCTCGGCGTCGGCGAGACCCTCAGCGAAGGCAACGCCGCCACCGGCCGCCGCTACAACTACTTTGGGCCCAACGCGGGCTTCTCGGAGCCCTCCACCATCATTGAAAGCGAGACCACGCTCTCCGCGACGACGTGGTTCGACGCCGCCCTGATCGGCCGCTACACCAAGGCGCGGCTCAACTACGACCTCTACAGTTTCGGCACCCGCCTGCAGCCCGCCGGTTACTACCAAAACAACAACTTCAGCGCCAACCGCACCAAGGACACCATCCGCGATCTCAAATTCCAGGGCGTGCTGAAACATGCCTTCTGGCGCACCAACAACAAGCTGCTCTTCGGCGGGCAATTCGGCGACACCGAGCGCACCGTCGAGGACGCCGTGATGAACTACGCCGCCTACCCGCTCTCCGTTCCCGTCTCGCCGCATATGACTCCGGATACGGTGAACACCGCGCGCGTCCCCGCCGTCCTGACCGGCGCCAACGCGTGGATCTACTGGGATCCGCGCGCCCATCCGTTCCCCGACAACCGCCTGATCACCACTTGGCCCTCGGCCGTGCAGCCCGCCGGGGTCAAGGCCGCCGACTACAACCACAACATCGGCCGCTCCGGTTTCGCCGCGCTCAACTCGGGTTGGTTCGACGATCGGGTCATGTTCACCGCCGGCAAGCGCTACAACTGGAGCTACGCGGTCAACGCTACCGTCGACCGGCACGGCACCGCGCTCCCGGGCGCCAGCGCCACGCCCAACATCAAGACCGAATCCTATACGCTCGGCGCCACCGTCCGGGTGATCATGGGCCTCAACGTCTTCGCCAGCCAGAACCAGGGCGAGACCGGCCGGGCGGGCTCCAGCCTCGTCAGCCGCGTCTCGTTCGCTCCGGCCACCGTGCCGCTCGACATCGTCACTCCGGCCGAGCGCGCCGCCAACCCCGCGCCCAACGATCTCGGCAAGGGCAGGGAACTGGGGCTCAAGTGCGAGCTGTTCGATCGCAAGCTCACCGGTTCCTTCGGCTGGTTCAGTCTCACCCGCGGCAATATCCTAATCACGGATACCAACAAGAACTCCGCCGACCCCCGCAACCGCGGCACCGAGGCCGATCTCAATCCCGCGACCTCCAATCCCGCTGTCCGCGCCTCCGTCAACTGGTTGACCACCATCGATGGCAACACGACGGAGGGCTACGAGACCGACTGGCTGTGGACTCCCAACAACAACTATTCGCTATGGCTGGCCGCGAGCCATCTCTACCGCAACAGCCCGACGGTCGCCAAGCTGCCGACCAACGATGTGGCTCTCGACATCAACTACTGGCTGTTGAAGGACCGCCCGCTGCCGAACTCGCCCGACGACATGGTGCGCTGCTTCCAGCGCTACGCGTTCACCGAGGGCCCGCTCAAGGGCGCCTCGCTCGGCGTCAGCGTGCGCTACCAGTCGTCGCAACAGCCCGCCGCCGACAACACCGCG
>VHCJ01000061.1 GCA_016871755.1 Verrucomicrobiota bacterium | reverse complement strand
CCCGTCAGTGCAGCTCGAGGATCACCTCGATCTCCACGGCGATGTTGCCGGGGAGGGAGCCCATGCCGACCGCGCTGCGCGCGCCCACTCCGTGGTCCGGGCCGAAGACCTCGGCGAGCAATTCACTGTAGCCGTTGATGACTTTGGGATGGTCCTTGAAGTCCGCCGTGCTGTTGACCATGCCGAGCGACTTGATCACGCGCTTCACGCGGTCCAGCGAGCCAAGTTGGGCGCGGACGGTGGTGAGGATCGCCACCCCGGTCTGGCGCGCCGCCGCGCGGCCCGCCTCAAGATCGAGGTCCTGACCGACGCGGCCCGAGATCATCGAGCCGTCCGGCAGCTGGGGACCGTGTCCCGAGACGTACGCGAGGTTACCGACGACGACGAGGGGTTTGAAGATGCCGCCGGGCTTGGTGACGGGCGGCTGCGGGAGGTTCAGGGCGAGGAAGGTCTGGTCGGGGGTCATGGTGATGAAGACGGTGGGGATGCGGTGGGTGCGGGAAGGGAGTTGAATCGAGTTTCGGACTCGGCGAGAGCGTCTCAGCAATTCCCTCGGCAAGGCGAACCTTTAGTCGCCGGCCCGGCACGCCGCTTTCGTGGTCCGGCGACGCACCCCGCGCGTCGCCAGCGTCGCCCGCAGCGAGGCTTCTCCCCAGCGGCGTCACCGCCGCCATCGGACCAGGCGGGACTCACCGACCGGGCGCGGCACTCGGCCACGCCGTGGCGGCCTCGCCGCGGCCGGAGGCCTCCGGGTCAGGGCTTGCCCTGCTTCAGGAGGGTCTGCGGGAGCTTGGCGTGAAACACCCGGAGCGTCGACGGGTCCTTGCACCCACCTGAAGGTTAAGCCCTCCCGGCGTGGGCTGTGAACATCGAGGCGCTTCGTGAAAATCCGCTTTCGTCCGCTGGCGTCATCGAGATGCGGGGAGCGCCACGGAGGGTGGACAGTGGCGGGTAATCCGCCCACCGTGGCGACCGCCCATTCATGTCCCGCCCCGTTCCCCCTGCCGCCGCGCCGGACCTCGGCCCGGTGGTTTCCGCCGCCCGCGATCTCTGGGTCAAGAAGCTGATCGACCTCTCGCGTCGCAACACGCTGCTCTTCTTCCGCGATCTCAAGCGGGGGATGCTCGAACTCGCGGTCGACAGCGACGCCGTCCGCGAACTGCTGCAGGGCCGGGAGGCCGATCTCAAGGAACTCGCCCGCAGCGAACTGCGGCCGCGCGAACCCGAGCAGACCGCGCAGGCGCTCTCGGCCGTCCTGCGCAAGGCCGTCAGCAATCGCGAGGAGAAGGGCATCGAGACGCTGCAACTCGCGCTGGGCATGGCGTCGTGGCCGGCCCTCGACGGCGGCGGTCGCTACAGCTCTCCGGTGCTGCTCGTTCCGGTGCAGGCCTCCGCCCGGGGGCAGCGGGGCCTCGACCTGCGGCTGCGGGTGCAGGGCGCGGCGCAGATCAATCCGGTGCTGCTGCATGTGCTCCGGGATGATTATCATGCGGCCGTCGACGCCGAGGCGCTGCTGGCCGAGTGCAATCGCGAGGACGATGATGGCGAATGGTCCCTCGATCCTCAGCGGCTGTGGGGCCGCCTGACCGATGCCCTGGCCGGCGGCGTCCCGGACTTCTCGGTCCAGCCGCGCGCCGTGATCGCCAACTTCACGTTTGCGCGGATGCCGATGGTGGAGGACTTGAGGGCCAACGCCGCCGCGATTGGGCAGGCGTGTCGAAAGGTGTCGGCATGGAGCTTGGTTATGGCGGTACGTTAAACGTTAGCCGTGTCGAGCGAACCCTGGTGCTACCACCAAATTGACGTGATCGATACCATGGATCATGGGCGAAGCGATGATCGTGCCGAACACGGCACTCCCTCGTCAAGTAGCTCGTACCCCGCTAGCACCGGGGCCGGATGTTTTCGCGCCCCTAGGGGCGGCAAACGAGATGGTCCCTCTGATGTCCCTGGAGGGTGATCGGCGCGCGTGGACGCGGTCGCTGCCCGCGCGCGCCACAAAATGCCTTACTCGACGTCAGCCCAGGCGCGACCGTCCTTGTAGTGCAGCGTCAGCTTGGAAATCTTGAGCAGATCAAGGTTCTCCCACTCAATGCTGTTGCCGTCTTTGTCGACCACCTTGAGGTCCCATAGCGCAGCGGCTTCGGCACGATCGAAGGTGATATGGACGTTGGCTCCGGCGGGAAGCGTATCGCGACCGAGAACATCTTCTTCCCAGTCGTTGCTGTTGTGCGGGGACACGTAGACCTCGTGGATTTCAACCGAGGTAGCATTGACGAGCGTGAAGTCCTGTTTGCCGGCAGCGAAGAGCTGTGCGACGGCGAGGAACAAAGCGGTGGAGACCGCGAAAGCGCGAAGGACGCGCGTGGTGGTGGCTGTGGTATTCATGCGGGGAAAGTAAGGTGACTACGATCAACGGACGAATCGCGCTGGCGACGAAACGGGTGTCTCGATCGCTTGGTAAACCAGGTTTCGGAAAAGGTCGAGGATTTCGCCCATCGTCGTGGGCTGCACCTGCCGGTAAAGGATGAAGACCATGCGCTCGGCGGGATCGACCCAGTAGGACGTGGCGAAGGCGCCGCCCCAGTAGAAGGTTCCGCGTGCAGAGGGGGAGCGAGCTTCGCTGCGCGCCGAGACAATGCCGAAACCGAGCCCGAATTCATCGCCCGCCGCATTGAAGCTGAGCGCACCGATCTGATGCTGCGTCATGAGTCGGACGCTGGAGGTGCTGAGAATACGGCGTCCGTGGAGCGTTCCTCCGTTGAGCAGCATCTGCAGGAACGCGCCGTAGTCCGAGATGGTTGAGGTCAGCCCAGCTCCACCGGAGAAGTAGGTGTGGTCCTCTAGGGGGTAGTTGGGCGTGATTTTCTGGTCGCCGAGGACACGGCCGGGGTGCTTCTCGAGTTTTCCCTCCGGATTTTCGCGGTAAAGGGGGCCAAGCGACCGGCTTTCGCGTTGGGTACGCGGAAGTGAGTATCGTTCATGCCGAGCGGCTGGAAGATCCGATCCCGGAAGAAGGTGTCGAGGAATTAACGCTTGCGGAAATTGGCGTGCATTGTGACAGCCGTGACGAGAAAGTCCATGCGCTTTCTCGACCCGGAAACTTTTCTAAAAATCCACTGGTGCGTTTGCGGATTTCGGTTGATATTAGAGGTACAGCCGGGTGAGCAGTGGCTGCGTGTTTGAGGGGTAGTGGAACGCCGTGGATCGCTCTGCGGCGCCTGACCCTCTTGGACGAGGTCTTTACGATGACAGATCGGAGGGGCCGAGCTCGTTTATAAAGAAACGAAGAAGACAGATAGGCCGTCTGGCCCGGAGCTGGGGTTCGTTCCTCTCCGGGTGGTGCAGCCGGCGTCACCTCACCTCAACCATCTCATCGTCCTCGTTCCATGATTGGCACCCGATCGCCTGATCCGCAAACGCCGGTTCTGTACGCAGCAATCCCTGCAGATTCACGCACTGAGCTCGACTCGTCGCAGAAGAGTATCGCGCCACGTTTCGCGTGGTCAGTAATGACGGCGGCCGCCCTGAAATCGTCTGCCCCTTCTGAGGGCCTGCTGCTGGATGGCAGGTTGAACCACAC
The DNA here is from genome assembly GCA_016871755.1 of Verrucomicrobiota bacterium. GTDB lineage: Bacteria > Verrucomicrobiota > Verrucomicrobiia > Opitutales > Opitutaceae > UBA6669. Next base: position 4,670 of record VHCJ01000061.1, on the reverse strand, counting down.
TTCCAAGCAGGTGATCGGGATGCTGGGCTCGCGGAAGCTTTTCCAGAGAGCCCGACGCGCTTGCTGGCTGGTCCCACTGGTGTCTTCGCGGGACAACCTGTTCTCCCACCCCAAGTTCTGGCTTTGCAGCGTCGACTGGAAGCTGGGGACCTGCCGCCGCTGCTCCCATCCGAGGTCAAGCAGCGTTCGCTTGCGAGTTCAGCGCTTTTGATACACGCGGCAGCGAAGCGACGTAACGTTCGAGTGAAGGCTCTAGCTGCTTAAGGACCGCATAAAACGCGATCGCGTCGTCTTCCGTGGCGGCGCCTCGGTAGTGCTGGTCGATGATCGATGGGCTGTTCCCTGCCCAAAGCGCGGTTTCGTGGCTATTTTGGGTCGCGAGCAATCGGTACGTGATCGCTGTATGGCGGAAAACATTCCGCGGAGTCGCAACACCCGCTTCGGATGCGAGCATGACGAGCCGTTGCGTGTAGGCGTCCTCGAGTCCGCGGGTGTCCGAGTCGCTGAACGCTACTCCGTGGATGTTCAGCACCCGCGCGTCTCCATTCCTGAGCCGCTCGAGCCAAGGTATGAGCTCCGCTGGAAGCGCGACGGCCCCGAACTTCGCGGACCTTCGTGATGCTCAGTCGGAGGTATTTGTCTTTGATGTTGGCCCAGTGGATGTGTGGAACCTCCGCGCGCCGCGGGCCTGCGTACAGTTGGAGCAGTAGTGCGGGGAGGATGTCGCGGTAGGCCTCCTGAAGCGCGGTTTCGATGAGCTTAGCAACATCGCCGGGCGACAGAATGGAGACCGCGGTTTCGTCTGGGATCGGCTTCCGCAGTGTAGCCGCCGGGCTTTCTCCGCGCCACCCCTCTTCGACGGCGAAGGTAAATAGCGCCTTGAGGTAGCCAACGGTGTTCGCCCGAGTTCGTGGCGCCGCCTGAGTCCGGCCATCCTTTGCCGTGAGGCGCTGAACATACAGCTCGAGGTCATCTTTTTGAATCTCGTGCATCATTCGCTTGCCGAACTTTGCCACAAAGGGCTTCAGGGTACTTTTGAGGGTCGAGATGTACCGGGGCTTACAGTTGCTCGCTTCTCGCGACAGAAAGAACCGGTTGCACCCCTCGGCGACGGAGATCTTCTGGGTCTTGGGCGCATGCTTGAGGCAGTAGTTGACCGCATCCGTGGGGGTTAATCCGCGCTCGCTGAGTTGGGCACGGAGCTCCCGGGGCGTCCCCTCGTGCGCCTCAATCCGTCTTTTTCTTTCGGCGTTAGCTTCTGCAAGCGTTCTGAAAAAAAGGCGCACCTTTTTCCCCCCGTTCATGGATGGGGGTATGTTGAGTATCCAGCGATCGGCTGGAATGCGAGGATCGTGGATGACGCGGCCGGAAGCGTCAATTTTCTGGGGGCGGCGGATGAGGTCGTTCATTGCGTTTTGGACCCCCAAACAATGGACACTTTTTGGACAGTGCTCCATCCGCCTCTGTGGCTTAAAAAGCAGAATGCCCTCGTAACACGCTGGTGAAGGGCCTTAAATTGGGTGCAGGGGCTGGATTTGAACCAGCGACCTTCAGGTTATGAGCCTGACGAGCTACCAGGCTGCTCCACCCTGCAACAATGGGAAGATTAGACGTTGCGCGCGGCGGTCCGGGTGTCAATGGCCTTTTCCGTTTTCCCCGGAATTCTCGCTTGCCAGGGTGGGGCGGCTGCTCTGTTTTGGACGACTCCGCCCATCCCGGGTGGAGGTCTTCTCAACCATAACCCATACCATCGATCGCAAGGCGGCCATCCCGGCCGACCTGTGTTCAAGGTCAGGAACATCAGATCAACTGCCATGAGCCTCAGTATCAACGTCAAGGATCTCCTCGATGCCGGCGTCCACTTCGGACACCAGACCAAGCGCTGGAATCCTCGCTCCAAGCCCTACGTCTTCGACCACCGCCAGGGGATCACCATCATCGATCTCGGCAAGACGTTCACCGCCCTCGAAAGGGCCGTCGCCTACCTCGAGGAGACCGTCGCCAACGGCGGCAATGTCCTCCTCGTCGGCACCAAGCGCCAGGCCCAGGAAATCGTCCGCGAGGCCGCCAGCGTCACCAACATGCCGTTCTGCGTCGACCGCTGGCTCGGCGGCACGCTGACCAATTACGAGACCGTCAAGAAGTCCATCGCCAAGTACAAGAAGTACCAGCAAATGGATACCGCCGGCGAGCTGGGCAAGTTCTCCCGCAAGGAGGAATCCGCCATCCGCCGCGAAATGGCCCGCATGCAGCGCAACTTCGCCGGCATCGTCGACATGGGTGACCTCCCGAGCGCGATGTTCGTCGTCGACGTCTCCCACGAGGCCATCGCCGTCGCCGAGGCCGATCGCTGCGGGATCCCCGCCGTCGCCCTGGTCGACACCAATTCCGACCCGACCACCGTCAAGTTCCCGATCCCGGGCAACGATGACGCCGTGAAGTCCATCCGCATCATCGTCGACACCGTCGTCGCCGCCATCCAGTCCGGCCTCGCCCAGCGCGACTCGCGTCGCCAGGCGCGCGGCGCCGCGGACTTGAAGGCCGCCACGGCCGCCGTCGCCGCCGCGACCGGCGCCACCGCCGAGGCCGCTGCGGCCCCGGCCGCCGAGGTCGATCTCTCCTCCCTGCCGGGCGCGCTCGTCGCGACCGTCGAGGGTGCCGAGGGCGAAGCCGCCACGGCCGCCGCCGCGAAGAAGAAGGCCCCGGCCCGCAAGAAGATCGCGGCGCCGAAGAGCGAGTAAGCCCCCCGCGCCGCCCGCCCGGTGCGCCCCGCGCCGGCCGTCGCCCTCCCGCGACGCGCCGCCGAGGCGCCCCTCCCGGCGGGCCGTGAACCCTGCAACCCTTACCTGAATTATCGCCATGAGCACTCCCATTACCGCCCAGATGGTCAATGACCTCCGCGCCCAGACCGGCGCGGGTCTGATGGACTGCAAGCGCGCGCTCGTCGAGACGAACGGCAACACCGAGGAGGCGATCACGCTGCTCCGCAAGAAGGGCGCCGCCTCCGCCGCCAAGAAGGCCGATCGCCTCGCCAAGGAAGGCCTCATCGAAAGCTACATCCACCTCGGTGGGAAGGTCGGCGTGATGATCGAGGTCAACTGCGAGACCGACTTCGTCGCCCGCAATGATGAATTCCGGTCCTTCGTGAAGGACCTCTGCCTGCACATCGCCGCCGCCAGCCCGCTGTACGTGTCGCGCGACCAAGTGCCGGAGGCCGACCTCGCTTCCGAGCGCGACATCGCGGCGGCGCAGGTCGCCGGCAAGCCCCCCGCGGCGATCCAGAAGATCGTCGAGGGCAAGCTCGAGAAGTTCTACTCGACGGTGGTCCTCCTCGACCAGCCCTTCGTGAAGATCCCGGAGAAGACGGTGAAGGAGCTGATCACGGAGAAGATCTCCAAGACCGGCGAGAACATCCAGATCCGCCGCTTCGTCCGCTTCCAGCTCGGCGGCTAATCGTTCGCACGAAATTGTTTCAACGAAAGACGCTCTCCCGCTGAGGGGGAGCGTCTTTTTTTTGTGCCGGAGTGCGAGCCGGGATGCTTGAGGTGGGGAGCGGTCGCGGATCGGGCTGCGGTGCGGGTGACCGGATTTTTTCTTCGACCTCAACCTCAACCTCTTCCTCTTCCTTCCTCTTCAACACCATGCAGGTAACGCGTGCGCAGATCGTGGCTCGGGGCATGACCCTGTGCTGTCCGAATTGCGGGGCGCGGTCGTTGTTCCGCGACGACCGCTTCTTCGTGCTGAACCGGGAATGCCCGGAGTGCGGCCTGCGGCTGGAGCGGGATGAAGGCGGGTTCCTCGGGGCGATGTCGCTGAACTACGGCATCACGGTGGTGGGCTTCCTCGTGCCGGTGCTGGTGCTGTACCTCACGGGCGTGTTTTCCGGGCGGACGGCCTCGATCGTGGCGGGGGTGGGGGCGGTGGCGGTGCCGCTGGTGCTGTACCGCTTCTCGCGCAGCTGGTGGCTGATGAACTACTACCTGGTGCTCCCGCACCACCTCCCGGCGAATCAGGAGCCCCGGCGCTCGGCGCGCGACGACGAGAATACCTGAGCGCGCGGTGGAAGGGGTGGCGACGCCGGAGGGGGCCCGAGCGGTGGACTGAGAGTGGCGTGACGAGGGGGCAGAGGCCTGAGGGTCAGGCTTTGTCGTTTGTCGTCGCTGGCGGTGCGAACGGGCGCGCGGTGCCCAAGCGGGACTTCGGCGGGCGGGCGGCGGCGCGGGCCAGGGGGGCGTTCGGCCCCGGGGCGGACCGGGGGCGTAGGGGAGGCTCAGCCTCGCTCCTGGGCACGTGCTTGATCTGTGCTTGCCGTGTGCTCATCCCGACGCCCCTGAAACGGGGTATTTCGAGTCTTCGCACCGCCGCTCTCGGTCATGAAGCTGAAGGTCGGCGGCGTGACCCATGCGTTGCCTTTCATCTCTGCTGAAATTATGTCCACCCTTGCCAGCCGTTTTGCCTTCGGTACGGTGGGTCCCATGCGTGCGCTGCAAGACATTGAGGCCGCGATCCTCCGGCTCCCGGAAAGCGATCGCTTACGCCTTATTGACGGGGTACGGATTTTCGAGCCACCCCTAAGTTCGGTCTGGGTGATGGGTTGAGGTTGATACGACTGACGCTGGTTGTCCATCCCTGGCGGAGGGAAGGCCCGGCTCGGCGGGCCTGACCGGAGC
>VHCJ01000060.1 GCA_016871755.1 Verrucomicrobiota bacterium | reverse complement strand
TTCAAGATGCCTAACCAGCGCATGCACCGGAGCGGCGGTGGTCACGGGCTTTCCGATACCAAGTCAACTCCCGCCGCCCGGTGATGCGGGTCGTTCGGCAACTTACTACTCCAGGGGAAAGTAGCGTACTCCATCTCCATAGGAGTCACCATGCAGCAAAGTCACCCCCCGATTAGCGGAAGAACACGGCTCTATGGCCTCTTCGCTGATCCAGTGGACCATTTGCAGGTGCCCGGAGTCCTCAACGCCCTGCTCGCTCAGCGTGGCATCGATGCTGTCGTTGTGCCCTTACACGTGACGGCGGAACACTTCACGGCGACCGTGGCAGGGATGCGCCACCTCCGCAATTTTGCTGGCTATGCCGTGAGTATGCCACATAAGGGTATGGCCGCCCGCCTGTGTGATGAACTGATGCCGAATGCCAGGGCCTGTGGTGTGGTCAATGTCATCCGAGTGGCCCCGGACGGCCGGTGGATCGGCGAGACCTTGGACGGCATCGGGATGGTCAAGGCGCTTCAGACGCAGCGCACCCTTGATGCCAACACCCGGGTGCTGCTGGTCGGTGCAGGGGGTGTCGGGCGTGCCATTGCTGTGGCGCTGGCCCTCGCGGGCGTCGGCTCCTTAGTCATCGCCAATCGGACCCAAGCCAAAGCGGAGGATGTGGCCGACACCGTGCGGCGTGCCGCGCCCACCTGCGCGGTCGAGGCTGGGAGTGCGGTCGATCCCTCCGCCTTTGATATTGTCATCAATGCAACCTCCCTGGGGCTCAATGGGCAGGGGCCCTTGCCCGTCGAGGTCTCGCGCGTTTCCGGGACCGCCCTTGTGGCGGAAGTGGTGATGGTTCCGGAACTCACGCCGCTGTTGCAAGCCGCCCAAACGCGAGGGCTTGGAATCATACGCGGCCGCGAGATGCTCACCCACCAGGTCGAGGCGATAATGGACTTTCTCGGCATGACCACCTGACGCGGGCACAAGGCGAGTCAGAGTGGATTGTCTGGGCAGCTCCCGGTAAGCAGCAGGAAGGAGTCCCGCGGTCTGTGCCAGAACCTGGGCCGAACAAGGGCGTGGAGCGGACGGCTTCCAGCGTCCGCTCGTACCTCGCTCCCGCTTGCAGCCGCAGCTCACGCCTAGCGTTCGGCGACTCCGCACGTCCCGTGAGCATCCAGCTTCTCAATCGCACGACCAATGACGGCTCTCGTTGGTTTGCAGAGTTGCCCGAGAGTCGTTCGTTTGATGCGCTACGAGACCATCTCCGCGCACTCCACGGAGTCCGAATTACGGAGTTTCTCACCGACCACGTCACAGAGGCTTGGATTGACTTCACGTTCAGACACCACACTTTCACCATCAACAACCAGTATGGGGACTATTGGTTGTTCGTGAGAGAGCCGAGTCGCCCGGACGACATCCTGAGCGAGGTAGTGAGCCACTGTCAGCCATTCTTGCATGAGAACGTCGCCTAACCAGGGCGCTGCAGCGATCGGTTTCTCCGCCGTCCGTTCGAGCGTCGCGGGAGTTCGTGAGCGCACCGTGCGCCCCACAGTTGCACCCGAGGCCGTCCGCGACGCGATGCAGTCTTTCCTTGATGCGCCACGCCCTGTGACGGATCGTCAGGGTAGGTAGCTCCACCGAACGATCAACACCGCCGACATGTTTGCCGCCACGGACTTCCTGATCGGCGTGCTTTCGGCGCTCGTGCTGTACGTCGTGTTGTCCAGGTTCCTCGATCGCCCTCGCGCCTGAGCGCGGCACCGATTGCCGGCTGCGGACTCTTGTTGCGGACGGAACGCACGCGCGGACGGTGGCACAATGGCAAGAAGACGGGTTGTGGGGGTGGAAAGTGGCCTGAAAGGTCGCTTGCCCGACTTGTTTCGGGCGGCGGTTGTGTTACCCTCCGTATCTTGCACCCACCCTTGTTCGTGGGTCGCATGTCAAGTAAAGGAGTATCACCTAATGCAAGTCGTTCCGTCCATCTTCAACTTCACCCTCGCGTCCGTATTGATTGCCGTGCTCGGTTGCGCCGGGCGCGCCGCGGCGCAGTGCTCGGCGGCTGATATCAATCACAACGGCGTTGTGGAGGGCGGAGACCTAGGCATGCTCCTTGATGTGTGGGGCACGAACAACGCGGATGCCGACATCAATAACGATGGCGTGGTCGATGCCGTCGACCTCGCGGAGCTGCTGGGCGCATGGGGCCCGTGCAATGACATGTTCAACCAGCCCACTACCAACAACGACAACACCTGCGGTATCAGGCAAACCCTGATTGCGCAGAAGGTGCTGACCAACAACGCTGACTTCTATGGCGACATACTGGCAATGTGGCAGCTCATCTACGCCCAGACCCAACTCAACTATCCTGCCGGTCTGCCAGTAAGCGAACTAGACCAATATTTTCTAATATCGCCTCCGACTGTTTATACCCCAGCGGGGGTTAAAGCCGCAAACGGTGGGCCGCGAACACCCCCCAGCAGTATTTTGAATGTATTGAAAGCGACTGGTTACAGGATGGAGCGGTATTACATCGATCAGGATGAAATGGATCAGCACTTTACTTCTGCCTTTGTAGATGCTGAGCTCGCGATCTTTGCCACGGCTTTTCCTGACGCCGAGTCGCAGGTTGTTGACGCCGCAGCCAGTCCCGCCAGCCTGCGCTCTCTGTTTACAAACGAGGGCAGCTATTACATTGTTGTTGTAAATGATGGAAACCATTGGATTGGTGTGACGGCAGACACCATCTATAACTCACTGGGAGCTGCTCCTGTCAAGAATAGCAGCGACTTTGGAAAGCTCGACGGTGACCCGAACCAGACCGAAACCAACAGCTTCACCGGTTTGGTTATTGAAATCCGGAAAAATTGAGCCGGTAACGTTGCCAGTCACTGGGGGTTTCGACCCGCGCCCGTCCAGACAGGACGGGCGCTCTTTTGATTTGATAGGAGTTCGTCATTCCGGCGTCGCGGGCGAGCGCACTCGGCATGCACCCTGCTGGGGCTTAGACAGCTCTCGCCCAGCGGGGATGCCTCGCGCGCGGTCGGTGGCACAATGGGGCACGCGTGGTGAGGGTGGGCAAGTCGAAGTTTGCGCGAGTGAAGTGCCCAAAGGATGAGCGCGAGAGAACAGGCCTCCGCAGCGTGTTCTTCGGACCTGGATATCATGCCGTTGGTGGGGCGTTCTCGCGAAATCCGCTCAATCACCTTTTCGGCATGGGAAGAACACGATGGGCAGACACATCTCTGGAGAGCGCAAGACCGCGTACTACCTTGGCATGGGGTTGATGATCCTAGGCGGCATCCTATTCGCCTCCACGTTTGTCACCTTCGCCATGCGCTTCGGGGACTTCTCGAACTTTGAGTCAAACGCCAAGTCTGATGTGTTTCGAGCCGTGGGTGGTATGGCCCTGCTCTTCGTGGGCGTAATCATCCGTGGGATTGGAGCGCGAGGGCTGGCCGGTTCAGGGGTTGTCCTGAACCCCGAGAAGGCGAGGCAGGAACTTGAGCCTTACAGCCGCATGGCGGGCGGAATGGTCAAGGATGCCTTGGAAGAGGCGAATGCCAGCCTTGGGACAGGGGCGCAGAAAGTCGTCATGATCAAGTGCCCATCCTGCAGGAAAGTGAACGAGGAGGACTCCAAATTCTGCCAAGAGTGTGGAAGGGAAATCTGAGCCGAACAACAGCATGCAGCGGACGCCGCGATGCGCGGCGCCGCTGATGCTGAACGTTCGCAAAAACCAAATGGGCACGATTCCTACTCTCGAGACTGAGCGGTTGCTGCTGCGGCCGTTTTGTCAGAGTGACGCAGCTGAAGTAACCCGGCTCGCCGGGGACCGTTCGGTAGCCGCTACGACCAGCAACATCCCGCATCCCTAGGGGCCGATCGTGGACAGGCACGGACCGGGGGACCGGACCGATCGTGACCGATCGTGGACAGGCACGGACCGGGGGACCGGACCGATCGTGGACAGGCACGGACGGGGGCCGATCGTGGACAGGCAAAGACTGCGGACCGATCTTGGACAGGCAAGGACTGGGGGCAACGGGGACCAACCAGGCGGGCAACGCGGTCGCATAGGCTTGCGGCGAGGGCGAATCGACGCGGGATGGAGTCCGAGCTTGATCAAATGGCATGAAGGTCGAGTGATGTGCTCGTGATGCAATGTCGATCGATGCAGATAGTCGATGTTTCAAGCACGAAGCCGACTTCACTTGATTGAACAATACGCTCTAGCTCCTGCACGCCAAGAGGTATGACCGGGTCGAACGGTTCCAAACAAGGACTGCCCGCGAGGGGCGTGAGACGGGCGTGGGGGAGCACGCTTGGCACCCCTCGAGACTCGACCGACCCCCACCGGTGGGTCAGAGGTCGGCGACTGGTCGGCGACGGGTCGTTGAAGGGTCGGCGATCCTCCTCGACGCGGTGACGTCGGCTCTCCGCGGATAGCACTCGGGCCGGGCAGAGTGACTCCGAACGGGGGCGCGATTCGATTGGTCACGGGTCTCGCGAGATCTTGGCTCGCGCCCTTGCGTTCCTCGTCGAGTCGGTGCGGTCCGAGTGGGCGACCGGGCGACTAGGTGGGTCAGGTGGGTCAGGTGGGTCCCGAGTCCCGGATCCACGCTTCTTGGCGATCTCGACCGGCACCCGCCGATAACGACCGCTCGGGCAAGAGGCGTGGGGTGCGTCCTTCTTGACCGGGTTTGCTCGGTTCCCCTAGCATTTGCCCCTTCGACTTCGTGAAAAAGTTCACGATCCCGTCATCCCTTCACCCGCCTCCTGCGGCTGAGGTCATCGCGCTCCCCAAGCCCTCTCGCCCATGAGCAGATTCCTCTTCCCCAAGTGGTCGAACCTTCTCCTGCCGACGATCCTCGTCGCGGGCGCGACGGTGCCGCTCTACGCGGTCTTCTTCGTCGCGTACGGGTTCAGCCCCAAGACCCTCGAGGTCGGCTACCAGCCCGAGCAGCCGGTGCCGTTCAGCCACGCGCTCCACGCCGGGCAGCTCGGCATGGACTGCCGCTACTGCCACGCGACCGTCGAGCGGGCGGCGCACGCCGCGGTCCCGCCGACCCAGACCTGCATGAACTGCCACGTGCAGATCCGTCCGGAGAGTCCCAAGCTCGCCGGCGTGCAGGAGAGCTACCGCACCGGCATGCCCATCGAGTGGGTGAAGGTGCACAAGCTCGGCGACTACTCCTACTTCAATCACGCGGCGCACGTCGCCCGCGGCATCGGCTGCGTCTCCTGCCACGGACGGATCGACCAGATGGAGGTGGTGTACCGCTCGGCGCCGCTCAGCATGGGCTGGTGCCTCGAGTGCCACCGCAATCCCGAGCCGAACATCCGCCCGGTCTCCCAGATCACCAACATGGCGTACGACCCCGCGCTTGAGCTCACCGAGGAGGAGCGCCTCGGCCTGCTGCACAAGTTCGACATCCACCCGTCGGAGAACTGCTCGGCATGTCACCGGTGAACCCCCTCCCGACGCAGCCCGCCTCGGGCGGCTGCGCGAGCCGAGCCTCCGAGGCGGAGGCGCCCGCCTCCGTCAAGCGGGGTCTCGAGTACTGGCGGAGCCTCGAGCAGCACGCCGACGGCGCCGAGTTCCGCGAGTTCATGCACCGCGAGTTTCCCGAGGGTGCCGACCGCCTCGAAGGCGACGATCGCCGCCAGTTCCTCCGGGTCATGGGCGCTTCCTTCGCGCTCGCCGGCGTCGGCCTTGCCGGCTGCCGCCGCCTGCCCGAGAGCACCATCGTCCCCTTCGCCGCGAGCGCCGCCGACCGCGTGCCCGGCATCCCGGTCCACTACGCGAGCTCGATGGAGCTCTGCGGCGTCGGCGCCGGACTGCTCGTCAAGAGCTACGACGGCCGCCCGATCAAGATCGAGGGCAATCCCGACCATCCCACCACCCTCGGCGGCTGCGACTCGTTTGCGCAGGCGTCGGTGCTCGAGCTCTATGACCCCGACCGCTCGCGGCTCCTCCTCTGCGAGGGGGTCCCGGTCGGCGACGGCGCGTTCGCGGAGTTCTCCGCCTTCGTGACCGAGCGATTCGGCGGGCTCGCCGCGAAGGGCGGCGAGGGGCTCGCGGTGCTCTCCGAGAGCTTCGGCGGTCCCTCGATGGCGGACCTCCGCTCGCGCTTCGCGAGGCGCTATCCGAACGCCCGCTGGGTCGAGTGGGAGCCCTTCGACGACGACGCGGTCCGCGGCGGCACCGCCGCGGCGTTCGGTCGCCCGATGCGACCGGACTACCGCTTCGACCTCGCGAAGGTCGTGGTCTCGCTCGACGCGGACTTCTTCCGCGCTCCCCCGGCGAGCCTGAAGTGGACCCGCGACTACGCGAGGTCGCGCCGCATCACGAGCGCCGATCCCGCCACGCAGGAGGTCTCGCGCCTCTACGCGTTCGAGCCGTGCCTGAGCCTCGTCGGCGCGAACGCCGACGAGCGGGTGCCGGTGCGGGCGGGCGACGTGGCGGCGGTCGCGGCGATGCTCGCCGCCCGCTGCGGCGTGCAGGCGTCCGACCCGCGGCTCCGCGACGCCCTCGCGGCGCTCGGCGGATCGCCCGCGGCGTCCCGCCTCGACGCGCATGACCTCGAGGTGCTCGACGCGGCGGCGGAGGACCTCAAGAAGAACCAGGGCGGGTCGATCGTCGTCGCCGGACCGAACCAGCCGGCGGCGGTGCATGCCCTCGTCGCGCTCCTGAACGAGCGGCTCGGCAACGCGGGCAAGACGGTCCTCTATCGACCCGACGCCGAGCGTCCGGGGCGGATCGAGGCGCTCGGCGAGCTCTGCGAGGCGCTCACCAACGGGCAGGTCTCGACCCTCCTCATCCTCGGCGGCAATCCCGTCTACGACGCGCCGGTCGACCTCGACTTCGGCGGATGCATGGAGCGGGCGGAGCAGGTGATCCACCTCTCCTTCCACAAGAACGAGACGAGCGCGCATCCCGGCTGCACCTGGCACGTGCCGCGGGCGCACTTCCTCGAGAGCTGGGGCGACGCGCGGGCGTGGGACGGCACCGTCTCGCTGGTGCAGCCGCTCATCGAGCCGCTCGTCTCGCTCGATCAGGGCGGTCGCTCGGCGCTCGAGCTGCTCGCGATGGCGATCGGCGACGCGCCGACCGACGGCTACCAGATCGTGCGCCGCACCATGATGCAGGCGACCGGCACCTCCGACGCCGAGTTCGAGCGGCGGTGGCGGCAGGCGCTGAACGACGGGCTCCTCAAGGGCAGCGCGCTCCCGCCCACCGACGTCCGCGCCGACGAGGCGCGGGTGGGCGCGGCGGTCGCGTCGCTGCCGGTGCCGACCGCGGAGCCGGGGCTCGAGCTCTCCTTCCTCCGCGACGCGACGGTGTTCGACGGTCGCTTCGCGAACAACGGATGGCTGCAGGAGCTGCCGGAGCCGATCACCAAGCTGACCTGGGACAACGCGCTCCTGATGTCGGTCGCGACCGCCGGGACGCTGGGCGTCAAGACCGGCGACCGCGTCGAGATCGCCGCGTCGACCGACGGCTCGCCGACCCTCGAGGCGGCGGTGGTGCTCGTGCCTGGTCAGGCGGACGGCTCGCTCGGGATCAGCCTCGGCTACGGTCGCGGCGAGGTCGCCGGCCGCATCGCGGCGGGCGCCGGCTTCGACGCCTACCGCCTGCGGACCACGGCGCAGCCGAACCTCGCGACGAACGTGCGGGTCGAGCGCCTCGCGGGCACCTACGCCTTCGCCCGCACGCAGGACCACGGCGCCGCCGACGCCCTCGTCGAGAGCGTGCCGGCGAAGGGCATCCAGGAGCGCCTGCCGACGCTCGTGCGCGAGGGCTCGCTCAAGGAGTACCGCGACCACCCCGACTTCGCGCGGCACCGCACCCACGTCGCGGGTCGGCTCTCGCTCTGGGAGGAGACCAACCTCGAGGGCGCCCAGTTCCGCTGGGCGATGTCGATCGACCTCTCGACCTGCATCGGCTGCGCCGCGTGCGTCACCGCGTGCCAGGCGGAGAACAACATCCCCGTCGTCGGCAAGGATCAGGTCGCCCGCGGTCGCGAGATGGCGTGGCTCCGCATCGACCGCTACTTCCGCGGCAGCGATCCGGCGCGGCCCGACGCGGTGCTGATGCAGCCGGTCGCCTGCCAGCACTGCGAGAACGCCCCCTGCGAGCAGGTCTGCCCGGTCGCGGCGACCGTGCACGACGACGAGGGGCTCAACGTCATGGTCTACAACCGCTGCATCGGCACGCGGTACTGCTCCAACAACTGCCCCTACAAGGTCCGCCGCTTCAACTACTTCGACTACCAGCGCCGCGACCCGGTCCGCGAGCAGGTGGGCCCGCTCGCGGTCCAGCCCGACTACTACGTGAAGGACGGACCGAACGAGTGGCTGCGGATGCAGTTCAACCCGGAGGTCACCGTCCGCACCCGCGGCGTGATGGAGAAGTGCACCTTCTGCGTGCAGCGGATCGCCGGCGCGAAGATCGAGGCGAAGAACGCGTGGGTCAAGAGGGGCGGCGTCGACTTCGCGCCGACCTGGTCGATCCCCGACGGCACCATCGTCCCCGCGTGCGCCCAGGCGTGCCCGGCGGAGGCGATCGTCTTCGGCGACCTCAACGACCAGACCAGCCGCGTGGCGGCGCTCCACCGCAGCCAGCTCAGCTACGAGATGCTCGAGGAGCTCAACAACCGCCCGCGGCTCCGCTACCTCGCGCGGGTCCGCAACCCCGCGCTCGACCACGATCACTCCGGTCACGGTCACGGTCACGGGCATGGGCACGACCACGACCATGACCATGACCACGACCACGAC
>VHCJ01000059.1 GCA_016871755.1 Verrucomicrobiota bacterium | reverse complement strand
AATCTTTCCTCAGCTAACTCTCCATCAACACGCTCGACACGAGCCCGAAATATCCGGGGAATCACAGGGTAGCACCGGTATCTGCCCCCCAATTGACCCCGCTGGGCTCGGACGATCGTGCGAACTAAGGGAAAAAAATGTGCTCCCGTGCGAAGGGCTGGGGCGAAACTAGTCAGCCTCCCGGGCCGAAATTAAGGGACCAGAACCGTGTCGATCACGTGGATCACGCCGTTCACCGCGCGCACGTCTGCGGCAGCGACGTTTGAGGCGTTGATACGAACAGAACCGGGAGCCAGCGTCACGGAGAGGGAGCGGCCTGGAAGCAGGGACGGGGCAACCTGCCCGTTGGTCAGCTGGGTCGACAGGACCTGCCCGCTCACAACGTGGTAGCGGAGGACGTCGGCCAGCTGGGAGGGGTTCGCAACGAGCGCGTTGAGCGTAGCGGCCGGCAGCTTGGCGAAGGCGGCATCCGTCGGAGCGAAGACCGTGAATGGCCCACCTGAGGCGAGGGCGGCGTCGAGTCCGGTCAGACGAAGAGCGGTGGTCAGCGTGCTGAAGTCTCCGATACTGGCCGCAATGCCGGTAATCGTCTGCGACGCTTGGCTGGCGGCGACCGATCCGAATTCGTAGGTCTCGAGGAGAACGGCACCGGTAGCGGTTCCAGTGCCCGCGCCGAGCTGGGCGGTGTAGGAGCCGGCGGGGAGGCCGATCAGGACGGCGGCCTCGCTCGCGTTGCCGAGGGCAAACGCACCAGCGGCCGAAGTTACGGTGTTGAGTAGGGCCAAGTTGGGCGCGGTTGCGAAATTGTCGTTGGCCGCGATCACCGTGCCGTTGCGATCGTAGACGCGCAGTGACGGGTCGGCGAGGGTTCCGGTGACGCCGAACTGACCAAGCGTTGGACCGACGCCACGAATCAGCAGCCAGCGAAGCTGACCGGCGGGGGCCTGAACGACGAAACCGGAGATCATGGTGTTACTGCCGGAACCCGCGACTCCGCGCGTCGACGAGTTGATTAGGCTGCTGGTCTGTGCGGAGGCGGCGGCCGCTAACAAGCTGAGACCCGCGAGGAGCGTACCCTTTGCGAACATGAACATGGCGATATGAGGTTGAGAGCTAGGGTTGATTCGACCTGGGAAGGGCTCCAATCGGAGCGTTTCGGCTTAAACGAGCGGGCATTCGACCTAGATGCATCGGAAGATAAGAAAGCCGCGGTGGAGTCGTCGGAGGGGTCCTCCAGTCGCACGCGGCCGAGCTGTAACCACCGGATCACTGCGCCGCCGCTGCCGGATCTCGCGTTTGTACCTGGATCCGATGTGGAACCACCTTGACCGAGGAGCTGGCGTTATTTCGCCGGCTGCGGGACACGTTCACGCGCAACCGGCCGATGCTCGAGCCGTTGGGCCCCACGCCGATCGAGGGCGCGCTCTATCGCCCGCATTGAGGCTCCGGGGTTGCGCGGGCGAGCCGGCGGTGTATTGTAATGGATGGCAGCCTTCGTTCCCACGCGCGCGGCCGGGCTTTCGCGGCTGCGGGAGTTCACCCCCAAAGTTGCCCGTTATTCGGAGGACAGGGACTTCGACCGGCCGGGGAATCAGGCCGTCTCGCGCCTCTCGCCCTGGATCCAGCGGCGGCTGCTGACCGAGCCGGAGGTGATCGGCGCGGTTCGTCAGGGTCACGACTGGACAGCGGTGGAGAAGTTCGCGCAGGAGGTCTGCTGGCGGACCTACTGGAAGGGATGGATGGAATACCACCCGGAGGCTTGGAGCTTTTACCGTGAAGCCGTGACGCGTCTTCGCCGCGCGCCTCCGGCGGGATACGCGGAGGCACTTGCCGGCCGTACGGGCATCGATGGTTTTGACTCTTGGGCGAAGCAACTCGTCGAGGAAGGTTGGCTGCACAACCACGCCCGCATGTGGTTCGCGAGCATCTGGATCTTCACCCTCCGGCTCCCCTGGGAACTCGGCGCAGACTTCTTCCTCCGGCATCTTCTCGACGGCGACCCGGCGTCCAACACGCTCTCGTGGCGTTGGGTCGCGGGGCTGCACACCCGGGGCAAGGTATACCTAGCCAAGGCGGACAACATCGCCCGCCACACCGGCGGGCGGCACCGGCCCGAGGGCAGGCTGGCCGTGGACGCGCAGGCGGTGACGGAGCCGCCGTTGCCGCCTGCGGTGACGCCTTGGACGCCGGGGCCCGAGCTGGCGACGGCTCCAGGGCCGGTTGGCCTCTGGCTGCATCCGGAGGACTTGAGCCCCGAGGTGAGCCTGCCCGGTCTGCCGACGCCGGCGGTGGTGGTGACGGGCTGGTCGGAAGCGATGGCGGAGGAGCAGGCGTGGGACGCCAAGGTCGTCGCCTTCACGCAGGCCGCGTTGGCCGACGCGGCGGGGAGAGCCGCGGAGACATGGGGTGTTCCGGTGGAGACACTGCGCGCGCCGGCACTCGGAGCGGCCGTTGCCGAGTGGGCGCAACGGAGGGGTTTGCGCTCGATTGTCGCCCTGCGCCCGTGGACCGGGCCCTGGCTCGAAGTTGCGCGCGACCTCGAGGCGGCAGGGAAGGCGGTCGGACTGACGGTGCGCTGGGGTCGCCGTGACTGGGATACGCGGCTGATCCCGTACAGCTCCCGGGGCTTCTTCCCGTTCTGGAACGAGGCGCGCGCGTGGCTGACCTCGTCGCTGGAGCCTTCGCCCGTCGTCTCCTCTCGCGTCGCGCCACCGTCGCCAGCCCACGCCGATCCGCCGGCGGGCTACACGCCAACGCCCTCCGCTAGAACGACGCACCTGAACCGTATCCGGAATCGGAGGCCTTGAGACAGTGACACCCAATACGTGGGATGCCGCGGATTGTCGAAGATTGCCGCGGTTGAAGCGCCAGACCCTGATGGTATTGACGACGAAGGCGAGGCTGAAAAGGACGCTCAGGGTGGGCAGCAGCTCAAGGACGGTGCAGTCGGCCCAGAGCACCTGAACGAAGTCCTCCATCGACCCAGAGGCGTGACGTGATCCTGGAAATTCGAGCCGCTTGAAGGTTCGGTCTGGGTCCAACCGAAAGGACCCAGGCCATAAAAGGAAAACGCTACAACACCGAGGATAAAGTCCGCATCCTACGGGACGTGGATGCGGGCAGGAGCATCGTGGACATCTGTCGGGAGAAAAACATCTCCGAGGTGACGTACCACCGTTGGCGAAAGCAGTTCGGACACCTGAACCTCAACGAGGCGAAGCGGCTAAAGGAGTTGGAGCGGGAGAACACGGAGCTGAAGAAGATGCTCGCCGACTCGATGCTGGCGAAGAAGGTTCTGGAGTACGCCCTGGAAAAAAATTGTGAGCCCGGGGCACAAGAAGCAGGTCGTGGCAGCGGCCGTCAGAGAAGGTGTGTGCTCCGGGCGGGCTGGTTGTCGGATCCTCGGGCTGTCGCGATCCGGGTACCGGTATCGGGCCGGTAAGCGCACGAGCCGCCAGCAGCAGTTGGTGCAGCGGCTCCATGCGCTCAGCAATGAGAACCCGCGCGATGGCCATCGCCGGATCCTGGCCGAGCTCAAGGCGGAAGGCTGGCAAATCGGCCTGCGCCAGTTCCGCCGGCTGCGCCGGCAGGAGGGGCTGCGGGTACCGCCGCCGCGCCGCCGACTCCCCCGCCGCGGACAGTCGACCGGCCCACCCACCAAGGCTGCGCAGAAGAACCACGTTTGGACCTGGGATTTCATGGCCGACGCGATCGTGCGCGGCGGTGCGCTGCGCATGCGGACCGTACTCGATGAGCATACGCGGGAGTGCCAACATCGAACCCGGCAGCCCGTGGCAGAATGGCTTTGTAGAATTGTTCCACTCCCGTTTCCGCGACGAGAGCCTCAATCGCGAACAGCTCTGGACGCTTTCCGAAGCGCGTGTCGTTATCGAAACCTTCCGGGTGAGGTACAACCAGAAGAGGCCCCGGGGCAAGGTCGGGTACCAGACGCCAGCAAGCTTCGCGGCGAAAATCTCCATCCCTGGCTCCGGTCAGGCCCGCCGAGCTGGGCCTTCCCTCCGCCAGAGATGGACAATCAGCGTCCGTCGCATCAACCTCGCCCATTCCCCAGACCGAACTAAGGGGTGTCTCGAAAATCCGTACCCCGTCAGGACGGTATTCGGTTCTTCAAGGATTCTAGGACGGCCTCCGCGCGCTTCTGGCAGGGCTGGCCGAGGATTAGCCGGAGAGGCTTGGGCATGCGAAACAGAGAGTGGCGATAGTCGGAAAAAGCCGCGCCGATCGCCTCCGTCGAGGCACAGCCGGCCAAGTCTCTGATAAGATTCCACTCCGCGGTATGGGAATCCCCGGAAGTCAGAAGCCGGAGCGTGTCCGCCACCCGCAGGCGGAGCGGGAAGACTAGGCGCCGGATATGCCAGAGCACCTTTTCGTCGGAGAGACCTTCCTGCTCCGACAGTAGATTGCGCAGGTTGGGGCGGGGATTCGGCCGGTAATTGACCTTGGCGTTCATGCGCTTCCCGCCGAAGCGTTCCCGCCTTCGCCACGGTGGGCCCGGCGCCGCTCTCGATGCAGCGCCACATTGATCGTATTGGGCTCCACGCCGAAAATTGCCGCGATCTCTTTCGTGGAGAAGCCCAGCGAGTGGAAGTTTGCGATCTGTTGGGCGGGCGTGAGCCGCTGGGCTCTCGATGGAGAGATTTGCTTGTCGCGTAGCAATGTACCGGCCAACCGCGAGGTCAGTTCCTCTTCGGGTCGCAGTCCGGAGTCCGCGGGGACGGTAAGCCCGAGGTAATATAAGCAGGGCAGGGAAGCATCGGGTTTTACTTTCGCGGCCCAGACGCGGACGAGTAACTTCCGACCGGTCTTGGTTACGTTCTCCAACTGGCCGCACCAGCCGTGGGTCGCGGATGAAATCGCCTGCCGTAACCGCCGATATTTGACCTCAGGGTATTCCCGTCGCGCGAGCAGTCGCGGGCTCAACCCGAGGATCTCTGATTCCCCCCAGCCATAAAGTGATGAGAACGCAACGTTTACAAAAACCACCCGGTTGTCAGCGTTGGTGATTGTAGCGGCGTGCGGAAACTCCTCAAGCAGCTCACCTAGTCGAGAGGCTCGAATCGCCGCGTTTTGAGCGTAACTAGGGCGCATGCTTGGGTTAGCCAATCGCCTGCTGACAAGCATGGAAGGGCTGAGTTCTTACATGGGATTTCAACTCAGAATACCAGCGGACCGTCGCCAAGTCCTGCGCGGCCAACTCGCGCGCCACCGCCTTCGGCGGAACCGGTGGTCCGTCGAGGTGATAATAGCTGCTGGTGAGGGCGGTGATGTAGCCGAGCGGCTCGAGCAAATCGGGTATGATGGGTCCCTCGCGTGGCAGCGGCGTAGTTAGGCGCGTGATACCGATGCCCACCTGAGCCTCCACGATGTGCGCGGAGATAACGAGCTGTCGCGCGATTTCTTTTTGCGGCAGGCCGTAGATCTTACGCAGCATGAGGATTTGCGAGCAGCGCTTGGGCAGCGCCTGATTGGCCGCGGCCAGCAAGGCGATTCCTGCCGCCGGCTCACGGTTTCGGTGACACGGCGGGCGCCATCCGCGAACACTGCCGCGTCGGCGTCTTCCGGCAGCGCGACCGTCGGGTTAATCTGCCTTGGCGGAGCGCGTCGAGGGCGAGGTTGCGGCCGGTGGTAAAGAGCAGCGGCTTCACGGTGTGCATGCGGAACCGACGCCCACGCTGGCGAATCGCTCGGCTTTGCCGCTCGAGCGCGGGCACCATTGCGACATGTACCGGAACGCCGGCGACGGGCTGTAGGCTGCGTGAAGTCGTGGGGGTAAGTGGGTCGAGCTTGACCGTAGGGGGCCCGGCGGGAGCCGCACGGTCTCGGGCGTGGTCGAGGGACCCTCTCCGAGGAGTACGCGGATTGATAGCCGGCATGGGTTTATGGAGAATTTGTTCGTGACCACGGGAGGCTAGCAAAGTTGTCAAGAGGTCTCGGCGACAGAGAGAGCGGGCGTGTACCTCCAAACACCATGTAGGATCACCGCAGCTGGCGCAGAGGATTGAGACCTGAGCCGCGCATTTCCGCTGGGTTCGCAAACACGTGGTCGGGTTTCAGTTGCATGCAGACGACTAGCGCCGCCGACTGAACGTTCAAGCGCGTAATTGAAATCTGGTGTCATGCGGCCGTCATGCAGCGACCCTGCGCGCAAGTCCTGGAGCGCCGCATTTCATCATCAGGCTGCAGGCCAGACCACCTCCACCAAGCGGCCGCCAAGGCCGGCCAACTGTCCGCCCCCGGCTCAGTTGGTGGCAACCAGCGCGGCGCGCCGCGGCTTGCTTCTGCGCCGATACGCCGCGACTTGTTTGGCATAGCGCGGTTCGGCGGCACGCAAGTGAGCCACGTAGCGGCTGGCGTCGTGTCCAAACTCCTTCGATATCGCGGCGCGCACCGCCCGCACCGGCGCGAGTCCTTCATCAACGGGTTTCATCGGTGGAATCCTCCATCAATTCGAGCGGGGTAACGAGCGCCGGCACGTGCAGGGCCATGATCGCGTGAAGCCGCCGGATGTGGGCGAACTTGCTCGCATTGGCGAGGTGCTGGCAGTTCCATGTCAGCAGGAAATCGCACTTGTGGAAGGACGCAAGCGCGAGGTGCAGCGCATCGCCCACCGGATCCCGCGGCATAAGGCGGTGTGCGATGTACGCTTCGACAATCTCCACGACTTCGTCGGCGACGGGCATCGTCGGCAAGGAGAGCGCGAAATCGAGGGCCGGTTGCTGGTGCGGGAGTCTGCCGCGGGCCAATTCATCGAGCACCGCCGTGCTCGTGAGCAATTCATAGTGGCGGCGGCGGCACGTCCACCACTGGTGCGTCCATTCGCGACGGGCGACAATCGCAGGTGCGGGTCGTTCGTCGAAGTAGAAACTGAAGAACGACGTTTCGAGGTAAACGGTCTCACGCATCGTGGCTCAGAGTGACTGGGGCGTGATGGCGGCTCAAGGCGGGAAAGTGCGGCGAGGAAGACTCCCGGTCGAGGATTGCGCTGAGGATGCGAGCCAAGGTCAGGTCTGGCGCCTTGGCATCACCCCAGAAATGGGGCCGCCGTGCCGGACTCTGCCCGCACGCGCTCGCCAACCGACTCACCTGAAAAGGACTCCCCATCGCCAGATGGAAGTGGTTCGACATCACGCACCACGCGTGCACCTCCCAGCCCGCCTTCTCGCACGCCTCGCCGAGACAGTCGAGAAACGCCAGCTTGGCACCCTCGTCGCGAAAGAGCGCGGAGCGATAGTTGCCACGGCTTGTGCGCCGCAGGCGCATTGATGACGTGGTAGACCGCGCCCTCGAACTCGAGTCGGAGCTTGCGTGCCATGGTCCCGCCAGCCGGCAAACCTGTTGCCGAGGGTCAATCGCAAACCGCAAGGCCTGACCCTTTTGGATTGGCCCGCCCCGAAAGTTCTGGTTTTCATACCACTCGCCTGGTGACGATCGGCTGACAGTTATGCGCGCCTTTTATACCCTCGATGCTCCATCATTGCTTGGCCGCTTCCACAAGATTCTGGCGGCGAGGGGAAAGCCGAGTGAGGCGACAATCAAATTCCCGTTTCGATTTCTATCGGACTGCCAGCCGTAGGCTCGGCGGAGGCTGGCGGAGCGTGTGCGATTTTAACAAGAACATCCGCGGCGCTAATTGCTCCCGGTCGTTGTCGCAGCAGTAGGGCAACCGGTCTGGGAGAGCCGTGCGGTGGATCTGCTCAGAGGAAATGTCGATTGGCAAAGGTCTTGCCGTAACCACTCTTCAGGTAGTGCTCGAAGTCGCGGGCTTTGGATTCGTCGACGAAGGCGAAGTAGCTGACCAGTCACCAGGGGCGGCCGTGGATCGTCGACTGGTTTTGTCCGGCATTGTGACTGGTGAGTCGCGTGCGAAGGTTGTGGGTGAATCCGATGTAGTGACGGTGGCTATCGACTGCGCCTTGGAGGATGTTCACGTAGTGCATGGCCTAAACACCGCGAAGTTGAGTGGTCCCGGCAAGGCCGCGGCGGTGCATTCACAGGTTGACGGTTGTGGGCGGGGTGCCCTGCGGGTTCCGGCCTGCGTCGCCGTCAAGCCGCGCGGTGGGGGCACCGCGCCCACAAGGAATCCACCGACAACTCTTGAATGCACGGAGGCCGCGGAATACCCAAATCTTGGGGTTCGTCTTGTCGGCGAGAGTTGACTCCTGGGGGCGGGACCTGCGATGAGCTCGAAGACGAAAGCCCACCTTCGCCGAGCCTTCAGCCTTCGCCCAGCCTGCGGCTGACGAGACGGTGGGCAGCCTCCGCAAGGTCATGCCCTGCTTGTTGGCTGACGTCAGTCAGCCGGTAGATTCGGCCTGCCAGCCGTAGGCTCGGCGAAGGATGGCGGATCGTCTGCGATTTTAACAAGAACATCAGCGGCGCTAATTTCCCCCTCTGGTTTCACGTTCAGGGCGTTGGGTTCATCTAAAGGTCGGGTCGGTGTCGTGATCGTAGAGTTCGACGCCGTCGCGGCCGCCGTTCCCTTCCGTGTAGCGCCAGCGTTCTGTCCGGACACTCCGGCCCATGAGGCGGCCGCTGCGCGACATCTGGGTGAAGGCGAGGTCCGGCACGCCGGAACGCGGCCCCGGGTCGGGCAGTCGCAGCGACTCGAGCGAGTAGAGATCGAAGTACTTCCGCGGCGCGATCCAGGCGGCGTGCGGCCGGCGGAAGCCGACGCCGAGGAAGAAGGGTCGATCGCGTTTCTGTTCCAGGAGAGCGATGGCGCCGCGACACATTGTCCCCGCGAAAATGGAAGTGATCGGCGCCCAGGACAGTGTGCGCGACCAGCAGGCGGAG
>VHCJ01000058.1 GCA_016871755.1 Verrucomicrobiota bacterium | reverse complement strand
AAGGGGCAGCGGGTTTTCAGTTTCAACCCGGCGGCAAAAAATAATTCCTGTCTTGTCGTCCACCTGTCGTCTTTAGCCGGCGTCGCGCAAGCGTCTTGTCGCGCTTTTTTGGCAGTCTGCGGAGAGGGCCCGGAAACTGCGCCGGGTGGGGTGTTAGTCTGCGGTGATGGTTGATGAGGTTATTCCGGTGGCGGAAGGCCATGCCGGGCGGAGGATGCGCTCCGACGGGGTCAGGCCGAAACCTGCAACTTGGGAAAGAGGTTCCTCCGCGATCGCCTGCTGGATTTGAGGTTGCCCTGATTTGACGGACACGGCGAGCGGAAGAAAGAAAGCAATCCCAATGAAAACCCAGTTGCAGAGACCGACGAGCGGCAAGAGTCGCTACACGCCGGAGTTCAAAGAAGAAGCGGTGGCCAGTTGGAAGCAGAGCGGAAAGAGTGCGGCCAAGATGGCAGCGGAGCTCGGTATTAGAGCGCCGCTCCTCTATCGATGGGCAAACCAGCAGAGGTTGGCTGCCCAGCAGGGCAGCCAACCTCTGCTGCGAAAATCTGAACGCTTGGGCGAGATGCAGGCGGAGATCGAGCGGTTGCGCGCGGAAAACGCGAAGCTGTTGGAGCAGCGCGAAGTCCTAAAAAAATCACTGGGCATCCTCTCCGAAACGCCGCCGAGCGGTATGCCCAAATCGAGCAGATGAGCGGCCGTTACAAAGTGCAGTGGTTGTGCGAGGCGTTGTTGGTCTCACGCAGCGGTTATTACGACTGGCAACGACGTCGCCGGCAGCCCGGGCCGCGTGCGGCTGCGAACGCAGCGCTGTGTGAGCGCATCCACCTCGAGTTTGTTCGGCAGCGACGAGCCTATGGCAGCCCGCGTCTTGCCCGGGCGCTGGGCCTGCCCGGCAGCCGCCATCGCATTGCTCGGCTCATGCGGCAGAACCGGCTGCAGGCTCGCCAGCGCTCGAAGTATCGCGTGGCGACCACCGACAGCCGCCACGCCGATCCCATCGCGCCCAACCGCCTCGTTGGGTTCAAGGCGCAGCGACCCTACCAAGCCTGGGTGACTGACGCCACCTGCGTTCTCACGGGTGAGGGCTGGCTGTATGTGGTGGCATTGCTCGATGTTTTTACCCGCAAGATTGTAGGCTGGGCCATGGGGCCGAGACTCGATGCCGCCTTGGCCGTGCGAGCCCTCGACATGGCGATCACGCGGTGCGGTGGACGCCCCGGACTAATCGTGCACTCCGATCGCGGCAGTCAGTTTACCAGCGTCGACTACCGCCGGGCGCTCGCAGCCCATGGCTGCGTCGCCTCGATGAGCCGCAAGGGCAACTGCTACGACAACGCCTTCATCGAGTCGTTCTGGAGCAGCCTCAAATACGAGGTTGTCTACCCTCAACGCTTCCCCTCGCGAGCCTCCGCACGTGCCGCACTCTTCGACTATATCGAATCCTTTTACAATCGTATCCGGCTCCACTCGAGCCTCGGCTACGTCAGCCCCCTTGTGTTCGAATCCAAACTAAACTAACCCAATAACCCCACGCCACTGTCCGAAGAATCGGGGCAAGCCCACCCTGACCCCTTCGGCCTGGCCGCAAGAAATAATTCCTGTCTTGTCGTCCACCTGTCGTCTTTAGCCGGCGTCGCGCAAGCGTCTTGTCGCGCCTTTTTGGCAGTCTGCGGAGAGGACCCGGAAACTGCGCCGGGTGGGGTGTTAGTCTGCCGTGATGGTTGATGTGGTTATTCCGGTGGCGGAAGGCCATGCCGGGCGGAGGATGCGCTCCGACGGGGTCAGGCCGAAACCTGCAACTTGGGAAAGAGGTTCCTCCGCGATCGCCTGCTGGATTTGACCCCTGACCTGAAGGTCGACCGCGAGCGGCATCGCAGATCGCACCTTTCTTTTTCAACGCTTCGGTCGCCTCAGGGCCGTTGCAGGTTTCGTCCTGACCCCTTCGGCCTGGCCTCAACCTCGACCTTCAACTTCAACGGGTCATCCGCTTCCCACCAACCGTTCCAATCTCCAGCGCAGCGCCTCGGGCGCGGGGGCGTAGGCGCTTTCCTCCGGCGGGATCAGGGGCTGGCCATCGAGGCGGAAAAGCTCCTCCTCCCCGCGCGAGCGACGCGGCTCCACGCGGCGCGAGACGTGCCAGCGGGAGTCGGGGCCGGGTGCGAGCAGCTGGCGGTCCATCGCCCAATGGTGATGCTTGCACAGGGCCACGCCGTTCCGCGGATGGTCGTCCCGGCTCTCCGCGAACGGGATCAGGTGCGCGGCGTCCACGAACGTCACCTCCGGGTCCGGGATCCGGATCCGCAGTCCGCACGCGCAGCACTGGTGGTCGTAATTCCCGAGCACCAACCCGCGGAAACTCGCCGCCCTCACCCTTCGCTCCTCGTCCTCGCCGGGTTCCGCCAGCCGGCCCGCCGGCGCACCATCCGCATCCAGGGCCGCCCGGTGCCGCGCGAAATACCGCGCGATGATCGCATCGCGCATCGCCACCCGCGCGCCCGCGTCCCCCGCCAGCGCGCGCCACTCACCCGTGAAGCCCGCCCGCACCACGCCGGTGTCGGCATCCGCAACGAGCGGCGGCGCGGACAGCGGACGCCACCCGCCGGCCTCCTCCCGTAGCGGCTCCCAAAATCCGTCGCTCCGCAAGTGGAGGAACGGCAGCTGCGGCGTGCAATCGTCGTCCGCAGCGCGCACGAACCCGAACCGGCGCCCGAAACGCGCGATGAGCGCGCGGGACCACGGCACGCGGTCGGGAGTGGCCTCGCCGGCGTCGAGACCCTCGAGCACGGCGAGGAGCAGCAGCGGCTTGTGGGGCCGTTCATGGCGACCCGCGCCGACACCCGTCACGCCGACTTTCAGCCGGTACAGGGAATCAAGAGCGCGCGTCAGGGCCGACATGACAAAGGAAACCGCGGCCACCATGAGCGCTCGTCGCACCGTCACAAGGGGAAGATACTGCGCTAACAGAAGCCAGGGGGCGCTTGGCCACACAGAGTCTGATCCGATGGGATCAGGCCGGGTTCAGGGAAAAACCTGCAAACTAGGATAGAAATTCGCCAGCGATCGACTGCTGAATTTAATCGCCGAACTGAAGGTCGGGCGCGAGCGGCATCGCCCGTCGCGAACTCCGTATCCGGCGCTCTGGTCCCTTGGGGCCGTTGCACATTTCCACCTGAACCCGTAGGATTGCCCCGAGCTGTTGTTCCACGACAGTCCGGTATCGCGCCACACAGAAGACTGCCGGAGGCGAGTATCGGCGCGTGTGTCGAGCTGGAGACCATCCGGACCATCTTTGCCGGCGCCGCCCTTGGCCTGGCTTCGAACACGGTTCGATTAGATCGCCCGGGCTTCCTCAAAAACTGCCGCAGGCATCTCGTGGGCCAGCTCCCAGACCATCGCGATCGGTCGATCGCCCTCGGCGCTAAGTAAGCGTTCGGCCGGGCCGAGAAAAATAAACGGCGCCGTCTCGTCCTCGATGCGTTTTTCCAGCCTCGAGAAAAACAAGATCGTATAACCGAGCTCCCGAAAATGCAGGAGGTTCTGCCCTGTGCCGCTAGATTGGGAAACCGTGGACTGACTTTCCCAGTGCAGCTGCCGTCGGCTGATCGGATAGTCGCGATACTGCGTGGTTGGCGAAAAATCCTGCTCCGATTTACGGAAGGTCACCAAGTGAACGTAGCACTTCAGTGCTTCAGCATGGAGCACGCCCACGCCGGTGGGGCCGGATTTTTCCAATGTGCACAATCCAAGCGCCGCCTTAATCTCTGCTGAGCCGTAGGCGGCGTGCAGACGTAACCGGCAAGGAAACGGCAGCTCGATCGGCATGATGGGATAAGCCGGATGACGCCGCACGTGATCCACGATCTCGGCCAGGTCGCGCAAGGCTGTGGAGTTCCTCCGCCACTTGGAAAACGAATCGGCCAAACTTGCTGCGCCGACATCGGCACCCTTTTTTCCCCAGAGAAGGTAATGCAGTGTAACGCCATCCGGCTCACAGAGGCTGCCGGAATCGTCGTCCAATGAATTCTCGGGGTCAGCGAAGCGCGCGAGTTGATCGAGTTGGGCGGGATCCGAGCGCAGAAGAATGCGCCGGTGAGCTTGTCTGCAGGAGTTAAGATCGGGGTCGGACGGTGCCACGACGTGGCGCGCGAGCGCCTGCCATTCCGACCAAGTTTTGTTCTTCAGCAACGTCAGTGGGGAAATGCCCGTAGCGCGGACGAAGTTTCCGAAATTCGGCTCACAGCCGTGATCCTGCGCAAAGGTGGCGAGACTCTCCGTCACCAAGGTCGCGAAGTTACGAAGGCTTTCGCGAATGTTGCTTAGGACATGTTCCCGCGCGACTCGTTCGAGCTGGATATTACAGCCGGGCGGAAGATGCGGAAAATCATGCTCCACCTCTTGGTCCATCCGCTGACGATCGCGGCTAAGCAGCGCGGCGAACTTTTTATCGATGCGATACCGGCGGTGATTCTGGCCGATAAAATCGAGGACGGTGAGGCAGTCCTTATCGGGGTGATGGCGAAGGCCTCGACCAAGCTGCTGCAGAAACACTGTAAGGCTGGCGGTGGGGCGTAGGAACATCACCAGGTTGATCTCCGGGACGTCCACTCCCTCGCTGAAAACATCCACCGTGAAGACAAACGGTAGGCGCCCGGCGCGAAAATCAGCAACCCGTGCCTGCCGCTCGGGCGCAGCAGTTTCGCCCACGATGACCGCCGCCTGCAGGCCGACTTGGTTAAACGCCTCCGCCATGAATTCCGCATGGGCCACGCTGGCGCAAAATCCGACCGCGCGAGTACGACTAAGGTCGGGTTGGTAACGACGCAGGCTGGCAAGAATCACATCGAGACGCTGGCGTGCACGGATGTCGTCACCGGTGTAGGCGGAGGTAAGCGCGGCGACATCGTATTGGCCATTACGCCAAAATCGTTCGTCGACGAGCGACACCGGATCCGTGATGCCGAAGTAGTGAAACGGGCAGAGAAGTTTTTCCTCGAGTGCTTCGGGCAGCCTAATCTCCGCGGCAAACTCACCGCCAAAATCGGGAAGAATTGAGCTACCATCCATACGTTCCGGCGTGGCGGTCAGCCCCAGCAAAATCTCCGGACGGCAATTTTCCAACAGTGGCCGATAGCTCGTGGCGGTGCTGTGATGGGCTTCGTCGATTATAATGAAACGGAAGTGTTCGGGAGAAAACGCCACCCAGGGTTGAGCAGTGGTCAGACTCTGCACCGAGGCGAAAACGTAGCGCCACGAACTTGGCTTTTCGCCGTCTACCAGAAGGTCGCCGAAATTAGGATCGCGCCGAACTGTGCGGAAACAATCCCGAGCCTGTTCCAAAATCTCTTTGCGGTGAGCAACGAAGAGTAAAGTGGCGGGCTGGCGCGCGGCCGGATCGGTAAGCTTGGCGGAGCGGGCGGCGAACCGCGCATAATCAAACGCCGCTATGACGGTCTTTCCCGTTCCGGTGGCGGCGACAACGAGGTTGCGCGTCTGCCCTGCGGCGCGAGCCGCACTCAGGGCTTCGAGGATGCGTTCTTGAAATGCGTGCGGCCGGATATCGGCAAAAAACCGAGGTGCTTGGGCACCATCACCAACGTTGGCATACTGAATCGCATCCTTCAGACGCTGGGCTTGCGATGCGTCGTAGGTTTCGAATTCCGGACTTGCCCAGTAGGTGGAAAATTCAGCGGTGAAGCGCTGCAGAATGTGAGCTTGGTCCACCTCGGTGACTTTTACGGTCCATTCGAGACCGCTGGTCATGGCCGCGCGCGACATGTTGGCGGAGCCGATGTAGCCAGAGGAAAAGCCCGAACGGCGGAAAAAGTGGTAGGCCTTGGCATGCAACCGAGTGCGCTCCGTGTCGTAGGAGACTTTCACGGAAAAACCCGGTTGAGCCGCGAGCCACGCAACTGCGTCCGGATCGGACGCTCCCATGTAGGACGTGGTCACGATACGCACGGGAACACCGCGAGCGGCAAGTGCCTCAAAAGCGGGCTGCAACAAGCGGAGGCCGGTCCACTTTATGAAAGCCACCAAGATGTCCACGCGATCGGCCGTGGCCATTTCTTGGCGCAACTCATGTTCCAGCGGCGGGTCGTGGCGCGCGCCGGTTAAAAGGCTGCTGGCCGAAAGCGGTGTGGCCGGACGCGGCAGACTGGTCACTGCGTCCCCACCCGGCGCCGGGGCCACATTCAGGGAGAGTAACACCGAGTCGGGCGAGGAGAGCAGGGTTTTTCGTTGAAGAAAGCCCAAGCCATCGCTTGCGGATAGCAGCGCGATCAGGCGGTTCACCAGCGGCAAACGCTCTTCTGGACTCCGGTTGCGCAGGGCCTGAACCAGCAGCTGAAACACAAACTGCCCGTAGGCATGCGGCGCCTCCTCGTCATCCAACTTGCGGAGGATTGGCCTCAGCTCGGGATGTTCCGAGAGGGCCAGGGATAATTCCTCATCCAGCAATTTTTCATAAAGACCTGGAACGAGCGTACCCATTGCAAAGCGGTAGGAGTCTACTACGGGCTTACTTCGCCATCACTCGCCGCAAATATTTATCGAACAGCGGGAAGGTAAAGCCGGTGTCGCCGTTGGCCGGGCTGTAAATCATGCCTTTGGTGATGAGCGAGGCGCCAGATGAGTTAGGCTGAAACGTGTAAGTCGAAGCCCAAGGGCACCGAGTGTTCCATGCTTCTCGGCCGGCTTTCGGTTGATCCGATGATTCGGCCTCCGCGGGCGGTGGTGGGGGTGGGTTCGGGGAGGGGCATCAGGCAGAAGTTCGACCGACGCTGGTTTCCAATGACTGACGCTAAACCGTTGCGCAAGCCGTGGGGAGCGGCTGCGCGAAGAATTTCGGAAGGCGGCCCGCCGGATGGATTATGGGTACGCTAGGTCGCGCCCCTTCGAAACCACACGCCGAATCCACGGCGGGCTGAGGTGGCGTTGGCGGCGGCGGGGTCGCGGACCAGCTCGGCGGCATAGAAGGTGCTGCCGGGGTGTTCGCCTTCGACGATCCGGACCCCGAGGGCGAGGAGTTCGTCGGAATCCCAGTCGCGGAAGAACTCGAGCGCCGCGCCCTGGGGGCCGGACGTTCGCGGGATGTAATCATCTTCCTGCGCCCAGTCGGGTTCCTCGCGCAGCCATTGCCGCACGTCCCGGATCACGGTGCGAAGCGCGCGCGTCGAAAGGGACTCCAGCCACCCGGCCACGTCGGGCGTTCCGCCCGCCGCGTCCCGCTCGCGGTCCAGGTGCCGCTCAAGGGGCGGACAATCCTCGGCGGCACGAATGAGATCACCAGCGTCCTCCAACGACTTCGGATCGAGGTCGTAAGCCTCGGCTCGGGTGTCGGGAAGCTCGACTCCCTCCATCAGCAACGTGCCAGCCTCGAGCACCTCGAATATCGTCGCACCGAGTGGTGGTTCAGGGTACTCCACGCCAGTGATCGTGGCATCGTCGAGGGTGCCTGAAAAGAGGCCTGAACAGTCGTCGCCTCCCACGTACAGGTCGCCCTTCCCGGAACTGTTGAACCGCGCACCGACCCGGAAGCGACGGCCTTCGTACCAACACCATGTCGAGGATTCAACGACCTCTCCGGCGAGGATCCGGCGCCATTTGGCGCGGGTGAACCTGAACGTGGCACCGACGTCGCCCGCGCCCCAAGATAGTCGGATGGAGACCGGCCGGGAGTTCCTGGGTGCTGAGTTCGGGGAGGAATCCATCGGAGCGTCGGCAGGAGCGGCAGTGCGGTAGAAGGCATAGAATTACCACACCGGAAGGACAACGGCTGTCCGTGGGGTGCGGATTGGCGGTCGGTATCGACGGCTTCCTTCAACGCTCCCATCGTGCGTTGAAGTCGCGGAAATACCCTTCCCGCACCCGCTCGCCCCAGTCGACGGTGAGGAGTTCGAGGTCGGAGACGATGCGGGCGATCGCGAACCATTCCGGCGGCGGCAGTTCCGCGTCGGGCACGCGGCGGCGGACGCCACCTGTGGTGGTGACGGCCGTGATCGAGGGCGGCGCATCGGCGCCGGGGGCCCACGCGAGGGTGACGTCGGCTGAATCGGCCCCGGACCGCACAAGGGTTTTCGCGAGCTGGCGCGCGCGGAGCGGGCCGCATTTGTCGATCTTGTGCGGGTCCTTGCCGGAAAGGGCGCCGCCACCGATCGGCACCGTGGGACCGTAGTGGTCGACGACGAGCTTCTTGCCGGAGAGTCCGTTGTCGCCCCGCGGGCCGCCGACCGTGAAGTCGCCCGCGCCGTTCAGGACGAGGAGATCCGGCGAAAACGTCGCGGCCGCGCCGGTGAGTCCGTCGCGCTCGAGCAGGCCGAGGATTTCCTGGATGAGCGGGAGCAGGAGCCGGTGCTGCTTCTCGGCGCCGATACCCGGGCGGTGCAGCACGCTCACGACGAGTCGGCGCCAGACGACCCGACGCAGCGGTCCGTGAACGGGATCGCGTTCGAGCATGGCGAGAACCTTGAGATCGGGACCGAAATCCCCCGCCAGACGCGCGTCGCCGCGGATCCCGTCGTGGAGACGGCCGCCGATGGCCCCGGCGATCCAGTGCGCGACCGGCAGGAAATTCGTGCGGGCGTCGCCGCAGGCGTGGCCGGTGACGATGTTCTGATCGTCGGAGAACGGCCGCACGTCCTCCTCCTCCCGCGGGAGGGCCTCCTCGCAGAGGTCGGTGAGCAAAGTGAGCGACTCGGGCGCGGGATCCCACCGCGGGCCGTAGCCGGCGGAGCGGTAGACCTCGCGGGTGATCCCCGCGACGTCGATCGCGCGGGGGCCGGCGGCGATGCGACCATCGACAAAGACCCGGTCGCGATGGAGCGCCACCTCCACGCCGACGAGCGCGAGCGGGTGGTCGCGGACGGCGGCGGTGACGATACCCTCGGCGATGGCGTCGGCGAGGCGGTCGGGATGTCCCGGGGAAACGTATTCGGCGTGTTCGGTCATGGCGGAGGAAGGTCGGTGAGTTGGTGCGCCCAGGGCGCGAGATCGTCGCGGTGGATCTCACCGGCCAACGCGGCGACAAAGCGCAGGCGCGGGAGACGGGAGAGCAGATCGGCGCGGGCGGGTCCCACGTAGCCATCGGTGGCGATCAGCACCACGCGCGGACGCTTCCGCGCCGGCAGCGCGGTGAGATGGGTGAGCACGCAATTGATGTCGGTGCCCTGCGTGTTGGCGAAGGAGGCGCGCGCGAGATCGCGGCCGGTGAGCTCGGAGACGACGGTGGAGAAGGCGAAGAGCCGGAGTTCGCCGCGGCGGAAAGGCTCGCGGCAGACGGCGACCAGGTGCGGCAGCGCGCGGCTCATCGAGCCGCTG
>VHCJ01000057.1 GCA_016871755.1 Verrucomicrobiota bacterium | reverse complement strand
ATTTCCGCGTGTTTCGCGGCGGCGGGCATTCCATGCTCGCGCAGTTGGTGCGGTCGGCAAACCGTGGCGGCTGGGTTCCGGATTCGTCGCTGCCGTGGGTCGGTTTCCGCGTCGTGCTCGGCGATCTCCCGAAAGGAAAAACGTTGCCGCCTCCGCCCGCGCCGCTGAACGCGCGAGATGTCAGCCGGCAAGCGGCAAAGATCGTCCCGCAGGCTGCGGACGTGCCGTTCATGGAAGGACCGCGTTTTTATCGGCGGATTCCAGAGGGCGAGGTCGGTCCGCTTTTCGCCCGGCATAACCACAGCCCCGGCCTCGCCGAGTGCCCGAACGGCGATCTGCTCGCCGTCTGGTTCTCGTGCATCACCGAGCCCGGTCCCGAACTGTGCAACGGTGCCAGCCGCCTGCGTTTCGGCAGCAAGGACTGGGAAAACCCTTCACCCTTCTGGGACGCGCCCGATGTCAACGACCACGCCCCGAAACTCTGGTGGGACGGCGACAAGACCCTCTTTCATCTCAACTTCGTGCATCACGCGCAGAACACCTTCCGCACCTCCACCGACAACGGCGCCACCTGGTCCAAGGCGAAGCTCTTTCCCATGGGCGGCGAGTTTGGAAACAGCATCATCCGCACACGCGAGGGCGTGCTCGCCATCTCGCTCGACGGCAGGTCGCTCGTCATCAGCCGGGACGATGGGCAGACATGGACCCCGACCGGCAAACCACGCGACAAGGCCGAGCTGCGCCCCGGCGGCAGCGGCCCCTGCATCGCCGGCATCCATGCGCCGCTCGTGCAGCTTGCGGATGGACGCCTGATGGCGCTCGGCCGCTTCGACCATGTGGACGACCAGGAGCGTTTCGGTTTCAGGATGCCCGTCAGCTACTCCAGCGATCTCGGCGAGACCTGGAACTATGAAGCCAGTGAGTTCCCGGTCGTGAGCAACACGCAGCGCCCCGTGCTGTTGCGGCTCAAGGAAGGCCCCATCGTGCTCTGCTCCTTCACTGATCAGGCCCGCGAACTGAAAAAGAACCCCGCCAAAGGCATGACCTTCAAGAGCACCGACGGCGATTTCACCGGCGTCGGCCTGTTCGCCGCCGTCAGCTACGACGAAGGCAAGACCTGGCCCGACCGCCGTCTCATCACCAAAGGCAACTCCGCAAAAGCCGACACCAACGGCTACCTCGCCCTCATCCAAGCCCGCGACGGCCGCATGCACCTGCTCACCAGCAGCCGCCACTACACCTTCAACCTAGCGTGGATCAAACAGCTCCCGCCCTCGCCGAGGAAGTGACGAACCAGAAACCAAGAGCCAGGAACATGAACCTCTCCCTCCTCACCGCCCTGCTGCTCGCGCCGCTGGCCGCCTTCGCTCAAGCCAAGCCCGAAGTCGCCAACGCCACCACGGCCGCGAAACGCGCATGGGAATCGGCACCTGCTGAAAAGAAGGCGCTGTGGCAGCAGCAGCGCGATGCTTTGAAGCACATTGACCTCTCCGAGGACACGCAGCGGCAGATCATCATCGCGCGCGGCACGACCGGGCCGGACGCGTATCACGCGCATCCGACGACGACGATGCTGGCGGACAACAGGACGATGATTTGCGTCTGGAACATCGGCCACGGCGGACATGCGGGGCCGATGGCGCGCAGCGATGACGCGGGGCTGACCTGGATGCGCATGGATGACGCGCTGCCGCCGAACTACGTGAACTTTCGCAACTGCCCGAGCATCTATCGCCTCACCGATGCGCAGGGAAAGGAGCGGCTGTGGGTCTTCGCAGCGCGCACGGCGACGGACAAGGAGGTCATCAAGGACATCCCCGATCGCTTGCAAGGCTACATGCCGCGCATCGTCAGCGAGGACGACGGCAAGACTTGGCGCGAGCTGCCACCCATCGGCGGACGCATTTCCAAGGACGATCCTTTTCGCTGCATCATGACCTTCTCCAGCATCGTGCGGCTGAAGGACGGCTCGCATCTCGGCCTGTTCCATCGCGGCGGCGGCATCGGCGAAGGCGGCACGCTCCAAGTGCTGCAATCCATCACGCGCGACGGCGGTTTCACCTGGTCTGCGCCCACGCTGGCCTGCGACGGCACGAAGCTCGACGGCAAGCATCCCTGCGAGCCCTACGTCTTCCGCTCGCCCGATGGCGACGAACTCTGCTGCCTCATGCGAGAGAACAAACGCAGCGGCACCAGCCTCGTCATGTTCAGCCGCGACGAGGGCAAGACATGGTCGCAAGCCGTGGACACGCCGTGGGGCCTCACCGGCGACCGTCATCACGGCATTTGTTTGCCCGATGGCCGCATGGTGATCGTCTTCCGCAATGCCTCGCCGAGCGCCAAGGACAAGGGCTTCATTGCCTGGGTCGGCACCTACGACGACATCAAGCAGGGCAAGCCCGGCCAGTATCGCGTGAGTTTGTTGAAGACCTTCAAAGACGGCTTCTACCCCGGCCTTCACCTCCTGCCCGACAACACCATCGTCGCCACGACGTATGCGAACTACCGCAAGGAAGACATCGGCTGCTCCATCGTCAGCGTGCGCTTCAAGATGAGCGAGGTGGATGCGTTGGCGGGAGGGGCCGTGAGATGAATCGGGAAACTAGGGCGAGGTTTCCAGTCAGACTTTCGCGCGTCATTCGTCTTTCTCCTGAATGACCGAAGAACTGCTCGTCAAAACCCTGCTCGACGCCCGTCCGCGATTGATTGCGGGGACGTTGGCGGTGCTGCGGGATGTGCATCAGGCGGAGGATGTGTTTCAGGAGGTGATGATCAAGGCGCTGCGGATGCGGGAGAGTTTTTCGGATGAAGCGGGGCTGCTGGCCTGGGCGCGGGTTTCGATGCGGAATCTCGGGATTGATCACATTCGCCGCGTGGGGCGGCTTGATATGATTTTGAGCGAGATGGCGCTGGATGCCGTTGCGCAGAGTTGGGAAGAAAATGAAGCCGCGAGCGCAAAGCTCGGTGCGTTGAGGGATTGCATCGCCGCCATGCCGCAGGAGTCGAGGCGGCTGCTGCGGCTGCGCTATGACGAGGGGCGCAGCGGGCGCGATCTCGCTGCGCTGCTGCGCCGCAGCGAGGATGCGGTTTACAAGGCGCTGTCGCGGCTTCATGCGGCGTTGCGAAAGTGCGCTGAGGAACGTCTCGCCCAGATGAAGGAGGCCCAGGCATGAGTGCGATGAACGAGAACATCCCGTGGGAGCTTCTGGTGCGTTACGCAGAGGGGGAATGCGATGCGCAGGAGACTGCCGCGCTTTCTCGTCGCATCGAAGCGGAGCCTACGGTGGCCGCTGCACTCGCCGAAGTGCTGCTTCAGGCCGTCC
Source organism: Verrucomicrobiota bacterium (assembly GCA_016871755.1). Classification (GTDB taxonomy): domain Bacteria; phylum Verrucomicrobiota; class Verrucomicrobiia; order Opitutales; family Opitutaceae; genus UBA6669. The sequence continues at coordinate 6,082 of VHCJ01000057.1, read as the reverse complement.
TGGTGCGGGATGATGCACAAGCTCATCCCGAGCAGCCCGCGGTGGCGGAAAACAAACCGCGCTGGCGAACGACTGTGGTCTTGGGCACAATGGCAGCAGGGGTGGCGTTGTTGTTGTCGTTGATTTGGCTCCTGCAAAACGGCGGCGAGCGAGACATCCTCACGGTGACGCAGGTCGATGGCAGTGTGCGGTGGGCCGGCGCAGGCGGTGAGGTGCGCGACACGCTCGCGACTGGCTCCACGCTGCCCGGAGGCTCGCTGGAGACGGTTTCGGACGATGCCACGCTGGTGGTTGCTTTTGCGGATGGCACCTCGCTCACTCTGCTCGGACGCACGGTGGCGACGATTTCCGATGAGGGGCAAAAAACCGTGCATTTGCGCTCGGGAAGTGTTTCCGCCGATGTGCGGCCGCAGCATCCACAGCGTCCGTTGCTCACCCACACGCCCACCGCGCTGCTGGAGGTGCTGGGCACGCGGTTCGAAGTCGATTCGGATGAGGCGAATACGCGTCTCGCGGTGAATGAAGGTCGCGTGCGTCTCACTCGCCTGATGGATGGCCGCAGCGCGGAGGTGCCCGCGCAGCATGAGGCGGTGGCATCGCTCTCCGGCGCGGAAATGCCTGTGATGCGCCGCCGCGAGCCGGAGGTGCTTTGGCGCTCTGATTTCTCCACCGGTCCAAACGGCACTCAGGGACGATGGTTGCCCGCTGGGGGTGAAAAAGCGCCACGCATCGCCGCCGAGCCGGTCTTTGTGCCCAAGAGCAGCCGTGGGCCGGTGACGATTCACCGGGTGGGACTCACGCTGCCGTGGCAGGACCGTGCGAACATCCAGGTGCGGCCGGATTCCCGGGTGCGCCTGCGCGGTCACGCCACGACGTCGGCCACGCTGGAGGTGATGCTGGCCTGCATGAAGACCACGGGCGGTTACGCGGGGAATTGGTTCCAGCAGCGCGGCATCAGCGCGGGAGAGTGGCAGATGGAGCTGCCCGTGAGCGCCTTCCGCCACTGGCACGCCCAGGCCAAGAACGCCCCGCAAGAACCGCTCGAGCTTCGCCAGATGGCCATCTACACCATCGGCACCGACGCTGGCCTCGAAGTCGAGAGCGTTGAGGTGCTGGGCGCGAAGTAACCAACCTTTGAAATCACATGAAACCCATAATGCCAGTCCTGTTCGCCGTCGGAAGCCTCATCCGAATCCACGCCGCCGAATTGAATCTTCCGCTGCTTCCCGCCGAAGCGAAAATCATCCAGGGCATCGCGGCCACGGAGGGCGTTGAAGTCGTCATCGGGTCAAAGCCGGGGTTTTCGGCCAGAGGTGCTGCGGACACACTCGTCAGCCTCGGCGTGCCGAAAGCTGACATCGCTTCGGTGACAGTTCAGTCCAAGGAGCGGGAAGCCGTCGCCTTCACCGTCACGCATGACAAAGTGGGTCATGTGCTCGCCATCACGGGGAATGGTCCGTGGCTGCGCAACAGCACGTTGCGGTCATTCAAGGCGCTGCCGGAGCTGCGCATCATCCGCATGGACCACAATGGCTTCGTCGGCAAAGACCCGCGCATCCCGGAGTTCGTTGGCAGCGGCTTTGACGCGCTCACGGACTCGAAGCTCGCCGACATCAAGATCGGCCTCAGCTTTTCCGACAAGGGCATGGAGCAATGCGCGAAGATCAAGTCGCTGCGCAGCTTCGGTGTCGGTCATTCGCAGGCAACTGAAGCAGGCATCGCGTTCTTCGCCGGACATCCGGGGCTGACGAGTTTTTCCATCGGCGAGATGGCGAGCAAGCGTGTGACCGAGAGGGCCTTGGGAGCCATCGCGAAGATTCCGAATCTGACGCAGGTCGGTTTCAAGGAGTGCTACGTGACCTATGCCGGTGGTCTCGCGCTGCTAGCTCCCTTGAAGGGCAAACTCACCGAAATCGACCTCAGCATGAGTCTCGCCAGCGCCGATGACTTGGCGAAACTGCAGGTGGATCATCCGCAGGCAAAAGTCATCACCTTGCCGCCAGCTGAGATCGTCAAGCGTCACAAGTTCATCGCCGCCAACCTCGCCAAGCAGGCTCCCCCTGAACTTGCCGCGCCTTTGAAGGCCGCTCTCGAAAGCTCCAAATGATGAAACTCCGTGTCATGAGAATCCTGGCCTTTGCCCTTTTAATCGCATCCTCCGCAAATGCAGCGGTGCCCGCTCCGGTGAGCGGCTTCATGCAGACCTACTGCATCAACTGCCACGGCGAAAAGAAGCAAAAGGGCGATTTTCGTGTCGATAAGTTACAAGTCTCCACCACCGCCGCCGACGCGGAGAACTGGCAGCTCGTGCTCGACAACCTCCACCTCGGCGAAATGCCGCCGGAGGATGAAAAACAGCCATCAGCGGCGGAAATCGAGAAAATCACCACCTGGATCCAAAGCGAGCTTTCCCGGGCCACCGCGGCCCTCAAGGGCGCGGGTGGCGAGGTCGTGTTGCGGCGACTGAATCGGGCAGAGTATCAAAGCACCATCGCGGACCTCTTTGATGTGCATGGCGACTTCACCTCCGGCTTTCCCGAGGACATGCGGGAGCATGGTTTCGACAACAACGGCGCAGCGCTGATGCTCTCCGCTGCGCAGATGCAGGAATACATGAAGGCCGCCGAGTTCGTCCTCGCCCGCGCCATCGCGCCATCCGCACGGCCCGAGACGAAGAGCACGACGCTCACGCTCCATGACGGCAATCGCCGAGCGATCGAACTCGCCCGCAAGAATCTGGAGTCCCGCCTGGCGAACTTCGACAGCCTGACACCGCAAGAGAAAGCAAACACGCGCAAGATGGAGGAGGCGGTCAAGGCGAATCCCGAATCTCACGGCTATCGCTTCCCAGTGCTGGAAAACGGCACGCTGCGTCCGCCCAAAGCATCCGATGGCCCGCATCTCGATGCCGTGATGACCGTGCAGCAGTATTTCAGCGGTGGGCCCGCACTCAGTTATCCAGGACGAGCGGCTGGATGGTGCAAGGTGAAGGCGATCGCTTTCGCCATGAGGAACGATGGCAAGCCCACGCGGCTGAAGTTCAGCGTCGGACGGCCCGGGCCTGGCGTGATTCCAAAAGTGGAAACCGTCTTCACCTTCACCGACGACAAGCCCCGCGAAGTCGAGGCCAGCTACTACATGGAGCCAGGTGAACGCGTAATGTTCACGATGATCGATGGCGCGCCGCACTCGCAAGGCCGCGCGATGATTGATCAACCGGGGCCTTTCATCGGCATCCGCTCCTTCAGCATCGAGGGACCGATTTATGAAACGTGGCCGCCGAAGGGGCATCGCACGTTGTTCGGCGACATCGATCCCGCGCAGCCCACGCCGGAGAAAGCCGCCGCCATCGTCGCGCACTTAGCGCCGAAGCTTTTCCGCAGGCCGGTGGATGCCGCCGCGGTGACGAAGTATCGCGCGTTGTTCGAGAAGTTCGCGCAGAGCATGACACCCGATGAGGCGCTGCGAAGCATGTTGGCCGCGATGCTGGTCTCGCCGCGTTTTCTTTACCATGAAGAGCCTCCAGGTGAGCCTGACGCCTTCGCCATCGCTTCGCGCATGTCGTATTTCCTCTGGCGCTCCACGCCGGACGACGAACTCATGAAAGCCGCCGCCGATGGCAGTCTGCTCGATGCTGCCAAACGCCGCGCCCAGGCCCAGCGCATGATGGCGGATGCCCGCACAGCACGCTTTTTGAAGGACTTCACCGGACAATGGCTGCGCGTGCGCGAGGTCGGCGCGATGAAGGCCAACGCGGACCTCTATCCCGAATACGACGCCGAACTCGAAGCCGCGATGCGTGGAGAGACGGAGCACTTCATCGCGGAGATGTTCCAGCGCGATTTGCCGCTCAGCCAGCTCATTGATTCCGACTGGACGATGCTCAATCAACGCCTCGCGAAACACTACGGCATCGCTGGCGTGCTGGGGCCGGATTTTCGCCGCGTGAGCCTGGACAAATTGAAAACCGTGCGCGGCGGATTGTTGACCCAGGCAAGCATTCATGCGGTCACATCGAACGGCAGTACGACTTCGCCCGTCATTCGCGGCACCTGGCTGCTGGAGAAGTTCCTCGGCACCCCCGCGCCACCACCGCCGCCGGACGTGCCGCCCATCGAGCCGGACATTCGCGGCGCGACCACGATCAACGAGCAGCTCTCGAAGCACCGCGAAGTCGCCGCGTGTGCCTCGTGTCACAGGAAGATCGATCCGCTCGGTTTTGCGCTGGAGAATTTCGATGTCATCGGCGGCTGGCGGGAGAGCTACCGCGCGCTCAAGGATGGCCAGGGCAAACGCAAGACACTCGCCGACGGCAAGCCCGTCCATCCCGCCGATGAATGGGCGGGCGTGGGTCGTTTCAGCAGCTTCCAGGAATTCCGCGAGTTGGTGAAGAAACGCGAAGACCTCGTCGTGCAAAATCTCACGAACCAGCTCGCCACCTTCGCCCTCGGCCGCGCACCCGGATTCGCCGACCGCCAGCCACTCAAAGCCATCGCCACCAAAACCCGCGAGAAGAAGAGCGGCATGAAGTCCCTCGTGCTCGACCTCGTCTCCAGCCCCGTTTTTGCAAACCCGTAAACCAACGCCAGCCACACTCCATGAACCCACAACCCGCACTCTCCACCCGTCGCAACTTCCTCCGCGGAGCCGGCGTCATGCTCAGTCTGCCGTGGCTCGAATCGCTCGGCGGCATCGTCCACGCCGCGGACGCCGCGAAAGAGCCTCGACGCCTGCTGCTCGTCTGTCTGCCGCTCGGCATTTACCGCGACTCGTTTGTCCCGAAACAATCTGGCACCAGCTACGAACTTCCCGAGTATCTCGCACCGCTCGCCGACTTGCGAGATCGCTTCAGCGTCATCTCCGGTCTCGAACATCCGGGCGTCAACGGCGGTCACGCCGCGCAGCCGCGCATCTTCACCGGTGTGCCTTCGACCGAGCGCAATCGGCACTCGCTCGACCAGCATGTCGCAAACGTGCTCGGCCAGCACACGCGGTTTGACTCGCTCGCGCTGAGCGCCGGAGCCAATGACTTCGGCTGGACCGATGGCGGCAGCATGGTGCCTGCGGAGAAAAACGCCGCCGATGCCTTCGCCAAGCTCTTCGCCGAGGATGGCGCCGCCAATAAAACCAAAGTCCTCGCAGAGATCGGTCGCGGCAAAAGCATTCTCGACCACGTGCTCGATGAGGCGCGCGATTTGCAGCCGCGTCTCTCCAAGCGCGACCAGGAAAAGCTCGATGAATACTTCGAGTCCGTGCGCGCCACCGAGAAGCGCCTCGTGAAGTCCGAGGAATGGATGCATCAGCCGAAACCGAAAGTGGACGCCAAGCCGCCCGCGCCCTTCGCCCCGGACGAAATCATCACCAACCTGCGCTGCGTCTGCGACCTCACGCATCTCGCCTTCAAGACCGACAGCACGCGCGTCGTCACGTTTGGTTATTTCCGGCAGGACAGCGTCGTCGTGCCCGGCGTGAACATCGGCTATCACAACCTCTCCCACCACGGCCAAGACGAGGGCAACATCGCCCAACTCAAACGTGTCGAGCGCGCCTTTTTCGACGAACTGAAAACGCTGCTCACCAATCTAAAAAGCACCCGCGAAGGAGACTCCACGCTGCTGGACCGCACCACCATCGTCGTCACTTCGAACCTCGGCAGCGGAAACAGCCACAGCAACAAAGACCTCCCCGTGCTCGTCGCTGGCGGCCGCTTCAAACACGGCCAGCACCTCGCCATCCCGCCCGGCACCGCGCCGCTGAGCAATCTCTACCTCAGCGTGCTGCATCAACTCGGCTTCGAGGACAAATCCTTCGGCACCTCGACCGGCCCGCTGAAGGAGCTGGATCTGATTTGAACCCCCACCATCCCACGCCGACCGGTGACTCGTGGGCGGGCGGGCTCGAAAAGGAAATCCCTTGCAGTAACGATGAAACGCACGCTTACCTTCCTCTCCCTACTACTCGCAGCACTGGTCAGCCTGCATGTCTGCGCGCGCGAATGCAGGCCTTCGCCGTGGACGAAACTCACCCGCAAGGCGGCGCCTTCGCGCACGGCGGCTTTGAACACCGGTCCGGAACAGTCAAC
>VHCJ01000056.1 GCA_016871755.1 Verrucomicrobiota bacterium | reverse complement strand
GATCTTGTCCTCAGTCGTATGTCGTTTGCCTTTCATGGTCTGGGTCCTTTCTGGTGGCCCAGACTAACACCCAAGGCGGCTCAAAATTTCGGGGTCAGGTCAATGCCGGTGACGCCGAGGACGGTGCGGTCGATGTAGAGATTTCTGCCCCGGTTGAGGTCAGCCGTTCCGAACGGACGCGTGTCCCCGCCCCGAGGCGCGAACGTCCCGCTCTTGAAGGAGGTGCCGGGCGGATTGTCGCGCTGGTAGTTGACGATGAAGTCGGCGGTGGTGCGCTCCCGTTTCCAGCGCAGGGAGGCGCGCAGCGCGGTGGTGTCCCTGCCGTTCAGGTCCGAGCCGTCCGCGACGTTGTCGATGGCGCCGTCGCGGGAGACGGACGTGAACGCGACACGGGCGAAGAGTTCGTTCTCGGTCACCGGAAGGTTCACGTAGCCGGACGCCTCGATTCGCCCGAGATTGCCCGCGCCGACGGTCAACGCCCCCGAGCGTTCGTTGCGCGGCTTGTTCTGGATGATCGAGATCGCCCCGATCTGTGCTCCGCGCCCGAAGAGGGTGCCCTGCGGGCCCTTCAGCACCTCGACGCGCTCAAGGTCGAAGAGCTCGACCACGCTGCCCCGCGAGCGACTGATCGAGACGCCGTCCTGGAAGACCGAGACGCGGGTCTCCTGCCGGGGGTCGCCGCTGTCGGTCGTGACGCCGCGGACGTTGAGCCCGGGGTTGTTCGGTGACTGCTCCTGAATGAAGAGCCCCGGTACGAACGGGGCGAGATCCTTGTACGAGTTCACTCCGGCTCGGCGCAGGAAATCCCCCGAGTACGCATTGACCGCGATCGGCACGTCTTGGATGGCCTGCACCCGCTTCTGCGAGGTCACTTCGAAACGTTCGAGTTGGATGACCTCCGGCGCGTTGGTCGCGGGCGTGGTCTGCGCGATGAGCGGGCTGATCGAGGTTAGAGCCGGCGAGAGAAGCAGGAGGAGTGAGCGGCAGTGGAGTGTGGGCATGGGTCGTGGGTGTGGACGCACCCTGCCGATGCGCCTCCCGTCCGACTGGGTCAAGCGGGCGGGCGGTCCGTCACGCCGAGTTAGCGTGGCCGTCGCGCAGTGGTCACCGGAGCCGCCCGGCCCCCCCCAATGCGCGGGTCTGTCGCTAACGGCGTGGGCGCCCTAGGTCCGGGAGCGGCCGGGCTTCGGGCGACGCGCGGTGCTGCTCGAGCGCGGCGATCCGCGCGGCGGGCGTCTCGCCGGCGTTTCCGATCGCGCGGAGGTAGGCGACGACGGCGTCGGTGAAGCTGACGTCGATGGTGCGGACGGTGGTGCGTGCGGCGGACCCGAGCACATCTCTAGGGTCGGTGGCGGCGCGCCGACCAGCGAGGCGGAGTAGACGGGTGTCCCATTCAAGCTGGGCCATGACGACGCGGTAGGTGCGCCCCGGGTCGAGGTCGGTGTGCGTGACTCCCGAAGTGTCCTCGGGTGTCCGCCAGCGTCGGAAGCCGGCCCAGGAGGGAGGCTCACGCTGGATCTGCTCCAACGCGTCGGCGTAGGCGGCGATCTGGGCGCCGGTGAGACGTGCCTCGACGCTGACTGCACCCCGCTGCCCGTCCGCCTTGAACAAGTCGTTCACGTCGAGTGGGCCGACGGGAAGGACGTTGCGGATGATCTGGTGGCGGTGGCAGAACGCGACCTCGGCGCCGCCCGTGATGCGCAGCGCCTCGGCTCCGAGCGTGGCGACCGCGAAGGCGTCGACCTCCGTCGGGTTCTCGATCACGAAGTCGTCGGCCTCCGGCGCAAGTTCCTGCTCCCGTTCCTTCACCCACGCCAGCATCTCGGCGTCGACCGGGACCTCGCGGTGGGTCATCGGCACGAGTCGGCCTGAGTGGGAGACGATTCGCTGGCTTGCGGGATCGACCTCCAGTTCAAGCCAGCCGACCCAGCGGGCGTAGCTTCCCGCCTGCACGATGATCGCGCCGGTTTCGGGTACGATCATGGGCTCGTTGAGAACGCGGTGGGAATGACCGCTGACGAAGACCTGCACGTCCGGGGCGGCGCGGGACCACTGGGCGCACTTGCTCTCCGATTCATGACACAGCGCGATCACGACGTGGGCACCGAGCGCGCGGAGCCGGGCGGACTCGGCGGCGAAGTCGAGGCCGCCGGCCTCGGTCGGACGCGGGGTGAGGAGCCCGATGACGCCGACGTGGAGTCCCGCCTTCACGAAGAGTCGGGAGCCGGCGAAGAGCGGTGCATCGCCCGGTCCCCGCACGTTGAGGCAGAGAAGAGGCTGGCCGAGGGCGCGTTCGAACGCCCGCAACTGCGAGACCGGCAGATCATCGAAGTCATGGTTGCCCGGAGTCACGGCATCGTAGCCGATCCGACGCATCGCCTCGAAGGTCATCATCCCCTGCGTGCGGAAGCCGACGAGGTCTCCCTTTTCCGAGACGTCCCCGGCGTCGAGCAGCAGGGCATCGGGGTGCTGGATCCGGACGGAGCGGATGAATCCGGCAACGTAGGGCAGACCTCCGACTCCGCCCGGCCCGGCGCGCAAGTGATCGTGGTGATCGTTGGTGTGCAGAATGAGAAGCCGCGTGGTCTCGCCGGCAGCCAAACGGGGGACGAGGGAACTCGGGAGAAGGAAGGCGCCAACCAGCAGGAGCCGCCACACGGAGGAGAAACGCAGGGTCATGGCTCGTCAGCACACGCCGACCCGTCCTGCGGACAAGGATGGAATATGCAAAAATAGCGTGCCGCCGCCGGGCGTGACGGCGGCGTGACGCCCGCGCGACGGCGAGGCGACGAACGGGGGGGGCGACCCGGGTTGCCGCAGGGCGGCGGCGAGGAGCGCGGGCCTATCCTCCGGACCGCTGCGGAGGCCCCCTCGTCCCGGCGGACGTGTGCGGGGGGAGAGGAGCGCTCTGGGGACGGGACCTTGGACAGGACCGGTCCCCGCAGCGGCTCGGCGGGCGTAATGCGTGACGGGACGCGTCTAGAACGTGCCGGTAACGCCGAACTTGATGGACGTCGGAGCCATCAGTCGCTGGCTCACGCGGCTTGGGATGAAGAAGTATTGCTCCGGCCCTTCCTCGGTGACGTTGTCGAAGTTCAGGAAGAAGGTTGCCTCCGGGCGGTGGCGCCAGGTGAAGCCGACGTTGTAGCGCAGCAGGTCCGCTTGGTAGCGGCTGAAGCCGGCGATCGTGGAGAAGGCGACGAGGTAGGCACCCTTGAAGTTGGCGTCGAACGAGGCGCCGAACTTCCTGTAGTTGTACAGGACCCGGGCGTTGAACAGCCGCGGCACGAAGCCGGCGACCTGGTCGGTCGTGAGGGAAGCGGTGCCACCGAAGTTGCCCTCCGTGCGCTGGTAGGTGTAGTTGCCGGAGACGGTGAGGCCCTTGAGCAGCCCGGGCAGCATGGAAAGCCGCTGACTGTAGTCGACTTCGAAGCCCTCCACCCTCGCGGTGCCCAGATTGACTGACTGGGAAATCAGGTAGCCGCCGTACAGCCCGTCGAAGCCATTGTCGGGTCCGCTTGGGACGGTGAGTCCGACGCTGCGAGCCGACCCGATGTAGTCCGTGATGGTCTTCTTGAAGACGCCGGCGGTGAACTTTCCGTTGCTCTGGATGTAGTAGTCGAGCTTGAGATCGTAGCCCTCGCCGAGTTGCGGCCGCAGCGACGGGTTGCCGATGGTGACGGTCTGGGTAACGTCGTTCGGAGTGACGCCCGGGATCATCTGGGCCAGCAGCGGGCGCCCGTAGGTGTTGGCCCACCCGCCGCGCAGCTTGAAGTTCTCGGTCAGGTCGTAGGTGAAATGGGCGCTGGGGAAGGACTTGTTGTAGCGCCCGTCGAGGCTGTTGCTGTTGAAGTCCATCTTGGCCCGGAGGTAGTGGTCGGGCTGGACGGCGATGGGCGTGGACCGGGCGCGGAAGAAGGTGAACGTCTCGGTTGAGACGCGCTCGTGCCGGATGCCGCCGATCAGGCGGAGCTTGCCGAAGCGGGCGTCGCCCTGGATGTAGCCGGAGTCAACCCCCTCCTCCATGATGCGTCGGCTGGTGAATGGGGCGGTGGCGTTGAAGTTCACGTCCTCGTACCAGAGGGCCGGGTTGTTGAGCGTGGCGCTGACGGCGGCGGGCTTGAAGGAGGCGACGCGCTGGTTGCCGGAGGCATTCTGCCGCTCGAACTCGCTCAGCGGCATCAGGTCGGTGTTGAGGACGGAGCCGATCACCCCGTACCAGCGGCGTGGACTGTTCTGGTAGTTGTTCACCCGGCGGTTCTGGGAATCGAGCCCCACCTTGAGCAGCAGCGGGACGCGCGTCTCGAACTGGTACTGCGCGTTGACGAAGGCGCTGACCTCGTTGGTGCGGGTGACGGTGTCCCGCTTGACGAAGCTGCGGGAGGTCTGCGGAACCGGAATCGTCGTGGTGTTGGCCGCCGTGAGGAGAATGGGTGTGTAGCTGTTCACGTCCCAGACGGAAGGTCCGCCGGTCTGGGTGAAGACCTTCCCATCGAGGTCCGAGTTATCGAGGATGAAGCCCAGCGGCGCATTGAGGCGGCTGACGTATTGACCGCCTTGTTTGCCGCGGCCGTGCCCGGAGTGCCAGCGGGTCATCGACCAGCGGTAGGCGTGCTCGACCTTGAGACGGCCCCAGTCGTGATCGAAGCGGAGGGTGCCGGTGGGGTTCTTGGAGACAAAGGAGAAGTTCCAGGTCTCCACGTCGAAGCGGGTGCCCGCGGCGTTCCGGATCTCGGTGCGGTTGGCGGTGTAGCCGGGCAGCACGAGACCGGTGGTGCCGTTGAAGATGGTGCGCGTGCCGAACGGGTTCACGCGGACGCGGTCGTAGAACGGCTCGTAGCCGGCGTTGTAGATGAAGCTCAGCGAGGCGGTGGTGCTGTCGCTGAAGCGGTAGTCGGCGCGCGCGGAGAGGCCGTGGATGATGCGGTGATTCAGGCCCGAGCGCTTGTCGTAATCGTGAAAGAACGCCACCGGATCGACCGTCTGCTGGTACTGGAGGAAATCGTAGTCGATCTGGTTGACGACTTCCTGGTAGGACGCGTTGAGGGAGATTCCGAGATTGCGCGAGCCGCCGAAGACATCGAAGACCTCGGTGTAGTTGGCGCTGAAGTCGGGATGCAGCGGGTGGTCCGCGAGCGGCACGTTGCGCTTCGACCACGATGGGAAGAAGCGGCCGTTGGCGTTGTAGCCGAAGCGGCGCTTCTCCTTCATCGCGAGCGGAGAGCGGGTGCGGAGGTTGATCTGCCCGCCGAGCGAGTCGGCGCGCTTGTCCGGAGTCTGGGCGGCGATCACCTCGATCGCCTCGTAGTTGGAGGCGGAAAACGAGTGCAGGGTCGCCGTGCGTCCCACGCCGGACACGCCGGTGGCGGACATCCCATCGATGTTCAGCCGGGTGTAACTGTCCGGCTGGCCGCGGATGGAGATGTTGAAGATGAGATCATCCTCGTCGGTCGTGTACGTGATGCCAGGCAGGCGGGCGGCGAGTTCACCGACGTTCTGGGTGGGCAGGATGCCCCATTCGTCGAGGGCGACGACGGTCTTGATGTTGCCGGCGTTCCGCTGCTCGGTGATGGAGAGGGCTTGCCCCTCCTTGACTGACTCGACGGTGAATGGAGCGAGGGTAAGGACGTCGGAACTCGGCAAGATGATGGCGAGTTCCTGACTGCCGCCTGCAGAGAGGGCGGCCTCGACCTTCTGGTCCTTGAATCCGGAATACGATGCGGTGACCGAAACGGTGCCGGCGGGGACCTCGGTGAAGAGGAAGCGGCCGCTTCCGTCCGTGAGCGCAGTGCGTCCGCTCGACAGGGTGACGACTGCGCCTTGCAGGGCGTTGCCGGTGCTCTGGGAGGTGACGTTGCCGGAGATGCGTCCGGTCTGGGCAATGAGGGAGGAGACGCAGGCGAGGGCGAGGAACAGGCTGAGCGCGAGGCTCAGCCGCCGGGGGCGCGCGGTGGTCGGGGAGGTCATGGTGGCTCGCGGTCGCCGCGGGCGGAGAGCCCGTCCACGGACGACCTTCGATTCGCAAACACTAGGCGAACGCACGCCTCACTCCAAGCCGTTTTCCGGCCCGTCGTTTGTAAGGTCGAGGCCTTCTTCGCCCTGAACCCTCCTCAGCCTTAGTCGAGGTCCCAGGCGCGGAGGCGGGAGCTAAGGTCGGCCACGAGTTCCTGGTAGAGCCGGTGGGAGGAGGCTGAGACGACGGCTTTGGCCTCGCCCGGGTCGAAGCCGCGGGCCTCCATCCCGGCGGCGACATTCAGCGGGAAGGTGAGCCGGTCAATGACCTCGCCGATCTCGCGGAGGCGCTCGAACGCCGGGCTGATGTCGCCCGGCTGGCCGCGGCGGCACACGTTGAAGAGATGGACCATGAGGTCTGGTGCGATGTTGACCAGGCCTCCGATGCAGCCGACCGCGCCGAGGCTGAACACCTCGGGGAGGCGGGTGTCGGCGCCCGAGAAGACCACGAAGTTGTGCCGGGCGCCGAGAGCGATGAGGTCGCGGTGGTAGGTGAATTCCCGGCCGCTCTGCTTGATGCCCGCCATCGGTGCGCGCGAGGCGAACGCCTCCACCGTGGGAAGGTCAATGCGCGTGCCGGTGAGCTCCGGGAAGTTGTAGAGGAAGGTGGGCAACTGCGCGGCGTCGGCCGCGTGCAGGAAGTGCGCGAGGAGGTCATCCTGGCGCGAGGGAAAGAAGCCCGGGGGCATGATCGCGATCGCGGGCAGGCCGATCTGCCGGGCGAAGCGGCCGAGTTCCGCCACCGCCCGGGGGCGGATGTCGCTGATGTTCGCGATGACCGGGAGCGGGTGGGCGAGTTCGGCGACGCATTCGAGGATGCGCTTGCGCTCCGCGAGGTCGAACTGCGGGAACTCTCCCGTGCTTCCGAGCGCAAGGATGCCATGGACGCCGTGATGGCGGAGGAACGCGAGGTGCCGCCCGAGGGCCTCGCGATCGAGTTGCCCGTCCGCCCGCGTGGGCAGCCAGAGGGCGGCGAGGATGCCCTCGCGAGGCGGGGCAACAGCGGAAGGGGACGACGTCGCGAGAGCGGTCGGGAGCGAATTCATCGATCGAGGGGAAGGGAATACAGGAAGCCGTCCTCCGCCCCGATCACGAGGACCGGATGGGCGTGACCGGGCCAGCGCGCGATGGTGGGCGTGGTGGAGTGCGAGGCGAGGAGGTGGGTGTGGACGGATCCGGAGTCCCGGAAGCGCCAGCGGCCTTCGGAGTCGCGGCCGAGGCCGCGCAGCACGTTCACGTTCGTGCTGCTGTTCACGAGCAGGTCGAGTTCGCCGTCGCCATCCCAGTCATGGAAGATGAACGTGCGCCGCCCGCTGCCGCCGGCCCGGCGCTCGTTCATCCGCAGCAGACCCGACTCCTGATTCATCGGGCGCCCACCGCCGTCGTAGCTGCTCACGCCCTCGCTCCAGAAGATGCGGCGCGGCGGCAGCAGCTGCAACTGGCCGGCCGGGCCACGCCGCCGCTCGTAGAAGGCGAGGTAGCCTTCGTGGTCGAGCATCACCAAGTCCATGAGACCGTCGCGGTTCCAGTCGATCATCGTCGGGGTGGTGCGCCACTGGGTGACGAGTTCCTTGCCGACCGGCTTCCACCAGACCCACTGCGGCTTGGGTGTCTCGCCGGGCCATTCCACCTGCAGGGATTCCGGCGGGGCAAGTCGGGGGGCGGTGCGGGAGCCGATGTTCCGGAAGAACAGGACGCGTCCCCAGATGCCGTTGGTGAGGATGTCGGCCAGCCCGTCTCCGTCCCAGTCGGCCACGGTCGGATTCGTGTAGCCCCACTTTGCCTCGGCGGGACCTTGGATGGAGCCGTTTGGACCCGCCTGTTCGCGAAAGACCTGGTCTCCCGCCGTGAGGTACACGGGGGCGGCCCAGCGGACGGGATTGCCGCCGAGGTTCTTGATGAAGCCGATGTAGCCGGCGGTGTTCCCGACGATGAGGTCCTCGAGCCCGTCGCCGTCCCAGTCGACGCTCACCGGCGCCGCCAGAGCGCCGAACTTCACGTTCTCGGCCTGCTGGCGGAAGTAGCGCGGCGGGAGGAACTGCGGCAGCCCGTCGAGGACCTTCCCCGTGTTCTCGATGAAGGCCACCCGGCCGTCCTCGTCACCCACCACGAGGTCGGGGTCGCCGTCGCGATCAAAGTCGACCGCGACCGGCACGATCATGCAGAGATCCATCGTGAGGGCGCGGCCTCCCGCCATGAGAGGGCGTCCGGGCGCGTAGCGCGGTTCGCGCCGGGTGCCGGTGTTTTCGAAGTACGTGAAGCCGTCGACAAACTCGCCGCAGAGCAGGTCGAGGTCGCCGTCGCGGTCGAAGTCCTCGAAGTTGGGTGACGGCATGCCGTAGACATCGACGGGCTGCCCGCCGTCCACGGTCAACCGGACCGGCGCAGCGTAGCGGGGCGTGGCATCCGTGCCCTCGTTGATCAGGACGTACACGAAGCCGCGCAGCGGCCCGCGGGTCCAGCGGCCCTCGGAATCGAAGGCATCGTCCCAGCCGTAGTCTCCCCAGTAGCCCACGCCCACGATGACGTCCTGCACCCCGTCACCATTGAAGTCGCTGAACTTCCACTGGTTTCCGCGGACGCGGCCCTCGGCGACGTGGATTTTGAGGGGGTCGCCGAGTTCGACCGGCTTTTCGAAGGCATGCGTGCGGAAGTCCGGGTGGAAGCGGCCGGAGGTGGTGACCCTCGGCTGGCCGGCCACGTACGAAATCGACGGGGAGGTTTGTCGCTCCCACGGCCCCTCGCCGGCGCGGCCGATGGAGCGGCCCGGGGCGAAGATGGGCAAGTGCGTGGAGGGATCGACGGTCCCGGTGTTGCGGAAGACGTAGATGCCGTTTGACGGCCGGTCGGTGCAGGCGACGACGAGGTCCATCAACCCGTCCTCGTCAAAATCCATCGGCAGCGGCCACGCCCACAGGCCCACGCCGAGGTCGACCAGCAGACCTGGATTGTGGTGCTTCAGATGGGCGATGCGTTGGTTGGGATCGGTGGCGGCGACCAGCGTGGGAGCAGCGGCGCAGACGAGCAGCGAGAGCGTGGCGGCAGGTGTCAGGCGGAAGAGAGACCGGAGGGACATAGGTAGTGAGGAGAAGGGTGGGCGGCGGCGGCGATCGGCCCGTCGAACTACGCCTCGTCGGGGACGTCAAGGGATTGCGTCGACGCGCCCCGGCGCTCGCGTGGCCCCGTTTGTCCCGGGACGGCCGGGTCCTGCCGGTGGTCGCGACGGGCGAACCGAGGCGGCTCGGACCACGGGACCGAGGCCGAGAATGGGAATCTGAGACGCTGCCCTGCGCCTTGGCTCGGAGAGGACTTTCCGAGGCTGACGGTGCAGCCGCCTTGCGCCCGGGAGAGTTGGGGCAGCGCGACCGCATCCGGCAGCGTCTCGCGGAAACGGGCCCGCGGATCCCACACGTGCCGGACGTCGGGGCGCGGGCCGGTGAGAACAGACGCGCGGGACGGGTTGCACACCGCCGTCTAAACACAGCGTCATAATTAATTGGACATGATCCTAGACAGAACAGAGACGACGCAAGGTGCTGTTTGGTCGACCCCAGACGGCAAACTGTGCGTCGACGATCTCGATGAGTTCGTCGAGGGTGGG
>VHCJ01000055.1 GCA_016871755.1 Verrucomicrobiota bacterium | reverse complement strand
GCAACCGGGGAAGTTCTACGGTCACGCGGAGTCGATTCCGGACACCCGCCGCCCGGAGTCGCCGGTGCGCGATCCCGGCGCGCTTCCCTCGGGCCTGACGGTGGTCGAGGCGGCGGACCGCATCCCCGGCTTCGCGCTTCCGGCGGTCTGGTTCCCCTACGTCAAGATGGGACAGAGCACCACGGGAGTGGTCTGCGATGGGACCGGCGGGGCCTTCGGACCCTTCGCCGGCCAACTCTTCGTGGGAGATTTCACGCTGGCGCAGGTCAACCGCGTGTTCCTCGAGAAGGTGGACGGTGAGTACCAGGGCGCCTGCTTCCCCTTCATGGACCAACTGCAATCGGCCGTGCTGCAGATGGCGTTTCTCGCGGACGGATCGATGATCGTCGGCGAATCGAACCGCGGCTGGAATTCCCTCGGCTCGCGCTCGTTCGGACTGGAGCGGATCCGCTGGACGGGGACGACGCCCTTCGAAGTCCAGAGCATGGAGGTGACGCCGGAAGGCTTTCGCCTGACCTTCACGGAACCGCTGGCGGCTGACCTGGCGCTGACGCCGGAGTTCTTCGCCCTGACCAGCTATACGTACCTGTATCGACAGGCCTACGGCGGTCCCGAGACCGACACGCAGCCAGTGGCGGTCGAAGACGTCGCGCTGAGCGAGGACCGGCGGCGCGTGACGCTGCGCTGCGACGGACGCCGGCGCGGCTACGTGCACGAACTGGTGCTGGGTTCCCTGCGCTCCGCGACCGGGCAGGCCCTGCGCTACAACCGGGCTTACTACACCCTCAACCGCATCCCGGCCCCGTAGCGAATCG
This sequence comes from Verrucomicrobiota bacterium, assembly GCA_016871755.1. Taxonomy (GTDB): domain Bacteria; phylum Verrucomicrobiota; class Verrucomicrobiia; order Opitutales; family Opitutaceae; genus UBA6669. The sequence goes on along the minus strand of VHCJ01000055.1, from coordinate 9,041 downwards.
GCGTAGCCTGAGCGCAGGAAGATCAGCCGCAGAACGGCATCAGGCCGGGTCGTTGGTCCAATTTACCTCTCTTCTACCATGGCACGAAACCACGTTTGGCTACGCTGGATGGCCGCGATGTTCCTCACCGCCGGCACCGTGACGGCGACGCGATCCGCTGCTCCTCCGGGACCGAGCGTGATCTTCATTCTCGCGGACGACCTCGGCTGGGGTGATCTGCGCTGTTACGGCAACCCGGTCGTGGACACGCCTGCGCTCGACGCCCTCGCGGCGGGGGGAGTGCGGTTCACCGCGCATTATTCCCCGTCGTCCCTCTGCGCGCCGGCGCGGGCCGGGTATCTGACCGGGCGCTACAACCACCGAACCGGGGCGGTTGATGTGCCCAGCAATCGAGGGCTCGACCGCCTGGCGCCGGGGGAACTCACCCTAGGCGACTATTTCCGTCACGCCGGCTACGCGACCGCGCTGATGGGTAAGTGGCATAACGGGGCCTACTCCCGCGAGCAACTGCCGCACCAGCGGGGATTTGATCTCTTCGTCGGCTATCCCAACGGCGGGCAGGACTACTGGCGGTGGAACCTTGTCCGCAACGACGCCCCCTTTCCCCACGATGGGCGGTACCTGTCGGACGCGCTCGCGGACGAGGCGATTCAGTTTGTCCGTGCCCAGCGCGGTCGCCCCTTCGCGCTCTTTCTCGCGCACCCCGCCCCCCACGGCCCCCTTCAAGCGCCGGCCTCCCTCGTAGCGAAGTATCGCGATCGCCTTGGGCCCGGCGGCTCCGAAGCGGTCGTGCTGACCTATGCGATGATCGAAGCGATGGATGCGGGGCTCGAGCGCCTGTTTCAGGCACTGCGCGACGAGGGACGCTGGGAGGATACGATCATCGTCTTCACCAGCGACAACGGACCGGTCCTGCGCCGAGACCCGTCGCATGGCCGGCAGCAGCGCTTCAACGGTCCCTTTTCCGGTGAGAAGGAGTCTGTGCTTGAGGGAGGCATCCGGGTGCCTGGGATCGTGAGTTGGCCCGGCCGTATCGCCGGCGGGCGGGTGGAGACCACGCCGGTGCACGGCTGCGATTGGCTGCCCACGCTTTATGGGTTGACGGGTCAGGCGGCGCCCACCGGCGCCAAGCCCCTCGACGGCATTGATCTGCTGCCGCTGCTGGAGGGCCGGCCGTGGCCGGTGGGCGCGGTGCGCGAGATTCTCTTCCAGCGCAACCGCTATGCGCCGGTTGCCGGAAGCAACGCGGCGATCCGGGCCGGCCGTTGGAAGCTCCATTGGCCGGGCCTGGAGGCGACCATGCTCAAGGACGCGACCCGCGACAACCCGTCCTACCAGCGCGGACTCGTTCGGCCACCTTGGGAGATGCCGCTCGACGCTCAGTTGGACGTCGTGGCCACCACGGCTCCGCAGTCGCCGCGGCTCTTCGATCTCGAGACCGATCCCGGCGAAGAGCGCGATCTTGCGGCGCTCCATCCGGAGATCGTGGCGCGGCTGGCGGCGCGCCACGCCGCGTGGTTCGCTCCGCTCGGGGAGCAGTGGCGCGAAGCGCGCGCCCAGATCGTCGCTCAGGATCGCGAATATTGGCGGACGCGCCCGGTTCCGGACGCGCGGGAGCTCTTCCGGGATTTCTGGCTGTGGTCACTCGCGCCCCCCGGCACGGATCCGAAGACGACCGATCCGCTCACCGTGTTTCGCGGCTACTGGACGGCGCGCGACGAGATCCGCTAGCCGCCGGGTGGGACGGTGACGCGGGGAGGCTGCGGGGCAGGCTCCGGTGCGAAATTGTGTCGCCTCGGGGCCGGATCACCGCCTAATGTTTAGTTTCCAACCTCATGAACTTCGAAACGCTCCAACTTCACGCGGGTCAGCAGGTTGACCCGGTCACGCAAGCGCGCGCGGTGCCGCTGTACCAGACGACGGCCTATCAATTCAAGGATTCCGCCCATGGGGCGCGGCTCTTCGCGTTGCAGGAGTTCGGCAACATCTACACGCGGTTGATGAACCCGACGAACGACGTCTTCGAGAAGCGGATCGCCGCGCTCGAGGGCGGGGTGGCCGCGCTGGCGACGTCCTCGGGGCATTCGGCGCAATTCATCGCGCTGAACAACATCTGCTCGGTCGGCGACAACTTCGTCACGACCTCGCACCTCTATGGCGGTTCGTACAACCAGTTCAAAAATTCGTTCCGCGCCATTGGCGTGGAGGCGCGCTTTGCCGACGGCGTCAACGTCGCGAGCTTCGAGCGGCTGATCGACGCGAAGACGAAGGCGATCTACCTGGAAACGATCGGCAACCCGGGCCTGAGCGTGCCCGACTTCGCCGCCTTCGTGGCGTTGGCGAAGAAGCATGATCTCCCGATCATCGTCGACAACACCTTCGGCGCCGGCGGCGCGATCTGCCAGCCGCTGCGGCACGGGGCGCACATCGTTGTGGCCTCGGCGACGAAGTGGATCGGCGGCCACGGCACCACGATGGGCGGGGTGATCGTCGACGGCGGGACCTTCGACTGGGGCAACGGCAAGTATCCGCAGTTCACCGAGCCTTCGCCGAGCTATCACGGTTTCGTCTTCAACAGCCTCCTCGGGGTCGGCGGGCCGTTGGGCAACATCCAGTTCATCATCCGCTGCCGCGTCGAAGGCATGCGCGACTGGGGTCCGTGCCAGAGCCCGTTCAACTCCTTCCTGCTGCTGCAGGGCATCGAGACGCTCTCGCTGCGCGTGGAGCGCACCTGCGAGAACGCGCTCGCGCTGGCCCGATGGCTCGCCGCGCATCCGGAAGTGGCCTCGGTCAACTATCCGGGCCTCGAGAACCATCCTTATCATGCCACGGCGAAGCAGTACCTGACGCGTGGCTTCGGAGGCGTGCTCTCCTTCGAACTCAAGGGTGACCGCGCCCGCGCGGAGAAGTTCGTCAATCACCTCAAGCTGATCTCGCACCTCGCGAACGTCGGTGACGCGAAGACCCTGATCATTCACCCGGCCTCGACGACGCATTCGCAACTCTCGCCGGCAGAGCAGTTGACCACCGGCGTGCTTCCGGGAGGTCTGCGGATTTCCCTCGGCATCGAGCACATCGAGGACATCAAGGCGGACATCACGCAGGCGCTGCAGGCCTGAGCCCGCGAGGGTTTTCCGGCAGCGGCGGCGTGCTTCAGCGCGCCGCCGCGTCGCCGTACTCGGCCAACTCCAGCAGCACGCCGTCGGGGTCGAGGAAGTAGAGCAGGCGCTTGTCGCCGCTGGCGAAGCGCGCCACCCCGGCCGGCACCTTCACCGGGTCGCTGAGCAGAGTGACGTTCGCTTCCCGCAGTCGCCGGGCCAGCCCGTCGATGTCGGAGACGCGGAAGGCGAGGTGGCGCACGCCGAGGGTGTTGGCGAGGGAGTTCGCCGGCAGGGCGACGCCGGACGGGGACACGTACTGAAGGAGTTCGATGCGCACGCCGCCGCCGGGCGCCTCGACGAACGCGACGCGGCCCTTCACCCCGGGGAGCCGGACGATCTCCTCGATCCACGCGCCCTCCATCGTTACGTCCTGCGTCTTCCGCAGGCCCAGCACGCCGGTGTAGAACGCGACGGAGCGTTCGAGATCAGCCACCACCAAATTGACGTGATCGATGCCGTGGATCATGGGAGCGGACGCGAGCCTGCGGCGGCGTGAGGCCCGGCGTCAAGCGACCCGGCAGCGTCGCGCTGCGCGTCGGGGCACCCTGGCAAAGCGGGGTGGGGCACGCGCCAACCCGGGATTGCCGCCGGGCGGCCGGCGCTCATGCTTGCGAAATCGACGCCGCGCGGCCGGCTTCGACGCCTCCCCGGCTTTACCCGTTTTCACCATGGCCAAGCTCCGACTCCTCCTCTGTGTCCTCCTGATTGGCGGCGTGTCGCTCGCCGCGGCGCGGGCGGCCGGTCCCGCCCGACCGAACATCGTCGTCATCCTCAGCGACGACATGGGGTACTCGGATCTTGGGTGCTATGGCGGGGAAATTCCAACGCCGAACCTCGACGGCCTCGCGGCCGGCGGCATCCGGTTCACGCAATTCTACAACGGAGCCCGGTGCTGCCCGACCCGCGCCTCGCTTCTGACGGGCCTCTATCCGCATCAGGCGGGAGTCGGTCACATGGTGGAGGACCTCGGCACCCCGGCTTACCGGGGCAATCTCGGCCGCAATGCGGTGACGATCGCCGAGGCGCTCCGGCCGGCGGGCTACCGCTCCTATATGGCGGGCAAGTGGCACGTCACTCCCGGGCGACCGGTCGAGCGGATGAAGGAGTACCGCGACAACTGGCCGCGGGAGCGCGGATTTAACCGCTTTTACGGCACGATCCGTGGCTCCGGCAGCTTCTGGGATCCGAGCGGCCTTGTGCGGGAGCGGGAGTTCATCTCGCCCTTCGCGGACCCGGAGTACCAGCCGAAGGAGTACTACTACACCGATGCGATCACGGACCACGCGGTCCGCTACGTGCGCGATCACGCCCGGGACAACCGCGGGCAGCCTTTTTTCCTGTACGTCGCGTACACCGCGGCGCACTGGCCGATGCACGCCCCGGAGGCCGAGATTGCGAAGCACCGCGGCCGCTATGCGGCCGGCTACGACGCCATCCGGCGGGCGCGCTGGGACAAGCAGAAGCGGATCGGCTTGGCTGACGACACGTGGCAGTGGACACCGACGGTGGCGGACTTCGCCGCGGCGGTTGACCCGGCCTTCGAGGAGCGGTGCATGGAAGTCTACGCGGCGATGGTGAGCATCATGGACCGCGGGATTGGTCAGCTTGTGGACCAGCTCAAGGCGACCGGCCAGTACGAGAATACGCTGATCCTGTACCTGCAGGACAACGGAGCGTGCGCGGAGACCAACGGCCGCCGGGGCAAGGCGGTTCCGCGTGCGGCGGCTCCCAGTCTTCCCCCGATGCCGGCGGAGGCTTTGCAGTTCAACAATGCTCCGCCCCAGACCCGCGATGGCTGGCCGCTGCGTCAGGGAATCGGCGTGATGCCGGGAGCGCCGGATACGTATGTCGCCTACGGCGAAGCATGGGCGAACGTGAGCAACACACCCTTCCGCGAGTACAAGCACTGGGTGCATGAAGGCGGCATCGCCACGCCGTTCATCGCGCACTGGCCCGCCGGCACACGGGGGGTGGCAGCCGGGGCCCGGTGCGCGGAACCGGCGCACCTCATCGACATCATGGCGACGGCGGTCGATCTCGCTGGCGCCACGTATCCCGGCACCTTCAACGGTCAGGCCATTCCGCCGCTGGAGGGCCGCAGCCTCCGCCCCCTCTTGGCGGCGCCGGCGGGGAGCCTGCCGGGCGGACCCCGCAACCTCTACTGGGAGCACGAAGGCAACCGCGCGATGCGCGACGGCCGCTGGAAGCTGGTGTCGAAGCACAAGGGCGCCTGGGAATTGTACGACATCGCGACTGACCGCAGTGAAGCGCGCGACCTCGCGGCGGCGCAGCCCGAGCGGGTGGCCGCGATGGCCGCAGCGTGGCAGCGCTGGGCGGATCGGGTGGGGGTCGAGCCGTGGACCTTCGACCTTGCGGAGGGCTCAGGCGCGAGTCCGACGCAGCAAATTCGGAAGAAGTGATTCATGGTCGAACCGGCGCGAGTTGAGACGGCGGCGAAGCTGAATGACTCCGGACTGCGCGCCGGCGTGCCCGCCGATGGTGTCGCGTGTGATCATCCGTGGAAGCCTCTGCGAGTCGCTCCGTTTGGCGGCGAGCCGTTCTAGGGGTCAGTCAGCCGACCCCGACCTCGATCCCGCTCCCGATCCCGACGTTTCCCATGCTTCGATTCCTTCGTCCCATCCCGCCGGCCGATCCCCTGCCGGGGGATCGTACTGATGCCGAGTACCGACGCCTCCGGCTGCAGGTCTTCATCGGCATCTTCGTGGGGTACGCCGGATTCTATCTCGTGCGGAAGAACTTCGCGCTCGCGATTCCGGACATCCTGAAGGAGCACCCGGAGTACACGAAGGCGATGCTGGGGACGGCGATGACCGGCCTCTCGGTCGCGTATGGTCTGTCGAAGTTCATCATGGGCTCGGTTTCGGACCGCAGCAACCCGCGGTGGTTCATGGTGCTGGGCTTGGTTCTCACGGCGCTGACCACGGCGGTCTTCGGCCTGGTCCCGGCGATCTACGGTTCGTTGACGACGATGATCGTGCTGCAGTCCCTGAACGGCTGGTTCAACGGCATGGGCTGGCCGCCGTGCGGGAAGACGATGGTGCACTGGTGGAGTCCGCGGGAGCGCGGCCTGACGGTCGCGGTGTGGAACATCGCGCACAACGTCGGCGGGGGTTTGGTGGCGAAGCTCGCGTTGCTCGGTGTCGTGATCTTCGGCGACTGGGGGGCGAAGTTTCACTTTCCCGCGCTCATTGCCTTGCTCATCGCGGTGCTGATCGCGGTCTGCCTGCGGGACACTCCGCAGAGCTGCGGCCTGCCCTCCATTGAGACGTACAAGCATGACTATCCGCCGGACTATTCTGCGGCGCACGAACGGACCTTGAGTTTCCGGGAGATCTTCCTCGGCTACGTCCTGAACAACCGTTTCCTCTGGGCGATCGCAGTGGCCAACGCCTTCGTGTACTTCGTCCGGTTCGGGGTGGTGGATTGGATCCCGACGTACCTGCAGACGGCGAAACAGTTTTCCTTCCAGCAGTCCAGCGTGGCGTGGGCTGCATTTGAATTCGCCGGCATCCCTGGCACGATCCTGTGCGGCTGGGTCTCGGACCGGTACTTTCGCGGGCGCCGGGCCCCGGCCACGATCCTCTTCATGGCGCTGACCCTGCTCGGCCTGATCGCGTACGGACTCAATCACCGCGGCCCGCTCTGGATCGACATCGCGGCCCTTGTGGCGATCGGGTTCTGCGTGTACGGACCGATCATGATCATCGGACTGCACGCGCTGGACCTCGTGCCGAAGAAGGCGGCGGGCACGGCGGCTGGGTTCACCGGCTTTTTTGGCTACGTATTCGGCTCCGCGATCGCGGGGACGGGCTTGGGCTGGATCGCCGACCACTGGGGCTGGTCGGGCGTGTTCGGCACGATGATCGTCTGCTGCCTGCTGACGATGGCCCTCAGCGCGATGACGCTCGGCCACCGCTCGCCGAGCAGTCACGCGGCCGGCTGAGTCGGATGGCGACCCTCCCGAACCCACCGTCGAGGCCGCCGGGCGCCTCCGAGGGCGGTCGGAGGACGGCGGGCGTGGCATTCGCTGACTGGGTTGGCCGGCGCGGGCCGTCGCAAACGCCAACGGCCGGGCGGTTGCGGCGGCTCAGCTGCCCTTCGGGCCGCGGGCGGTGGCGTGCATCAGGCCGCGGATGTAGCCGTAGGCGAACAGCCGGGCCTTCATGGTGTAGCCGGGCTCGCCGTCGTCCTCGCCCACCAACTGCGGCGCATGGTCGGGGCGCATGCAGCCGGTGAAGCCGATGTCGCGGTAGGCGCGCATCGCCTCGGCCATGTCGGTGGGGCCGTTGTCGTGGAACGTCTCGATGAAGTCCTCCGCAGTGCCCCTGACATCGCGGAAGTGCACGTAGGCGATGTGTTGGCCGAGCCGCCGGATCGTGGCCGGAATGTCGAGGTCGAGGGCGGAGAAGGTCCCCTGGCAGAAGCAGAGCTTGTTGGCCTTGCTCGGGACGAGATTCATGAGCTTCTCGAATCCCTCGACGCTGTTCATGATCCGGTCCTTGCCGAGGAAGGCGGGCAGCGGAGGGTCGTCGGGATGCATCGCGAGCGTGACCCCGCAGTGCTCGGCGACGGGCACGACGGCGTTGAGAAAGCGCTCGAGGTTGTTCCAGAGGACGGCGGCGCGGATCGGCGCGGAGGTGAGGGACGCGGTGGTCGGCGACAGCGAGCGGGCGCGCTCGACGTCGCGCAGGCGGAAGGCGGTCGTCTTGGCGCCGCCGCGCTCGGGGGCGTCGAGCTGGGTTCGGACCCAGTCGGTGCCGGCCATGAAGTTGTAGCAGAGCAGCGGGATCCCGAGCTCCGCCATGTCGTGCAGGAGCCGTTTCACCGCCTCCAGCTCCGTCCCGTCGTCCCCGCCGACCTTGATGTTCTCGATCGGCAGGTAACCCTCGACGACGGAGAGCCGCAGCCCGAAGGATTCGATCAACCGCTTCGTCTCGACGAGCTGGCTGCGGCCCCGCGTGGGGTAGCGCGAAACGATGTCGGTGACCCCGCACTGCGCGGCCAGCTGCAGATTCTCCGGCGAGAGCGGGGTGAGCACGCTGGCGAGCTTCATGAACGGAAAGATGGACGCGACCGGATGGCGGTTTCGAGCGGAAAGGGACGGCGGCGGCGTACCCAGCGGACGCAGCTCGCGGGAGCGGTGACCGGCCGGGCGGTCACCGACGTGTTCCGGCTCCGATCCTTTCGGTCGTTACGCAGCTCCGGTGGTGCAACGATTTTCAGGGTTTCGGCCGCTCCAGCCACTCGCGGTTGAAGCGCGCGAGGCGGATGGACTCGTAGGGGTCGTTCTCGCCGCCTTCGTAGAAGCAGGAAGGGTGCCGTCAGGGAGCGCGACCAGATCGGAATAGGCGGCGGCGCGGCGGTGGATGATGGCGGCCTCGCGCCAGGTACGGCACTGATCCGTGCTGACATAAGCCGCCAGACGCTCGCGCCCGCCCGTCACCAGACGGGAGTTCTCCACGTAGCCTTTGGCCATAGTGATTCCCGTGTAGACATAGAGGTCGGAACGGCCGGCCGGCGGACCCTGCCAGCGGATCAGGGCCGACTGGCAGGTTGGCTCCGGAATCGTAGGATGCGGCTCCAGAGGGCTCCACGTTCGACCACCGTCGTGACTCCATGTGAACGCCTTGGCATGCGCGGGGCGCGCTTGATTGCGGACGATCATGTAGAGGCGTCCATCCGGAAGTTCCTCGGCCGTGGGTTCACAGCCCGCCCAGTCGGCCTCTCCGGGTATCCAAGCGCCCTTGAACCGCGCCTGTGACCTGACCCCGAAATTTTGAGCCGCCTTGGGTGTTAGTCTGGGCCACAAGAGAGGACCCAGACCATGAAAGGCAAACGACATACGACTGAGGACAAGAT
>VHCJ01000054.1 GCA_016871755.1 Verrucomicrobiota bacterium | reverse complement strand
CTGTCGGCCTCCCGCAGGGTCCGGATCTTTTCCTCAGTCGTGTGTCGTTTGCCTTTCATGATCTGGGTTCCTTTCTACACGCCCCAGACTGTCACCGCCAGCGGATCAATTATCGGCGGTCACCTCAGCGCGACTCACGCGGGAGCTGCGGGCCGATCAGAACCGCAACGTATTCGACAGGATAAACTGGCGGTCGGGCGGGACGCGGACGATGGCGGGGCGGCCATCCGGATTGGTGGTCACCGTGATGAGGTCCTGGCTGCCGACGAGATTGCGGACGTTGAGTTGCACGCGCCAAGCGACGCGGTCGCCAAAGATGCGACGGCGGTAGCTCAGCCAAACGTCGCCGTTGAACTCGGGGTCGCCGAAGAAGGGCCGCGCGAGATCGGGCTGGACGACGCCGTTGACGATCACGTTCGGGTAGCCGGTCGCGACCTCGGACTGCCAGCGGAGGCCACTGCCGACGCCCCAGCCGCGCAGGCGGCCGGAGAAGTCGTAGCTTGCGACGAAGTTCACGCGCCACTCGCGCTGCTCGAGGGACTTGGTGCCTTCCTTGGTCAGCTCAGCCCGGAGGGGGACGAGCGTGTTGCCATTGTGGCGGGTGGCGTAGGTGGAGAGTTCACCGAGCACCGGGCTGTCGCGCACATCGCGGATGGGCGAGCGGTCGATGTTGGCGCGCATCTCTTCGGCGAATTTGACGAACTCGGGCGCGATGTTGCTCTTCACCGTGGTCTGTTGGGCGACGTTGAGCGACACGCGCAGGCCGCGCGCCGGGTTGCCGGTAAGGTCGAATTCCCAGCCTTTGGCGACGAAGGAACTCGTGCCGACGGCGCCGACGATGGGATTGCCGGCGACGCGGCGGGTGTTGCCGAGCGTCTCGATGCGCAGGTTGCGCGCCGAGCGCGTGGGCTCGGGGAGGAACTTGATGATCTCCTGGTAGGCCTGCTCGAACGAGGAGATGCCGACCTGAGCGAGGCCCACTTGCTCGAGGGTCATGCCGCTCGCCTGGGCGTCCAGCATGCGCTGGAGCGAGAGCGTCTCGATGCCGCCGATTGCGTTGTTGATCGCGCCCTGGAGGGCGGGGTTGGTGAAGCCCTCGCCGGCGGTCTCGAAGCGATTGACGCGCGCGGAGAGCTTGCCGCCGAAGAGATCGAACATGAAGCCGTATTCCTTGGTCGTGCCGGTGGGCGGGGCGACGAGCTCGTTGAGGACATTGCGGCGCGTGCCGACCGGGCTGAAGTTCTCCGATCGATTGGCGAAGACGCGCACATCGGCGCCGAGCGGGAGCTTGGGCAGGATTCGCTCCGGGTAGCGCGCGACGACGCTCCACGTGAGGGTGTTGCCCTTGGCGGATTCGGCGGCGCGGGGGTTGAGCGCGATGGCCTTGGAGTCGAAGTCGCCGCGCGGGAGGCGATCGCGGGTGGTGGGGTCGGCGTCGTTGTCGAGGTTGAGGCGCTCGAACGTATCCTGGGCGTCGCGACGGAGGCCCGCGATGGTAATCACGTGGTTCGCGAGCCAGTGACTCTGGAGGCTGGCGACGGAGGACTCGATCTCGCGGCGGCCGATGTTGCCGTTGCGGAGGTAGCGGGTAACGATGAGTTCGGTATTGCGCACGCCGCGCTGGGCCGCGGGCCCGCTGCCGTCGAAGTAATACGCCTGGTGGCGGTCGCTGTCGCGCGGGAGGACGATGTCGAGGGGCTGGAGACGCACGTCGGCCGGGCGCGCGGTGGCGAGCTGCGAGGGTCCGACGTAGGCGGCGATGCCAACCTGGCGACGGAACTGGTCGATGGTGTTGGCAAGGATGCCGGCGAGATCGAGGGTGGCGCTCTCGTAGGCGTGGCCGAAGGTGCGGCTGCGGGTCTGGATGGTGTTGTCGAACCACATGCCGGTGAACGTGTGCCGGCCGAACCAGAAGGCGGCGCGACCGTTGCCGAAGAGGTCCTTGCCATCGAGCGTGACGAAGGCCGTGGCGCGGGCGGTCTCGCGGTCGCTGCGCGACTCGTTCTCGTTGAGGTCGGGCTGCACGAAATAGGGGCGGCCGAGATTGGGGTTGGGCGCGTCGTTGCCGATGAATTGATTGATGTCGATGCGGAGGTCGGCGGCGCCGCCGTTGAACGGCAGGCGCGTGACCGTGCGGTAGCGCTGGTAGTCGTAGCTCAGTTCCACACCGGCGCGGCCCTTCCAGAGGCTCTGCTCGAGCGTGACGGACTGCGCCTGGAAGTCGCGCGCCACGCGGTTGGTCTCACCCGTGTAGAGATTGTTGTAGAAATCGAAGATGCCACGGTCCTGAATCGAGGGGTTGTCAAAGCCGGGGAAGGTGCCGCCGTTGAACGCGTGCTGCGTTGCGTATTGATCGACGCGGATGCGGCCGGGCACGCCGGTCCAGAGGATGCGTCCCTGGCCGCCATTGAGATTGGAGTTGGCGCCCGTGAGGCCCTGCGTCGGGCCGCCGGGCTGGGAATAGACGGCGGCGAACTGGAGGAAATACGGGATCGTGGTGTGCGTCGGCAGCGATTGCTGCGTGAGGTTGTTTATGGTCTGGCGCGGGGTGAACGTGCCGTTGTCGTAAAACGCGGGGAAGACCGTCCCCGTGAAGCGCTGGAGATCGCGCGAGGGGAGCGACCACCACGAGCTGATGCCGTCGGAGGGCGGCACGGGGTTGGGCGGATTGGTGGTGATGTCGCCGTATTCCGCATTTGCGCGCAGCGTGGTGGCGCCGAGGAAGGGGCTGCGCTTATTTTCCGCGAGGATGGCGGTGATGGCGCCGTAGACGCGCTGGTCGCGGTCCCACGCGGGGCGCTGGGTGTGCTCGGTGCGCTTGTTGAGGCCTGCGATGCGCACGGCGACTCGGCCCTTGATGAGGGTGCGGTTGAGATCGAAGGACTCGCGGTGGCCCCAGCGCTCGGAGAGTTGGATGCGCACCTCGTGGAAATTGGAGCCGAAGACGGGGGCGAGCGTGGCGTTGTCGATCACGCCGCCAGGGGAGCCGATGCCGAAGAGAAGGGCGTTGGGGCCGCGGTTGAGGGTGACGCGCTCGGTGTTGTAGGAGTCGAACGGGATGTCGGAGAGGAAGAAGTTGCGCGTGAGCTCCGCGGAGGCGAGGCCGCGCACGCGTTGGTTGCGCTCAGGCTCGGCGCGGGCGCCGCTCTGGTCGTTGCGTCCGCCGCCCATCGAGCCGCCGGCGAAGTTGCCATCCACCCCGCCCACCTCGGTGCTGACCGTGTAGGGCAAGAGCGTGCCGCTGTCAGCGGCGACGAGGTCGTTGAGAAATTCCTTGGTGATGACGGAAATTGAGGTGCCGACCTCGTTCAGCGGAGTGTTGAGACGCGTGCCCGCGAGGGTGTTGGTGGCGGTGTATCCGACATCTTTGGACCCCGAGACGGTGAAGGCCGAAAGCTGCACGGCCTCCTCGGTGGCGGCGGACGACGCAGTGGATGCGGTCGCGACTTCCGCGGCCGGCGGGACCGGGGCGGTTGGCGGTCGGGCGCTGGGCGCGGTTGGAGCCACCTGCCCGAAGGCAGAGGCGGCGAAAACGCTGAACGCAGCAGCTAGGCGGGACGTCGGGGTGAAGGTCACACGAGAAAACGACTCCACGAAGCCGTTTTCCCACGGGCTGGCGGGCGTGATGTAGATGGTTTTGATGTTTTGCGCGGGGTTAGAATGTAAAGGTGTTGGCGAGGGTCCAGCGGGTTTCGTTCGGGATGCGGACGACGGCGATCGTGCCGTCGGGATTCGCCTTGACCGGGATGTCGTGGTCGTTGCCCCAAGCGTTGCGGACATTGAGCTGCACGCGCCAATCAATGTTTTTGAAAATCTTGCGGCGGTAGGTGAGCCAGACATCGCCGGCGAGCTCCGCCGGGCCGAAGAACGGATTCGCGAGGTCGGGGAACTGGGTTTCCATGATCGCACTGTTGTCGGCGATCTGGGCGACGCTCGTGTAGCTCTTGTTGGTGGCGACGATCTTTTCCTTGAGGCGTTGGCCAGTTAGAAACGGATTGCCGATCGCGACGCGCTCCTGCCAGCGGACGGCGGTGCCGACGCTGAACAGCTTGAGCAAGCTGTGTTCGAAGTCCTTCAGGTCATAGGTGGAGATAAAATTTGCGCGCCACTTGCGCTGCTCCTGAGCGACGGCTCCGTCGCGGGCAATCGTGGACGCGAGCGGATTGGCGATCTGCACGGCAAATTCTTCGCCGATCAAGCGGCTGCCCGCCAAGGCCGGCGCGTGGTCGATGCCGAGAAGATTGAGCTTGGTGAGATTGGCCAGCGTGGCATCGGCAACTTCCTTTGTCAGACGCGCGGAGCCGTTCACGACGGTCTCCTGTTTCGCAACGTTGAAGGAAACTCGCAAATTGCGGGTCACATTGCCGACGAGTTCGGCTTCGAATCCGCGGGCATCCAGATCGGTGGTATCGGTGAGGCCAGCGATGGCGTCGGTCTGCAACGCGCCGGAGGCCGTGAAGCGGTAGCGTTTCAGCGAGTTGGTCGGTTCCGGCAGGACCTTCATCATTGCGTCGATGAACTGTTGGTAGGACGTGTAGCCGGACGCTGCCGCTCCGCGGATGCTGGCAAACGGAATTCCCTGGGTCTGCGCGGTGAGATGGCGGCCGATGTAGACGTCAGGCATATTGTAGAGCATCCCCGTGGCACCCTGCGCGTTATTGGACGAGTTCGACTGGACGGTGTGGAACCAATTCAGGCGCAGGGATACGCGCCGCTCGAGGAATTCGAGGAGAAAACCGTATTCGTCGGTCGTGCCGGCGGGGGCGGCGATGATTTGTCCGTTCAAGTTGGCGCGCACGGCGATCGGGTTGAAATTGCCCGAGCGGTTGAAGTAGCCGCCGATCTCAGTCCCCAGGGGCAGGCGGGCGGTAAGTTTGCGGGGAACGCGGCCGACGAGGCTCCACGTGAAATTATGCACACCCTCGTCGAGATCAGGCTTGGCCCGGAGACGGGTGCTGGAGACGTCGAGCGTGTTGTCGGGCAGGCGCCCGTTGCCCGCGCTGGAGTAGGTCGCGAGATTATCCCAACGCCACCCGAAGACACTCACGATGTGGTCGCGGAAGAAGTCGCTCTTCACGCTGAGGGACTTGGAGTCGATGACTTGCCGGCTCCTAGAACCAAAGTTCAGGAAGTTGCGGACAGTGAGGTTGTCGGTTACGAGTTGCTTGGTCGTGAAATCGAAGAAGGTGACTTTGTGCGTTTCGCCCTCGCGCGGAATGTGGGCGCTGAACGGGTCGGTGATCCGCACATCGGCCATCGAGTTGGCACCGAGCACGGAGGGGCCGACGTATTTGATGACAGTCGGGCTGATGCGATAAGCCGCGCTGAAATCCTCTTGGAATACATCGGTGTTGAGATTGCGCGTGGTGCTGGTCCAGCCGAGCTGGTAAGTGAGGCTGAAGAGGTCGATCCGCTGCCGGTTGAAGAGGCCGGTGATTGTGTGGTTGCCGAGCGGAACGCCGAAAATATTTTTCCCCCGGTTCTCCAGATCCCATTTGTAAAAGGCCGTGGCACGAAACGCCTCGCGATCCCTGCTCTCGGTGCGATCCGACAGACCAAGCTGCTGGATGAAGGGACGACCGAGATTGGGATTGGGCTGGTCGTTCGTGAGGTAGCGGGAGACGTCGATGTAAACGCCTGCGGAGCCGTTGGCCCCGCCGTTTTGACCGAAAGAGAACGGCAAGGCGCGGGAAGACCGGGTCTTTTGCTGGTCATATGCTAGTTCCACGCCGCCGCGGCCGTCGAAAAACTCCTGGGTGAAAGCCAAGTTGCCGGCCTGCAATGTCTGCTCGACGCGGTTCGAGCCGCCCGAAATCAAACGGCGGCGGTAGTCGAAGATATTGCGGTCCTGCAAACTGGGTTCGGAGAAACCGGACAACCACGCGATGCCCTTGCCGGTGGCAATCGCGTCGATCGCCGCCCGCCCGTTGGGCACCTGGGTATAACGCACACGGCCCATGATGCCGGCGAGGCCAGCCAACGCGGGATTGGTGCTGCTGCCGAAACCCGGTGCGACCTGACCCGGAGTATCGTAGATCAGCGGGATGTGCACAAAGTAAGGCACGCCGTAGTAGCCGGTGAAGTTTTGCGGAATCGCGGCCGCCGAGGCGCGGTTGTCGACGGTGACTTTCGGTGCCCACATGTAGGTGGGAGAGCCCTGCTTGATGCGGGGGTCGAGCGTGACGCCGGGGATGCTGTCGATCGACGCGTCGGGGGGCTGGAAAAAGATGCTGAAGTCGTTGAGCGGCGGAATCACGTTGACGGGGGTGGACTGGGTGTCGCCCAACTCTCCGGAGACGCGCACCGTGCTGCGGCCGAACCAAGAGGTGCGGTCAGATTTGCGCAGGACCACATCGAGGGTGCCAAACACGCGGCGTTTTCGGTCGAAGGCCGGCTCTTGCTGGAAATTGTTCTGCTCGTTGACGGTCGCGATGCGGAAACCGAGGCGGCCTTTCTCGAGCACGCGGTTGATATCGGTCGTGCCGCGGTAGGAACCGTAGGAACCAAACCGCGTGCCGATTTCGGTGCGGTGGCGATGCAGCTCGGGGCGGATGGTCGAGGCCTCGATCAGACCGGCGGGATTGCCGATGCCGAAGAGCAGGGAGTTCGGGCCGCGGCTGATCGTGACGCGCGAGAGATTGTAGGAGTCGAAAGGAATATCGGTGATGAAGAAATCACGGGTATTGGTCGCGGCACCGATGCCGCGCACGCGCTGGTTGTTGCCCGGGCTTTCCCGCGCTTCGGCCTGGTCGGGACGGCCGTTGACCTGATCGCCGCCGGCGAAATTGCCAAACACGCCGCCGACTTCCGTGGAGGTCGTGAGCGAAAGAAGTTCGCCGGCGTTGGTCGAAGCGGTGTCGGCCAAAAACTCCGGCGTGATGATGCTCACCGAGGCGCCGACATCGCGGAGCGCGGTGTTGATGCGCGTGCCGGCGAGCGTGCTGTTGGCGGAGTAGCCGACCGAATCGTTTTCGCTGACGACAAAGGGATCGAGCGCGACGAGTTCATCGGCCCCACCAACACCGCGTGGGGCGCGCGTGACCGAGGGCGAATCACCGCGCGCCTCGGCTTTTTTTGGCGGGCTTTCGACGCGGCCGTCGACGGCTCGTCGGATCGCGAAAGAGCCCGACTCGGCATCGCGCACGACGATGAGACCAGTGTCGGCGACGAGGAGTTCGAGCGCCACCGCTGGGGTGTGTCGTCCGCTCACCGAGCGGGTGGTGATGCCGCGCACGAGGTCGGTGGGGAACGCGACCTGCACGCCGGCCTGCGCCGTGAACTGCTTAAGGGTGGTCTCGGCCGGTCCGGCGGGCAGATCAAACGATTTCGCGCCGGCTTCGGCAGCGCGCCCGGCGAGGGAGCCGAGCAGAGCGCACAGCACGACCAAAACGCGGAGAAAACCTAGCGACCACGGTTGCGGTGGGGAGAAACAGATCATGGGGGTAGGGTTCCGCGATTAAGACGAACTCCCCGCCGAAACCTTTACGCCAAAGTGCGGCGCAACTCCGAAATCCAGCAGCCACGCGGCGCTCACTCACGCCCGAGCAGGAGGCGGTCGGAGTGGTCTTGGTTCAGCTTCAGTCCGAACGTCGCCGAGGCCAGGCGCGCAAACGTCGCCGGATCGTCCTGCGCAAAATCGCCGCTGATGCGCAGCCGCCCCACCTGCTCGTCCGCGACCGCCAGCTGTATCCGGTTTACCCGGTTATACGCCTGCACGGCGTGGACCAGCTCCACCCCGTCGAACTCGAAGCGCGGCACCCGCCACGCGAGGAGCCGGCGAATCTCCTCGGCCGAAAGCGTGGTGACGTGGGGAGCCACCGACGCGGCAGCACGATCCACGATCACCTGCTGGCCCGCGGTGAGCAAGGGGGGCGACGCGCGCTCGGCCGTGACCGGCGCCGCGGGTGGACGAACCGCGTCTTCGACCCGCACCTTGCCCTCGGTGACGAGAACGGACACCGCGCTCGAATCGAGGCGGACGTTGAAAGACGTGCCAACCGCATGGGCTTCGACACCGGCGGCGGAAACGATGAAGGGCCGCGTGGCATCGGGTTCGACGCGAAAGAGCGCCTCGCCCCGCACGAGCTCGACGCGGCGTTTCCCGGCATCGAATTTCACGGCGATCACCGCACCGGGTTTGAGTTCGACAAGCGATCCGTCGGGCAGGCGGCGCAGCGGCTCAAACGCCCGAGCGACGGCCGACGCGCCGCCCTCCAAGCCACCTGGCGACAGCGCCGACCAGGCCCAGAGGCCGGCGCCGAGTAACACGAGCGCGGAGGTAGCGGCCAGCAGCCGATGCCGGGTCCGGCGACGCGCCCGCACGACCAATCGCGTCACCAGCGCGGGAGCCGTCCCGTGCAGGCGCGCGCGCTGAAACACGCCGGACATCCCGTCGAGCCGACGGAACGCCTCGGCGTGCTCCGGGGCCGCATCGTGCCAGCGTGCGAATTCGCGTTCGGCAGCCGCATCCAAGCCGCCCTGACGGCGCACCACCCAGTCGGCGGCGACGGCTTTCACCTCAGCGGAAGAAGGCGGGACGGGATTCATGGCTGGCGCAACCGACGGTGCACAAATTCCTCACAGCGGAGCAAGCCGCGGGCCGATTGGACCGCGACCGTATTTTCGGAAATCCCGAGGCGGCGCGCGACCTCCGCCTGCGTGAGGCCCTCGACCTGGCAAAGGACAAAGATCTCGCGGCAACGCGGCGGCAGCGACTCGACGGCTTCGGCAAGGAGTTGAATTTCCATCTCGGTCTCGGCGGAGGCATCCGGAGCCCCGCTCTCTAAGACGAGCAACTGGGAGGAATCCTTTACGGCCACGAACGGAGCGCGTTGTTCGCGTCGCACCCAATCGAGCGCAATCCGGCGAGCGACCGTGAAGAGAAACGCCTGGGCGAGCCGAATCGGCTGGATCGCGCGCGCCCGCCAAACGCGCAGATAGGATTCCTGCACCACATCGTCGACGTCACGGACCGTGGGAAACGTGCTCCGCAAATACGCCTTCAGCTTCGCATCATGCGGCTGCACCTCTTCCGTGAACCAGCGGGTTTTCTCGGCATGAGGCATGGGGTCAGCAAACGCGGAGCGCCGTCGCAATCAGGCCATAGTTAAGCGCGGGCGGAACGCAGCTCCAGCAAAATTTCATTTTCACGGCGGAGATGCGACGCACGGAACGACACGCGAGAAACGCCTAGGGAAACGCCCCGACGCGTGACGTCACGGGCGAGGTTCGACGAGCCGCCAGTGGGTGGGAGCGGAGAGGAAATCGATGGTTACGATGCCGTCGGCCGCCGGGGCGAGGGCGATGGTTTCGCCGCGACGGCCGTCGCCGATGCGGGGGACGGGCGGGAAGGGGGGGAAGTTCTCCGCAACCCCTCCCGAATTCAATCCCCCAGTAAATCCGGTTTCCTTCCAGTAACCACAACTTGACCACGAACCCGGGCTCAGGGGAGGATTTCCTGATCTGGGTTCCTTTCTACACGCCCCAGACTGTCACCGCCAGCGGATCAATTATC
The DNA here is from genome assembly GCA_016871755.1 of Verrucomicrobiota bacterium. Classification (GTDB taxonomy): domain Bacteria; phylum Verrucomicrobiota; class Verrucomicrobiia; order Opitutales; family Opitutaceae; genus UBA6669. The sequence continues at coordinate 452 of VHCJ01000054.1, read as the reverse complement.
GGCGGTCACCTCAGATGCAATAATCGGAAACCACCGCACATGGGCCTTCTGCAGAATTTAATGGTGAGTTTCTCGGTGTTAATTCGACTGTTGTTCGTTAGAGAGATGCGTCTAGTTAAAAGGTTGCGTTTCTTGGCGTACTCAACCGGCAAGAGGTCAACCGAGGCGCGGTGGAAAAACGTGGCGCGAGTGAGATCAACCTGTTTGTCCTTGAACAACCCTTTCAGCGGCAAGGGTTAGGCAGGCAGCTTGAGATGCAGGTCCTGGATGACTGCAAGGAGCACGGTGTCAAACGGGTGATCGTCGAGGTGAATATCGCGCAGGCATCCGGCTTTTACGAAAAATGGGTCCTTCGGTCATTTCCGTGGGATGCGGGGGTGGGCGGGGCTGAAGCCTGAGTGACGGTGGGACTGGTCTTCGCCTCCGGCTCCGAACCCCGAACCGCTGGGAAG
>VHCJ01000053.1 GCA_016871755.1 Verrucomicrobiota bacterium | reverse complement strand
CCCGTCTCTGGCGGTGGGGGATTTCACTTGAAAAATCCCGGTTCGGAAATTTACGAAGCCTTTCCCCCCGACACCCGGAAATCCATCCGCAAGATGCGCTTCCCGGTCTCATCGCCCAGCTTCCCCGCCCCTCCTGCAACTCCCTTTCCCCATGATTGAAGTCAAAGGTCTGGTCAAAACGTACGGCGCCAAGCGGGCCGTCGATGGCGTCTCGTTCAAGGTCAACCGCGGCGACATCCTCGGCTTCCTCGGGCCCAACGGTGCCGGCAAGTCGACGACCATGAAGATGATCACCGGCTTCCTGCGCCCGAACGGCGGGACCGCGATCGTCGATGGCCACGATGTCACGCAGGATCCGGTCGCGGTGAAGCGCTGCATCGGCTACCTTCCGGAAAGCGCGCCGGCCTACGGGGAAATGACGGTGCAGGAATTTCTCGGCTTCATCGCCGAGGCCCGGGGCTTCCGCTCCGCCGCGGAACGCGCCGCCAAGGTCGATCGCGCCATCTCCCTCACCCATCTCGATCCGGTCCGTCGGCAAAGCATCGAGACGCTGTCCAAGGGCTACAAGCAGCGCGTCGGCTTCGCCCAAGCGTTGCTCCATAACCCTCCGGTCCTGGTGCTCGATGAACCCACCGACGGTCTCGATCCCAACCAGAAGAACGAGGTCCGTTCCCTCATCAAGTCGATGGCCGCCGAAAAGGCCGTCATCCTGTCCACCCACATCCTTGAGGAGGTCGAGGCGATCTGCACCCGGGTCATCATCATCTCGCAGGGCCGCGTCGTCGTCGACGAGACCCCCGCCCAGCTTCAAGCCCGCCAGCCGGGCGCCCGGCTCGACGCGATCTTCCGGAGCCTCACGCAAAGCGACGTCTGATCCGTTCGCCATCGGTCTTCTCCCGCGCTCGCTCCGCACCTCACCTGTTCCCTCCGCCCCACCGCTCTCCCCGCCGTTCGCCCCGTCCTTCCTCGCCTTCCCTCCCCCTTTTCCGATGCGATCGATCGTCCCTCTCTTCAAACGCGAGTTCCTCGGCTACTTCCGCTCGCCCGTCGGCTACGTCTTCCTCGCCGTGTTCCTCGTGGCGAGCGTGATCCTCGCCTTCTTCGTCGGCGGCTTCTTCCGCGGCGGCACCGCCAGCCTCGAGAGTCTCTTCAACTTCTACCCGTGGCTCTTCCTCTTCCTGATCCCCGCCGCCGGCATGCGGCTGTGGTCCGAGGAAAAGCGCTCCGGCACGATCGAGCTGCTGTTCACCCTGCCCATCACGACGCTCGATGCCGTGATCGGAAAGTACCTCGCCGCCTGGGCGTTCCTCGGCCTCGCGGTGGTGCTCTCCTTTCCCATGGCGATCACCGTGGCCTACCTCGGTGATCCGGACTGGGGCGTCCTGCTGGCCAGCTACTTCGGCAGCATCCTGATGGCCGGCTCGTACCTCGGGGTCTGCTCCCTCGCCTCGGCCCTGACCAAGAACCAAGTGGTCAGCTTCGTCGTCGGCACCCTCGCCTGCCTGCTGCTGCTGTTCCTCGGCCTAAGCGTGTTCAACACCCTCCTGTCCGCGATCTTCCCGACGTGGCTGGTCGACCTGCTGGCGAACTTCAGCTTCAGCACGCACTTCGAGTCGTTCACCAAGGGCATCATCGACCCGAAGGACGTCATCTTCTTCCTCTCGCTGTCGGGCTTCTGCCTCTTCCTCAACACGGTCGCGCTCGAGCGCTGATCCTCCCTCCCGCAACGCCCTTCCGGAACCCTCCCGTCCCGCACCATGAAATCCGGCTCCAAGTTCGTCGTCATCGTCCTGCTCTTCGTCGCGCTGGCCCTCGTCAACTTCCTCGCCTCCCGGCTGCCGTTCCGCGGCGATGCGACCGCCGAGAACATCTATACGCTGTCCCCCGGCACGCGGTCGATCGTGAGCAAGATCGAGGAGGATGTGGTCCTCGACTTCTACTTCTCCAAGTCCGTCCAGGGTCTGCCCATCACCTACAAGAACTACGCCGCGCGCGTGGAGGAAATGCTGCGGCAATACGTCCGTGCTTCCGGTGGTAAGTTGAAGCTGAACGTCATCGATCCGCGGCCCGACACGCCGGAGGAGGAAAAGGCCACCGCCGCCGGTCTCCAGCCGCAGCAGCTGCCGTCCGGTGAAGCCGTCCACTTTGGTCTCGTGGCCACGCAGGCCGACCAGCAGAAAACGATCACGTCGTTCAATCCGCAGCGCGAGTCGTTCCTTGAATACGATCTGTCGCAGCTGGTCGCGAGCGTCCAAACCGTCACGCGCAAGAAGCTCGGGCTCATCACCAGCCTGCCGCTCCAGGCGCCGGCCATGGACATGATGATGATGATGCAGCAGCGGCAGCGGCCGACCGGTCAGATGGTCGCCGATGAGTGGGGCCGGACGTTCGAGCTCGTGCCCATCGAGGCCAGCGCCACCGAGCTGCCGGGCGATCTCGACGTCCTCGCCGTCATCCACCCGCAGGGGCTGTCGAACAAACTTCAGTTCGCCATCGACCAATTCCTGCTCGGCGGCAAGCCGGTCTTCCTCGCCGTGGATCCAGCCTCCCAGCACTTCAAGCGCCAGGGCGGCCAGGCCGCCATGTTCGGGGGCGCGCAGCCCAATGTCTCCAGCGATCTGCCCACCCTGCTCAAGGCCTACGGGATCACCTACAATCCGCAGAATGTCGCCGGCGATCTGGCCAGCGCCACGCAGGTGCAGACCAATGCCGGGATCGTGCGCTACCCGGTCTGGCTGACCCTCGCGCAGGAGTCGTTGAACCGTCAGGCCATGCCGGTCGCCCAGCTCAAGTCCACACTCTTCGTCGAGAGCGGCAGCCTCGCCATCGAGGCCGGCGGCCGCACCGTCACGCCGTTGATCGAGACGTCCGCCTCGGGCGGCGACGTGCCGGCCTTCTCGCTCCAGTTCGCCCAGCCGGAAGAGGTCTCCCGCCAGTTGGTGCCGTCCGGACGCAAGACGCTCGCCGCGATCGTCAGCGGCACGTTCACCTCCGCCTTCCCCAATGGCGCCCCCGCCGACGAACCCGCTCCCGGCAGCGACGCCGCCAAGGCACCCACCCCCGCGACGCCGCCGAGTGCGAGCGCGCTGAAAGCGTCCTCCGGCACGTCCACGCTGCTGGTCGTCGCCGACACCGACTGGCTCTTCGACGACTACAGCGTGCGGCGCTTCAACTTCCTCGGGGTCCAAGCCGCCGAGCCGCTCAACGACAATCTCGCCTTCGCCAGCAACAGCCTCGAATTCCTCGGCGGATCCCAGGACTTGATCTCGATCCGCGGCAAGGGAAGTTCGATGCGCCCCTTCACCGTCGTCCGCCGCATGGAGGTCGACGCGCAGCGCCGCTATCAGGAACAGCTCACCGCGCTGGAGGCACGGATCACCGACGTGCAGCAGAAACTGACCGAGCTCCAGGGCAAGCGCAACGAGGGCAACCGTCTCGTCGCCACCCCGGAAATGCAAAAGGCGATCGAGGATTTCCAAGCCCAGCAGGCGGTCATGCGCGGCGAGCGCCGCGAGATCCGCAAAGCCCTGCGCGAGGACATCGAACGCCTCGAGAACGGCCTGCTCGTCGGCAATCTGCTCGCTCCCGTCCTCCTCGTCGGCGCCGTCGGCTTCGTCGTCCATCGCCGCCGTCGCCGCTGAGCGCGCCGCCGCGCCGCCCGCCTTTCCCCCGCTTCTCCGCGCTCTTCCCGGTCCTCCGCACCCCTTTCCTTCTTCGGCATGAAACTGAAACCGCTCCTCGCCGTCGTCGCTCTCCTCGCCGCGCTCTCCGTCGCCGTCTACTTCGCGGGTCGCCCCGCGAAACCGTCCGGCGTCGATCCGCGCCTCGGCCAACCGCTGCTCGCGGCCAGCAGCGTCGACCAAGCCAGCACGCTGACGCTCACCGAGAACAACCGCACCGTCACCCTGAACAAGCTGCCCACCGGGGGCTGGGTCGTGCAGGACTACCATGGTTTCCCCGCTGATTTCACCAAGCTCTCCCGGCTCGTCAGCGATTTGGTCGGGGCCAAGGTCGAGCGTCTCGTTTCCCAGATTCCCGAGCGCCTGAAGGGGTTCAATCTGGGTGACGCCCGAGTCACCTTCAAGGACGCCGCTGGCAAGGCAGTGTGGAGCCTCGACCTCGGCAAGAACGCAGAGGGCGGCGGTCGCCTCGTCCGCTACGATGCCGAATCCAAGGCCTACCTGACCCGGCTGAGCGTGTTTCTCGACACCGACGCGAAGAACTGGGCGGACGCGTCCCTGCTCTCCCTGAAGGCCGAGGACATCGCGGAGGTGGAGCTTTCGTTCGCCGAGGGCGCGCCAGTGGTCGCCACCCGCGCCAAGATGGAGGATCCGTTCGCCGCCGCCAACGCCCCGGCCGGGCAGCAACTCAGTCGTGCCAAGATCGACTCCCTGCTCAGTTCAATCGGCACGCTGCGTTTTTCGGACACCTCCGAGCTCACCGAGCCCAATGCCGTCGCCGCCAAGGCGAACGCCCGCACGATCGCGGTGAAGACCTTCGACGGCCGCAGCTACCGCGTCGCGGTTGGCCGCAAGCCCGAGCAGAGGATCATCAAGGCGCCCGAGGCCGGCAAGACCGACGCCACCGGGCCCGCCGCGCTCGGCTCGCTCTCCGACCTTTTAAAGCCCGCCGCATCGAGTGCCGCGGCAGCCGCCCCCGCGACCCCCGCCAAGCCGGGTGAGGCGGGCCCAGCGGCCGTCGTTGAAAACGCCACCGAGACCATTCCCGCCGGCCCGGTCTACGCCTTCATCACCGCCTCCGACGCCGCCGCGCCCGTCAACCAACTCATGGCGAAGCGCAGCTTCCAAGTCTTCGAGAGCACCTTCACGACCCTCCCGCAGACCCGCGCCGACCTTTTCGAGCCCGCCCCAGCCGCCGCCCCTGGCGCCACGCCCGCCCCGACGCCCCCCACGCCGGGTCCGAACTGAGGCCAGCGATGAACGCGATTGTCTGCAATGCGGGCTGAGGGGCGGGGAAGATCAAGACACCGCATCCAACCACTCCCAAGCGGGAACAACCTCAACCGCGAGGCCATCGACCGACAACGCGTCCCGCTGGTCGCACGTGATGATAATCGCCCGGCGTTTGCCGGGTAACGAGCACCCACGTCGCACCCCCTCCATTTCGCGCTCGCGATTGAAGGGCGTCAGCGTCGCGCACACTTGAATGGCGTAATCGTCGGTCACGAAATCGCACTCCCAGGAATCTTTTTCGCCGGCGTAGCATGGCCTCACGCCGCGCCGGCGCAGGGAGAGGAAGACGGCGTTCTCGAGGCGATGGCCGACGTCCGCCGTGAGGTTCGGCGAATTCACGCGCCGGAGCGCGTTGTCGATCGCGTAGTACTTGTTCGGCGCCACGACCCGCTGCTTGAACGACGGCCTAAACTTCGGGACTGCAAACAGCAGGTAGGCGTCCACCAGAAACTCGATGTACCGGGAGGTCTGGGCAACGGTGGGAATCGCGAGTGACTTGGTCAGGCGTTGCAACGACAGTGGCTGACCGGTGTTCGCGAGAAGGTACAAAATGAGGTTCATCACGTGTCGTGCCTCCCGCAAATGATGACGCTGGGCGATGTCACGTTCCACGATGTCACGCAGGAGCTGCTGGAGGATTCGCGGGTCACGCTCGCGCCGGCCTTTGACGTGACCTACAGCTACAACCCGGCCGGCTCGTGGACGGCCGCGCACCAGATGACGCTGAACGGAAAGCGCGATGGTTTCGCAACGGAGGATTTCGAGGCGGGCGCGAAGTCGGCACTGATGAAGCGGGGCCGCGCCGCAAGGATCATCGCGGAAGTGCAGGCGGCCGTGCGACGCTGGCCGGAATTTGCGGCGGAGGCCCGGCTCTCCGACGATTGGTGTGGGAAGATCAAGGCATCGCACCGGCTGATTTTCCCGTAGGAAACCGGGCGCACTCGGCGCGCGCAGCACGATCTCAGGCCAGCCGGGCGAAGCCGCGGCGGGGGGCGTTGGGGATCGTCAGGCTGGCCAGCCCGTCGCGACTGATCGTCAGGGAAAGCGCCGCCAGGCTCTCGTCGACCGCCGTGAGAAAGCGGGCTCGGGCGCCATCCGAGTGCGCCACCATGAGGTAGCTGAAGGACGCCGCGAGGATGCCCCGGTGAAGCATCTCCCGCACATAGTGCTTCTGCGCCCCGGCGGACGCCGGACCAAGGTCGAACGCCAGCGTGGGAGTCGTCGGCATGCTGGTCACGGAGACGCGGCACAGCGGATACCTCGCGACGACGTTCTCAAGCGCCGACCGGAACGTCAGGCCCCGCGACCACATTTCGTCGAAGAGGCGCTCCTCCTCCATGCGTCGCAGGACCGCGAGGGCGGCTGACGTGCCGACTCCGTCCGTCCAGTAACTCGAGGAGATGAAGCTCGTCTCCCCCGCCTCCATCAGGGTCTTCCGGCCAACCAACGCACCAAAGGGAAAGCCGTTGCTCATCGCCTTGGCGTAGACCACGAGGTCCGGCTCGAGCCCGAGCCGGGCGCACGCGCCCGGGAATCCATAGCGGAGGCCGCTGGTCACCTCATCGATCACCAGAACCGCCCCGGCCGCCCGGCAGCGCTGCGCGATCGTTTCGAGAAATCCTTCCTTCGGCCACTGCGACCGCATCGGCTCCATCACGACCGCGGCGAGGTTTCCATCCAGTTGCCGGATCGCCTCCTCGAACGAAGCGAGATCGTTGTAGCGGAAGGGTGCGGCCGTACCCGCGAGTTCCCGAGGCACGCCTCTCGGCTCTAGGCCCGGCAGGAGGTGTCCATCGAGCGCATGCGTCCGACCCAGGTTCGCCGCAAGGTACCAATCCTGCCAGCCATGATAGCCGCAGAAAGCGATGCCGCTGCGGCCGGTCTCGGCGCGGGCGATTCTCACCGCCACGCCCATGGCATCGCCACCGCCCCGGGCGTAACGGACCTTCCCAGCCCACGGATGCAGCGCGAGCAGGCGCTCCGCCAATTCATACTCGTCCGGATTCACCAGCGTGCAGTAGTTCCCCTGGGCCACGCGTCGCTGGACCGCCGCGTTCACCTGCGGATCCGCGTAGCCGAGCAGGACGGCTCCCACCCCACCGGCGAAATCAAGGAAGCGGCGATGCTGCAGATCCCACACGTCGCACCCCTCGCAGCGGGTGAAGAAGGTCGGCCACTGCTCCGGGTCGAACTGCTCGGCCCGCTTCGACATCAAGCCGGTGCCGCAGGAAATCACCTCCTTGACCCGACGCCACCGCTCCGGTCCTCCCACCGGGGCGGGCGCCTCCGAGGCCGGAAGGAAGCCACGCAAGAGCCGGCGGGCGTTTCCATCGAACACCAGCGCCAGATCCGGCGCGGTGAGCGACGCCCGCTCGCAGGCTCCCTTCAGGGCCACAAGTGACTCGAGTCCGATCAGGGAAGCCCGGGCGTCGAACCCTTCCGCCGGGATGCCTTCGGTTTCCTTGGCATAGAGCCAGTGAAAGCCGTCGCCAACCGTGATGCAGCGCCCGCGGAACTCACTGACCGGAAAATCCGAACCCCACAGCACCCGATGGACCCCGAGAATTTCGATGGCCTCCGAAAAGGCCGATTCGTCGCAGATGACGGACGTGTCCACCACGACGTTGTCGAGCGAGGCCACCGCCCGCAGGCCGGCCCGCGCATGGTGGTGACTGAAGCTTCGCGCCACATGGGCGAGGACCACCTGGACCCGCGGGTAGCGTCGGCAGAGTCGGCGCAGCGAGCGCTGGTTCGCCTCATCCGCCATCGCCGCATCGCGCACCACGTGCAGCATCAGGATGCCCCCGACGCCATCGAGGAGTTCCCACATCCAGTCCGGCGCGTACTCCTCGATCTCCGAATCGGTGGTCGGCCGGCGCGAGGCGTAGCAGTGGTACACCTTGAATCCGCAGACCCCAGGCATCGCGAGCTGCCGCGCGAGGCTCTCGGGAGCATCCGCCGTCGAGGCGAGGATCAGGGTGCGGCTTGCCGGCGCGCCGTGCTGCGACACCTCAGCCGCCAGCCAGGCATTCACGCCGGCGCGATCGGCTCCGGCGTGCGGCAGCGGAAAGTGAAGCCCGGCGATCTCCAGCGGTTCGAGCAGGCGGCGCAGCGAGGCGCGATGCGCGTCACATCCCAGGGGAGAGAGCCCCGCGAGGGACACCCACGCGTCCGGTGGAAAGAAGCGCGCATCATGCAGATGAGCGTGGATGTCGAACACGCGCCGGGGCAGGAACTCCCGCACCTGGGCGGCAAGCGAGTCATCCCGTCGATCGAGGGATTGGGCGAAAAACACCGGAGAAGGACGAAACGGGATTGGTCAGCGGAACTGGAAGGAGAAGAGGTCCGCCTCCTTCATGACGAAGCGCAGGCGCACCGCCCGCCCTTGAAGCGCCCGCAGGGGCGACCGATCGGTCATGCCCTTCTGGTGACCCCAGTCGACCGCTCCGGAAACGCGATCGCCGAAAACGGTCGGCGAATCCTCCAGCACGAATCCCGGGATAGGCTGCCCACTCACGGCGTCCTGAATCTCGATCCGGATGCTGCCGTTCGCCGAGGTCGCGTAGTTGAGGAACAACTCGGATCCCCGAAAGACCAGGGGCTTGGAAATCCACTCCCCACCCGGATAACCGCCGCGGAGGGACACGAATCCGTCCATCCGCAGGGTCATCCGCTCCACCCGGTTGCTGGCGAACGTGTAATCACGCTCGATGTAGAGGGACAGTTCGGATTCCGAGGTCTGCACGAAGCCGGGCAGGGGCGTGTTGGCACGATGGCTCCAATTCCGCGGATTCGGGCCGGGATTGATGAAGGCCTCCGGGAAGAGCGTCCACGCCACGCCGTCCCGGCTGCTCATGAAGAGCGCATCCGAGACACCAGGGGTCTCGCGATCCATCTCGCGGAAATAGGTCCGCCACGGGAGATACCGCCGCGGTATTCCGAGGTAGAGGTGCGGGGCTCGCTCGTAAGGAGCCGCAGCGATCGTGTAGAGGTGGAAACGGGGGGCCATCCCGAAGTCAGCCCACTCCCCCGTGGTCCAGGTCCGGAAGTCGGGCGAGCGCGCAAACTTGAAGCTGCGGACCCCGTTCTCGAAGTCGCGGTAGAGCGCGACGTACTCCTTCCGCAACCCATCCCAAAACGCGACGTTGAGGGAGTCGAACGCACCGTCGCGGATGATCGGTGCTTCGCTGGCTTTCTTCCAGCGAATGCCATCCGGTGACGTGAAGAAGTACAGGGCGGGCCGCGTGTCGCTGCGCTGGAAGTACTCGTACTGGGTCTTCGCGTCCGCACCACTCGGCGGCGGGGGCGGGCTGGACGGGGGACGGAACGACGCGATGGCCTTGTAGGCTTCGTCCGGCCGCACGTCCGGATTCCCGTCGCGGAAGGGATAGAAGTTATGGGCACCACGGCGCATCCACACGATGTTGTTCTCGCGCGACCCATTGAACTCGAAGAGTCCGAGGTTGGGACGCTCCCAGCGCACCCCGTCCCGGCTTTCGACGAAGCAAACCGTCTCGTCATGCTCCGGGACGATCCGCTCGCCCGGCTGCAGCGTGCCGGGAAGCGCATAGGACGGCAGGCTGTATCCTCGGTAGTACATCCGGAACCCGCTCTCGGTCTTCATCAGGCTGGCGTAGCCGCTCGTGTTGCCCTCCCAGTCGCGGTCAAAGACGATCGAGGTCTCCGCCGGCCGCGGCTCGTGCAGGCGGAAATCAACGCCCCGCATTTCGGCGATGAGATGCCGGTCCACCAGCAATTCCAGTCGGCTTCCAATCTCGATGGGAGCCGACGCCGCGAGTACGTCAGCCGCAACGGCCAGCGCGCCGGCGGACACGAGAGGCAGGAAACGAGCGAATCGCGAGGGAGGTGTCATGGGTTCAAAAGAGGGAGACGAGCAAGGTCCTGCGGATCGCCCGCAGTCTCGGCCTGAGCGCCATACCGCAGGACGATCCGGACGGCGGTCGCGCCCTCGTTCCAATTCGCCGGCACGTCAAACCGTAAGTTGCGCTCGGTGATTTGGTTTCCGACGTAATGCTCCGCCGAAGCGCGCTGCCAACTCCCTTCGCGCAGGACCTCGACACGCGCGTGGGTCCGATGTCCCAAGGGGGCGACCCGCGCCCAAAGTCCC
>VHCJ01000052.1 GCA_016871755.1 Verrucomicrobiota bacterium | reverse complement strand
AGCTCCTTGAGCCGCTTGGCCTCGTTGACCTCCATCATCCCGAACTGTCGCTTCCAACGGTGGAAGGTCTGCTCCGAGATGTTCTTCTCCTTACAGATCTCCACGATGCTCTTGCCGCCGTCGGCGATCCGCAAAATGCGGATCTTGTCCTCAGTCGTATGTCGTTTGCCTTTCATGGTCTGGGTCCTTTCTGGTGGCCCAGACTAACACCCAAGGCGGCTCAAAATTTCGGGGTCAGGTCAGACGCCAAACGGTGCGCTCGTTGGCGACTACGCCTTCAACTGCATAGTCCCGGCTCAGGGTCCGGGTGCCGACTCACCCTTCTCGTTGCCGGTCAGCGTCCGCAACATGCTCGTCGGCCCGAAGACAAAGGCCCACGAGGGTTTGTCGAGCGGGCCGGTCAGGCGCAACTCCAACGCTTGGGAAAACGGCGAAAAAACCAAGCCAACGGCGGTGCCGAAGAGCCCGTTGGACTCTTCGAAGGGGAAGAGTTTGGCCTTCATATCCAGAGACTTGCGATCGAGCAGGTAGTCGCCTTGCGCTTCCACAGCGGCCCGGGGACCCGTGATTCGGACGTCGGAGAAGGCCAGCTTTCTTCCGTTCAGCGCGAAGTTGGCCCGGACGGTATCGAGTTTGAGGGTGCTGAAGTTGAGCAGGGTCTTGTCCAGCAGTTCAGAAAGCACCCAAAGGAGTCGGACTTCACCGAGATCTGCTCCTTTCAGTTCCGCGTTGCCTTGGCCTTGATAGCTGAAGAGGTCGTCCAATCGGCCGTCGGCGGAGAGCGCGAGGTCGAACTGGCCCGCCGCGATGCGTTGCTGGAAGCGGTTCTCCTGCGGCGGAGGCTGGCGATTGCGCCGGGCGCTGAACTCCTCAAGATCCCGGATCGCCCGGCCCAGCACCGCACTCTTGAGCTGAACGTCGAAGCCGAGTCGACGGGATTCGTCACGGCCCGAGAGATGAATTCTCCCCGTCGCCTGACCGGCGGCGAAGCCTGTCGCAACCGGGTCGGCGACGATGTTGTCATCCCGGACGGCGATCGTGGCAGTGATCCCAGAGAGCGGAAACTCATGGAAGAGGAAGTCGCCGACGGAACTCGCGGTGAGGTCGATCCGCCGCCTCTCCCCCTCGGGCATACCCGGTCCGCGGAGGGTGCCTGCGACTTCCAGCCGGGTGGGTCGGGTCATGCGGAACGGAGCGACCACCGCCTCGATCTCTTCGCCGAGCACCCGGGCGCCTTCGGTCAGATCGAGGTCCGAGACCGCGGAAAAGTCCATCCGCGCCAGGGCCCGGGAAGCGGGGTCGCTGAGCCGACTGAACTGGCCGCCGGCCGCGCGCCGGCCCTGGGTGACGCGGAAGTGCCTCACGTCATGGAAGTGGGGCCGGACGAACACCTGCGTGCTGATCGAGTCGAAGAGCGTGCCGCGGATTCCGGTGCGCCCGTTCCGCGCGCCCACGTAGACCCTGATCTCCGTCGGGGCACCCCAGCGTCCCCGGACATCCACGTCGGCGGTGGGCAGTTGCTCGGCGAATTCGAAGTTGGCCCAGAAACGCGGCCACCAGTCCTTGAACCAGCCGGAGATCCCGGTCGGCTGGAGCCTCCCCTCGAGCAGGAAGCGGAAATCGCGGGTGGCGAGATCCATCGCGTACGAGCCACGGGCCTCGCTCGGTCCTTGGCGGAGGATGATGTCCTCGACCCTCACCTCGTCGCCGGCGATGCGGAACGAAGCGCTGGCGCCGTCGAGCGGCACGCCGCGGGCGGTGACCGCCCCGGCGGCGAGCCTTCCCGTCACGCGGCTGAGTTTCCAGCGTTCGTCCAGGGTCACGTCCACCTCGAGCCGGGGTTTCGAGGCCAGTTGGAGCAGGGAAAGGAGAGGGCGTCCCGACAGGGTCTCGGCAAGGGCGAGGTGCTCCTCGGTCAGGCGTCCCGCGGCCTGAGCGCGAAGGCGTCCGGCGACGGGATCGCAGGATGAGATCGTGATCTCCCACGGCTCGCCGAGGGAGCGGACGGAGACGTGGGAGGCCAGCGTGGCGAGTTCGGTGTCCACGGTCGCATGGCGCAGGATCACCGGCCCCCGGTTGATCGTCCCGGCGGCGAGTTGCAGTCGATCGAGGCGCGGCCGCGATGCCTCCCGATTGAGGCGACCCTCCAGACGAGCGCTGAGTGCCGTGGCGGTGAGCCCGGGGGGGGCGTCGCACCGGGGCGTGGCGAGGTCGAGCGTGAACGCCGAGTCCCCTTCGGGTTCAAGGGCGATCCGGCCGAGAAGACGGACGGCGTCGGCGCTGAAGGGATGTACGGACGCATCGGCGACGCGGTCGGCGGTGAGCTCCGCGCGGATCACGAAGGCGCGCGTTCGCGTTTGCTCCACGTCGAGGAAGGCGCGAAGCGACCGAACTCCATCGAGCCTCGCGCGGGCCTGCAGCGCCCGCTCGCCCCAGCGGACCAGCGTCCGGCGGGCTTCCTCCACGGCGGTCCGGGGCGCATCCTTCCGGGGCGCGAATTCCGGGCGCAGCAGCGATCCCCGAAGCGCGAACTCGGCTTCGCCGAACCGGCCGCTCAGGCGGTCGATCAGCCAGCGATTGCCGGATGGCCGGAGGCGCCCGGCGACGGACTCGACCACGGCCTCATTGCGGCCCGACGGGGACCGGATCGCCGGGACGTGGAGCGAGAGGCCGCTGAATTCCACGCTGTGGAGCTCAAGCCGTCGCGTCAGGAAGAGCAGGGGATCAAGTTCGATGAACGCGGCCTTCACGCGGAGGAGCGGTTCGCCGGATCCCAGGTCGGAGAGTTGCAGGTCCTGGAGGACCGCGCGCCCGGTGGGGTCGAGGGAAACGGTGCCGGTGGACAGCGAGAGTCCGGCGCTGGCGATTGATTCGTTGAGGCGGGCCCGGATCCATTCCGGGACGACAAATTCGCGTCGGGCGATGATCGAGGCCTGATAGACCGCAAGGACGAGCAGATGGAGCCAGATCACCCACAGGATCAGCGTCCCCGCGCTTGAGACGAGGAGGCGCAGCGCCTGAAGGGGAGCGAGCATCCAGCGGCTCATGCGTCGGGAGGGAGATATCCGCCGCAGCGGCGGAGGCGGCGGCTCAAGGCGTGGCGGGCGGAGCGCCGGTGGCGGGCGCGACCGGGGCCCCGGGGTCGCGGTCCCCGTAGACGAGGGTCCAGAGCGCGTCCATCAGCGGGATCTCCACAAGAAAGACCACATTGAGGTCCTCGGCCCCGGCGAGTTGCGAGCCCCCGCCGGTCCGTTCGCTGAGAAGGAGCGTGTGGGTGGTGGTTTGGACCCCCGCACCGGATCCGAGCGCCACGGTGGTTTCGAGGCGGTAGGCCCACGGACGCTCCTCCCCGGCGAGGAAGGTGGAGCGCGTGAATTCGGTGGCGATGATTGAGCGGGCGGTCAACTGCCGCAGTTGCGCTAGCAGGGCTTCGATTGCGCCGCGGCGGGCGGGCTCCTCGCGGGCGAGGCTGCCCGACCACGTCTCCCCCTCGCGCAGCGCGTGCGTCCATATGGTCGCATTGTCGGCGAGCCGGACGAGCGACACGCCGGTGATCTGGGCGCCGGCGGGCAGCTCGCGCAGTTTCCGGTCCCGGAACAACCGTGGCGCGACCGGGGTTTCGGCGAGGATGGAATTGGGAACGCGGTACACGAAGTCCTGATGGGCGAGCTTGGCCTGCACCGGGCCCCCATTTTCGGCGGCCATGCCCAGTTGCAGGACCAGCGGCGGCGCGGCGGGTGAGCCGGGGGCGGCGGTGCCGGGGCCGGATGCGATCAGGGTGATTTCGCGTTCCGGACGGTTGAAGCCCCAGTTCTCCAGATCGGCCGCGCTGGGTGCGTCGCTGCGGAACTCCTGCGCCTCAAGCAAGGTGAGGTGCTGGAGAAGCCGGTTCACGGCACCGGCGTCGGCCGGCAGCGTCGTCGAGCCTCCCGCTCCGGGGTCGCGCCGGACGATCTGCCAGTTGCCGGCGTCACCTCCCGACGAGGCGCCCTCCAGCCGTTGCAGCGAGAGTTCCGGCTGTCCGGGGGCGCGGAGAGTGAGGGAGGAGACGACGCGGCCCTCTAGATCGAGGATGCGGCGGTCGCGCAGGTTCTCCTGGGCGCGCACGAGGGTGTCGATCAAGGCGGACGGGATCGCGGTGGTGAAGATGGCGTCGCGATCCTCCAGCTTGGCGAAGTACTCGCGGTCCGCGTTGGCGGGGGCGGGTGGGCTGGCGGGATCCGTGGGGGCGCCGATGAGCAGCGTCTCGCGGCGACCGTTGCCCTCGAGGGTCAGACGCAGGGCGGGCGAAGCGAGTCCGGTGCGGGTCGGATCGGCCGAGGCGGGCGGTGGGAACGATGACGCGGTGAGCGTGGACAGGGCGTTCAGCGCCAGCTCAGTTGTGGGGCGGCTGGCGCGGGCAAGGATCGGGGTCTCGAGAGACCACCGGTTGCCCTCGCGCCGGACGCGGACGCGGAGGTTGTTGGCGGCGGCGGCTTGGACGCTGAACGAGCGTACTTCGAAGACCGGGATCGTGAAGAGATTTTCGGAGCGGAGGGCGTCGAGCGTGACGCGGAGGCTGTCGGCGAGGCTGCGCTTGACCACGAGGACGCGGTCGCCCTCCGGCGACAGGACATAGAGCCGGTTGCCGGTCTTGGTTTCGGCGCCGATGCGGAGGGTGACGGGGGCGGGTGGGGTCGCGGAGTTCTCCGCCCCGGCGGGCGTGAACGCGAGCGTGAGGGCGGGCTGGTCGAGTCCGTAGTCCGCCAGTGTGGCGCCGTTGCGTTCCAATTCGGCGCGGGTGAAACTGGCCTCGCGTTCGAGGAAGACGAGTTCGTTGAGAATGCGCTTCACGGCGTGTGGATTGGCCGGCCACCCGAAGGGTGCGGCGACGAACCAGTCCTCCCCGCGTCGCTCGAGCACGATCGGCTCCGGGAGACCCGCGATCTCAAGCCGCCGGATGTCGGTGGCGCTTGCATCGAGGACGCGCAGGCGCGTCTCCTGAACCCGCTCCAGCTGGCGCCACTCGCGTTCGAAGTAGAAGATGAAGGCGAACAGCGCCGCGTTCAGGAAGAGCAGGGCGAAGGTGATCTTGGTGCGCATGGGTGTCGGGCGGGCGGCGGTTCAGCGGCGGCGGGTCCAGGCGACGATCAGGCCGAGGAGGGCGGCGGCGGCGGGCAGCCCGAGGAGGAGGCTGTACCGCAGGCGCGTCAGTTCGTCCTGGCTGAGCGAGAGCTGGTAGCGCTCGATCGGCCGGGGCGGGATGTTCAACTGCGTGTCGCGGTCGACCGCCCAGTTCACCGCGTTCAGGAAGAGGCCGATGTTGCCGGCGTTGGCGAGGCGGCCGTTGGCCACGAAGTCGGCCCCGCCAAAGAGCACGATGCGACCGCCCCGCACGCTGAACGGCAGGACGTTGTCCTTGGGCGGCGCCACCCGCTCGGCGGACGCTGCGATCACCACCGGGCCGGGAAGGTCGACCGCGGCGTCGAAGCGCGGCGACTGCTGCGACCGGAAGCTCCGCTCGCCCCACGCCGTCTCCGTCGTGGCGACCAGCGGCTTGACGTCGATGCCGGTGTTGCGGTCGCGGCGTGGGTCGGGCCGCGCCGCGCGGGCGGCGCCGAAGCGCACCGGAATGCCGTTGGCGAGGAGGACCGCCGTCACCGGGCTGTCCTTGCTGAGACTGCGCAGGATGAGATCCCCCGTCTCGTTCTGACCAGCCGGTCCTTCGTCGTGGACGACCACGTCGTCGGTCACCAATCCCCAGTCCGCGAGGAGCGGCTCCAATCCATGCCGGTACCCGGGCGCCAGCATCAGCAGCAGTCGGCCCGGCGGGCTCCGCGTCATCCACGAGCGGAGGAGTTCGACTTCGAACGGGTCGTAGGGTCCCTGAGGCGCGGCGATGATGAGCAGCGCCGCGTCGTCCGGAATCCGCCGGGTCTGGGCGAGGTCGACGCCGAGAAGCTCGAAGTTACGCGCGCGGAGTTCGTCGCGCAGGGCGGAGAGGCCGCGCGTGGCATCCGTGTCGTCGGCGCGCATCTCGCCGTGCCCCATCAGGAAGTAGATGCGGGTGGGCTCGGGCTGGTTGACGTCAAGGATCGCGGCGGTGAGCGCCTGCTCGCCACGGAAGGCGCGTTTCTCGCGGTTCTCGAACCGGTACAATTCCTCGAGACCGAGGTTGCGTCGGCGCTCGCCGGAGATCACGACGATGGCGTTGGGTTGCTCGACCCGGGCCGCCTCGGCGTCCCGCCGTTGCCGGAAGACGTCGAGGTAGCGGACCGTGATCCGGCCCGAGCCCGTGCCGGAGCCCGGGACCGGTTCGTTGCCGGCGGTGGCGAAGACGTATTCACGGAGCAACCCGCGCACGTCGCGGTAGGCTTTCGCCACCGCTTCGTTCTCCGGGTCGTCGGTGAGGGTGACGATCACTTCCACGTCGGCCCGGAGGTTCTTCAGGTAGCTGCGGGTCTCGGGCGAGAGCGAGTGGCGTCGATGCTGCGTGAGGTCGTGACGCCACGCGTAGTGAATCGCGAGGTAGTTCAGTCCGCTGAAAAGCGTGGTGAACAGGATCGCCTGCAGGACGAGGTTGGCGGTCCGGATCCACCGGGCGGCGCGGAAGCTGTCGGCGAAGCTCATGGGTCAGCCGTGCAGGAGCTTCGCCTCGACCCCGAGGATGCTGAAGATGAGCGCGAGGACGGTGCCCGAGAGGTAGAAGAGCAGTTGCCGCGTATCGACGATTCCGCGCGAAAAGTCCTCCAAGTGCTGGAAGACCTGGGCGTACGCGACGGCTTCCTTCAGCGGGCGCAGCACCTCAAGGTCGAGGACAGCCATGCCCTCGACGAAGCTCAGACCGCTGATGAGCCCGAAGAGCAGGGCGAAGGCCCCGATCCCGGCCACCGCTTGGTTACGGGAGAGGGAACTGGCGAAGACACCGATGGCGATGAAGAGGAGGCCGGACACGGCGATGAAGACGTACCCGCCGATGAGGGGACCGCGATCCACGAAGCGGGCGTCGCCGGCGAAGTGCTGCAGGACGTAGAAGAAGCCTCCGGTCGAGGCCCAGAGCAGCATGTACAGGAAGTAGGCCGCCCCGAACTTGCCCAGCACCACTTCGGTGGTCGTCACCGGCGTGGTCAGCAGCGTCTCCAGCGTCCCGAGCCGCCGCTCCTCCGCGAGGCACTTCATGGTGAGGAGCGGCACCATGAAAAACACCGGCAGCCAGAAGTACTGGAAGAAGACGGACGCCGGCGAATTTTCCTGCGGGGCGGCGCTGTAGCTCTCCAGGATTCCGGCGAAGACGAAGCCCATGATCGCAAGGAAGAGCACCGCGGCGATGAAGGTGCTCGGACTCACCAGAAGCATCCGGATCTCCTGATTGAGGATGGTGAAGAAGTGGCGCATCGGGCAAAGGCGGGTGGGCTGAGGCGGCGATTCGAGGCTTACGCTCCACCCGGGCGTGGGGCGCCGTCGACGACGTCCCAACTCCGCTGGGTCGACGCAAGGAAGACGTCCTCAAGGCTGGGCTCGGCGCGCCGCAGTCCGCGGACCCGCAGCCGAGGCGCGGCGACGAGGGCATGGAGGAGGGGCTCGCCCAGATCGTCCTCGCGGTCGGTGACCACGCGCAGGCGCTGAAATTCGATGGACTGACCCGCTTCGGGCGAGAGGGGCGGTTCGAGGCGGAGCGAGGGATCCACCTGCCCGAGGACGGCGGGGAGCACTTCGAGGTCGCCCGCCACCTCGAGTTCGTAGGCCGAGCGTCCGAGGAACTCCCGGCGGAGCGCGGCGGGCGAACCCTGCGCCACGACCTGGCCCCGGTTGATGATCAGCACCCGGTCACAGGTCATCTCGATCTCGGGAAGGATGTGGGACGAGAGAATCACGGTCATGCGGCCGCGCAGCCGCGCGATGAGATCCCGGACAATCAGGATCTGGTGCGGATCGAGGCCGATCGTCGGCTCGTCCATGATGATCAGGGGCGGCTCGGCGAGGATGGCTTCGGCGATGCCGACCCGCTGGCGATTGCCCTTGGAGAGTTGTCCGAGGATGCGGTGACGCACCCGCGTGAGGTCGCAGAGGGCCAGCACCTCGTCCAGGCGCACACTGAGCCGGGAACGCGGGACCTCCTTCAGGCGGCCGCGGTAGTAGAGGTATTCTGAGACCCGCATGTCTTCGGGCAACGGGTTGTTCTCGGGCATGAAGCCGATCAGGCGCTTCACCTCCTCGGCCCGGGACGCGACCGGCAGGCCAAAGACCCGTACCGAACCGCCGGTGGCCGGCAGGTAGCCGGTGAGGATCCGCATCGTGGTCGATTTGCCGGCGCCGTTCGGACCCAGGAAGCCGAGGATCTCGCCCCGGCCGACGGTGAAGCTGATGTCGTTGACCGCCGGGATACCGTTGTACGCTTTCACGAGGTGGGACACCTCGATCGCGGGCGCGGAATCGTCGGGCGGAGAAACGGTCATGTTGGGTCAGGATGGCGCGGCTCGACCGCGGCGGCAAGCCCCGGTCGACACGCGATCGCGGCGGAGGTTCACGCCTTTCCGGGCCGCTCGAGGCTGACCTCTCCGGCGTGGAAGCGGGAGATCGCGCCGCGGTCGGTGCGGACGAGGAGGCAGCCCTCGCGATCGATCCCGACAGCGGTGCCCGAGATGCGACGATCACTCACCAACCCGGTCACCCGCTGCCCCCGCAGCACGTCGTAGCGATTCCAGAGGTCGGCCAGAGCATCCTCATGCGTGCCGGCGATGAAGCGTTCGTACGCGAGCAGGACCCGACCGGCGATGGCGGCGGTCAGGCGGTTGATTTCGATTGGCCCGTGGCAGTGGGCGTCGAGGGCGGTGGCGCGCGACCGGAGTTCGTTCGGCCAGCCCCCTGCCGGGGCGCGCAGGTTCAGGCCGAGGCCGAAGACCAGATCGCGGATCTGGTCCGTGTCGATCCGGGCCTCGGTCAGCATCCCGCCCGCCTTCAGCCCGCCGAAGAGCAGGTCATTTGGCCATTTCAAGCCCGGGGTGGCGTGGCCGACGTTCGCGATCAGATCGCAGAGATTGGCTCCCATCCACAGCGTGAAGGTCGGCATGCGGGTGGGGGAGACTTGGGGCCGGAACCCGAAGCTGACGTAGAGGTTGCCGTTGGGTGCGCTGAGCCAGCGGCGCCCAAGTCGGCCGCGACCCGCGCTTTGTTCGCGGGCGGCGATGAGGAAAGGCGCCCGGCGTCCCGCGGCGAGTTCCCGCGCCGCCTCGTCGTTGGTGGAATCGACCTCGTCGAGCACGGTCAGCGTCAGGCCCCGGTCGCGCAACGGCAGGTACGCCTTGATCAGCGTGGCGTTGAGGCCGTCCGGCTTCGCCGTCAGGCGGTAGCCGCGGGCGCGGGCGGCTTCGAACGCGAAGCCCTGCGCTCGCAGCTTCTCCATGTGCTGCCAGATTGCGACCCGGCTCATGCCCGCCTGGGTGGCGAGGTCGGTTCCGGACACGAATTCCCCCTCGTGGGCGAGCAGTTCGCGCAGAATGAGCGTTTCGGGCGTGTTCACGGGTCGGACAGAGAACGAGGGCGCGCGAACCGCGCGGAGGCAAGCCGGACCACCGACTCTGGGGCCGGAAGCGGACGGGTCGTGCTTCGACTGGCGATGCAGAGGCGTCCCGGACTGTGCATTTCTTGTCCATCACTCGCCATCGGGGCGGTTCGGGTTGCTTCGCTCCCGGGGGTCGGCTTCGGCTGGGGTCGTCGTCCCGCCGCGTCGCCCGTGAAACCGTTCCTCGCATCCCTCAAGGCCTTCTTCCTCTCCCTCCGGTTGACGGTGACTCTGCTGACCCTGGCGATGATCCTCGTCTTCGTCGCGACGCTCGATCAGGTGAACCTCGGCATCTGGGCGGTGCAGGAGAAGTTCTTCCGCAGTTGGGTGGTTTACTGGACCCTGCCGAGCCTGGGACTGGCGCTTCCGGTCTTCCCGGGGGGCTACACCCTTGGCGGACTGCTGCTGGTCAATCTTGTCTGCGCGCACCTCTTCCGCCTGACGCTTGACCTGACCCCGAAATTTTGAGCCGCCTTGGGTGTTAGTCTGGGCCACCAGAAAGGACCCAGACCATGAAAGGCAAACGACATACGACTGAGGATAAGATCCGCATTTTGCGGATCGCCGACGGCGGCAAGAGCATCGTGGAGATCTGTAAGGAGAAGAACATCTCGGAGCAGACCTTCCACCGTTGGAAGCGACAGTTCGGGATGATGGAGGTCAACGAGGCCAAGCGGCTCAAGGAGCT
>VHCJ01000051.1 GCA_016871755.1 Verrucomicrobiota bacterium | reverse complement strand
GATGGATGTCGCGGATGGGTGGCGCAAAGGCGCGGAGCTGAACGCGGAGGTGATGGATGCCGATGGCGAGGTGTTTGCTCGCATTCAGCTTAAGACGGGGCTTGGCCAGCGTCTCGTCGCGGGCAAGGTGCCGGCGGGGTCACCGGTGGTCGTTCGTTTTCGTGCTCTCAATGGCACTACCCCGGCGCTGGACAATGTCAGCGTGACGACTCATCCGGCGGGCTCGCAACGCGCCACGCCGCAGTTCTGGGTGAGGCGTTTTCAGCCGGACCAGCCACTGGCACGCGCCCGGCGAGTGGCGTCGGTTTCGGCGGAGCTGGACCATTTGAATGGGGAAGATGTGGATGTGGCGGTGAGCCTCTCGCTGCCGCCGGGAGTGCGCGTGGTGCA
Organism: Verrucomicrobiota bacterium; assembly: GCA_016871755.1. Lineage (GTDB taxonomy): Bacteria > Verrucomicrobiota > Verrucomicrobiia > Opitutales > Opitutaceae > UBA6669. The sequence continues at coordinate 10,134 of VHCJ01000051.1, read as the reverse complement.
GTCGGAGGTCGGCGGCACGCATCGGCTCCGGGCGGCGGAGGGTCGCTCGCGGCTCACGTGGAAAATCGAAGCGGAGGTGGCGATGAACGCGGATTTGCGCCTCGATTTGAAGGCTACGGACGGAAGCCCGCTCGCGCATGAACCGCTGCGCATGTTGTTCCTGCCGCCGATGGAGAAGTCAGCGCCGCCATATATTCCCGAGCCGAAACCGGTGCCGACAGACCGGCTCATCGGCGCGCATCACTGCCCGATCTGGGAGGCGGACGGACCGCAGATGTGGCTCAATCTGCTGCGGCATCCGGAGCGCACCCCGGCGCTCGGACTTTACTCGCAGGAAAATCCCGAAGTGGCGGACTGGGAGACAAAGTGGGCAGTGGAGCACGGCATCTCGTTTTTCATCTACTGCTGGTATCGCACGAGTCAGGGCGGTGCGGTGAAAACAAGGTTCGGCAGCGCCATTCACGACGGACTCTTCAAGTCGCGGTTCACAGACAAGATGAAGTTCACCATTATGTGGGAGAATCAGTCTCGCGGCATCGCTGGAGTGTCGGACGAGCGCGACCTTTTCGAAAACCTCCTGCCTTACTGGATGGAGAATTACTTCAAGCATGCGAGCTACCTCAAAGTGGACAACAAGCCGGTGTTGTTCATCTACCGCCCGGAGTTTCTCGTCGATGACCTCGGCGGCGTGGCGAATGTAGCGAAGGCCTTCGACCGCATGAGGCAGGTGTGCCGCGAGGCGGGATTCGACGGCCTCTATCTGCTCGGTGAATACCGCGGCCTGGATCCGAAGCATCTGGAGCTGATGAAGTCGCTCGGTCTCGACTATACCTTCGCCTACTGCTGGTATGTGCATGGCAGTCCGCCGCCGGAGAAAGCCATGCAGTCACAGATGGAATCCATCCGAAAAACGCAGGAGTTGAACATTCTGCCGCAGGTCGTGACCGTCTCGCAGGCATGGAGCGGATGGCGCGACGAAGGTAGCATCTGGAAGATTCCGCCGCCGCAGTTCGAGGACCTGATGCGGCAGGCGAAGGAGTTCACCGCCACCCTGCCCAAGGACCAGCTCGGCAGCCGTATGCTGCTGCTCGACAACTGGAACGAGTGGGCCGAGGGCCACTACATCGCGCCTTACCGCGAGCACGGCTTTGGTTATCTCGATGCCGTGCGCCGCGTGTTCGCCACCACGACGGAAGAGCACGCCGACTTGCTGCCCGAGGACATCGGCCGCGGCCCCTACGACACCGCGGCGCGTGCCTTCTTCGACTCGATGGAAGAAAAGGCCGCCCTCGCCGCCAAGCACGCGATGAAACCCGGCACGCCGAGGGGACTCGTCGCGTGGTGGACCTTTGACGAACCGGCGGACAGCCCCGTCGCGCTCGACTATTCCGGGCACCGCGCCGGAGGCTATCTCGAGAAAGCCACGCGAGCGCCGGGATTCGCGGGCAACGCCCTGCGCTGCGATGGCGGCAGCGTTCTCATTCATCAAAGCCGGACGCTGGGCGAGTTGCAGAAGTTCACCATCGAATGCCGCGTGAAGACGGACAACGCCTGGCAGGAGAACCGCTGGATCGTCAACAGCGTCTTCGGCATCAATCTGCACGGTGGATTCCGGCTCGGACTCATGGGCGGCAAGCCGTGCTTTCAAGTGCCGCAAACCGATTGGAGCCACCATCTCATCGGCAACACGGCACTTCCCATCGGTCAATGGGTCCACCTCGCCGCCACCTTCGACGGCGAGACGATGCGGCTCTACATGGACGGCACGGAATGCGGCAGCATGCCGCGCCCCGGCGCCCGTGTGCCGTCGGACGGACGCCTCGTGCTCGGCAGCTTCGAAGTCGGCCACCCTTCCTTCTACCGCGGCCTTCTCGACGACGTGCGCATTTACCGCCGCGTGCTGTCAGCGGAAGAGGTCCGCTCCCACTTCGCCTCGCCAACAGACAAATGAAAGCAGCCACAATCATGAACATGAAACACACGCTCACCGTTGCCTGCATCATATTGAAGTCAGCTTGGCAGGCTGTCTTCCTTCGGTCGGCTCTCACCGCCCTGCTGCTCGCGCCGCTGGCCGCGCCGCTGGCCGCGCTGCATGCCGGGCGAAACTTGCCGGGAGTTCCATCGTTTGGAAAACTCCGTGCCGACTCTTTCCAAGCCTTGGCAAATCACGGCACGCAAACTTCCGATGCCTGGAACTGACGAACAGATGAAACGAAAGGAACCAAGCAAATGAAACCCACCCTCCCCCTCCTCACCGCCCTGCTGCTCGCGCCGCTGGCTGCGCTGCACGCTGCTGATGCGACGAAACCCGCAAGCAAACCGAACGTGATCATCGTGCTCACCGACGACCAGGGCTACGGCGATCTCGCTTGCCACGGCAATCCGCACATCAAGACGCCGAACCTCGACAAACTGCACAGCCGGAGCGTGCGGCTTACCGACTTCCATGTCTCGCCGCTTTGCACACCGACGCGGGCGGCGATCATGACGGGCTGCGACCCGGTGCGGGTTGGCGCGTGGAGCACGACCTTTGGGCGCTCACTGCTTCGTGAGGGCGTGCCGACCATGGCCGATGCGTTCGCGGCCAGTGGCTACCGCACCGCCATGTTCGGTAAATGGCATTTGGGCGACAACTATCCGTTCCGCCCGCAGGATCGCGGATTCCAGGAAGTCCTCTGTCACGGTGGCGGTGGAGTTGGGCAGACGCCCGACTATTGGGGCAACGATTACTTCGATGACACCTACTTCCGCAACGGTCACCCAGAGAAACACACGGGCTACTGCACGGACGTGTGGTTTAGCGAGGCCCTGAAGTTCATCGCCGCCAACCGCGAGCGGCCGTTCTTCGTCTATCTGGCCACGAATGCGCCCCATGCGCCCTACAACGTGTCCGACGACTACGCTGCGCCATACCGTCAGAATCCCGCCGTTTTGAATCCGAGCTTTTACGGCATGATCGCCAACATTGATGACAACATGGGACGGTTGATGGACAAGCTCGGCGCGCTGGGGCTGGCCGAGAACACGGTCCTGATCTTTCTCACTGACAACGGCACGGCTGCAGGTGTGGAAACGGACAAGCAGGAATACGTGACCCGCGGCCATAACGGCGGCATGCGCGGCAAGAAAGGCAGTTACTTCGAGGGCGGCCATCGCGTGCCTTGTTTCATGCGCTGGCCCGCCGGCGGCCTGAGCGGCGGGCGGGACATCGGCGCGCTGGCGGCGCACGTTGACCTGCTGCCGACGCTGATCGAGTTGTGCGGACTGACCCGACCCGTAGCGGCGAAGTTCGACGGCGTCAGTCTGGTGCCGTTGCTGCGTGGCGAGGCGAAGACCACGCCCGACCGTAGCGTGCTGGTGCGAATCACCAAGACCAAAGGCGAACCCGGCCAGAGGGCTGGCGTGGTCATGTCGGAACGCTGGCGACTGGTCCGTGGCACGATGTTGTTTGATGTTCACGCCGACCCGGGCCAGCGCAAGGACATTGCCGCGGAGCATCCGGACATCGTCCAGAGGCTCTCGGCGGCCTATGACCGCCATTGGGCTGAGGTGTCGCCGGCCTATGACGACTACTGCCGAATTGTCCTGGGCCATGACGCTGAGAATCCCGCCCGGCTCACGGCCTTTGACTGGCACGGCATGACGCCCTGGCACCAGCCGAGCATCATGCAGGGCCTGGCAGAGAACGGTTTCTGGGCGGTTCACGTGGCACGCGATGGCAATTATGAGTTCGCCCTGCGCCGCTGGCCTGAGGAGGTGAACCAACCCATCACGGCGGCGCTGCCCGGCGCGCGCTTCGGCGTGGCCATCCGCGCCACTCACGCCCGGCTCAAGATAGCTGACGTTGACCAGACGCAGCCGATTCCATCCGACGCCTGTGAAGTCGTCTTTCGCGTCAAACTCAAAGCCGGCCCGACCCTGCTTCAAACTTGGCTGCTCGACGGCCCGCAGGCGGCTGAGCGCGACCGTGGGGCTTACTACGTCCGCGTCGAACGGAAGGCGGAGAAGCCCACGGCACAGTCGAAACCGAAGGCAGAGGCGTTCTACACCCCAAAGCGGGACCGCGCCGCCATGACCAGCGACGTCCCGATCGACAAGGCGCTGCCCAACGTGCTGATTCTGGGCGATTCCATTTCCATTGGCTATACCCGCCAAGTCCGCGAAGGCCTCAAAGGCAAGGCGAATGTGATCCGCCCTAATGCCAACTGCGGCGATACGCGCCATGGCCTGGCCCAAATCGAGACTTGGCTGGGTGACGGCAACTGGCAGGTCATCCACTTCAACTGGGGCCTGCATGACCTCTGCTACCGAAACCCCGAACTCAAGACGCCGGGACAACGCGACAAGGTCAACGGCACGCTCTCCGTCCCGCTGACGGAGTATGAGACAAACCTGGAGACCCTCGTCGAAAGACTCAAGCAGACCGGCGCCAAACTCATCTTCGCCAACACGACCCTCGTGCCCGAAGGCGAGGCAGGCCGCTTCCCCGGTGACGAGGTGAAATACAACGCCGTCGCGCAACGCGTCATGGAGAAACACGGCGTGCCCATCAACGACCTGCACGCCACGACTCAAGCGTTTCCGCCTGCGATGTTCGCCGGTCCCGGCAATGTCCATTTCTCGGCGGAGGGCTCCGCGAAACTGGCCGGGCAGGTCGTCGTCCATGTGGCGAAGGCTCTGCCGATTCCGGCAAACGCCGCACCTGCGAAAACCGCCCTGTTCATTGGCGACGCCGTGGGTGCGCAGTATGCCGAGACCCTGCGGGACATTCTGAAGGCCCGCATCAGCGTCGAGTTCCTCGCCCCTCCCGCCGGCGGCAAGGCGGAGGTGGACGCATTCCTCGCCCAACTCCCGGCTTTGCTGGCGAAGCATGATCTCGTCCTCTATGCCGGCGTATTGGAAGCGGCCCGGGTGGATCCTGGCACAGGGAAGCCGCTGCTGAGCACGGCCCAGTTTCGACAGTTCCTCGACGGTCTCGGCAAGTCAGGTCCGGATCGGCAAAAGAAGTGGATTTGGGCCACGTCCGTCCCCGTGCCCGATGGCACTGCCGCGATTTCCGCCGCCCAGGTCGAGGCCAACAACCACACCCTCACCGACAACGCCTACAAACGCCGGGCCATCCTGCTCGACCTCCATGAGTATGTCCGCATCCGCCGTGAGGACATGCAGCGCGCCGGGGATTTCCTCCTCACCGATGCGGGCGTCTCCCTGATCGCTTCCGTGGTCGCGAACAAGATTGAGGAAGTGTTGCTGGAGGGCAACGAACCCGATCTCCCGAACCTTCTCGTGCTCGGTGACTCCATCGTCGGCCAATACAGCACCTCCCTGCGCAGCGCGCTGCTCCACAAAGCCAACGTCCGCACGGGGGCCACCGCCTTCGATCATCAGCCCGACTGGTCGGACATCGTGCGCCAGCAGGTCACGGAACCGGAGCGGGAAATGGGGCGCCCCTTCGACCTCATCCAGTTCAACTGGGGCCAGCACGCTCTGAAATGGATGCAGGGGAAAGAATACTCGAGGGAGCCCAAGGAAGGCTACACACGTTGCATCCCGCTGGAGCGCTACGGCGAGGAACTGGAGAAGCTCGTCATGGAATTGAGGAAGACCGGACGGCCCCTGGTGTGGGCCGCCACGACGCCTGCGAACAATGGGAGCAAGCCAGACGACGCGGAGGCCTACAACGCTGTCGCACTGCAAGTCATGCACCAACACCAGATCCCGGTGAACGACCTCTACCGTTTCGTGAGAAAGAGTCAGTTGCCCATGCAAGGATGCCATTTTCCCCGCGAAGCCTCCGAACGAATTGGCAACCAAGTCGCCGGGCAGTTACTTGGCAGTGTTTCCAAGAGTAACCCGTCCGGGAGCCCATCCAATCGCACCGCGAAGTGATCCCAACCTCCAAACCAGCGACAGAACAGCACAAAACATCATGAAACACACACTCACCCTCCTCACCGCCCTGCTGCTCGCGCCGCTGGTCGCGCTGCATGCGCCCGAATCACTTCACATTCATTTCTCGAACCATTTGTTATGAAAGCAAACACCATGAACCAATCCAGTCGCCGCCAATTCCTCACCGCGCTCGCCGCCGCATCGGGAGCTTCCTCCATGAGAGTCTTTTCCGCCGAGCGGCCGCAAGCGTCCTCGAATCTGTTTCATGAGGTTGCTCGTGATCTCCCGCTCAACACGAATGCCGATGTCATCGTTTGCGGCGCGGGACCGGCAGGCGTTACAGCGGCCATCACTGCGGCGCGGGCAGGCGCGAGGGTCCGGCTCTTTGAGGCGCACGGGGCACTTGGCGGCGTGTGGACTTCGTCGCTCCTCGGTCTTCTGCTCGATTTCGACAAACCAGGCTTCAACCAGGAACTCGTCAGGCGGTTGCGCGAGCGCGAGGCCATCCACGGACCAGGGAAGGACGGGCTGACCTATCACCCGGAAGAGATGAAAGCGCTGCTGGAGGAGTTGTGCGTGATGGCGGGCGTGCACGTGCAACTGCACACCCGCGTCGCCGCCGCTCATCGCGAGGGACGGCAACTCACTACGATCGTCACCGAATCGAAGTCCGGTCGGCAGGCGTGGCGGGCACCGGTGTTCATCGACACGACCGGCGATGGCGACCTCGGCGCACTGGCCGGCTGCGAATTTGAAATCGGCGTGGAAAGGGCGTGCCCGTGCCAGCCTTTGAGCATGTGTGCGCTGCTAGCGGTGAAGGACGCGACGGCCCTGGCGGGCCTGATCTACGGAACCAGCGCCCCAGCCGATCAGCCCAAGAGGTCGCTTATCTCGGAAATTCGCCGCGCCGGGATCGAGCCTAGCTACGGCGCTCCGATCCTTTTCCCGGTTCGCGACAATCTGCTGCTCACGATGCTGAATCACGAATACGGCATCAACGCGACCGATGCCGCGCAAGTGACTGAGGCGACGCTGCGCGCTCGCGCCGAGTTGCACAAGGTCGTCCGCGCGTTACGCAAACTCGGGGGCGCGTGGGAAGGCGTGCAAATCGCCGCCACGCCGGAGCAGATAGGAATCCGCGACGGGCGGCGCATCCGAGGCCGCTACATCGTGGGCAAGGGCGACCTCGTGACCGGAGCGCGGCACGACGACGCCGTGGTGCGAGCCAGCTACATGGTGGACGTTCACGCCGTGACGCCCGAGCGCAACAAGACGGCCGCGTGGAGCAATGAAGGCGTCAAAACCAAGCCCTACGACATCCCACTGCGCGCCCTCATCGCCCGCGATGTGGATGGGTTGATGATGGCTGGTCGCTGCATCAGTGGCGACTTCATCGCCCACGCCAGCTACCGCGTGACCGGCAACGCAGTGGCCATGGGCGAGGCCGCGGGCGTCGTCTCCGCCCTGGCCGCCGCCTCGAAACGCCTTCCCCATGAAGTCGCATGGAAAGAGGGCGAGGCGAAGCTGAAAGCCATCGGGCATCGCGCGTGAGTGGGGTCCCCCGTCGTCTATACTGCCATGAAAAAATACGCCACCCTCCCCCTCCTCACCGCCCTGCTGCTCGCGCCGCTGGCTGCGCTGCATGCTGCCGATGCGCCGAAGCCAAATATCATCTTCCTCCTCGCCGATGACCTCGGCTGGGGCGACCTGGGTTGTTATGGGCACCCCCATATCCGCACCCCGAACCTGGATGCGCTGGCGGCGGACGGCAGGCTCTACACCTCATTCTATGCGAACGGGCCGGTGTGTTCGCCCACACGGGCGGCTTTCATGACCGGTCAGTTTCCCTCGCGCCTGCGTATCTTCGGGGCGCTGGGCGAGGATGGCAGTGAGAAAGGCAACGCAAAGTATGTCGATCCCGCCGTGCCCAACATGGCCCGCATCCTCAAGCAGCAGGGCTACGCGACCGGCCATTTTGGCAAGTGGCACCTCGACGCCATCACCGACCCCGAGGCTCCGCCGATCAGCCAGTATGGCTTTGACGAATCACGCGCTCACGTGGCCACCGGGCCGAGCTTTGATGAACTGGAAAAGCAACTTCCCCGGGGCGTGGCCAAGAACGCCCGCTCCAGCGAGTGGATCGTGGACGCGAGCCTCGATTTCCTCGAGCGGCACAAGCAGGGTCCGGTGTTCCTGAACATCTGGTTCATGGTGCCCCACGCGTCTCTCAACCCATCCAGGGAGCAGCGCGACGGCTACAAGCAATTCTGGAGTCACGGAAAACTGCACGATGTCTTGCTCGAGAAGAAGGGGATCGGGGCAGACATCAGCACGCCGCAGGAGATGTATTACCCCTCGGTGACCGAGATGGACGCACAGATCGGGCGTCTCATCCAGAAGCTCAAGGAGATGGGGACCTACGAGAACACCATCCTCATCTTCAGCAGCGACAACGGACCCGAATCCATCCACATCGCGAAGGCGATGCACAGCGGTGTCGGCTCACCGGGGGTCTTCCGCGGACAAAAGCGCAGCCTTTACGACGGAGGCATCCGCGTGCCTTTCATCATCTCCTGGCCCAAGGGCGGCATCCCCCGTGGCACGGTGGATCGCGAACTTCCGGTCAGCGGAGTGGACCTGCTGCCAAGTCTGCTGGGGCTCACGGTTGTGCCCCAGCCGCCCGAGTTGAAAGGCGATGGAGAAGATTTGAGCGCGGCGTTCCGGGGACAGCCCTTCTCGCGAAAAAAGGCCCTGTTCTGGGAACAGCGCGGCGGGCAGACGGGCTACCCGCTGCAATTCAGTCCGCGTCTGGCCATGCGCGAGGGCCCGTGGAAACTGCTGATGAATCCCGACGGCAGCCGCCTCGAGCTCTATGATCTGCAGAAGCAAATGATGGAGACAGACAACCTGGCCTCGGAATTCCCGGAAGTGGCGCAGCGCATGAAGGCCAGCCTTGAAGATTGGCGCAAAACCCTCCCTGAGCCGGACGAGTATTTCTCGGACATGAAAACATCCGGATGGGAGGCGTTGCTGTCGGGCGGGAAGATGCCCAAGGCGAAGAACTCCGAAGCAAAACGAAAGAAACCAAGCCGATGAAACCCACGCTCACACTCCTCCTCGCCCTGCTGCTCGCGCCGCTGGCCGCGCTGCATGCCGCCGACAAACCTGCGAAACCAAACCCCGACCAGTTCTCAGGCGTGGATCCCGACGACGGCACGGCGCCGCGACCTGAGAAGACGGTCCCGCCGCGTCTGATTCCGAATCCGAACAGCACCGAGGATTATGCCCGCGCCAAACGCACCTGCACCGGTGTGCCGAGTCTCGCCGTTTCGCGCGGTGGACGACTTTGGGCGGCCTGGTTCTCCGGCACGACACCCGGCGAGATCATCGAGCGCTGCCCGCACGCCTACGTCGTCGTCAGCACGAGCGGAGATGGCGGGAAGACGTGGAAGGAAGTGCTCGCGATTGATCCCGATGGCGCGGGGCCGCTCAAAGCCTATGACCCGCGTCCGTCGATCGATCCCAACGGGAAACTGTGGGTGTTTTTCACGCTGCCCTTTCCCTTGCACAAGCACGCCTGGGCCATCACGGCGGGTGACGGCGATCAGGAAAGCCCCGTGTGGTCGCCGCCGCGTCCCGTCTTCGAGGGCGTGCTGCTCAACCGCCCCATCGTGCTTGCCAACGGCGACTGGTTGTTCCCCACCTATGCCCGGCGACCGCAAAACATGGGCGCGATCCTTTCGCACGTCTCGCGAGACCAAGGCCGCACCTTCACCGTAAAGGGACAAATCGAAGCCAGCTGGGACCTCAGCCCGTCCGAGCCGATGGCTGTGGAGCGCAAGGACGGCTCGCTCTGGATGCTCGTGCGCACCACGAAGGGCATCGGCGAAAGCCTCTCCAACGATGGCGGCACGACGTGGAGCCCGCTGAAGGTCCCCGCCATCCAGCACACCTCATCACGGTTCTTCATCGGCAGGCTGCAATCGGGAAATCTGCTGTTGGTGAAACACCTCGGCATCAATGAGGATCCTTTGTCAGCCGGCAAAGGCAAACAGCGCCGCGAACTCACCGCCTTCCTCTCCAAAGACGACGGCAAAACCTGGACAGGCGGTCTCGTCCTCGACGAACGCGTCGGCTGCTCCTACCCCGACGTTCAGCAAACCCCAGACGGCACCCTCCACATGATCTGGGACTTCATGCGCTCCCGCGATCAGGATATCCTCATGACCACCTTCCGCGAAG
>VHCJ01000050.1 GCA_016871755.1 Verrucomicrobiota bacterium | reverse complement strand
CACGAGTTCGAGCAAGGCTCACTTGTAGCCCGACCCGGGAACACTGGGGCACGGCCATGGGTGTCCGGTAATGGCTGCTAGGAAACTGGATCTTCAGGGGGATCGGATCCGGGAGGGGTTTAAGGGGAGGGTGCCGGGTAAAAGCGGAGTCGGACCCCTGTAGTCCCCCAACGCTCAAGTCCGCCTGACCGGCCAGCGGCGCGAAGCGCCGGTCAACAAAGATATCTCGACGGAAACTCAGCGACTCGTCCGATTCCGGCGCCGCGCCAACGAATGTTCGGAGGTCAGTCGTGCCAGTCACGATGCGAAGGGACATGCCTCCGGCCGCTCGCTGTCAAGCAGCGAGGCTTCAAAGTGATTCCGCGGCGTCGGCTTGAACGAAGTCGTCGTCTGGCGAGGCCCGCCCATCGGCTGCCGGCCAGAAAACCGGCTCGGCGTCGGCGGAATCAGGCTGGGAATAGTCGTCGGCTGATAGGAAACCGGATCTTCAGGGGGATCGGATCCGGGAGGGGTTTATCAGCCGCACCCGCTCCCTCGGCCTCTCGATCAACACTCTCTTCGACAGCGAGGGCGTGATGACCTGGCGCGGCTGGGGCATCAACCCTGGCGACCGCCAGAGCTACACCTCGCTGCCCGCGACGGGCCGCGACACGATGCTCCAATACGTCCCCGTCCAGCCGCGCTCCTACTGGCTCACGTTTACTCAGCGGTTCTGAAACGCCGAGTCGTGACCGACGCGGCGTCGCGCCAGCGTCGTTCGGCGGGGCTTCGGCTCCATCGGCCCTATGCGCCGGACTCGCCGGGCAAGCCCCCACCCACAGCCGGCCCAACCTCCGCAAGATCCAGTCTCCGATCTGCCAGCCTCCCGGAGTGCAGGCACTCTTGCCTGCGTTCTCTCCTGTTCCAACCGGCAGACAGGAGTGCCCGCCCTCCCGGCCCAGACGGACTTTTCTTTCGTCGCTTCCCTCCCGGGGCGCAGGCACTCTTGCCTGCGTGCCTTTCCGTGCCTCCCGGCGGGCAGGAGAGCTGCCCTCCTTCACTGACGCAATCTGACTGCCCTCAGCCTTCGGCTACACTTGCCCGTGGCTCGGAATTAGCAGTTTTTCATTCTTCTCCCTTTTCCTCTTCCTGCCTTCTTCCCCACTTTCCCATCTTCCCCCGTCTCCCATGTCCCCTGCTCTTCCCTTGATCTTACGCGCCTGCCTGGGCCTCGCCGCCATCGCAGTCACCGCGGCCGCCGCCGATCCCAAGCGCAAGGCCGCCGGCCAAACCCCCGGACAAGCCGCCCGCGCGGCCGTGAGCACCATTGCTGCGCCCACCGATCCTGCCGCCCTCCAAGTGCCTCCCGGTTTCAAGGTCGAGCTGCTCTACACCGTGCCCAAGGAGGAAGAGGGCTCCTGGGTCGCTCTCGCCGTTGATCCCAAAGGCCGCATCACCGCCGGCGATCAATACGGCGGTCTCTATCGCATCACCGTGCCGCCCATCGGCACTTCCACCGGCGCCAAGGTCGAGAAACTCGCCATCACCGTTCCCGACGTGACTCCTCCTCCCGGCACCGAGTCCCGCCCCACTCCCAAACGCGCCCAGGCCACCGACGGTTCCGCGTCTCCTTCCGTCGGCGCCCACGGCCTGCTCTATGCGTTTGGCAGCCTCTACGTCATGATCGGCGAGGTCCCTGCCAAGCATGGCCTCTGGCGCTTCCGCGACACCGACGGCGACGACCAATTCGACGAGTTCACCTATCTCCGCGAGATGCGGGGCGGCGGCGAACACGGGCCGCACGGCCTAGCCCTTTCCCCTGACGGCAAGTCGATCTACTTTGCCAACGGCAACTACTCCGATCTGCCGGCCCGCCTCGATCTCTCGCGCCCCGTCCGTTGGGACGAGGATCATCTGCTCCCTCGCATGTGGGATGCCCGCGGGCACGCCAAGAACAGGTACGCCCCTGGCGGATACGTCGGCCGCACCGACCCCGACGGCCGGGTCATCGAGTTGTTCGCGATCGGCTTTCGCAACCACTACGATCTCGCCTTCGACCAGAACGGCGAACTCTTCACCTACGACTCGGACATGGAGTGGGATCAGGGCACGCCGTGGTACATGCCCACCCGCATTAACCATGTCATCGGCGGCGGCGACTACGGCTGGCGCTCCGGCGCCGGTCGCTGGCCCGACTACTACGCCGACAGCCTGCCCGCCACCCTCAACCTCGGCCCTGGCTCCCCCACCGGCACCGTCTTCGGCACCGGCGCGAAGTTTCCCGCCAAGTACCAGCTCGCCCTCTACGCCGCCGACTGGACCTACGGTACGCTCTACGCCGTCCACCATCAACCTGATGGAGCCACCTACCGCGGCGTGCGGGAAGAGTTCGTCGCCGGCAAACCCCTCCCACTCACCGACCTCGTGATTAACCCACTCGACGGCGCGCTGTACTTCGCGGTCGGCGGCCGGCGCACCCAAGCCGCCCTCTACCGTGTGACCTACACCGGCAACGAGAGCACCGCGCCCGCCAAACCCGCCCCGCTCGCGCCCGAGGTCATGCTCCGCCGCTCGCTCGAGGAGCTGCACGCCGAGGGTACCGGCCCCGTAGCCATTGCGACGCTCTGGCCGCACCTCGGTCACCCCGATCGCTTCGTGCGCTTCGCGGCTCGCGCGGCCCTGGAGCGCCAATTGCCCGAAATCTGGGCCGATCGCGCACTCAACGAAAAGAATCCTCGCGCCTCCATCGAAGCGCTGATCGCCCTGGCCCGCGTGGGCCGCAAGCACTACCAGCCGCGCCTCCTCGACGCCCTCGGTCGCCTCGACCTCGCCCAGCAGCCCGCCGATCTTGTACTTCCACTCCTGCGCGCCTGGCAACTCGCCTTCACCCGCATGGGCAAACCCGACGTCGCCACCTGCGCCCGCCTCGCCGCCAAGTTCGATCCGCTCTTTCCGCACGCCGACGCCTTCGTGAATCGCGAACTCGTTTCCCTGCTCATCTTCCTCGATTCCCCGACCGTCGTCGCCAAGACCGTTCCTCTCCTCAGTGTTTCGGAACCTCCGACCGCCACCTTCGAACAAATCGGCGGCGCCCAGCTCACCGCCCGCAACGACAACTACGGCAAGGTGGTCAACAGCGTCGGCGCGAACCGCCCCGACCGCCAGCAGATCGCCTACGCCTACAACCTACGGCACGCCACCACGGGCTGGACCCCAAAGCTCCGCGTCGAGTTCTTCTCCTGGTTCGCCCGCACCGCCCCGTGGCGCGGCGGCAGCAGCTTCAGTGGCTTCATCCAGAACATCCGCACCGAAAGCCTCGCCCTCGTCGCCGACCCCGCCGAACGCGCCGCTCTCGACGCGCTCTCGAAGCCCGTAGCCGCCGCCCTCGCCGCTGGCGCCATCTCCCCTCAGGGCCCCGGCCGCAACTACACCGTCACCGAGGCCACCGCGCTCGCCCAAGGCCACCTGACCGGCCGCGACTTCGCCCGCGGCAAGGGCCTCTACATCGGCACCGCCTGCATCGTGTGCCATCGCTTCAACCAGGACGGCTCTGGCATCGGCCCCGATCTCACGGGAGCCGGCAATCGCTACACCGTAAAGGACCTCCTCGAAAACATCATCGAGCCCTCGAAGGTCATCAGCGACCAGTACGACAGCCAGCAATTCGACCTCGCCGACGGCACCACGCTCGTCGGCCGCGTGGTCGGCGAGGAGAACGGCGAACTCCTGCTCATGAGCAACCCATTCATGCCCGACGAAAAAACCCGCGTGAAGGCCGCCGCCGTGAAGAGCCGCAAGACTTACCCCGTCTCGATGATGCCCCCCGGCCTGATCAACTCTCTCAACCCCGAGGAACTGAAGGACCTCCTCGCCTACCTCCTCAGCGGCGGCAACCCCGACGACAAGATGTTCAAGCGCTGAACCGGAAAAATTCCACCGCTGCTAGGAAACTGGATCTTCAAGGGGATCGGATCCGGGAGGGGTTTAAGGGGAGGGTGCCGGTTAAAAACGGAGTCGGACCCCTGTAGTCCCCCAACCCTACTGGAAGGAAACCGACTGGAAGATCGCGTGGGTCGAAGCCTCCTGGAAAACCCACGACTTGAAGCTCGCCCGCCGCTTGCTGGCGAGCTTGCGTCCCGGGGAGGTGTTGGTCGCCGACCGCGCCTACTGCGGCTGGCTCTTTCTCGTCCAACTCCTGGCCCAAAAGGTCGACTTTGTCATCCGGCTGCATCAGGCCCGGCCCGTTCGTTCCGGTCGCCGGCGCTCGTGGCTCGAAACCTGGCTCAAGCCCCGTCGCCCGTCGGACCAATCGCGCCGCGCGTGGAAAAAACGGCCCGCTTCCCTGCTCGTGCGTTTGGTGCGTTTTCAGGTGCAGACCCGCGGCTTCCGCCCGCACCAAGTGACCGTGGTCACTTCGCTGCTCGACGCCAAAGCGTTCCCGGACTCCGCCATCGCGGCGCTCTACGCCCGCCGCTGGCAGGTCGAACTCCACTTCCGCCAGATCAAAACCAACCTCGCCCTCGACGTCCTACGCGGTCAATCGCCCACCGTCGTGGAACGCGAGCTGTGGATGCACGTGATCGCCTACAATCTCATCCGTGCACTGTTATTGGAGGCGGCCCTCGCCCACGACGTGCCGGTCGAACGCCTCAGCTTCAAGGGCGCACTCGACGCCCTCCAGGCCTGGGCCTCCCGCGCGCTGCCGTCCCGCCGACATCGCCAACTGGCTCGCCGCACCCTGCTCGCCCGCATCGCCCGCGACCAAGTGCCGTCGCGGCGGTGGCGGGCGGCACAGAAGTTGTGGCGAGCAGCAGGGCGAGGACGAGTGCGAGGAGAGTCTTCATCTCAAAAAACCGCAGTTGGAACCACAGATTTCACAGATGGGCCTGGCGCGGCGTAGCCGCAATTGTCGAACAACTCACGAAACTCGCCGTCTGAATTTGCACGCAGGAAAGCAACATTCTTATGGATTGTGGCACAGATGACCAATCCATTACGAGTTCTTGAACCTTCACCACGAAGGTGAACAGCGGGTGCGGGGTAATGTTGCGAAAATTCTCCGCATCCGCGTAATCGGTGCAATCTGTGGTTGGTTTGAATCGCCGACGGGTCCATTCCCCGGAGCTTGCTCGGATCGGTCCGGCGATTCCACGAGCCCGTTCCGCGTAGCGGTCGCTTGGCCAGGATGCCCCGAGGTTTGCCTCGGGGTGGCGAAGCGAAGGGCGCGTGTTCACTCGCGGAAAACAGGATCGTACGGAAAGGGTTGAGAAGAATCCGGGTCAAGGGTTGGACGACGTGCGGACATCGGTGCAATCGGCCGTGGCGGTCAACACGGGTACGCCTTCGAGCCGTGAATCCGTGGCGACGTTGCCGCGCACGACGGCGCCGTGCACGTTGCTCAACTGGATCGCCGCCTTGACGGGGCGGCGAAAGACCGCCCGTGAATTGTTCTCGAAGCGGTTGCCCGTCACGACCACGTCGCGGGCCGCGTGGAGTTCGATCGGGCGTTCCGGGTTGTCGCGGAAAACGTTGTCGGCGATCAGCAGGTTGCGATGCAGCGGCGTGGCGCCATCGCCGCGCAGGAAGTTGACGTGGAGACTGGACGGTGGGTGGCGGGGTGCGAGCAGGCCGCAGTTCTCGATCACATTGCGGCGGATCACATAGTCGGCCGCCGCCAGGCCCTCGAACGGGGTGTTGCCGAGGTGGAGACCGCAGCCGCCAAGGTCGGCGAACCGATTGTGCTCCACCAGGCCGCCCGTGCCTTTCAGGACGAGCCCGTTGCGCAGGCCGTCGCGCGCGACGTTGTGCCGCCAGACAAACTGGTTGCACATCGCGTCGGCGTTGTAGACGTGCGTGCCCTCGGTGGTCTTCTGGCCCGTGCGGCGGCTGGGCTCAACCGGGCCCACGTCGCCGTCGAGCGTCACCTCCGTCTCCCGGCCCGCGGTGTGCGCCGCGAGCACGCGCCGCTCGCTGACAAGCCTCGAATTCGCCATGTCCCAGAACTGCAGGCGGTCCCCGGGCCGCAGGTCCGCCCGCTCGAGGCGCACGCGGTCGGCGGCGAGTTTGGATCGTAGGTAGATCACGGTGGCGTTCACGTGCAATGTGTCGTCGCCCACCGCCTCGAAGATGCAGCCCTCCACCCAGGGCCCGATGCGCGCGTTATGGTGATTGTGACCGCCATTGGGCACGGATTGGAAGCGCTCCGGGCGCCGCAGCAGCCGGCAGCCGATGATGCTGAGGCGATCGGTGTGGTCGCTCTGGAAACCGATCCCGGGCGTAGCGTAGAGAGTGAGCCCGCTCAGCACCACCTGGTCCGAGTTGCCGATCTGGAAGCCATTGCCGGAGCGGCCGGCGGCGCGCACAAAGATGTCGCCGGGCGCGAACTCGGCGGTCTGCGCCGGCTCGAACGGCGCGATGCGGTACCGGCGGTTTCCGATTTTCTCCTTCACGGCGGAGAGCAGCAATACCGGCGCGCCTTCCTTGGGCCCGCGGGTCGCCGGGTTGCGCAGCAGGGCGCCGGCGCCGCTTTGCGCCCGGTCGACGAAGCCGGCGCGGTCGAGCTCCTCGTAGAGTGGGAAGCCGGGCAGCACCTCGACGTCGACGGTGCCGGCGGCCCGATCGACCGAGATGACCCGCGCGGCGGTCTCGGGCGGTGGGTCGTAGTCGATCGTGAGATTCTTGATCTGGATGCGCTGGCACTCCTCGAGGCGGGCGACGTAGGAGGGTTTGGGTCGCGTGGTGACCACCACCGTGGCGCCGTTGCCGTCGATGACGAGGTCGCGGAACTGCCGGCAGGGGAAAAGCGACTCCCCCTCGAGGGCGACGCGATAGGTCGCGGCCGAAAAACGCAGCGTGGCGGGGGCGGCCGCGGCGGCCTGCGCCAGCAGGTCGAGAATCTGCCGGTGGGTCGCGCCGGGCGGCACGGTGAAGACGCGCTCCGGCGGCCGGATCGTGAAACGGCGCGGCGTCGACCAGGGACTCCGCACGCCGCCTGCATCGACTCCAGCCACGCGCCACCAGTAGTCGCCGGCCGGCAGCTCCCGATCGGACACATACCGCGTGATGACCGCGGCGAGGCGGTCCTCGTCCGCGATCCTTTCGAATCCGGCATCGTGGGCGATCTGCACCAAGTAATCCGGCATCGCGTCGGCCCGCGGCGCGAACACCTGACTCCAGGAGAGGTGGGGAATCGAAACGGCCAGGACCGCGCCGTCCGCGGGCTCCGCAGGCAACGGTGCCACCGGCGCGGCGGCGCGCGCCGAACCGGCGAGGGCCAGGAACAGGCAGCAGATCGCAGTGACGGTTCGTTTGACCATGGTGATTGACAGTGAGGAGACCCGATGCTGCGGCCGGCAGGAAGGGGTTGTTTCGCGCCATTGACAACCGACACCGTAGAAAAGCCGGCCCGACGCCCGATCGGGCCGCACCCGGTTCTTACCACAGCACCTGGCAGAGGGCATGTCGTCAGAACATGAGTTCCAGGCTGAGCGCGTACGCGCGCGGGGTCTCGATCACGGTGAAGACGGATTCGCCGAAGGCGTTGACGCGGCTCGAGCGGTAGGACTTGTCGCCGGTCAGCACGTTGCGGACGTTGCACTGCACGCGGTAGCGCAGGCGATCGTTCAGCCGGCCCGAGTAGGCGACGAACACGTCGAGATTGAACTCGTCGTCGCCGTAGTAGGGATGATCGAGATCGATTTGCGGCACGGGGTATCCGCCGCTGATGATGCCCGACTCTTCCGCCGGGAAGCCGAGCACGGGCTTGCTGCGCCAGCGCACGGCGCCGCCCGCCCTCACCCCCCGGAGCAGGCCGTCCTTGAAATTATAGGACGCATTGAGGTTGGCGCGGTACTTCCGGCCGGCGTCGATCGGCTTGTCGTTGCGCTGCAGGGCGGCGTTGAGCGCCGACTGCGTGACGCTGTCGTAGAACTCCTTCATCGTCATCTGGCGCAGCGTGCCGTTTGGCTGGCGGACGGTGTAGTTGTTGGCGTTGGCGCCCTGGTAGGGAATGTTCGCCCAGCCCACGTTGCCCGCCAGATCGCGGAGGTTCGGGTCGGACCAGACGGGCAGGCGCAGCTTCACCCAGTTCTCCCAGTCGCGGCTGACATTGCTCTCCACCGTTTCGTTCTTGGCGGCGGTGATCCGAAGGTCGAGGTTGCCCAGGCGGGTGCCGGCGGTGATCTCGTAGCCCTGCGAGGTGAGATCGCCGGTGATCGGATGGAAGGCCGAGTTGAGGCCGAAGGGCTTGTCGGCGGTCCAGGAATTCGGGTTGGTCAGGCCCTGCTGCAGGATCAACTGCTCGTAGGGCGGCGAGCCGAGGGCATCGGCGCGATCATCGACCACCTTCTGGTAGGAGGTCTCAAGGCGGGCGGCCTCGATCCGCACAGTGCCGAAGCCGACGTTGGTGGCCTCTTTTTCCAGCGTGTAATGGCCGAATTTCAGGTAGCTGTTGCCGTTGGGGGCATCGAAGCGGATGGCATAATCGCGCGAGTTGCCAGCCGTGCCGGGGATGGGATCGCCGAAGGCGGTAAACTGGCCCGTGGGCAGGTTGAAGGTGGCGGACTCGTAGTAGGACAGCGACAGCCAGTCGAGGGGGCGGGCCGTCAGCCCGTAGGTGTGGCTGTTGGCCTGGTAGCTGACCTTGGTCGAGCTGTCCCAGGTGACGAATTCCGGATCGTCGAAGAAGCGCCATCCGCCGTTGCGCTGGTTCGGGCCGCCGAGCGCCTCCGTGGTGACGTTCATCTTCTCGCTGGTGACGCCGTCACGGCGGAGACCGAAATTGAGGATGAGGCGCTTGAACAGCCGCCCCTGCCAGGCAAACAGCCCCGATTCCAGTTGCGTCCGATTGCCGCTCGGCAGGCTGCCACCGAAGGGGGTGTTCCAGCCGCTCAGTTCAATCACCTGGCCTGTGGTGGGCTCGGTGACGGTGAGTCCGCCCGCCAGGAGTTCCTCGAGGGTGACCTGGCGTCCGCCGATGACCGGCGGCTGGGCGGTCACGTTGGCGCCGGTGTCGAAGTAGTGCTGATACAGGACGACCCGCCGGGCGCTGTTCAGCACGCCGTTGAAGTTCTGATAGCGCAGGTTGCCGAGCAGCCGGACCTGCACGGTCTGGGCCTTCTGGAAGGAATCCCGGAAGTTGTAGCTGGTGAGGAAGGAGTGCTCGCCCAGCCACTTCAACGCGCGGGGTGTCTCGGGCTCCCAGGCCAGCGACACGCGCGCCTCCTTCGTCTGCTCGAGGTTTTTCGCCCCGTTGGGCACCCCGGTCGTGTAGAGCTTCCCGAAATTCGGGTTGCGCGTGTACTGGGCCGGCAGGGGGGTCGGAATCACTTTCGCATCCAAGTCCCGGTTGGTCGCCCAGGGGACCGTGGTCGTGATCTGGTTGATGTCGGCCCGGTAGCCGAACTGCGTGTACTGCACGTAAGACTGCTGGAGCCGCCTCCATTCCTCCCAGTGGGCGCCGGCCTCGAGCGTGAGTCCCTTCCGGAGCCGCTGTTCGAGAAAGACGTCGTAGATGCGGGA
Organism: Verrucomicrobiota bacterium; assembly: GCA_016871755.1. Taxonomy (GTDB): domain Bacteria; phylum Verrucomicrobiota; class Verrucomicrobiia; order Opitutales; family Opitutaceae; genus UBA6669. The sequence continues at coordinate 1,206 of VHCJ01000050.1, read as the reverse complement.
TCGAAACTCGTTGCGCACCCCCTCGCCCAGGAAGTTCTTGCCGACCATGGCCTCCACTTCGGGGAAGAGATGGATGTTCTGCGGGCTGAAGGTCACCCGCTCGACGCCGGTGTTGGGATCGCGCGCCGCCGGGCCGAACCGGGCGGGATCGAAGGCGATGGTCCCCGGACTGCTGGGCAGCTGATAGGCGCTGAAATGAAAGAACGGCAGCGGATTGGCGTTGTTACCCACCGGGAAGGCCACCGAGTCGCGCACCGCCCCGAAGGTGGCCGAGGCGACGCCGCGCACGTCGCGCGCCTGGATCGCGTCGTAGGCCGGCGTCGCCCAGTCGAACGGCAACTGTGGCGGGGGAAGGCTGCTCCGGTCCCGCATCGACTCGGCGTGCAGATAGATCGTCGTGTCGCGCCACGGCTTGGCCGTCAACGTGCCGTAAAGCCGCCGATCGCGGTCGTAGCTCGGCTTGATGAACGACGGGGTATTCTCGTCCAACGCCACGACGCGGACGGCGAGCCGGTTCCGCATGATCTGGCGGTTCACGTCGAGGACGAACCGGTGGCCGCCCTCGGAATCGGCCGTCAGCTGCGTGCTGCCGAAATTCCGCAGCTGCGCGGTCTTGAGCTTGGTGTTGGCCACGCCGGCGGGCTCGCCGAGGCTGAAGATGAGCGACTGCGCGCCGCTGCCGACCTCGAACCGATCCGCGTTGTAGGTATCGGTCTTCGTGATGCTGCTGAAGAGATTGCGCGAGGTGGAAAAGCTGGACGGCTGGACCCCGCGAATCCGCCCCACCTCCTTGCCGCTCCAGTAGGCGGCGCCGCCATCCTGGGGCGAGACGTACTCCTCGAGATTCTCGACGTTGATCGAATAACGGAAGGCGTCGTCGAGCGAGGTGAAGTTAAAGTCCCGCATGAACTCGGGCGTGAAGACCTCGATCTGCGAGGGGATGTCCTTGATCTGTTGCTTGAACCGCCCGCCGAGCGTGGTCTGCGACGCGGAGTAGCCGATGTCGGAATCAGCCTCGACGACAAACGGGGAGAGCTTGACGGCTTCCTCCGCTGCGGGCGCCGGCGGGAGGGCCTGCTGCCCGAAACTCGGGCTCGCCAACACGACCAAAGCGCCCAGCGGGAGAATCACAGGTTTCATCGAAGTTTACTGAAAGGAAACTGGATTTTCAAGGGGATCGGATCCGGGAGGGGTTTTCCGTGCTCA
>VHCJ01000049.1 GCA_016871755.1 Verrucomicrobiota bacterium | reverse complement strand
GCAGATCCGTCTCCGCCCGCACCCCCAGAGAGCCGGTGCAAAAACAGATGCCGTTGGCGGGGGAAACCGACAGTCCGAGGATCGCCTTCAGGTCGGCGGCCGTGGACACGATGCGCGGCAGCCCCAGAACCGGAAAGGGCGGGTCATCTGGATGGATCGCTAAGCGCACCCCAGCCGCCTCCGCCGCCGGCAGCACCGCCTCCAGTAACGCCGCCAGCTGCCGCCGCAGGCCCTCCGGCCCCTCCCCGGCGTGCCGCGCCAGCATCGCGCGGAGGTCATCGAGGGATAGTCCCCGCCGGACCCCCGGGAAAAGGTCCAAGGTCTGGCAGGTCAGCTCGTCCTGGCCCGCGGGGCCCAGTTCGCGCCACCCCCGGGACGCGGCCTCGAGCACCGCCGAGCTCCAGTCCCGCTCCGCGCCCGGGCGACGCAGCGCGTGGACATCGAACGCGCAGAACCGCCACGGCTCATAGCGCAACGCCTCCCGCCCATCCGGCAGCAGATAGGCCAGATCGGTTCGCACCCAGTCGAGCACCGGCATAAAATTATACACCACAACGCGAATGCCCGCCGCGCCGAGGCGCGCGAGCGTCGTGCGGTAGTTATCCAAGTGCCGCGCGTAGTCCCCCGTGCCCGTTTTGATCGCCTCCGAGACCGGCACGGACTCCACGACGTCCCAGCTCAGCCCGGCGGCGGCGACGATCTCCTGCCGCGCCCGGATGGCTTCGACTGGCCAAGCCTCGCCAGCCGGAACGTCGTGCAACGAGGAGTAGATGACCGTGGCGCCGGTCTGGCGGATCTCCGCCAGAGAGACCGAGTCGCCAGGCCCAAACCACCGCATCGCCTCCGCCATCAAGGTCTTCATCGAGGGTTCCTCTTGCCCGGCGGCGGGGGCGGATTCAATCCCGGACGACGCTGACCGCCCGGACAGCGAAAGGCGCTTTGCAAAACGAGATTACAGGTTCTTCCTCGAAACCGCGCCTGAGTTCCCGACCCCCAGCTCCCCTCCCTATGCCCCTTGCCAACTTTCGCCCCTTACCCGTGCTGCTGGGCGCGGCTCTTTTACTCCCGTGGGCCTTCGGCCTTGCTCAGACCCGTCCCGCTGCGCCGGCGACTCCGCCCGAGCGGGAGGAGACCGTGACCCTTTCTCCGTTCATCATCGCGACGGAGCGGGAGACCGGTTGGTCCGCCAACGAGACGCTCTCCGCGACCCGCACCAAGCAGGCGCTCAAGGATGTGCCGGTGAACATCGACGCCATCACGGCCGACTTCATCGAGGACCTGGGCCTGTACACTGCGGACGAGGTGGCAAACTTCGTGGCCAACGCCTATGCGCCGCCGACTTTGGAGAACGACAACCAGGGCGGCGCGATCGCCTTCCGCGGCCTCTCGGGCTCCACCGCCACCCGCAACTACTTCCGGTGGTACGTGCCCAGCGACACATACAACGTCGAGCGGATCGATTTCGGCAAGGGCTCCAATTCGCTGATCTTCGGTGACGTCGAGCCGGGCGGCCAGGCCTCGGTCTTCACCAAGCGGGCCATAATGAAGACCTTTGGCACGCTATTCGCGGCTTATAACAACTACGGCGCCTTCCGCTTCCAGCTCGATTACAACCGCAAGTTGCGCGACGGGCTCGCCCTTCGCCTCAACGCCGTGCGCCGGCAAGAGCGGACCTTCCAGGATGCCTCGACCTACCAATTGGAGGGCGAGACCCTGACCACCACCTGGCAGCCGCTGCCGCAGACCCTCATCCGGCTCGAGTACGAGCGCGGGGACTTCGAGAACGTCCGAGGCTTCGGCGGCGTGACCATCCGCGAGATCTCCGCCCGCTCCCGCGCCTACACGTCGGACCGCCTGTACTACACCTCCGACGGCCAATGGATCGTGCGCGCCAACCTTCCCGCCGCGGACCGCTCCAACGGGCCGGCCGGCGGCTCACCATCCCTCGTCGAGGGCGGGTACTTTGATGTGACGATGCGAAACGCCGCGGGCGCGGTGACCGGGACGCGGCGGTTCGCCGGCTATCCGAAGCATTACAATCTGCGCGGCTCCTTTGACCGCCAGAACCGGCCGTTCCACACCTATACTGCGACCGTCGAGCAGCGCGTCGGTTTCGTCGGGTTGGAACTGGCCTACAATCACCAGAAGCAGACGGCCATCCGGAACGACAATTCCTTCTCCAGCACCGTCAGCATCGACGTGGACGGCCGGCCGTTCGTCGAGTCGGAGCTCGATGAGAAGCGCTTCGGCAACATCGTGGATTCGTTCCGCGGCACCGCAGTGTACAAGTTCGACCGCTGGAAATGGATGCAGCAGTTGTTCGTCGCCAGCGCGGAGTACCGCGAGGACCAAGTGATCAACTGGCGCTTCAACACCTTCAACACCAGCAACGTCGACCGGGGCACGGCGGCGGGCCTGAACACCAGCCTGGACCGGGTCCGCCTACGTCTGTTCTTCGATGATCCACGCTTCTATTCGCGCGCCCTTTTCGACGCGATGAAGCCGGCCAACCTGCCGGCCACCCCCGACATCACCCCGAAGTCCCTCGCGTTCTTCCCCTCCGGCACCAGCGCGACCGACGGCACCCAGTGGCGCCAGGCTTCCGCCGTAGCGTTCTCGGCCAGCGGCCGCTACCTCAAGGGGCACGTCCAGACCCTCGTCGGCGCCCGCCACGACTCGAACCGCAATTACGAGTATGAGGGTACGCGCAAGTCCGGGCCTTACCGTGAAGATATCGAGCCGCCCGTGCGCTCCAAGGCGCTCCCCGGCGAATACGTCCAGAACCAGCAACTACGGCTAGAGAACACCAGCTTCACCGGCGGCCTCACCGTGATGCTGACGCAGGACCTCAACCTTTACGGCGTCTATTCGGAGTCCTTCCGCTTTCAGGGTCTCCGCACCTTTGACCGCGAGCGCTTCCCGCCCATCACCGGCGTGACCAAGGAGGTCGGCCTGAAGGGCAGCTTCTGGCAGGACCGCGCCAGCCTGAACCTTGGGGTCTTCGACATCGACCGGCAGAATGTCGCGCTCAGCTGGAACAACGTGATCGATTTCAATACCGCGGAGATCGAGGACCTGATGAACCCGAACGACATCCTGCCGGGGGACCCGCGCTACAAGTACGGCGAGGAGGGGACGGCCAGCGCCGCCCGCAACTACAGGTCCACCGAGAACTCCCGCGGCGCCGACCTGACCCTAAACCTTCGCCCGGTGCGCGGGCTCCAGCTCCGCTTCACCCTCGCCCGCACCGAGGTCCGGGGCCAGCCGGACCTCGACCGCTTCCGCGGCTACTACGAGGCCGCCGTCCGCCGGGGCAATGAGCTGCCCGCCCTGCTCACGGAAGCCAAGCTGCTCCTCGATACCCTGGACATCGACACCAAGCCCGCCGGCCCCCGCGCGTCCCCGTGGTCCGCCAGCTGGGTCGCCGACTATGCCTTCCAGCGCGATACCTGGGCCCCGCTGCGCGGCGTGCGCGTCGGGCTGAACGGCAGTTGGCGTGACGACTACCTCTTCGGGATCCCGAATGGACAGGAGATGGTCGGCGGCTCCACCCACCTCGTGCACGGCTATGTGATGCGCGACCAGAAGGTCTGGAATCAGCCGGTGCGCGTGCGCCTCGGCTTCCGAAACCTGACCGACCTAGAGAACGGCAGGCTGCGCAAGACCAGCTTCACGACGATGAACAACGGCCAGAACGTCTATCGCTTCAGCTACGTCGTCCCCCTGCAGACGGAACTTAACGTCACCGTCCGCTTCTAAGCCTGGCTCCCTCAGTTGGCGTGGGCGCCCCGAGGCTCCGCCGCCTACAGAATAGGTCCGGATCCGTGGTCCAGCTATGCCCGGCCCCCCAGTCAACGCCGGGGGTAGCCGGATTCGTCGTACACCTGCCGGAGGAGCCGCGTCGCCGCCCCGACCAGCAGTGCCCCGCATTCGTCCGTGCCCGCGCCCGCCACGCCCATCTCGTAGCCTCCCCGCGCCTTCTCGCCCGGCATTCCCGCGTAGTGGACGCCGTTGCCGTTGCTGTAGCCGAGCACGAGGGTCTGCGGGAACGGGGACTGCTCCCGGATGGCCACGCCCAAGTCCGTCAGGGGCTCCCCGGGCAGGGTGACGAAGGCCAGCGGACCGCAGGTGATCACTTGCACTTCCGCGGCCACGGTATCCGTGCCGGTGCGCCCCTTGGCGGCGGGTTGCAGGGGCAAATCGACACTGACCTGTCCGAACCGAAGCGGCCAAGTCTCCAAGGGCACCGCGAAACGCACCGCCGCCGCCGCCTTCCGGGCCAATCCCCCCGCCATCTCCTGCACGGCCGCCGCCCCCCGCAGCCAAGGAGTGATGTCGCCCGAACAGCCTTGGAAGAAAAGGCTTTCCCCCCCGAAGGCCGCCGTCAGCGCGGCCGCGGCCGGGGCCGGCCAGTCCGCCGAGATGCCCCGCTGGAACGGATAGATGGAGACGGAATGGCAGGCGGCGTGAAACGCGGTCGCCACCGTCTTGCCCCCCGCGGACCGGAAGGCCACCACCGTGAGGGTGCGGTCCACCGGGCCGAAGCTGGCCCCGCCCTGCAGGACGTGTGCGTCCCAGCCCTCCTGCGTGTAGCTGATCGCGGCCGGCGGCTTGCCCGCCACGCCCCACGCCGGGGACCGGGGCCGCCGATTGTACAGGTACTCCTGAATCCCGACCCGGCCGATCCACGGCTGCGCCGGCTCGGCGGCCGCCGCGGCGGCGCCTGAGGCTTCCTCAGCCGCCGCCAGCAACCGCTCCATCCACGTCCGGTAGGGCGGGTGATCGTTCTGCGTTGGCATATAGCGGATTGCCCACCAGGTATCCCGTTCCCGGCCGCGGTGCCCCCCTTGGTACACCGGCGCCCAAGGCGCGGAGTGGGTATGGCTCGCATTGAGCAGGATCTGGCCGCCCGGAATGTTCAGGGCCCGCCCGACCCGCGCCCGCACTTCATCGCGGAGCGACTCGGAAATGTCCGTCAGGTCCCACCGCAGCAGCACCGCCTTCGTGCGTCCGTCGTCCAGCACCAGCGCCTGCACCAGCAGCGGATCGTGGACCACGGCGTAGGGCTTGCCGCTGACCCAGTTTCGGACTTCGACCGAGGGCGTGATGTCGGCCCGCGCGGCCCCCACGCGGAGCGTGACGCCGGCGCCCCCCCCCGCCGGCTGGCCGCTTGGTTGGCCGGCGCCAGCGAGGACCAACGAAAGCAGGAGCAGGGCGGGAAGAAGCAGGAGACGCATAGGGGCGGAAAGAGCCGGGGTGATCCCTAGTCCCGCGCCCTGATCGCGCGCAAGGGTCTTCCGGCCGTCGCCGAGCATCGCACTCGACTCCCGGGGCGGGAACTTGCTTCTCTTCCCCTATGACCTCTCTGCCCCCGGACCGACTGCCCGTCGTTATGCGCGCTTTGGAGCGCCGCCTGATCGCCACGTTCCTCCTGCTTGCCGGCACTCTGCTGGCGCAGGCCCCGGGCGGCACCGCCGCGCTGAGTGGACGCGTCCAGAACGAGCTTACCGGTCAGTTCTTGAACAATGCGCGGGTGAGCGTGCGTGGGACCGACCAGACCACTTTCACGGACGAGACGGGCATCTTCCGATTCCCTGCCCTACCGGCGGGCCGCGTGACCGTGGAGGCCTTCTATTCCGGATTGGACCCGGTCACCGCCACCGTGGAATTGCGGGCGGGCGAGTCGGCGCGCCGCGACTTCAACCTGACCAACCAGGCGGCCTACGGCGCGGCTGCAGGCGGCGTGGTCAAGCTCGACGCCTTCGTCCTTTCGTCCTCCAGGCTGAACGAGGGTGAGGCGCTGGCCACCAACGAGCAACGCTTTGCCCCGAACATAAGGAACGTGGTCGCGACCGACGCCTTCGGCGACGTGGCCGAGGGCAACGTGGCAGAGTTCATGAAGTTCCTGCCCGGCGTGACCATCGAGTATTCGGATGCCTCACCCAATGCGGTCGCCATCCGCGGCTTCGATCCGAACCTGACCGCGGTCACGATGGACGGTTCCCAGTTGGCCAACGCCTCGGGCAGCGCCGCCAACCGCTCCTTCCTGTTCACCCAGGTCTCGATCAACAACACCTCTCGCATCGAGGTGACCAAGGTCCCCACCCCGGCCAACCCGGCCGACGGCATCTCCGGCACCGTCAATATGGTGAGCAAGAGCGCTTTCGAGCGCAGCCGGGCCCAGTTCAATTACCGCGTGACGATGACGGCCAGCAGCGACGGCCTGCAATGGAAGCGCCAGCCCTTCCCCTTCGACACGCGCGAGCGCCGGATCAAGCCCGGCTTCGACTTCGATTACACCCTCCCCATCTCCAAGGACTTCGGCATCGTCTTCACCGGCCTGTCCTCGCAGCAGTGGAACGAGCAGAACATCTCGGGGATGACTTGGAACGCCACCGCCGCGAACACGGGCGCCTCGCCCTCTCGGCCGTTCCTGCAGACCCACCAGATCATCGACGCCCCCAAGTGGTATACCCGCGATTCGACGAGCCTGAAGGCCGATTGGCGCGTCACTCCCAACTCGGTCCTCTCCCTTGGCGGCCAAGCCACTTATTACCGCGACAAGAACGGTAACGTGAACCGCTCGGCCACCGCGGGCACCAACCCCACCCCGAGCATCGCGGGCGGCACCGCCCTGAGCTTCAGCCCCGACACCACGATCGGCGCCACGGGCCGCGGCGGCGTGACCTTCTCCGGCAACGCCATCCACATCGCCGCCCGGACGCTGGGCACCAATGCCCGCTACCGATTCGACAACGGCACCTGGCGCTTTGATTCCGGCGCCCACCTTTCGACCTCAAAGACTTGGCGGCGCTACCACGAGAAGGGCAGCTTCAACCAACTGAACATCTCGATGCTCAATCCCGTGCGCGTTGCCTTCGAGGGCATCGCGCCCGACCATCCGGCCCGCATCCGCGCCTTCGACAACAACAACCGGGAACTGGACCTGAATGACGTCAACAATTACCGGCTGACCACCGCCACCTCCAACGCCTACCGCGACCACAAGGAGAACCTCTGGGGCGGCGACGCCCTCCTGCGCCGCAACCTGACGATTCTGGGCATCAACTCGTCCCTGCAGGCGGGCGGCCTGTTCCGCTCGCAGGAGCGCGACCGGCGCGAGTGGAACCGCCAATGGACCTACAATCCGGCCACCCCGGGTGACTTCTCCCCCGCCCCCTTCCTCGCCCAAGTCTACAAGAACCGCCCGAACTACTTCGGCTTCGATAACATTCCCTGGACCTCGACCAACGTCGCCGTCGAGGCCTGGAAGAAGAACCCCAGCCTGTTCGTGCAGACCCCGGCCCAGGTGGTCGCCCAGGAACAGAGCCGGATCGTCGCCTCGGAATGGCTGCGGGAACAGGTCAAGGCCCTCTACCTGCAGGCGGAGGCTCGCCTGCTCAGCAACCGCCTGATCGTGCTCGGCGGCGTGCGTTACGAGGAGACCACCGACCTCGGCCAGGGCCCCGTCTTCGAGCCGGCCAATGTCTGGCAGCGCACCGCCTCCGGCGCCTTCGTCCGCAACGCGGCCGGCCAGCGCGTGCGTCGCCCTGAAGCCGGCGCCGTCGGCTCGATGGAGGAACTGCGCCTGATCCGCCTGGAGCGGGCCAACCGCGCCGAGCGCTCCTACGACGGGTACTATCCCAGCCTCCACTTCACCTACAACGCGACCGCCAATCTTCTCTTCCGCGCCGCCTACGCGAAGACCTACGGCCGGCCCGACTTCACCAACATCGTCCCCAACGCGACCATCAACGAGGCCGACCTCGACGAGAACGCGGATCCCACCGCGATCCGCGGCAACATCACGGTCCGCAACACCGGCCTGAAGCCTTGGACCGCCCACAACTATGACCTCTCGGCCGAATACTATACCGATAGCGGCGGGATGTTCACCGCGGGCGCCTTCCGCAAGGACATCGCCGACTTCTTCGGCACCCTCCAGACCTTCGCCACCGCGGAGGACCTGGAGAACTTCGGCCTCGATCCCCGTTACGTCGGCTGGCAGCTCAACACCACCATCAACTCCGGGGACGCGAAAATCTCCGGCTACGAGCTCAATGTCCGCCAATCCCTCGCCCCCTTGGGCTCCTTGGGCCGGCATTTCACCGTCTTCGGCAATTACACCAAGCTGCGCCTTGCCGGCAGCCGCACCGCGGACTTCAACCGCTTCATTCCGGAGAGTATGAACTGGGGCGTCACCATCTCCCGCAACCCGATCACCTTGATGGCGAAGTGGCATCACCGCGGCGAACAGAAGCGCGGCCCCTCCACCGGACAGGGCCCACTCGCGTCCGTCTATCAGGACGCGCGGACGACCCTCGACCTCAACCTCACGTACCAGGCCTCCAAGCGCATCTCCCTGTTCATCAATTGCCGCAACGTGGCCAACGTGCACTTCAACCAGTCCCGCTACCAGGCCGATACTCCCGCCTACGCGCGGCGGTCCTCGGCCAGCTCCTACGGGGCCCTCGGCTCCTTCGGCCTGCGGGGCACGTTTTGAGCCCCGTTGGAGGCATCGCGGGGCCACGCGGGACGTCCGGGATCCACCCGGGCGTCCCTCCGGCGGACCGCGCCTCAGCCGGCGCGGGCGGCGGCCTTGCGCTTCTCGACGCGGGAAGAGACCAGAATTGAGATCTCGAAGAGCGCGTAAAGAGGACCGGCGAAAAGGCTCTGCGTCAGCGGATCCGGGGTGGGCGTGACAATCGCGGCAATGACGAAGATCAGCACGATGGCGTGCCGCCGGTACTTGCGCAGGAAAGCGGTCGTCAGGACGCCCAGCCAGACCAGCAGGACGATGACCAGCGGGAACTCGAACACCGCGCCGGAGCCGAGGACCAGCCAGCTCATCGTCGAGAAGTAGTTCCCGGCCGTCCAGCGGGTCTCCAAGCCGAAGGCCTGGTTGAGTTCGATCGCGATCCGAACCGTGCTGGGCATCAGCAGGAAGAAGCTGAAGCTCGCCCCGAGCAGGAAGAGGAAGAGGGCCGAGAGGCACATCGGCTTGACCGCGCGCAGTTCGCGATCCGTCAGGGCCGGGGAGACGAACTGGCTGATGAAGAAGAGGATGAGCGGGCTGGCGAGGAGGAGTCCCCCGAACACGCACATTTGGATGATCATATTGAACACCTCTAGGATCGAGAGGGTGCCCAGGTTAGTGTCTAAGGCAGGGTAATCCTTAGCCACCGTCATCAGGGGCCACTTCAGCCACTCCATGAAGTTGGTGGCGAAGCTGCCCACGATGACCGCGCAGATCACGAATGCGACCACGCTCTTGATCAGCACCCCCCGCAGTTCGTCGAGATGCTGCCAGAATCCCATCGGCTTCTCGCGCGTGGACGGCAGGGCCTCGGCGGGAACGTAGGGATCGTCAGGAACTGGGTTGGGTGAAGTCACAGCAGTCGAAAGGTGCGCCACGCTGGCGGAATTCCCGGAAAACGGAAGCGCGATGTGCGGCCCCGTCCGCCCCGGCACCGCGGGGCCTGCTGCACCGTTGACACTCCGGGTCCCCCCCGTATTGCGTCTGGCGCCCGTGCGTCCGCGCGGGCGCGACCCTTTCCGAATCCTCAACCACACCACGATGGCTGCCCAAAAAACCGCCCGCAAACCCGCGACGAAGGCCAAGGCCTCCGCCAAGCAACCCGCCTCCAAAGGCCCGAAGTACGTCTACACCTGGGGGGCCGGCCGCGCTGACGGCGACGGCTCGATGAAGGCCCTCCTCGGCGGCAAGGGCGCCAACCTCGCGGAGATGACCCGCATCGGCCTGCCGGTGCCCCCGGGCTTCACCATCACCACGGAGGTCTGCACCTACTTCTACGCCAACCGGAAGACCTACCCCCGGCAGCTCCAGGCCCAGATGGAGGCCGGCGTCGCCAATATGGAGCGCATTATGGGCACCCGCTTCGGCGCCACCGATGGCATGCCCCTCCTCGTCGCCGTGCGCTCCGGCGCCCGCGACTCGATGCCCGGGATGATGGACACCATCCTGAACCTCGGCCTGAACGAGGCCTCGGTGCTCGCGCTGGTGCGCGCCACCCAGAACGAGCGCTTCGCCTGGGACTGCTACCGCCGGTTCATCCAGATGTACGGCGACGTCGTCCTCGGCGTGCAGAAGCGCGAAAACGAGGACCACGAGCCGTTCGAGACCGTCATCCACTCCTTCAAGCACGAGGTTTACCACGCCGACATCGAGGACTCGAAACTGACCGCCGCGGACCAGCAGGAGCTGGTGCGCCGCTTCAAGGCGCTGGTCAAGGAGCGCACCGGCAAGGTCTTCCCGGATAACCCTTGGGATCAGCTGCGTGGCGCCGCGGGAGCCGTCTTCAGCTCCTGGATGAACGACCGCGCCAAGGTCTACCGCCGCAAGTACAACATCCCGGAAGCCTGGGGCACCGCCGTCAATGTGCAGGCGATGGTCTTCGGCAACACCGGGGACACCTCCGGTTCCGGCGTGGCCTTTACCCGCAACCCCGCCAACGGCGCCAACGAGTTCTACGGTGAATTCCTGATCAACGCCCAGGGCGAGGACGTCGTCGCCGGCGTGCGCACGCCCGAGCCGGTCCTCAAGCTGAAGGACCAGATGCCCAAGACCTACGCGGAGCTCCTGAAGGTCCGCCAGATCCTGGAGAAGCACTTCAAGGACGTGCAGGACGTCGAGTTCACGATCCAGGAGGGCAAGCTGTTCATGCTGCAGACCCGCAACGGCAAGCGCACCGCGGCCGCCGCCCTCAAGTTCTCCATCGAT
>VHCJ01000048.1 GCA_016871755.1 Verrucomicrobiota bacterium | reverse complement strand
GGAGATCTGGTGCCGTGGGGGGAGGAATACGCCAGCGTGCTCGCGGTTCCTGCCGGCACCACTGGTGTGAAACAATTGTCGTTGGGATACGCGCACGGGGTGGCGGTCCTCGCGGATAAACGGCTCGTCATCTGGGGAGATAAAGGAGGAGCGGCAGGAGGGTGGTCTTACGTGCCCGCCAGCTCTCTACCGCCGGTCGGTTTTAACCGTTTTGAGTTTGTCGCGGCGGGTGGAGGCTTCACGGTGGGGGTTCGGGACGGATCCTCCGATGCCCTTCCCGTCATCTCCTTCGCACCCGCGCCGGCGGTCGCGGCGGCTATCGGGCAGGTGGCAACCCTGCGGGTCGCAGCCTCGGGCGGCGACCTGCCTCTGTCGTACCAATGGCGCAAAAACGGCACGGCCATCTCCGGCGCGACGAACGCGGAATACCGGCTCACCGTCGACGCCTCCAGCGCGGCGAATTACACGGTCACGGTTTCCAATTACCTGGGCTCGATCACGAGTTCCGCCACGGCCCTGACGCTCCGCGAAAATCCCCTCATCTCCACGAACATGGGCGGCCGGTTCGTGATCAACGGCGGTCAGGGCCGCACGTTCGACCTTGATCCTGCGCTGGCGCCGGCGGGAGCGACGTGGACCTGGCGGCGCAACGGTCTGCCGATCCCGGGTGCCACGGGCAGCCAGCTCGCGATCACCGCCGCCGCTCCCCTGAAGGACAACGGTTGGTACGACGTGGTGGTGACTAGCGGTAGTCAGAAATCCTACAGCTTCCCGTTCTGGGTCTTCGTGAAGGTGCCGACGCGGCTGGCGTATTGGGGAAAGGATGAACATGTCCGCAACTTACCGGGAGGTTCGGGTAGCCTCGTGCAGGTAGCTGGTGGGCACGCTCACGCGCTCGGATTGCGGGAAGACGGAACCGTCGTGTCCTGGGGATACGATGCCGACGGGAGGAGGTCCTTGCCTTCCGGGTTGAAGGGCGCGGTGGGAATAGCCGCCGGCGCCGCTCATTCCCTCGTGCTGCTTGAGGACGGATCCGTGGTGGGTGTGGGGAGCTCGGGGCATCAGATCGCGGCTCAGATTCCTGCTGATCTTGGACGAGTTGTTTCGCTGACCGCGGGATGGAAACACTCCGCCGCGCTTCGCCAGGATGGCAGCGTCATGGTGTGGGGCGACAACGCCTCCGGGCAGACGGAAGTTCCATCGCTGGCCAGCTCGGTCGTCATGGTGGCGCCTTCGGGGTCGGACCACATGGGACCGAACCACCTGCTGGTCCTCCGGGCCGACGGCACGCCGGTCGCGTGGGGCAGCAACGGCGCTGGTCAAACGCAGGTTCCGTCGGGTCTGGGGGCGGTCAAAGGAGTTGCCGTGGGAGCCGCGGTCTCCGGTGTGGTGAAGGCTGACGGCACCGTTGCGGTCTGGGGTTCTAATCGTGAGGGAAACATGAACGTGCCCGTCGGGCTCGATAACGTAGTGCAGCTGGTGGCGGGAGACTGGCATTTCATGGCCCTGCGTGCGAACGGCAGCGTGGTGAGTTGGCCGTCTTCGTGGTCAAACTACCAGGGGGCCTCCGTCATCGGAGGAGGCGCTTACGCGGTAACCGGTGGTACTCAGTATGGATTGGCCCTTGTGGACTCCTCCGGAGACGTGGCGCCGACGATCACCACCCAGCCCGCGAGCCAGACGCTGGACGAGGGGACGCCGGTCACGTTCTCCGTGTTAGTGAATTCCGGCTCGGCGGGCGCGACGTACCAGTGGCGCAAGGGCAGCACGGCGATCAGCGGGGCGACGAACGCGAGCTTCACGCTGCCGCAGGCGCTGACCGCCGACGCCGGATCCTACTCGGTCGTGGTGACCAACTATCTCGGCAGCGCGACGAGCCAGGCCGCGACGCTCACGATCACGCCGTCGACGCCGCCGTTGGTGACGGGCCAGCCCCAGAGCATCACGGTGATGGCGGGCCAGCCGGCGACGTTCACCGTGACGTCGTCCGGTTCACCGCCGCGTTACCAGTGGTCGCGCAACAACTCCGCGATCACCGGCGCGACCAGCGCCACGCTCGCGATTCCCGCCGTCACCCTGGCCGACGCGGGTTCCTACACCGTGCAGCTCACCAACCTCGCGGGCACGGTGACGAGCGCCGCGGCCACGCTGACCGTCACCGCGCCGCCGGTGATCATGGCGCAACCCTCCAGCCAGACGGTCCTCGCGGGCAACACGGTGACCTTCGCGGTTTCCGCCACCGGTAATCCCGCTCCGACCTACCAGTGGAGCCGCAACGGCGCCGCGATCGCCAGCGCCACCAATGCGTCGCTCACGCTCAACAACGTGACATCCGCCGACGCCGGTACCTACAAACTCACGGCCACCAACACCCACGGCGTCGCCACGAGCAGCGAGGCGACGCTCACGGTGAACGTGCCGCCCGCGATCACGACCCAGCCCGTCTCGCTCGCGTCGATCCCGGGTGCGAGCGCGACGTTCTCCGTCGCCGCCTCGGGCTTTCCGGCCGTTTCCTACCAATGGTACAAGGGTGCCAACCCGCTTCCCGGCGCCAACAGCGCGAGCTACACGATCAACCCGGTCTCCACGGCCGACGCCGGCCAATACAAAGTGGTCGTGACCAACGCCGCGGGCACCGCGACGAGCAATACCGTCGTCCTCACGGTCAATATCCCGCCGGTCATCACCACCCAGCCGGCCGCAACCCAGAGCGTGGCGCTTGGAACTGCGGCTACTTTCATCGTTGTCGCAAACGGTTCTCCGGCTCCGGCCTTTCAATGGCGCAAGGACGGCAATCCGATCACCGGCGCCACCAGTTCGGTCTTCTCGATCGGAAGCGCGGTAGCGGCCGACGCTGGAATCTATACGGTGGTCGTGAGCAACGCGGGCGGCTCCGTGACGAGCAGCGCCTCCGTTCTCATCGTGGCGGGTCTACCGGTAATAACGCAGCAACCGGCAAGTTTGGTCGCAAACGCTGGTGGCAGCGCGACGTTTAGTGTCACGGCGGGCGGGACCCAACCCTTCACCTACCAATGGCGCAAGGCGGGAGGGGTAATTAGCGGTGCCACCAGCGCGTCCCTGACGATTTCTCCGGTGCAAGCGGCGAATGCCGGGGACTACTCCGTGACCGTGAGCAACAGCCTCGGTTCGGTGACCAGCAGCAATGCGACGCTCACCGTCGGCAGCCCGGTCGTGATCACAACGCCGCCCTCCAACGTCTCGGTGAACGCGGGGCAGAGCGCGACGTTGAGCGTGGTGGCGACCGGTTCGGCGCCGCTGACGTACGAATGGCGCAAGAACGGCAACCTCATCCTCGGGGCGAGCCAGCCGACGTACACGATCCCCGAGGCCGCCGCGTCGGACGCTGGATCCTACACGGTGAAAGTGGCCAACAGCGTGAACGAGGTGACGAGCCAAGCGGTGACCGTGACGGTCAACACGCTGCCGGTCATCACGACGCAACCGGTCTCCCGCACGATCGCCGCCGGCACCGCCCTCACACTCACGGTCACCGCGACCGGCGTCCCGCCGCCCACCTACCAGTGGAAGAAGGACACCGTGGCCATCGCCAACGCCACCACCGCGACCTACACGGTCGATTCCGCCAACAGCACGCACGCCGGCAGCTACACCGTGGACGTGAGCAACTCGGTCGGCACCGTGACGAGCACTACCGCGACCGCGACCATCATCTCGGCCCCGGTGATCACGCGCCAGCCGGCCACCCAGACCGTGAACCGCGGCGGCCGCGTGACCCTCACCGTCACCGCGACCGGCACCGCCCCGCTCGCCTACCAATGGCGGCGTAACTCCACCCCGATCGCCGGAGCGACCAGCGCCTCCTACCGGTTCCTCGCCCACGACGCCACCGCCGAGAGCGGCAACTACGACGTGGTCGTGACCGCCGGCGGCACCACCGCCAGCACGACCTCCAACTTGGCCGCGGTGACCGTCTTCGCGACGCCCTTCTTCGGCCCGAACCTGACCGGCGTGCACGAACTTGCCGCCGGGGAGGGGATCACCCTCACCGCGGTCGACACCACCACGCCCGCCGAACGGCTCCGCTGGCGCCGCAACGGCCGCCTGCTCCCCACCGTAACCGGCCGGATCCTGGAACTGACCAACCTCCAGGCCGCCGACGCCGGCTGGTACCAATTGCAGACGACCAGCACGACCGGCTCAGTCAGTGTCAGCGCCGCGGTCTTCCTCCAGGTCCGCACCCCCAGCCAAACCATCGCCTGGGGCTCCAATACCTCCGGACAGTCCTCCGTACCCGCCACCCTCACCGACCCCCTGCAGGTGACCGCCGGCTACAGCCACACCCTCGCGATCCGCTCCGGCGGCACCGTCACCGGCTGGGGCAGCAACACCGCCAAACAACTGAACCTCCCCGCCGGCCTCACCAAGGTCGTCCAAGTGGCGGCCGGGTACACCCACAGCGTGGCGCTGATCAGCGACGGCACCGTGACCGCCTGGGGCGAAACCACCGCCCTCCAGAACCTCGTGCCCTCGAGCCTCACCGGGGTCGTGGGGCCCTCGAGCCTCAGCGGGGTCGTGGGCATCGCCGCCGGCCGGGTGCACACCCTCGCCCTACGCTCCAACGGCACCGTCGTCGGCTGGGGCGAACCCAGCTACGGCCAGGAAATGGTCCCCGCCGGCCTCTCCAACATCGTGGCGATCGCCGCCGGCTCGGACCATAGCCTCGCGCTACGCTCCGACGGCCTGATCTACGCCTGGGGCAACTCCGACAACGGCCGCACCACCATTCCCTCCGGCCTGACCAACGTGATCGCGATCGCCGCCGGAGCGGAACATAGCCTGGCCCTCCGGGCCGACGGCCGCGTCGTCGCCTGGGGCAAGTCCGACAACAGCCGCACCGCGGTGCCCTCCAACCTGACCGACGTGGTCGCGATCGCCGCCGGCCAGGCCCATAGCGTCGCCCTGAAACGCGACGGTACCCTCGTCGCCTGGGGCCTGAACACCCTCGGGCAAACAACCCTCCCCTACAACCTCGGCAGCGTGCACCAACTGAGCGCCGTCGGCGGCTTCCACAACGTGGCCCTGCGGGACACCCGCCAGGACCTGGCCCCCGCGATCCTGACCTCTCCGGACAACCGCCTGATCCCCGTGGGAGCGCCCCTGACCCTCGCGGTGACCGGCAACTTCGGCTCCGCCCCCCTCACGGTCGTGTGGACCAAGGACAACGTGGCGATCGGCGGAGCGACCCAGACGACCTACACGGTCGCTTCCGCCAACAGCACGCGCGCCGGCGTCTACCAGGCGAAGGTCACCAACTACCTCGGCACCGCCACCAGCGGCGCCGCGACCATCACGGTGAATGCCCCCCTCGGCGGCAGCGCCGCCTCGATCCTGACCCCCCCCGCCGCAACGACCGTGCTTTCCGGCCAGACCGCCACCCTCAAGGTGGAGGCCGCCGGCACCCCGCCGCTCAGCTACCAATGGAAACTGGCCGGCAGCCCGAGCCCGATCGTCGGCGCCACCGGTTCGACCCTCAGCCTCACCAACGTGACCACCCCGGGCACCTACACCGTGGACGTGACCGCCGCGGTAGGCGCGACCGCCTCGGCCACCACCACGGTGGACGTCCTCGCAGTGCAGGCCGGCCTCACTACGGTCGACACCGGCTACGTGGAGGGTAAACCGATCACCCTGCAAGCGAGCCTCAGCTACACCGGCACCCCGACCAGCCTCGCGTACTCGCTCCTCCTGCCGCCCGGCTGGAGCTATGTCTCCTCCACCAGCGACGCCCAAGTGAAGCCCGCCGCGGGCTCGACCGACGCCATCGGCTGGGCCTGGAGCTCGATTCCCGCCTCCCCCCTGGCCTTCAACGTGGTCCTGACCCCGCCCCTGGACAGCGTGGGGACCAAGACAGTCACCGGCACCGCGATCATCCGCACCGGCGGGGGAGTCTACGAGTTGCCCCTGCCCGTGATCACGCTGCCGCAGGTGTCGGCCCCGCGGATCGTATCCCAACCGGTCTCCCGGATCATCGGCGCCGGCACCGGGACGATCCTCTCCGTGGTGGTCTCGGGCCAG
The DNA here is from genome assembly GCA_016871755.1 of Verrucomicrobiota bacterium. Classification (GTDB taxonomy): domain Bacteria; phylum Verrucomicrobiota; class Verrucomicrobiia; order Opitutales; family Opitutaceae; genus UBA6669. The sequence goes on along the minus strand of VHCJ01000048.1, from coordinate 5,203 downwards.
CCGCCGTTCACGTACACCTGGACCCGGGGCGGCCAGACGTTGACCAACACCGGCAACATCTCGGGAGCGGACTCCGCGACCCTGTCGCTCACCAATGTGAGCACCGCCGACGCCGGGCTCTACCAGTGCACGGTCGTGAACGCCGCCGGCCAGGCGGTGTCCTCGACCGCGAGCCTGACGATCGTGAGCGTGGCGCCCGCCCACAGCCTCGGGGCCAACGGCTACGTGCCCGGAGGCCAGATCAGCTTGACCAACACCCTGACGCATACCAACGCCAGCGGGGTGCTGACGTGGTCGGTGCTGTTGCCCTCCGGCTGGAACCTGAAGAGCGCCACCGGCGATGAAGGGGCCCTGCGGCCGACCGGCGGCACGACGGACCTCCTGGAGTGGACGTGGGCCGCGTTGCCCGCGAGCCCGCTCACCTTTGGTTACGTGCTCAACACGCCGGAAGGCTCCGCCGGGGACAAGCAGCTGTCGGCCCTGGTGACGCTCGGCTCCGGGGAGACCGCGGTGCAGATCACTGCCAAGCCGGATCCCCTGATCGTGCCGCAATTGACGACGCACTCGGCGGACGTGGACCGCAACCTGCGGATCAACCTGCTGGAGCTGACCCGCGTGATCGAGCTGTACAACACCCGCAACGGGACCACCCGCACGGGTTGCTACGGCGTGCAGATCGGCACGGAGGACGGCTTCGTGGCCGTCCCGACCCGGCCCTCCACGGAGAAGGCGAGCCTGATGGTGTACCACTCGGCCGACTCGAACCGGGACGGCAAGATGAGCCTTTTGGAACTCACCCGCGTGATCGAACTGTACAACACCCGCACCGGCACCACCCGCACCGGCGCCTACAAATTGCAGGGCGGCACCGAGGACGGCTTCGCCCCTTCGCCGTAAGGCGGAATCGTTTGTCAGACCTTTGCCCTTGCCGCTTCGGTGAGAATTCTTTTTCTCGTTGAAATTATGTGGTCGTCCAAGGGATCCTCGCGCGAATTTCTAAGTAGAATTCATTTGAACCTTCCATATCCAGCGGGCCGGGTTCACGCCAAAATCCCTGTGATGCGCCTACTAACCATGAAAAGTCTGTTTGCTCCTTTCCTATTCGCGACCTTAGCGGCCGGCTCAGCTCTGGCTCAGTCGGTAACTGTCACCCCGTCCGCGACGACGTACTCCTCGGCAGGGGGACAGATCACCGTGTCGGTGGCATTCAGCTTTGCGACGCCGACGTCGGTGCCGTCGGCGATGGCCTTCCAAATCACGGCTCCAGCCGGATGGTCCTATGCCGGCGGCTACTCGGGCGACTCCGCGCTGGCGAAGCCTGTGACCGGCGATACCGGACCGCTCGGTTTTGCGTTTTCCGACTTCGAAACGCAGACGCCCGGGAAGGTGGCGTTCTCGTTTAAGGTTAATCACGATGCCGGCCTGAGCGGCACGCAGGCACTTCCGGTGACGGTGGCGCAGTACAAAGACGGCGTGGTGGGGACGGTGAATCTGACCGTGCCCAACGTCACGTTCACCTCGGCTGGCGGTGGCACGGGGGGGGTTTCCATCACTACCCAACCGGTTTCGCAAACGGTCGCGGCGGGTGCACAAGCGACACTCTCGGTAGTGGCGACAGGATCGCCGGCCCCGACTTTCCAGTGGCGTAGGGGAGGGGTCGCTCTGTCCGGTGCCACGAATGCCTCCTTCTCGATCGCGAGTGTGCTCGTCAGCGACGCGGGAAATTACGACGTGCTTGTAGCCAACACCGTGTCTTCCGTGACTTCATCCGGCGCCGTTCTGACGGTCAGCGGTGCCACCAACGGCGTCTTTGTCTACTCGTCTAACGGCTCCTCAGCCACCATCACCGGTTACACGGGTAGCGGAGGTTCGGTTACGATCCCTTCCTCGCTTGGCGGCGTGAGCGTGACGGCGGTCGGCGAAAACGCATTCTTGGGCAACACATCTATCACGAGTGTGGTCATTCCGAACACGGTGCTGTCCATTGGGCCGCAGGCGTTTGGTTCCTGCACCGGCTTGACTAGCGTTACCATCCCTCAGGGAGTAACGAGCATCGGCCAGGGCGGGTTCGATGACTGCACCAGTTTGGTGAGTCTGGCGCTCCCGGCCAGTGTCACGAGCATCGGAAGCAACGCCTTCAGAAGTAATCTCGGCATGACGTCGATCACCGTCGACGCGAACAATCCGGCATTCTCGAGCGATGGAAAGGCACTCTATAACAAGAATAAGACTACGCTGATCAAAGCCGCGGTTGCCGGCATTTCCGGATCCTACGTCCTGCCTTCGACCGTCACCAGCATAAGCGGGCACGCGTTTAGAAGTTGCGTCGGGCTAACAAGCGTCTCCCTGCCGTCCGGTTTGACGAGTATTTCCGGTGATGCGTTCCGGGGCTGCACGTCCCTGGGTGACGTCACTTTTCCCGCCTCGGTGAACAGCATCGGCGCTCTCGCTTTCACAGGCACCCCCTCCCTGCTGCGGGCCACCTTCCTTGGTAATGCCCCGACGCTCGACAGCACTTATCCGGCGTTCAGTCCCGCTACCCTCCAAGTCGTCCAATACTTGCCCTCAAGTACGGGATGGAGTTCCACTTATTCCGGCGTAGCGACCGTTATGATGGCAGGCTCAGTCATCGCCCCGTCGATCACGACGCAGCCGCAGTCGCAGTCCGTGACGGCGGGAGCGTCTGTCACTTTCTCGGTCGTGGCAGCAGGAACTGCTCCGCTTTCCTACCAGTGGAAGAAGGGGACCGCGAACATCTCCGGGGCCACGAACTCGAGCTACACGATCCCCGCCACGACCTCGGTGGACGCGGGGTCCTATGTCGTGACGGTTTCCAACTCGGCGGGCAACGTCACCTCCAACGCGGCCTTGCTCACGGTCACGACGGCCTCCAGTTTCGCCTTCTCCCAGCACCCCGTGGCTATCACTCGCAGCCGCGGTGAGACGGCGAGCTTCCAAGTCAACGCCACCGGCGGCACCGGGACCGTGACTTACAAGTGGTACAAGGACGGCACCGCCCTGTCGGATTCCTTCGGACGGATCTCCGGCTCCGCCACCCAGACACTCGTGATATCCAACGTCGGTGTCGCCGACGGCGGCTCCTATTCAGCCACCGCGACCACGGCGCAGAACGGTTCGATCACCTCGAATGGAGCCGCCCTCACGGTCCTCGGCGGACCGACGATCACCCGTCCGGCCTTGGATGCGGCGGTGCGAGCGAGTGACTCTACCACTTTCTCGGTATCCGCTTCCGGTTCCGGTACCCTTTCCTACAAGTGGCTTTTCACGGCGAAGAACTCCGCGTCTGCTGTCGGACTTGCTGACGTCTCGGGTCGGTTGTCGGGCGCAACGAGTGGCAGCCTGACAATCTCGTCCATCACCTCGGCGGACGAAGGTTTCTACACCTGTGAGGTCACCGACTCCGCCGGCGTGGCGCGAAGCACCGCGTCCCTCGGGGTCTTCAGCCGCATCATCCGCGTGGTCGGCCAGTCCGCTGCTCCAGGATCGAACATCACGGTCTCGGTTCAGCTGCTTGGCACCGGCGCTGAGAACGCCGCCGGTTTCAGCATGCAGTTCGATCCCAATAAATTGTCCTACGTCGGTGGTTCTGCTGCTCTCGGCGCGCAGTCATCAGATGCGACCCTGGTAACGAACGAGGCTTTAGCGCCTCAGGGCCGTTTGGGTTTCGCCATCGCGAAACCGTCCAATGGTAAATGGGTGGCGGGTACGAATGAGATTCTTAAGATGACCTTCACCATCAAAAGCACGCTCACCAATGCCGACGTCTGTGTGGTAGGGTTCGGAGGGGCGCCTGTCTCGCAAGAGGTAGCCGGGGTCGACGCCTCGGTGTTGCCCACTGGATTTTCCGCGGGCTTGGTGACACCGCTTTCCGGGTTTGAAGCCGATATCAACGGCAGCGGAACCCTCACTATTTCCGACTGGGTGAAGATCGGCCGGATCGTCGCTGGATTGGACCCGCGGCCCACTGGTGTCGACTTCCTCAAGGTTGATACCGCGCCGCGCACGAATTCGGACGGTTCTCTTCGTCTGGGCGGCGGCACAATCACCATCGCGGATTGGGTGCAGGCCGGCCGATACGTGGCTGGGTTGGACCCCATCACCCCTGTTGGCGGACCAACCGACTCGCAGAACCCTTAAGGGTGCGTTTCCAAAATCTTTTCCTTAAAGGTATCGGGTTTCCCCTCTTTGCCATCACCATGAAATCTAGTTTTGCCCGTCTTTCAGCCTCCGCGTTAGTATTCATGATGTCCGTCGGAGCGTTGCTGGCCCAAAGCCGCACTATATCCGCGGTTGTTTCCGGCAATGCTATCAGCGGCACGGGTTCCGCGGCGCTTGTGCTGGCGAGTCAGGGTAACGAGCAAGGCGTCGGCTTTTCGGTCACCTTCGACCCCGCGAAACTAAAGTACGAGGGGTACAGCAATGGCTCCGGTTTGGGCACGGCGAACCTGCAGTACAATGCCACGCAGGCCTCTTCCGGGCGGATCGGGGTTGCGGTGGCATTCTCGGGATCGACGACCTTTGCGACGGGCAACCGGGAGTTGGTCGTTCTTAACTTCTCGGTGCTCTCCGGCGGTTCGACCACGATCGACTTCGGGAACGTGCCGGTGGTGAAGGAGGTGGTGGATGCGGCCGTGAATGAGCTGGCGGTGACGTATGTGCCGGCGACGATTACGGCCGCGGTCACGGCGACCACCCCGCCGGCCGCTCCGGTGATTAACAGCGCGTCGACGGCAAGCGCGACGGTGGGGACTGCGTTCAGCTACCAGATCGCGGCGAGTAACAGCCCGACGTCCTACGCGGCGACTAACCTGCCTGGCGGTTTGAGCGTGAACACGTCGACGGGCTTGATCAGCGGCACGCCGACCACGGCTGGCTCTGCGAACGTTTCGATCGTTGCGTCAAATTCGGGCGGCAACAGCCCGACGTTCACGCTGGCCCTCACCGTCAACCCGCGACCGCTGACCGTCACCCTGCAGGGGTCGGTGGCAAAAGTCTATGATGGCACGGACGCCGCCTTCGTTGGCGCCACAAATTACCAGATTAGCGGTCTGCTCCCGAGTGATGCCATTACGATCTCCAAGTCTTCCGGCAAGTATAACAGTGCTGCCGCGGGAGGGACGCTGATGGATGTGGAGGGCGTGGTGCGTTCGTGGTCCATGGACGGCACGAAGCTCGGCGCCTT
>VHCJ01000047.1 GCA_016871755.1 Verrucomicrobiota bacterium | reverse complement strand
GGCGGCGATTTCAGGGCCGCTGGCCGGGCCTTGGCCGCGCAGGGATATGGTGAACAGCGAACGCGGACCGTAAGCACAGACCGCAACGTGGGCGACGGGATCCCGCCGAGCTCTGCGACCACTACGACTGAGCCCATGCCGCTCTGGCCGCCATCGAGGTTTCTCGCGCATACGGAAGATCCCGGCGCATATCTGCTCGGCGACGGCTACCTTGAGCGAGGTGAATGGACCTCGCTGGTGGGGATGGGAGGGCTGGGGAAGACCCGGTTGGCTCTTTGGCTCACTGTATGCCTCATCACGCGGCGCGAATGGCTCGGTCTCAAGGTGGGGGTGAAGCCGCCCCGTGTTCTCTTCCTCTCGAGCGAGAACGGGATCCGCCGATGGAAGCGCGACCTGGAGAAGATGTTTGCCAGCATTAGCGAGGGGGAGCGCACTGCCGTGGAGGAGAAACTGCTCATCCTCGCGCTGACACCTGATGCCGAATGCGACCTCAGACCAAGCGAACGTGGCGGCGCGGCGCGGATGATCGCAACCTTGGAAGCCGAGGAGCCAGATCTCGTGATTTTCGACCCTCTGGCGGACATGATCGATGGCGACGAATCGAAGACGGCGGATATGGTCGGCACGTTGCGTTCGCTGCGTGAAGTGCACCGGCTCGGGTGTCCAGAGGCTGCCCTGCTAATCGTCCACCACGCTCGCAGCGGAGCCGATAACGTGGCGATTGCCGGCGATCGCTTCAACGCGGGCGCGTTTGGCCGCGGCTCAAAAGCCTTCTACTCACGCGTGCGGTGTGAATTGCAGCTCGCACCGGGCGACAACAAGGACGGGCGATTGCTGGTGCTGGCGTGCGGAAAGGCGAACAACACGGAAGCGTTCGCGCCGCGTGGTGTAGTCTTCGACCCAGAAACCGCGACCTACTCGCTGGACCCGTCCTTCGACTACGAGGCGTGGCGAAATAACGTGCATGGCAAGCGCACCGAGTCGGTGGTTAGCATCGCCGACGTGGTGGAAACCGTGAGCGAATTGGCGCCGCAAATCGGGTCCGAAACCACGCGAAGAGCGGTGCTGGAGAACTTGAGCGGGACCGGCGCCGCTAAAAGGACGCTGGAGGCTCGCATAAAAAAGGCGGTAGAGCTCGGACACCTGCGCGAAGGTAAGAAGCGGGGAAGCATAAGGTTAGGGCACAAACCGCTGACCAAATGACGCTCGCTCGCGCAAAGTTCGCGCAATGTTTGGCGCATGCGCGAAACCCGCATGAAGCGTAATTCGCGCACGCGCAGAGACCCTTAATGGGTCTGCGCATGCGCGAATTCAAGCTCGGTCGTCAACGGGGCGTGAGATGGTACCATTTGCCCACATCTCCGCATCAAAAGGGGAAAGGGAGTTTTAACTCACCGACTGCCACCGAAGAAACACCTCCCAAGGCCACGTTTGCTGCCCCTTCCAGCCGCTCAACCTCCCGGTTCTATTCCGCGCAGGGGCAGACTAGCAAAATGGCCTTAAAACGCACGCGGCGGCGCCTTTTCGGGCATTATTCCCAGTCGACCCACGCGTTTAACGGTGAATCATTCCTAGGCTACGGGTCGACGAGTCGCCAAGTGCCACTGAGGCTTTTGTGTCGCAAGAAGCGGGTAACGCGATTTTCGTTCTCTGGCCACCCCTCCCGGATCCGATCCCCTTGAAAATCCAGTTTCCTTTCAGTAATACGTTCCGCATCACGCAGAAAGGCGACGTCACCTCGGTCTGGCTCAACGGCAGGCTGGTGGTCGACGCCGCCCGCATGCAAAACTACTGGGACCCCAAGGCCGCCCTGCCCGCCAAAGGCCCGATCCAGCTCCAGACGCACGGGGGAGAAATTCGCTGGCGCAACATCTGGGTGAAGTCGCTCTGACATGCGAATCGCCCCCGTCGCCACGTTACTGCTTTTCTCCGTAGGCTGCGCTGCGGACGAGGGTCTGCGTCGCGGGCTGACGTTCCATGCGCCGTTCGACGGCAAATTCGACGCGACGCTCTCCGCCGACGACCCTGCCAGCCGTGTGCGGGCGGGCGGTAAGCTGGCACCGGTCACACCGGGCCCCGATCTGCAGTTCGCTGAAGGGGGCCGCTTCGGCGGCTGCCTGGTCTTTCCCAAAAAGGGTTCGACGCGTCCCGAATTCACCGCGACGAAGTCGCTCGCCTACGGGACGACCTCCTGGTCGACCACGGTTTCGGTCTGGCTGAAACTCAATCCCGATAATGACCTGGAACCAGGCTACTGCGACCCGGTCCAGATTGTCGGCGACGACGTGAAGAAGGGCTTCATCTTCTTGGAGTGGTCCAAGGACCACGCGCCCCGCCATTTTCGCTTCGCCGTCCGCCCCCTCTTCCACATCTGGAATCCGGACGCAGTGGGCTGGGAGCAGATTCCCGACGAACGCCGCCCGATGGTGAAGATGGAGAAGGCGCCCTTTGCCTCTGACCGCTGGACGCACGTGGTCTTCGTGCTCGACCGCATCAACGACCACGCGGCCCCGCCCAAGGCCCGTCTGCATGTCGACGGCCGCCCGGTCGGCGTCATCCGGGGCCATGATCTGACGTTCGGCTGGGATCCGGCCACGGTCCGCCTAGTGCTGGGCGCCGCCTACGTCGGCGCGCTCGACGACTTCGCCGCTTGGGACCGCGCCCTTTCCGACGAGGAAATCGCCCGCCTGCACGCGCTCCCAGGGGGCGTCGACTCTCTACGCCGATGAAGACCGCCCGCATCCTGTACACCCTTCTCTCCCTCACCGCTGGCCTCCTCGCCGGCCCGATCAAGGTGGCCACGTTCGACGTGGACGCCACGCCGCCGCTGGGCTCCCCCATGGCCTATGACGTGGTCAAGCGTCTCGATGAGATGACGCTCCGCTGCCGTGGCGTGGTCATTCTAGGATCGGACGCCCCGATTGTGCTCTGCGCGGTCGACTGGATCGGTATCGCCAACGAAGGCCATGATGCGTTTCGCAAGGCGCTCGCGGAGGCCGCCGGCACGACGCCGGAGCGGGTCGCGGTCCACGCGCTTCACCAGCATGACGCCCCGGGCTGCGACTTCACCGCGGAGCGTCTGGTCAAGGAGCTCGGCGTGCAGGGCTACTCGCGCTTCGAGGGCACGTTCCACCGGGTGGTCATCGGCCGCGCGGCCGAGGCCGTGAAGGCGGCCCTGCCGGTCGCCCGCGAGGCCACGCAATGGGGCTGGGGCAAGGCCAAGGTGAAGGAGGTGGCCAGCCAGCGGCGCATCCTCGGTCCCGACGGCAAGGTGAAATACACGCGGACGTCCTCGACGAAGTCGGCCGAAGTGCGCGCATTCCCCGAAGGCACGGTCGACCCCGACGTCACGGCGCTGAGTTTCTGGAACAACGACGGGGCCATCGCGGTGCTGACCCACTACGCTTGTCACCCGCAGAGCTACTACCGGCTGGGCATCCCCCACCCCGACTTCCCGGGCATCGCTCGCTTCATCCGCGCCCAGTCCCTGCCCTTCACGCTGCAGCTACACTTCAATGGGGCCGGCGGCAACGTGACCGCGGGCAAGTACAACGACGGCTCGCACGCCACCCGCATGGACCTGGCCCGGCGCCTAGCGGACGGGATGAAGGAGGCCTATGACTCGACGGTGAAGAAGCCCCTCGACTCCGCCGACATCGGATGGACGCGCGACCTCGTCCGCCTCCCCCTGGCCGGACACCTGGACAAGGAATCGCTCATCGCCAAGCTCAGGGGCGCTCCGCCCCGCGGATACTCTTCCCGTGCGGATCAGCTCGCGTGGGTGACGCGCCACGAGGAAGGCCATCGGATCGACCTCACCTGCCTCCGCGTAGGCACGGCCCGCGTGCTCGGCATGCCCGGCGAGCTCTTCGTGGAATACCAGCTCGCCGCCAAGGCGATGCGCCCCGACCTGCAGGTGACGATGGCCGCCTACGGCGACTATGGCCCGGCCTACATCGGCATGGGCTGCTCCTACGCGGAGGGCGGCTATGAGACCGGCCAGCAGTCCTCCAATGTCTCCCCCGAGGTGGAGAAGGTGCTGATGGACGGCCTGCGCCGGCTGCTCGAAGTCCGCTGACTCAGCGGAAGGACTGCTCGACCAGCAGACCCGCCGCATCGAAGGTGCGGATGACCTGGTTGTGCCGGGTTTCGAAGATGTCCTCGTTGAGGAAGCGCGTCTTGGGGACTACAGGGGTCCGACTCCGTTTTTAACCTGCACCCTCCCCTTAAACCTCTCCCGGATCCGATCCCCCTGAAAATCCAGTTTCCTTTCAGTAAGCACACGAAATCCCCGTCGTTTTCGTGTGCTTCGTGTGTTTCGTGGGCCACTGGATTGGAGAACTCAGAGCCGGCCGGTGAGGCCGAGCACCATCTTGGTGGGGAAGATCCGGTAGCTGGCGGTGCGGCCCTTGTAGAGCGCGTACCGGTTGTCGAGCGGCACGGCGAAGATGTTCTCCAGGTCGAAGAACACGGTCACGCGCCGCGAGAACGCGTAGCGCGACTTCCAGCTCCAACTCGTCTTCGCGACCTGGTACTGCACCAGCGCCGGAATGGTGGAGTTGGTGTTGAGGTAGCGGCCGCGGTACACGGCCTGGAGCCGCAGGTCCCAGCCGAAACCCCGGTAATTGAGGCCGATGTTGCCCGACTTGTTCAGGAACCCCGCCAGGCTGTTGCTCGTGAGCACGGTCGTGCCGCCGTAGTCACCCTCGGTCTTCAGCGACGTGTAGTTCGCGTTCACGCCGAAGCCCTTCGCCCAGCCGCGGAGAAAGCTCAGCTGCTGCTGGTAGTTGAACTCGATGCCTTCGATCTTCGCAAAGCCGCCGTTCGCCTGCGTGGTGAGCGCGTAACCGACATACTCGCCGTCGAAGCCGTTGTCCTGGCCTGAGCCGATCACCTGGCTGCTGTCGGTGAAGATGTAGTCCGAGATCTTCTTCCGAAACGCGCCCGCCGAGATCATGCCCTGCGGCCGGAAATAGTACTCCGCCGTAACGTCGTAGTTGTGCGCGTACTGCGGATTCAGGTCCGGATTGCTGCGCGTCACGCGGCGGGTGTCGTCGTTGACCGTGTCGAGCGGGATGATCGACCCGAACGGCGGCCGTCCCACTCCGGTCGACCAGCTCGCCCGCGTGACGAAACCCGGCAGCGGCTCGTACTTCAGGTGCACACCCGGCAGCACGACGTTGTAGCTGCCGCGGTTGGTCTTGCGCGTGCCGTACTGGGCAAATGCCCGGCGGCGAGTCTCGTCGTCCGTCACCGGTCCCACCCACGCGGCCCGGCGCGCCCGCTCCTCCGGTGAGAGGTACGTCAGCGGGCCTTGCCCCTTCAATCGCGTATCCTCAAAACGGACACCGGCGAGCACGGAGAGCTGGCGGAGCCGCACGTTGCCCATCGCGTACACCGCCCCGATGCGCTCCGTGATCATGCGCAGCGCCTGCGCATCGGCCTGCGCGCCGAAGGCGACGTCCTCGCGCCACATGCCGGGATTCGCGTTCTGGTGCGCCGCGATCTTGTACGTGTCGGGCCAGGGCGGAGCGCCCTCGCCGCGGCTGACGAAGTACCGGTCTTCGTCCGTCGTCGGGCCGCGAGAGAGGCCAAACTGCCGGAGATCGCGCGCGTCGTCGGCGTTGCCCACGATGCCGTCCGCCCCCGCCCAGTTGTAGCGGCGGTTCGTGTTCCAGATCTTGCGCGACTGTTCCTTGTAGAGGAATCCGCTCTTCACGTACATCGGCAGCGCCAGGTTGAGTTCCTTCCGCAGGTCGAACTTGCCGCCCAGGATCTTGTCGTAGCCGCGCCGGTCGTTCTGGGTCAGGATCAGGTTTCCGTAGTTGCCGATATCATACATGTTCGGCCCGGCGGTCTGCCGGATCGTCGGGAAGGGATCACCGGTCGAGTTGTCCGCCCACCAGCCGACGTTGTTCAGCCGCATCGTCACCGTGCCGGTAGCGGGCCCGCTGACCTTCTCGTTGTCGTGCGAGACGTCGTAGTACGTGGCCGAGTTCGAGTAGCTGAGGCTGTAGTCGATGTTAAGCCCGTCGAAGCGGTGCCGCACCGACGGCGCGAAGAGATAGGTGCGGCCGGCCTTGTCGTTGCCGGTGACGGAGAGATTGCTGAACGACAGCGTCGGATGCGGAAACACCCGCGTGATGCCGTCCGCGTAGTTGGGATGGATGTACCCGCCGCCGATCCGCTCGCCGTTCGCGCTCACCACCGCGAGCACCTGCGGCGTGGCCGCGGTCGGGACGCCGACCGTCGTGAGCGCCATCGTCGGCGAGAGGTTGTTTTCGTGGAAGAAATTGTAGGAGGTGTTGAACGTGATCACCGTCCGCTCGCTCAGCTTGTAGTCGATCTTGGCGCCCGTCGCGATGCGCCCGCGCGAGCCGCCGTAGGTCAGCAGGCGCGAGGTCGAATAGTTGAAGACCGGGCCGGGCTCGTTCTTCCGCTCGTAGCTCTGGTTGATCAGCGACGTGTGGCCGGGCTGGCTGTGCACGAGGCCCGTGAGCGTGATGCCGATGTTGCGATTGGCGCCGATGACATCCGAGTAACTGAAGTTCATCGAAGGACCAAAACCCGTAACGGGCTGACGCCATTTGCCGGTCCATTCACCCACCGGCCGGTTCTCCGCGCCGGGAAACAGCGACGCCACGCCGATCGTGTAGGTGAAGATTCGGGCCGCGGCGCGGTCAAACGCGCTCTTCGTGACCAGGTTGATGCTGCCGCCGATCGACGCGCCGTCCATGTCGGGCGTCGGCGCCTTCGTCACCTCGATCGACTCCACGTTGTTCAACGACGCCTGCTCGAACTCGAACTGCCGGCCCGTACCTGCCGACTGCGAACTCGCGACCTGCTGGCCGTCCATCGTGACGGAGTTCAGGTCGCCGCGGACGCCGCGGATGCTGACGCTGCGCACGTCGGGGCCGTTGTAGTTGGCCGTGATGCCGGCCATGTGCTGCAGCATGTCGCCGATGTTGCCATCGGCCACGTTCCCGAACGTGTCCGACGACACGATCGCCTTCACGTTCGGCGCCTGGCGCTGCAGCGTCTCCGCCTTCGCCGTGCCCTCGCGTTCACCGGCCACCGTGAACTTCTCCAGTTGGTAGATCGCGGACGTCAGTTCGACGTCGCGCACGACGCGCTGGCCCGCCCCGACGGACACCGTCACCTGCTGCGCATCCAACCCGGTGAACGAATACGACAGCGCCGCGGACCCCGCAGCCACGCCCGTGAACTGGTAGGCCCCGTCGCGATCCGTGACCACGGTGCGGCCGGTCCCGACCAGCTCGACCACGGCGCCCTCCAGGTAGGACTTCGTCGCGGCGTTGCCCACGCGGCCAGCAATGGTGCCCGTCGATTGGGCCGAACCTGACATGGCGTCCGCCGCAGGGACGGGAGTCGGGGCAAAGCCCGACAGCGCGATGCCAACCACAAAGAAAAGCGCGCAAGTAGACCCAAGCGGAATTTGTTTCATGGAAAAAACGGGAGGGGTGGCACCGGGCGGAGAGGCGGACCGCGAGCGTGACGTGACGTGGAGCCGGCGCCGCCAGCAAGGGGGATACGGCGGCAACTGCGGCGTGAATCAAGGTACCGCGTTGCGTGTTTGCAACATCGGACTCTTGTTGCTGCGGCGAAATCGGCGTTTCCTTTGACTGAAAGGAAACTGGATTTTCAAGGGGATCGGATCCGGGAGGGGTTTATCCGAGTTCGCCGCACAGGGCGAGCGCCATCAACGGATAGGCGGTGCCACTGTAGTTGATGAAATGCTGCTTGTCGGTGTTGAGGGAACGCGTCCACCACCGTCCCGATTCCCGCTGATTTTCCTTCAGCCACGCGATTCCACGCCGAATCCGCGGATCGGTCATCGGCACTCCGGCTTCGCGCAGCACGACAATCGCCAGCCCGGTCTGGTGACCATCGCTCGCCGGCGAGGCGAAGTCCGGTTCCGTGCGAAGTCTTTCGGCCCGCAAGCCATTGCCCCAAGCCTCGGGCTCGGCAAATGTCCGGATCGACCAGCCTCCATCGGTCCGCTGGTGACGCGACAGCATCGCGATCAATTCGTCCTTCTTTTCGGCGGTAATCAGATCCGGCATGCGCGCGGCAGCCCACAGCAGGAGCGTACGGGCGTAATCGTGCGGCAGCGGCGTGTTGCGCAGGTAGGCCTTCAACCGATTGATGCTCGCCCGCTGCGATTCATTCGCCTGTGCGACCCAGTCGGGAGCCGCGGCAAGCGCCATCGCCGCCTGTGTTGCCAGATGGTAGGCATCCGATTCAAATGGCGGCCAGCAGGGCGGATTCGCCCATCCTCCTTCGGGAAGCTGAATCTCGAGCATCAAGGCAAGGGCCTCCCCGGTCTCCGGCGAAAGCCGCTTTGTGACATGAACGTCCCATTCCGCCAGGCCGGCCGCAATATAGACAACTTGCCCAGGCTGGGTGGACTTTTGCAACAGATCGCGCGCTGTCGTCTCCTTCTTGCGGAGCTGCGCAACGTAGAGGTCGCGAATCTCATCCAGCGGGCGCCCCATCTGCGCCGTCAGCGAAGGCCGCGTCACCAGATAGGTTCCCGTGGTGTGACAGGCCACACAGCTCCGATCACGACTCCAAGCGAGAGCCCCATCCCGCAAATAGGCCTCGGCAAGTTCCGGCGCCACAGTGGGGCGCGTCGCCTCGTCCGCGCTGGACGCAGGTATCAGAATTTCACCGTGCTTGTACTGCGGTTTGACCTCCTCCTTGGCCGGCTTCGGCTCCTCGGCCGCTTTCTTGTCGCTCGAGTAATCCTGTGCGGCCTCGGCCGCACCTGCGGTCTGCACCAAGGCCAACGCTCCCACCATCAGGATTCCAGTGAGTCGGAGTATCATGCCCCGACACGGAATACCAATCGCACCGCTCCAGCAAGCACGGACGGCGGACGATACTGTCGACCGCGTCATTATTGGAGGGGCGGTCTCCGCACCGGCCTGGGCAGGGCGGTACGGAGACCGCCCCTCCACGAACGCCCTATTCTCGCCTGCTCTTTCCCCGCAGCGCCGCCGTCGCCATGCGCGCGACCTCTGCGCGGTTGACTTTTACTCCTCCTAAGAAACAGCATTTGTAAGATGTTCCGGCTCAACATGCGGGCAGTTTCTTCCGGTCCCGGCCAAAATCCGATTCTGGGGCGGCGGCTGATAGGAAACTCCTCCATGACACCGGCAAGGTCGTCGACCGTTTCGAGTGTGCCAAACACTGAGTAGCCGCGCCAGAGCACCCGTGTCAGGCGCGGCATGATCTCCGTTACCCGGTTGAGTCCTTGCGTCACCGACCGGTGGTGCCGGGCACGAGGCAGTCGAGGTCGAACCGCACAATGCAGAGGTTTTTCCCGACGTTCAGCTGCGCGACACCCCACGTCGCCCCGCGGCCGTAGCCCGTGTCGGAGAACGCGTCGGGGTCGAAGGGGCCGCAACCCGTGTGGATGAGCGGCACCTCGGCGGCGCGCGTGAAATCGACGCCATTCGGGGACCATTGCACCGTGTAGCGCTCGGGGCCGGCGTGGTCGACCAGCGCCGCGACGCCGCCGCGATGCGGCCAGACGCAAACGGTGTGGCCGCTGGGGAAAATCGGTCCCGGGCCTGATTTGACAAATGGACCCGTGGGGGAATCGGCGAGGGCAAGGCCCCACTTGGTTTGCGCGCCGGTCTCGCGCGCGGTCCGGCCCTTGTAATACATCCACCAGCGTCCTTCGCGGCGTATGAGATGGGCGTCGTCGATCACCAGTGAGTCCCACGCTCCTTCCGGACTTGGACTCAGGACCGGGTTGCCTGCGAACTTCCGCCACGGGCCCGTGGGATGGTCGGAAACCGCGACCCCGATGTGCCGCCGCGTGGTCGCGTTGTCCCAGGGGCGATCGCCGTTGGTGCCGGTGTAGTAGATGTAGTATTTCCCGCCGTGGACGGCGACGTAGGGGGTGATCGCACCGAAGCTGTCCCACTCGCCCATGCCTCCCTTGCCGACCGCCTCGCCGGTGACGTCCCAACGGAAGCCGTCGCGGGAACTGGCGTGGTAGACGGTGGAGGCGTACGGATGGACGCCGGCCGGGCGCTGCGTGAACCACACGTGGTAAAGGTCGCCGACCTTGATGACGTTGCTCGGGTCCTGCCGGTCGATGGCTGGATCATGCCCGATGCCCTGCAATTCGGTGATCCGGTAATTCGGGTTTTTCAGTTCGGCTGGCACCGCGGCCTGAGAGGCCGCGATTTCCGCGCGGAATTCGGCCAGGCGCGCGGTGGCCGCCGCGACCGCCGCGGGTCGCTCGGAAGACAGGTCGACCGTCTCGGCGGGGTCGGCCGCAACGTCGAAGAGCAGCGGGGGCGCGTGGAGCGAGGAGGTGGCGCGATGCTCGGGAGCGCTGCGGAAATGCGCCTTGAGGTGGTCGCGGCGCACTGCCCAGAACTCGCCCGACTCGTGCTGGTAGAACCATTCGCGGCGAGGGCTGCGGCCGCGCCCGAACCAGACGGGACCGAGGTCAAGGGAGTCGGTGGCCGCACCCGGCGCGGGCCGCACACCCGCTAGGCCCGCAAGGGTGGCGTGGAGATCGATTCCAGTGCCGAACTCGGCGGTGACGCCCGGGGCGATCCGGCCCGGCCAGCGGACGATGAACGGCACGCGGAACGCGCCCTCCCAGCCGGTGCCTTTCCCGTTGCGATACGGAGCGGCGCTGCCACCGAGGTCGCGGAAAAGCGTCCAAGGTCCGTTGTCGCTCGAGAACATCACCAGCGTGTCGCGCGTCTGGCCAGACTCCTCCAGCGCCCGCGTGATCTCGCCCACCGACCAGTCCAGTTCCTCCACCGCGTCGCCGTATTGGCCCCTCGCGCTGCGCCCGGCGAAGGCGGCCGAGGCGAAGAGGGGAACGTGCGGCGCGTTGTAGGCGAGGTAGAGCAGGAAAGGCCGCGCTGGATCGGACCGCATCCATTGGATCGCCTCCTCGGTGTAGCGGCGGGTTAGCGTGGTCT
The DNA here is from genome assembly GCA_016871755.1 of Verrucomicrobiota bacterium. Classification (GTDB taxonomy): domain Bacteria; phylum Verrucomicrobiota; class Verrucomicrobiia; order Opitutales; family Opitutaceae; genus UBA6669. The sequence continues at coordinate 434 of VHCJ01000047.1, read as the reverse complement.
GATCCGCGGGGCGCTCGATGATCCGGCGCTCGCGGATGAGCGGGACAGCATAGTCGGCGGAGACAGCGTCGCGATAGTTCTCATAGGTGTGCGGCCGGCCGGCGCGCGGAAAATGGTCGTTGCTCGAGGGCGTGCCGAAGAAGTGGTCGAAGCCCTGATCTAGGGGGTGGCTGCCGTGCTCCATGCCGAGGTGCCATTTGCCGACGAGCGCGGTCCGGTAGCCAGCCGCCTTGAGCGTCTCCGCGAGGGTAACCTCATCCGCGGGCAGGATCGGCGGGATGCGCTTTTCACCGTGGATGCGAGCCGCTGAGGTGACCGCCGATAATTGATCCGCTGGCGGTGACAGTCTGGGGCGTGTAGAAAGGAACCCAGATCATGAAAGGCAAACGACACACGACTGAGGAAAAGATCCGGACCCTGCGGGAGGCCGACAG
>VHCJ01000046.1 GCA_016871755.1 Verrucomicrobiota bacterium | reverse complement strand
GCGATCCGGCGCAGCCATCGTGCGCCCACCACCATGCCCAGTCCATCCGCCAGCAAGAAAACTCCGAGCACCGTCGGGAACAGGTAGGCATGATACTGCCCCACCTGACCGAGCAGCCGGACCCAGAGGATTTCCAGCGCAACGATCACGTAGCCCGACAGGAACACCAGCAGGCACCAGGAGAGGAGCCCCCGACCCTCCCGGCCGGTCCGCAGCGCCGGAGCCACCGGCACGGGCGGCGGGGTCCGCGGAAGGCGGACAGCGAGGCTGACGGCGAGGACCGCGGCCACCGCCTCGAGGCCGGCGGCCAACTGCAACGCCCGGACGAAACCGAGATCCCCCACGAGCCACCATCCGCCCAGCAGAGCCCCCAACGCCGCCCCCACGTGTTGACGGCGTAAAGCCGCCCAATGCGCTCCGCCAGTCCATCGAGTGAATGCGAAACCGCCCGGGACAGCAGCGGCAACGCGGCACCCATCAACGCAGTCGGCAGGAACAGCCCGATGAAGCACAGGGCAAAGACCGCGCCCGGGGCGACGACGGAGCCACTGAGGTCGGTCGCGAGCCAGTCGTAGAGAAACGGCTTCGAGGAGAGGGCGAAGACCCCGACGCCCAGTTCCGCGAAGGCGAAGCCGAGCAGCGCGGAACGAGCCGAGAGACGATCCGCCACCTTCGCTCCCACGATCGAACCCGACCCAGGCCGCCGAGGAATGCCCCCACCACCCAGGAGGCCGAAACCGTGTCGGACCCCGCGAAGATTCCCAGCATCCGCTGCCACACGATCTGGCACAGCAGCGCGGCGAAGCCGGAGCAGAAAAACGCGAGAAAGAGCTTCAGGGACGCCACGCGCGCAGCCCTTCCCCACCACCAACCGGCCGCCAAGGCGCGATACGGGAAAAGTACCCTGGGCTCGCCTCGATCGCCACGGCCGCCCCGTCCGAGTTACACCCTACCCTCGAGCCCGGGGCTCGGGAGCACCACCCTCTCAAGCTTCGCGGCAGACGCAAAGTCACACGCCAGTCAACCATGCGACGACACGCTCGATGAAGGGCTCAGCGATGTAAATCCCAGAACCGCCCCCCGGTGCTATGGGGCGCAACCCATCGAAGAAGGCTGTCCCTGGCGGATGGCTGGGGTGCCGCCACGACGAATTCCCAAGGGATGGTGCCCGGATTGAGGTCCACGCGCCCCGCTTGCCTCCGGCGTTGACCCTTCGCGCGGGCAAAAGTTGCTTTCGGACGTGAAACGCCTCGCTCGTCTCGTTTTTCTCGTCGCAGCGGGCGCACTCGTCGGCGTCGCGACCCTGATCGCGACCGCAGCGGCCGCCCCGGCCCTGACGCGCTCGCTGCCGGACCCTGCGCTCCTGCGCAACTGCTCCTTCGTGAGCGTGGACGTGCAGGAGGCGCCGCCGCGGGGCTACGTGACCGAAGACACGGTGCCGAAGCTGTGGAAGTCGATGGGGATCACGGCGCCCGATGTGAACGCCGCGACCCACGCCGCCGGCGCCGCCCTCAGGACGCCTTCGCCGTCTCCTGACCGAAGCGGCGCGCCCGCTCGAGGTCCTCCGACATCCAGCGGCGATAGGCGAGCAACATCAAGAGGCCCGCGAGTGTGAAGATCACCGAGCAGGCGCCGAAGATGATCTGGAGCCCAAACTTGCCCTTCAGCAACCCCGCCACTAGCACACCCACACCGCCGGCCCCGGCACCCACCAGATTGAGAATCCCGATCGCCGCCGCACGGTAGGGCGGCGGAACCGTCTCGGAAATGATCGGATGCTCGCTGGGCGTACCCATCGCTCGGAAGAGCGACGATGCGACCATGATCACGACCACGACCGTGAACCCCGGCGTGAACAGAAACATGGCAAGAAAGGGAGCCCCGACGAGGAAGGACAGACCCTTGACGAGGACCCGAGCCCGCGGATCGCGGCGCACCCACCAGTCCGAAAGCCATCCGCCCAGCGCGATGCCCACGAACACCGGCCCCTGGTACAGCAACACCGCGGAAGCCCCGGCGGAGCCCAGACTCATGCCATAGGTCTCGGAGAGGAACAGCGGCAGCCACGAGAGGAAGATCCACACCGCCACCCCGGCCGCCATCGAACTCATGAGCAGGCAGTGGAACGAGCGGACCCGCGCGAGGTAGCCCCACGCCTCCCGGACGCGGATGCGGGCCACAGAGGGCGCAGCGGGCGCGGCTGCCACTCCGGGCTCTTGCGGCTGGTCGCGCAGCACACCCCGACCCACCACCGCGAGCAGAATGCCGAGTCCACCCAAGAGCCAGAAGCCGGGCCGCCACCCGTAGCGCTCGGCGATGATACCCGCCACCGCACCGCCCGCCACCAAGCCAAGGTTGAGTCCGAGCATGTGTACACTCACCGCCCGTCCCATCGACTTCGGACCGTGGTGCTCCGCCAGCAACGCGCCGGCCGCCGGCAGGTAGAAGCTTTCCGTGATGCCGAGGAGAAGCCGGGCGATGACCAGCAGGGCGAAACTCTCCACGAAGCCCGTCAGCACGGTCACCACGCTCCATGTGATCAGACTGAGCAAGACGATCCTCGACCGCGAAAACCGATCCGCCACCAGTCCCGCGAAGGGTGACATGAGCGCGTAGCACCAGAGGAAGACCATCCCGGCGAACCCGATCTGCGCATCCGTGATGCCGAGATCCGCACGCAGCGGCGGGATCACCGAGGAGAGCGCCACCCGGTCAGCGTAATTCAAACCAGCAGCAAAAAAGAGGAAGAAGGCAATGCGCCAGCGCAGAGGCATGGGTGGAAGGGGACGCTCGCGGGGTTCGGCGTTGAATGAGTACACGATCCACTCGTCCTCCGGCGTCAACGACCAAGTGCAGCCTCACGCACCAAAGAAGTCCGCCTAAGGGTCTCCGCTCGCCGGAAGGGCCAAATGCCCGTTCCGCCACCGCGAGCACGACGGACAGCGTTGACTCGGGGGAATGGTTCGCAGACGACCGGGGAATGACCCCACCCCGCTCCCACCGCATTCCCACTCCCTCGTTTACCCGCCGTTCCTTCCTGCCGGTCTGCGCGCTTGTGCTCGCGCTTGGCTCCACTCTGGCCGCCGCCACCGCGCCCGTCGACCTGGGCGGTCGGCTGGAACTCTTCGTCGACCACGCCTTGATCGACCGCTTGGAGAACACGCAGTTGAAGCTCGGCACGCCCCGCCGCGAGGAACCAGCCATCGCGTTCGATCAGCCGTGGGAGGGACGCTTCGCCGGCGCCTCCACCGTGGTGCAGGACGACGGCGTGTATCGGCTCTACTACCGGGGATCCGGCTACGGGCCGACCAAGGCGGAGGACCGCCTCGCCGAACTCACCGCGTATGCGGAGAGTCCCGATGGCATCCACTGGAGCAAACCCATGCTCCACCTGCATACCTTCAACGGCAGCCGCGAAAACAACATCATCCTGCCGCCCGGGGACAAGCGCCGCATCTCCCACAACTTCTCACCCTTCATCGACCGGCGCCCCGGCGTTCCCGCCGCCGAGCGCTACAAGGCCGTGGGCGGGACGCGTGAGCACGGCCTGTTCCGGCTCGTCTCGGCCGACGGCATCCGTTGGCGCATGTTTGCCGAGGAGCCCCTGTTCCTCGGCTTCGCGCTCGATACCGTCAACGTGGCCTTCTGGTCCGAAGCAGAGCAGCAATATGTCGCCTACATCCGCACGTGGAGTGAAGGGGGCACCCCGGAGAAGCCGCAGTTCCGCGGCCTGCGCACGGTGAGTCGCGCGACCTCCGCGGACTTCGTCACCTGGTCCACGCCCCAGCCCATGTCCTACGGCGACAGTCCCCCGGAGCACATCTACACCAACGCCACCCAGCCCTACTTCCGCGCGCCGCACCTCCAGATTTCGCTGCCGTTCCGCTACGTCGACGGTCTTGGCGGCCGGGTCGCTGATCACCAAGCGCCGCCGAAGACCGGCCGGGCCGCCCTGACCGCCGCCGAGATGGACGCGTGGAACTTCGATCTCCCTTGGATGCGCGTCGGAGTCTCGGACGTCATCCTCATGACCAGCCGCGGCGGCAATACCTACGACCGCACCTTCCTCGAATCCTTCATCCGCCCCGGCCTCGATCGCCGGTCGTGGACCTCGCGCGGCAACTGCCCCACCTACGGCATCGTCCAGACCGGTCCTGACGAGATCTCCCTGTATCTGCAAGCCCACTACATGCTGCCGAGCTTCCACGTGCTCCGCTACTCGCTCCGGCTCGACGGCTTCGCCTCCGTCAACGCCCCCTTCGCCGGCGGCGCGATGGTGACCAAGCCGCTGCGCTTCGCCGGCGAGCGCCTCGTGATCAACGCCTCCACCTCCTCGATCGGCCACGTGCGCGTCGAGGTGCAGGACGCGGACGGACGTCCCCTGCCCAGATTCAGCCTCGCGGAGGCCGACGAAATTGTTGGCGACGACACCGCCCGCACGGTGACATGGCGCGGGTCCGCCGATGTCTCTTCTCTCGCCGGACGCACCGTCCGCCTGCGCTTTGACCTGCGGGATGCCGACCTTTACTCGCTGCAGTTCCGGCCCGCCCGCTGAGCCGGGCGACCTTCCTCGCCATGACCACTGCTCGGCCCCACGTCCAAGTCCTCCGCCGCTGCCGCGCGGTCTTGCCCGACCGCGTGCTGTCCGGTGCGTGCCTGCGGATTGAGGGTGCCCGTCTCGTTGCGGTGGGACCGGAGACGCCGTCCCTGCTGGCCGGGGCCGACCACGTCCTCGATGTCGGCGACCTTCTCGTCGCCCCGGGCTTCGTGGACGTGCACTGTCATGGGGATGGGCGGCGGCGTTTTCATGATGAGCCGGAGGCCGTGGCGCTCGAACTCCTGCGCCAGGGAACGACGACCGTGCTGGCGACGCTGGGCTACTCCGACATGGAGCCCGATCTGGCGGCGCAGATCCGCGGCTTTGATTCCGCTCTCGGCGAGTGGGGGCAACTCGGGGTCGCTGGGTTCCATCTGGAGGGCCCGTACATCAACCGAAAGTACGGGGCGCAGACCCACCGGGGTGTGATCAAGCTCCCGGACCCGGCGGAGTACCAAGCCCTGTTGCGGCAGCATGGGGCGCGGATCCGTTGGTGGACCTGTGCGCCGGAACTGCCGGGCGCGATCGCCTTCATCCGTGCCGCCTCGGAGGCGGGCGTGGTCGTCGGCGCCGGCCACACCGAGGCCACTCCGGAGGAACTGGCCGGGGGCATCGCCGCCGGCCTCAAGGTCGCCATCCACTGGAGCAACGCCACCGGCAACCGACGGGCCGACGGGTATCGCGGGACGCGCATCCCGGGAATCGACGAGGCGGCCTTGGTCTTCGACGAAATCTCGGCCGAGGTGATTCCGGACCGGGAGGGACTGCACGTGCACCCGCTGATGCTCCGGTTGCTCTTCAAGGCCAAGGGTACGGACCGCATCCTCATCATCAGTGACGCAGCTTACCGGCGGGCGGATGATCCGCCCGACCCGCCCGGCCCGGCCCGGGACGTCGCGATCGACGCTCAGGGCGACCTGGCAGGATCGCGGCTCTCCATGGCGGGCGCGGCCCGGAACTTCCGCCGGTTCACCGGCTGCACGTGGCCGGAACTCTTCCGCATGGCCGCCCTCAACGCGGCTCGCCTGCTGGGTCTCGCCTCACGGCTGGGGTCAATCGAAGCAGGCAAGCGCGCCAATCTAATCCTGTTCGATGACGACCTTCGGGTGCAACGGACGTTCGTCGCCGGGCGGGAAGTGCCGACGGAGGTTTGACCGCAGACGTTCCGCCCCCGGCCCGCGACGGAAAAAGCGCCACGACCCGAGGACGGATCGTGGCGCTGGCGATCGGGCGGCGGCGGCGCCCGACGCCCACCGCGCGTGGGATGGTTTCGCTCAGCCGCGGGCGAGGTCGAAGCGGTCGGCGTTCATCACCTTGTTCCACGCAGCGATGAAGTCGTCGACGAACTTACGGCCCGCATCCGACTCGGGATAGACCTCGGCGAGCGCCCGGAGCTGGGAATTCGAGCCGAAGATCAGGTCCACGCGCGTACCGGTCCACTTCACATCCCCGGTGGCACGATCGCACAGTTCGAAGAGCTCCTCGGACTTGGAGGTGGCCCGGACCGTGTGGCCCAGATCGAGGAGGTTGACGAAGAAGTCGTTCGTCAGGGTCTCCGGACGGCTCGTGAACACGCCGTGCTGGGACTTGCCATGGTTCGCGTTGAGGACGCGCAGGCCGCCGACCAGCACGGTCATCTCCGGCGCGGTGAGGCCGAGGAGTTGGGCGCGGTCGACGAGCAGGTGCTCGGCCGGGAGCGTGTAACGGGTCTTCTGGTAGTTGCGGAAGCCATCCGCCACCGGCTCGAGGACCGCGAAGGAGGCGACGTCGGTCTGTTCCGCCGACGCGTCGGTACGACCCGGGGTGAAGGGAACCACCTCATCGTGGCCGGCCCGTTTCGCGGCCTGCTCGATCGCGGCGGCACCGGCGAGCACGATCAGGTCGGCGAGGGAGACGGCCTTGCCGCCGGTCTGCGCCGCATTGAAGTCGCCCTTGATCGCCTCCAGCGCCTTGAGCACCTTGGCGAGCCGCGCGGGTTGGTTGACCTCCCAGTCCTTCTGCGGAGCGAGGCGGATGCGGGCGCCGTTGGCGCCGCCGCGCTTGTCGGAGCCGCGGAACGTCGAGGCCGACGCCCACGCCGTCGAGACCAACTCGGCGACACCGAGCCCGGAGGCGAGAATCTTTGCCTTGAGGGCGGCGACGTCGCTGGCATCGATCAGCGGATGGCGGGCGGCCGGGATCGGATCCTGCCACACGAGATCCTCCTTCGGAACCTCTGACCCCAGGTAGCGGACCTTCGGGCCCATGTCGCGGTGCGTCAGCTTGAACCAGGCGCGGGCGAACGCATCGGCGAACGCCTGCGGGTCCTGCAGGAACCGGCGCGAGACCTTCTCGTACGCCGGGTCGAAACGCAGCGCGAGGTCGGTGGTCAGCATGGTCGGGCGGTGCTTGCGCGACGCGTCGAACGCATCCGGCACCGTTTCCCCGGCATTCTTCGCCACCCACTGGTGCGCCCCGGCCGGGCTCTTCACCAACTCCCACTCATACCCAAACAGATTCTCGAAGTAGTTGTTGCTCCAGCGCGTCGGCGTCGTGGTCCACGTCACCTCCAGACCGCTCGTGATGGTGTGGGCGCCCTTGCCGCTGCCGAAGGAATTGGACCAGCCCAGACCCTGCTCGGCCATGCTCGCGCCCTCGGGTTCGCGGCCGACGTGCGACGCCGGGGCGGCGCCGTGGGTCTTGCCGAAGGTGTGGCCGCCGGCGATCAGCGCCACGGTTTCCTCATCGTTCATCGCCATCCGACCGAAGGTCTCGCGGATGTCGCGGGCGGAGGCCACGGGATCGGGGTTGCCGTTCGGGCCCTCGGGATTGACGTAGATCAGGCCCATCTGCACGGCCGCAAGCGGGTTCTCCAGCTCGCGGTCGCCGGAGTAGCGCTTGTCGCCAAGCCAAGTGGTCTCGGAGCCCCAGTAGACATCCTCCTCCGGTTCCCAGACATCGGCCCGCCCGCCGCCAAAGCCAAAGGTCTTGAAACCCATCGACTCAAGCGCGCAGTTGCCGGCGAGGACCATCAGGTCAGCCCACGAGATCTTCTTCCCGTACTTGCGCTTGATCGGCCAGAGCAGGCGCCGCGCCTTGTCGAGGTTGGTGTTGTCCGGCCAACTGTTGAGGGGGGCGAACCGCTGCTGGCCCGCGCCCGCGCCACCGCGGCCGTCACCCGTGCGATAGGTGCCGGCGCTGTGCCACGTCATGCGAATGAAGAGCGGCCCGTAGTGCCCGAAGTCCGCCGGCCACCACTCCTGCGAATCCGTCATCAGCGCGTAAAGGTCCTGCTTGAGCGCTTGGAGATCGAGGGACTGGCACTCCTTCGCATAGTCGAAACCCTGCCCCATGGGGTCGGACAGGGAGGAATTCTGGTGCAGCATCTTCAGGTTGACCTGATTTGGCCACCAGTCGCGATTCGTCTGCGCCTGGGGGCCGGCATGCATGTGAGCGAACGGGCACTTGCCCCCGCTGGATTCGGAATGAGGGTCCATGGCGAAAGCATGGACGCGGGGAGTGAAATTCGCAGAGGCAATTTCCCGCCTCCGCTCGGCCGCGCGAAGCCAGCGCGGGACGCTCCCCTGTCTTGCCTCTACCGACCCAATTCCCTCACCCTCACTCGCTCTCCGCTCCCGCCCTCTCCCTCAACGTGGGAGCTCCCCTGACCCCGCTCGAGTTCGCCCGTCGCGCCCGCCGTCTCTATCCGCACCGCGAAGCGGTGGTCGACGGCGACCGGCGCTTCACCTACGCGGAGTTTCTCGACCGCGTGGACCGCTGGTCAGCCGTGCTCCGCGAACTGGGGGTCGGCCCCGGTGACCGCGTGGCGTGCGTCGCTCCGAACAGCCAGGCGCACCTCGAAGCCTACTACGCGATTCCTCAACTCGGTGCGATCATCGTCCCCATCAACTACCGCCTCAGCCTCGACGACTTCACGTACATCGTGAACCACGCGGGCGCCACGGTCGTTTGCGTGCAGGCGGACTACCTGGACCTCGTGGACCAAATCCGCGGCAATCTGCCCGGAGTGAGCCACTTCGTGGCATTCAGCGGCGAGAAGCCCGGCTGGATCTCCTATGAGGCCCGCCTCGCCGCCGCCCAGCCCGTGACCGACCTCCCGGAGATCGACGAGCGGAGCACGCTGTCGATCAACTACACCTCGGTCACGACCGCGCGTCCCAAGGGCGTCATGCTCACGCACCGGAACCAGTACCTGAACATTCTGTGCCGCCTCGTGCACACGCCGATGACCAGCGCGGACCGGTACCTCTGGACGCTGCCGATGTTCCACGTCAACGGCTGGTGCTTCGCATGGATCGTCACGGCGGTGGGCGGCACCCATGTCTGCCTGCACAAGCCGGAGACCAAGCGAATCTTCGAACTCCTGCGCAGCGAGCGCATCTCGCTGTTCTGCGCCGCGCCGACCATCCTGATCGGCATCGCCAACTCGTCGCCGGAACTGCACCGCGGCCTGCCCCGCGGCATCCGCGTCCTCACGGCGGGGGCGCCGCCCGCGGCTGCGACCATCGAGCGGGTCGAGGGCGAATTCGGGTGGACCGTCACCCACATCTACGGGCTCACCGAGGTGTCACCCATCGTCACCGTCTGCGAGCCTCGGCCCGAGGATGCACAGCTCGGCCTGCGCGAGGTGGCGATCCACAAATCGCGACAGGGCGTCGAGGCGATCGCCTCGGCGGAGGTCCGCGTGGTCGATGATGAGGATCGCGAGGTGCCGCACGACGGCGCGACACTCGGAGAGGTGGTGATGCGCGGACACGCGGTGATGCGCGGCTACTACCACGACCCGGAGGCCACGGCCCAGGCGATGCGCGGCGGCTGGTTCCGCAGCGGCGATGCGGCGGTGGTGCATCCCGACGGCTACCTCGAAATCCGCGATCGCTGGAAGGACGTCATCATCAGCGGCGGCGAGAACATCTCATCGATCGAGGTCGAGGGCCTGCTCCTGCGTCACCCCTCCGTCCAGGAAGTCGCCGTCGTCGGCAAACCGCATGAGAAGTGGGGCGAGACGCCCGTTGCCTTCGTCGTGCTCAAGGCCGGCGCGACCGGCAACGGCGCAGAACTCCGCGCCTTCTGCCGGGCGAATCTGGCCCACTTCAAGGCCCCGCACGAATTCACGTTCGTGAACGAGTTGCCCAAAACGTCCACCGGCAAGATCCAGAAGTACGTCCTGCGCGGCGGTCGACCGAACCTCGCCCGGCAGTAAGGCGAACGGCTTGCGGTCGCGCCCGCCGCGGCATCGGCGGCAACGACCTCCGGCGACGCGGCGCTCGGCGTGGTGCGGTTTCGTTGCACGATCGACACCGCGCCGACACCTCGACGGCACGGAGGGGACCCATGCTCCCGACCGCCCGCAGACCATGTCCAAAGCCGTTCTCCACGTCCGCTCGGCCATCCTCTCCGACGTCCATCTCGGCACGCCGGATGCCAAGGCGGAGGAGGCGACGCACTTCCTCAAGCACGTGCGGTGCGAGCGCCTGATCCTCAACGGCGACATCATCGACGGCTGGCGGCTCCGGCGCGGCACCACGTGGAGCCGGTCACACACCCGCTTCGTCCGCCGCATCCTCACCCTCGTGCAGAAGAAGGACATCTCGGTGGTGTACCTGCGCGGCAACCACGACGACTTTCTCCGGCGCCTGCTGCCGATGAGCTTTGAGCGGATCCACCTCGTGGAGGACTGCCAACTCGAGACCCCGAACGGCCGCTACCTCGTGCTGCACGGCGATGTGTTCGACGGGGTGGTCAAGAACATGGCGTTCCTCGCCCACGTGGGCGACGTGGGCTACGCCGTGCTGCTCCGTCTCAATCGCGTGTACAACCTGTGGCGGAAGCTCTGGGGCAAGGAGTACTTCTCCCTCAGCAAGGCGATCAAGGCGCGGGTCAAGCAGGCCGTCAGCTTCGTCGGCAAGTTCGAGGAGAACATCGCCGCCCTCGCCCGCGAGCGGGGCTGCGTCGGCGTGATCTGCGGGCATATCCACACGCCCGCCGACAAGCGCATCGACGGGATTCACTACCTCAACTCCGGCGACTGGGTCGAGTCGCTCAGCGCCATCGTTGAGCATCTGGACGGCCGCTTCGAGGTCATCCACTTCAAGGACTTCATCGCGCGTTTCCCGATGCCTCCGGCCACCACGACCGACGATTCGGAAACGGAGACCGAGCCCCCGCTGGGTTCCCCCCTCGAGGCCCTGCGCAACGCGCTCTCATGACGCCGCGACGCGTGCTCGTGCTGACCGCGAGCTATGGGGAAGGTCACAACAGCGCCGCCCGGGCACTCGCGGCGGGGTTGCGGCGCGAGCCCGGCGTCGAAGCCGAGGTCGTCGATCTCTTCGCCGCGGTCGCCCCGCGGTTCGACCGGCTCTCGCGTCGGTGCTACCTCAAGGTGATCAACCATGCCCCCGCGCTCTGGGCCGGCTTCTACGGGTGGCTCGACCGGACGCGCCATCTCCGCCGCCTCGCCGCCTTCCTCCCGTTTCACGTGCGGGCGCTGGGGCGATTGCTGGAGGAGAAGCAGCCGGACGCCCTCTGCGCGACGTACCCGGTCTACGGATGGCTCCTGGAGCGCCTTCGGCGTGAAGGCCGGCGGGTGCCTCCGCTTTACGTGGTGGTGACCGACGCGCTGACGATCAACGCCATCTGGTTCGGGATTCCCGCCGAGCGCTGGTTCGTCACGGACAGCGGATCCGCGCGGAAGATGATCGAGCGCGGCGTGGCTGCCGACCGTGTCACCGTATCCGGCTTTCCCGTCGCTTCCGCGTTCGCGGAGCGACCGGCGGACATCGGGCCGCCGGAGCCCGTGAGCGGCCAGCCCCGACGCGTGCTCCTCATGCTCCACTGCACGCGCCGGC
>VHCJ01000045.1 GCA_016871755.1 Verrucomicrobiota bacterium | reverse complement strand
CTACCGGCACAGCGAGGACTCGCAGCTCGTCGGCGCCTACAGTGCCGACGGCGGCCGCTCCTGGGTGCCGGTCGAGCTGGCCATGGGCTACACCGGGCCGCTCATCGCCGTCGCGGCGCCCTACGAACACACGGAGAACGGCCGCCCGCGCTACCTGTTTCCCCTCCACCGCAACACCCGGCGCAACGACCCGCTCGGATCGCGCGATCACTTCGTGCTCAGCAGCACGAGCCTGCTCGAGTGGAACCTCGCGGGCTTCATCCCGCAACCCACCAGCGGCCCGAAAGTGTTTCTCCACGAGGGTCACATCGACGTCGGCGACACTCCGGGCGAACTCAAGATCGTCATGCGCACCGCCGACTACGAGGACGAGCGCAAGATGACCGACCCGCCCCGCGCCTTCTCGTCCGTGAGCCGCGACGGCGGCCGCACGTGGAGCGCCGCGCAATCGGAGCCCGACCTGTGGAACGCGAAATCGAAGGCGTGGTTTGGCCGCACCGCCGCGGGTTCGCACCTCTACGTTTACAACGACGGCCCCGCCCAGCCCGCGCCCACCGGCCGCACGTCGCTCCGCTACAAAGTCAAACCGCCCGGCGGCACGTGGGGTGCGGAGCGGACGTTCTTCGACGCCGGCATCAAGAATTCCTACCCCACCCTTATCGAGATCGCGCCCGGCGATTTCCGCGCCGTGTGGGACAGCGGGACCAAGGACCGCACCCGAACCCACATCCGCTTCGGGAAATTCAAGGTCGCACCGACGCCAAAACCGTAGCGCAGTGCTTCAGCCCGCGCTTGGTCAAAACCAATTCTTCACCACGGATCACACGGATGGACACGGATCGACCCGCGCTCCTTGGTATCGATCCGAGCTTATCCGTGTGATCCGTGGTCAAAAAATGAAACGCCCCATCCGCCCGCTCCCGCTCAGCGCCCTCCTCGAACTCAAACGCTGGAACACCCCCACAATCTACAACGGCTGGGAACAGATCACGCGCCACGACCACGCGGCCGACGCGTTCAACCTCGAGGAGACGCGCGACTTCATGCCGCAGATGGGCCCGATGGTCGGCTACGCGATCACGGTCGTGTGCGAGCCCGGCAACGGCGCACACCCGAAGGCGAATCCGCGCGCGTGGAGCGACTACCGCCGCTACGTCGCCTCGATGCCCGGCCCGAAGATCGTCGTCGTGCAGGACCTCGACCAGCCGCGCACGCTCGGCGCGTTCTGGGGCGAGGTGAACAGCAACATCCACCGCGCCCTCGGTTGCGTCGGCACGATCTGCGACGGCGCCATCCGCGACCTCGACGAAATGACCAACGCCGGCTTCAAGGCCCTCGCGCGCCGCCTCTGCGTCGGCCACGCGTATTCGTGCCCCGTGCGCTGGGGCGGCGAGGTCGAGGTCTTCGGCCGTGTCGTGCAGCCCGGCCAGCTCATCCACGCCGACAAGCACGGCTTCCTCGCGGTGCCGTTCGGCGACGAAAAGCACCTGCTCGAAGCCGCGCGCTTCATGGACGCCAACGAATGCCAGACCCTGCTTCCCGCCGCCCGCGGCGCCGCCGGCAAACCCCTCGCGCAAATCCGCGCCGACATCGACGACACCGCCGCGCAATTCCGGAAAAACGTGAAGAAAAAATTCGCCCGCCGCGGCGAATGGTGAGCTGAAAAAGATCGAAAGTGGGCAGGCCCGTCCCCGCGCCTGCATTCGTGCCCTCGGTCCTATTCGTCCTTTTCCTCCCATCCATGCCCGAAGCGGGGGTCGCACCTCGTGCTGCTACCCCGCAAAGCCCCACAGCCGCGCCGCATTCCCGCCCAAGATTTTCTCCTTATCCGCCGCCGAAAAAAACGGCACCTGCTCCCGGATCAGCGCGAGCTCCTGCGCGAGCGACGGCCGCCCCGCCTGCGCGCGCGTGGCGCCGGGAAACCCCGTGCCCCAGATCAACCGGTCCGGCCCGAACGCCTCGTAAACCCGCTGCACGCACGGCCACGTGTCGGCATACGGCGCCTGCTTCGACGGTGAAAGCAGGTTGAGCTCGGACACTTTCACCCAGACGTTCCGGTGCCGCGCGAGCGCGACGAGCTGCGCGATTTCGCTCTCCGCATTCGGCCCCGCGAGATCGACGCGCGCGAGGTGATCGATCACGACCTTCACGTCGGGATGCGCCGCAAGCATCGGGTCGAGCCGCGCGAGCTGCGGTGCCGCGATGAAGAAGTTGAAAATCGCGCCGAGCTCCGCGGCTTTTTTCCAGAGCCGATGATGCGCCGCGGAAGTCATCCACTCTTCGCGCCCCCGGTAGTAGATCGGGCTGAACCGCATCCCGCTGAACCCGTGCTCGCGCATCCAGAACTCCAGCTTCGCCGCGACATCCGGCGCGGTCGGGTCGATCAAGCCCTGCGCGCGGAACCGCCGCGGATGACGCCGGAACACCTCCGCCACATAGCGGTTGTCCCAGCCGTAATAAATCACCTGCACCAACACCGCGAAATCGATCGCCTGTTGATCCATTTCCTCGATCAACAGCTCCGCCGTTCCGGCGATCGCGGGCGGCTTGAAATTCCGGTCCGTCGGGTGCGCGAACGGAAACCGCGCCGTGTCGCCCGACCACACATGCATGTGCGCGTCGACGACACGCGATCGCGCAAGCGCCGCCGCCTGCACCGCGAGCGGCGCCGCCGCCAGCGTCGCCAGAAACGATCGGCGCGAAACCGCGGCGCACTGCGGGGTGTTTTCCGTCACGCTGCGAGCCGACGCCATCGCGCGGCCGGATGCAATCGCGGCGACACTCATTCCCCGGCCCTCCGCCCCACCCTCGCGGCTGGCGCCCGACCTAGTCGCGGAATGCTTCGCGGTGTCGGATCCCAAGCGGTTCAAATATTCTCCGCTTCCGTCCGGCCCGCCCTCGCTGCGCCGCCCAGCGCCGCGCGCAGCTCGCGCACTTCCGCCGTCAGCGTCTGCCGCATCGCGATGATGTCCGCGCTGTGGATGAACATGTTCATCCCCTCACGCGCCCACGCCGTCTCGCGCGCCACGCCCAACCACGAATGGATGCCCGCGCCCACCCCGCGCGCCCGCGCCCCGCGCGCGATCGCGCATACCGCGGCCTCGAACTCCGGCGCGTCGTATTGTTCCGGCACCCCGAGGCTGCACGAGAGATCGTGCGGCCCGATCAGCGCGGCGTCCACGCCCTCGACCGACACGAGCGCGTCCAGATTCTCCAGCGCCGGCCGGCTCTCAATGTTGATCACGAGGATGTTTTCCGCGGCACGCGTGCGTTGATACTCCGTCAGCGCCGGCTCGAGCGGTGCCGTGCCGTCGAGCGCGGCTTGGAGTTTCGTGCCCTTGATCGGCCGCAGCTTCACGGCACCGCGCAGCGCCTGCACCTGCGCGACCGTCTCGACATACGGCGCCACCACGCCTGCCGCGCCCGCATCGAGCACCATCGTCGCCGCATACGGATCGGGCGACGGGATGCGCACGATCGGCGGCAGCCCGAGCGCGGCATAGGTCTGGCACATCCACGACAGCGGCGCCCGATCGATCGCGATGTGCTCGGTGTCGATGAAGACGAAATCCAGCCCGATCGGCGCGACCGACGCCGGCCAGCGCGGCGAGTCCGAGACGAGCAGTGTGCCGACGACGGGGCGCCCGGCGCGGAGCGCGGCGCGAAGCGATTGCGGGGTCAAGTTGCCGGCATCGTGGGCGGGCGCCCGTCCCGCCTCAATCCCGGCCTGCTGGTATCTTGCGCGCGCCAGTGGCGCGCCCCGAGTGGTCGCAGGAACACACCACGGAAAGCGCATTGCCGGATCGACCCCGTCGGCGCTCACTCTGTCTCCGGACGACCGGACTCGCCCCCCCGGAGCCCGACCGACCCCCACCCCATGAGAACCCACCTGCTCCGCCTCGCCTTCGTCAGCGGCGCCTGCGGCCTCGCCGCCCACGCGTTCGCCCAGACCGCCCCCGCCACCCGTTCCGCCGCCAAGGACGATCCCGTCCAGCTCTCCGTCTTCGAGGTCAACACGTCCAAGGACATCGGCTACCAGTCGTCCAACGCCGCCGAGGTCACGCGCATGAACACGCCCATCGAAAACATCCCGATGAACGTCACCGTGTTCAACCAGCAGTTCATCGAGGACCTCGTCGCCACGAGCTCCGACCAGTTGCTCGCCTACGACGCCTCCTCCGTGAAGACCACGGAGAACGACGGCTTCCTGGCGCGCGGCTCCGCCAGCGTCGGCTCGAATTTCCTCAACGGTTTCGCCCAGACCTCCGGCTTCGGCTCGCAGCCGCTCGCCAACATCGAGCGCGTCGAGGTCATCCGCGGCCCCGCCGCCGTGCTCTACGGCTCCGGCGGCTACGGCGGCACCTACAACCGCATCACCAAGCAGCCGCGCGAAAAAGCCTTCACCGCGGGTCGCCTCATCATGAGCGACGACCACTCGTTCCGCACCGAACTGGACGTCAACGTCGGCGCCCTCCCGGTGTTCGGCGGCAAGGCCCTGCAGTTTCGCGTCAACGGCATCCTCGACCGCGGCCACTCGTGGTTCGGCCAGCGCCGCAAGGAGGACGGCGTCGCGCCCACGCTCCTGTGGAACGTCGGTCCGCGCACCAAGGTGATCGTCGAGTATTTCTTCAACTGGCGCGAGAGCCAGGCGAGCTGGGAGACGCCCGTGCGCGCCGGCGATCCCAAGGGACTCGTCACCGGCGACGGCGTCTATCGCGTCATGCCGCGCCGCGTCGCGTGGATGATCCCCGACGACTATCGCCGCAACACCCGGCGCGTCGGCTCGACCGATGTGCGCCACGCCTTCGCCGACAGCCTGCAGTTCCGCTCGCAGTTCCAATACGAGAGCAAGGATCAGAACAACCGCGAGACCCAGGCGCTCTCCGACGGCCTCACCATCCTCCGCGACACCGCGCTCATGCCGCGCCTGCTGCGCTACCAGCCGCGCAAGACCGAAAACTATCGCGCCCGCAACGAACTCATCTGGACCGGCGCCACCGGCCCGATCCAGCACCGCCTGCTCCTCGGCCACGGCTGGCTCCAGCAATATGATTGGAACTACAGCTACCGCACGTCGCGCAACAACGGCGGCATCACCGCCGCCAACCTCGCCACCGCCGGCGCGCTCACGGACGCGCAGGCCGGGCCCGCCTTCAATTCGTTTCCCAACGTCACCTACGCCCAGTTGCTCGCGACCCCGCAGCTCGCCGGTTATCACCCGAGCCTCCTGCTGCCGATCAACCTCTTCGATCGCGGCGTCGAGAAGCTGCTCGCCGGCGCCGCCCCGCTCCCGCCGCTCTACTACAACACCGGCGCCTTCACCTACCTCAGCAACACCGACCTCTACGCCAACGATGTCTTCTCCGTGCTCGGCGAGCGCGTGTTCGTGATGGCCGGTGCGCGCCGCACCCAGATCGCCCGCAAGACGATCAATTTCCTCACCGGCGCGTTCCCCAACCAAGTTCCCAATCCCAACCCGCCCACCGTCTATCGCACGCCCTCCGCCACCACGAGCAGCTTCGGCGCGGTCTGGCACCTCACGGCCGACAAGACGTTCTCGCTCTACGCCAACCTCAACTCGTCGTTCAGCCCGCAGTTCAATCTCCAGCCCGACGGCAGTCCGCTCGACGAGGAGACCGGCAAGCAGCAGGAAGTCGGCCTGCGCTTCAGCCTGCTGCGTGGCCGGCTCACCGGCCTCGTGACCTACTTCGACATCTTGCAGGACAACGTCACGCGCGCCGATCCCGCGCCCGGCCGCACCGGCTTCTTCATTCAGGAGAGCGGCCAGCGCTCCACCGGCTGGGAGCTCAGCCTCAACGGTCGCGTCACCGACCAGTGGCTCATGACCGCCGGTTTCTCCGACACGGATGCGCGCAACGACATCACCCGCGTCGGCAAGGATCTCTCGCCGCGCTTCCGCTTCACCGCGTTCAACCGCTACAATTTCAACACCGGCCCGCTGAAAAACCTCAGCCTCAGCCTCGGCACGATCTACACCGGCACGCGCGACCTCACCAACGCCACCGCGCGCGGCGAACCCAACTGGGGCCCGCTGCCCTCGTGGTGGCGCGTCGACGCCATCATCGGCTACAAGCTCCGCCCGGCGGGCAGCCGCTACTCCTACGACTTCGGCTTCAAGGTGAACAACGTCTTCGACAACACCGACATTTACTACGTCGGCCAATGGTATCGCTACACGCTCGACCCGGGCCGCGACTGGCAGGCGGTCACCAGCGTGCGATTCTGAGCGCCCGCCCTCATGCGCCGGCCCATTGCCACATCGGTTCTCGCGGTCGCCTCGCTCGCCGCGGTCGCCCTCGCCGCCGACCGCGCCGCGCTCCCGCCGGCCGCCCAACCCTTCCTGACTGCGCCCGCACTGCAAACGCACACGGTCTTCGCGGGCCGCGGCGGACGCGACATCGTCACCGCGCGCACCGCTGCCTGTTCCCGCGCCTGTTGCACGGCGTATTCATACCAGAGCCGACGCTCGTCTCCCGCGACCAGCCGACGACGCTCGCGCAGTTCAAAGGGCAGGAACTCACCTTCAATCCGGGCGTAGGCGCGGGCGAGTTCCACACGGTCGGCTTGAGGCAAGCGTCGGGTAATCCCTACCCCGACGGACCATTCGCTGTCGCCGGCAAGGGGCGCTGAACCGCGGATCTCGACTTCCGGCACGGGTGGCTGGACGGCTTGCGTCTCTCGGGCACGGGTCAACTCCGGAGCCAAGGCCATGGCGGAGACCGCGGGGTCGTTCGACCACGCGGTGCGAATTGCGGAGTCCAGCGTAAGGGGAGGAAGTTCAGCAGCGGCCGCAAGGGTTAAGCCGCAGGCAAGGCATGAGAGTTGGCGGAGCATGGGTGTAGGTTCAGCGGGGCGGACCTGACGGTATGGAACGGAGGCGGCTTACCCTGGCGGGGCGGCCGCGGAGCTCACGCGGGCACGAGGGGCGTGCCTCACGGGCAGAGCAAAGTTCACTCAGCTCAGCGCGGGCGGGGCTGTTGCTTGCGGTGCATTTCCCAGAAAAAGTAGCCAGCTCGATTCTGATCTTCGTGCCGTGGGAGGCGGGTGCCAGATCTGAGGAGCAGGAGTGATTTGAACTTCAACCCAGGGCTCGACAGCGGGGCCTGGAGTCAGCGGATTCACGAATGCGGGAAGGCTGAGGGCCTGTCTGGTGGCATCGGGTTGATTCCGTGCCCAGACGGGATCGTGGGCATCCTCGCGGCCGGCATGGTCATGGTTCCCCGCATGATCATGCGGTTCCGCTATTGAAGAGTGGTGACGGTGCGAATGCTCCGGAAGCCATCCGGCCGCTTCCAGTTCCTCATGCCAGGCGCACCAGCACCAAGCGAGGGCGAGCAGCCCGGCGAGGGTGAGTCGTGGGCGGAACATGGGGCGGGAGTGGGTTGCGCCGGAGGACGCGGACGCAAGGTGTATTTCTCAGGTGCGGTTCGCCGTTGTTTCTCACGCCGAGGGCAGGCCGGTGCCGCTCAATCCGCTCACCAGCACTTTGTCCACCCGGTGACGGTCCATGTCGACGACCTCGAAACGGATGTCTCTCCACGCGAAGAATTCACCGGCGCCTGGGATGTGGCCCAGGCGGTCGACCATGAAGCCTCCCACGGTCTCGAATTCCCCGGACTCCTCGCGTGGCAGCCCCGGCAGAGCAAAACGTTCCCGGAACTCGCCGATAGGCATGCTGCCGTCGACCAGCCAGGAACCGTCCTCCCGGCGCACGGCTCCGGGGGCAGGTCGCCCTCCGGGCTCCGGCAATTCACCCACGATCGCCTCCATCACGTCGATGAGTGTAACCAGCCCCTGCACGCTGCCGAACTCATCCGCCACCAGGGCGAGGTGCTTGCCGGAGCGCTTGAAGGTCTCCAGCAGCTGGGTGGCGTTGATCGACATCGGGACCACCAGGGGTTTCACGAGGTGGTGCCGGATGCTGTTGGGCACGCCGGCCGCGGCGTTGGCCCAGAGGGACTTCACGCTGACCAGCCCGAGGACGTGGTCGCGCGTGCCTTCGTAGACCGGGAAGTGGGAGTGCCCGCTCGCGACGATCTTCCGCCAATTGATCTCGTCGGAGTCGGCGACGTTGAGCCAGACGATGCGGGTCCGGCGCGTCATGATCTCGGTGACCGGGCGTTCGTCGAGTCGCAGCACGCCCTCTACCATGGCGCGTTCGGCGTGGTGGAACACGCCGGCGGACGTGCCCTGCTCAAGCATGTGGGTGACCTCCTCCTCGGAAGGAGGAGCGACGGAGCTCTCGCCCAGCCGGAACACCTTCAGCACCACATTGGTGGAGGCGGTGAGGAACCACACGAAGGGCGAAGCGAGTCGCGCCATCCCGGCCATGGGACGGGCGATCAACATGGCGCGGCCCTCCGGGTCGGCCAGCGCCACCCGTTTCGGCACCAGTTCGCCGATGATGAGGGAAAGATAAGTGATCGCGCTCACCACGATGAAGATCGCGACGGGCGCCGCGTAAGGGGCGAGGGGAGGGAACGAGGCGATGACCGGCGACAACCGGCCCGAAAGCGTCGCGCCGCCGAAGGCCCCCGCGAGGATACCGACGAGCGTAATACCGATCTGCACCGCCGAAAGGAAACGTTCCGGCGACTCCGCGAGTCCCAGGGCGGCGCGGGCCGGGGCGGAGCCCTCGTCGGCGAGCTTCCGCAGGCGCGCCTTGCGGGCGGAAACCACGGCGATCTCCGCCATGGCGAACACGCCGTTCGCGACCAGCAACAGCAGGATGACAAGAATCTCGGTGAAAGCGTTCATCTTACCGGGGGAATTCGCCCCTCGGCGGACTGACCGACTCCAAAACTCCGGCGGACCTCGGCGGTGGCGCGGCGCCTCACGGAGCGCCCTTTTCGACGGTCGCTCCCGATGCGCGCCAGCCGGCGATGCCCGGCGAGTAGTGCTTCACGTTTGTGTAGCCGAGCGCCGCGACAGCCTTCGCCGCCGTGCGATAGGCCTTGCACTTCTCGTTCCCGCAATAGGCCACCACGAGCGCATTCCTGTCCTTGGGCAAGGCCGTGGCGAGGTCGCCCCGGAGTGTCGCGTAGTCGATCGCCCCGGGAATGCGGCCGTTACGGTAGGAAGCGCTGCCGTTGACGTCGATGAGGGTGACCTTCTTTGCAGCCATCGCCGCGGTGAGGTCGGCGTGGCTGATCGCAGGGAACTCGTCCTTGGCGGCCGCGAACAGGGACGAAGCCAAGCCAAGGCAGCAGAGGGTCGCGACTTTCATCCTCGTAACTGTTAACGGCGCGCGGATTTTCCGCAAGCGGACGGTGGGGCCTTCGGCGCGGAATTCCGGATGTTCATTGAGGCGGTCCAGTGCATCGAGGGCAGTAGCCCGCGTCTGATCCATGTCGCCGCTGGAGACACGTGGGTGCAAAGCATTCTAATTCCGTCAGTCTGGGAATTGCGGGACGACTTCCCGGATTTCCGGTGGAAGGTAAGCAACAAGGAGCCCGACAGGATTGTCGCGGACATTAGAGACGGCAGAATCCACTTCGGACTGATCCGACGTAGCTTTTGGAAGGAGTCGAATACGCCCTCCTTCGGCGTGGTGGACGGCTGGGAGATAAGCGCGCTGACGCTTTTGGTGGGATCGGCGGTCCCCAAAACAAAGGCTAAGCATGGCCGGGAAGTCCTTGGGGAACTCGCCGCAAACAGGATACCCTGGATTCAGCATGAGGGCACGTGGAGGGGACTCGCGAAAAGCATCTCCTCGACGGGGGGCGAACGATCCGGGCTGAAGCCCGATATCGAATGCGGAACCCATCTTCAGGCCGCTATGTCCGTTCTCAGCAGAAGAGCGTGGTGCATCGTACCCAGCCAAGTTACCCACGTTCTTCGTCTCAGTGCATTGGAGGAGCCAACTTACCCTCCGCCCTTCAGAAGTTACGACCTGAGTGGCTTTGGCGAAAAAGATGTACTGCAACTGATCTGCAATCCGCGAGTGGTAAGCCGCAGCAAAGGGCTCACTAGAGCAGAGTCCAAGATGCGCGCGGCTTTGAGGAAAGCCATGGCGGCAAAATGCCCCCGAAGGTAATTAGGTTGCCGCGACGAGCAGGTCCTGAGCCTCGCCCAAACTTATCAACCAGCGCCAGCCTCCGCGGCATTCAACGAGACACTCCCGCCCCTTCCCCGACCGGTTTTTATCCTGCTGGAGCCGAGGAGGCCCGCGTTAACGGCTTCGTAGGCTGATTCCTCCCAGCCGAGTTTCTGGCGCAGCACGGTGTTGCCCGCGGATCCGCCAAAGGCGGTCAGCTCAGCGAGGAATTCCTCCTCACGCGGTTGGTCACCCTCGGCAGGCACGTCGGGGCGTGCAGTGCCCATGCCGCAGTAATCGCGGCGCCCGCCTTGACGAAGGATGCCCCGGGGCAATGATCCCGGCGTTCCTTCCAGATCAGCATCGCGACGACTCCCGATTTCCGGGCGTCACCAACCGAGCCTCCACGGGCCACGGTGGTCAATTGATGTGGGTCACCGCTGATCGGTGACCAAAGTTGTACGTGGTGCTTCAGGTTGGATTCGTTCCCATGAAGCCAAATCAGTTCCCGGCGCTTGAGTCGCCGGCGGTTCCCTCGCAACTCGCCCGCGCCCTCGTGGCCTGCCTGCAGGATTTCGACTCGGAGGAGTTGCCCTCCATCCCCGACCGCGCGGCACGGCTCGCTTTCGCCAACGTGGTCTACCTGTACGCGAACGAGCCCGAAGACGCGGCGGAACTTCGCTCCAGATTCGGTGCTGCCGTCTTAACCGACGAGAGCGCGGCGCAGCTGGACTCGGCCCTGTCGGCCTTCCGATTCGAGGGCGCTTGGCTCGACACGTTGGGTGATACGCTCGATCGCATCTGGCACGCGCGGCGGCGCGCGGAGGAAGATGCTCTCGACCGAATCATCTTCTCGCTGCAGGCGGGACTGCGGGCCGGCGAGAAGCACCCGGAATTTGTCCAAAAGATGGCCGAGACCTCCGCGGCCTTGAACTCCGAGAGCCGCTACCTCGCCTCGCGCCTGCTCGCTTGGAGGCGCACGAACTGGGAGCCGCAACAGGAGCCCTTCGTCGAGTACATGGCCAGTTTTTACACCCCGGGTTCAGTCCTCCAACGCGTCATGGTCGGGTCGTCCAAGGAAGTGCTCTCGATCGTCCGATCGCTCTCCAATCCGTGGGACCTGCGCGTCTGGGCTGAGACCGGCTGGCACGGGGGCCGACGCGGAGTGAAGCACCACGGAGAGATGGTCAGGCTGATGATCGGTGAATTGCAGGAGGGGGAACTCAAGACCTTCACCGGCCTTTACCGCTCGTGCGTCCTTACCACTGTGGCTCCGGACGGAGCGATTCGCCCGGATCGAGCGGCGATGAAGTTCTTCTCTCTCCGGTATGGGCGGGATTACGCCGCAATCTACTGCCGCCAAGACCAACCACGTTTGATCGCTCATGCGGCCTTCGATTTCTGTCTCTGGATGGGCGTCATCTCGACCCAACCGGTACCGATCGATGGCTAGGATGTACTACGCGAACCATGCTGAGAGGGGGCGTTCGATATATGTTAATAAGTAATCGTCTTTGACCTTAACATACTGAGTGATTACAAAGTCGATTATGAGACCCACCGTAATCCCTCTAAGATCATTCGACTGGGTGCCGCTGCGGACCGCTTTCATCACCCGGCCTGAGCGGGCGACCTACGCCGAGCTGGCAGCGGAGTTCCGGGTACCCGAGGACAGGATTAAACGCGCATCGAGCGACGAGGGATGGGCGGCGCTCCGTGCCGCTCACCTCGAGGAGCAGCTCAAGCAGGGGGACGCCGCGGTGGCCCTCCTGCGGGCCGCGCGGATGGACCACGCGGTGATGGGCAGCTTCACCAACCTCGCCTTGGAGACGGTGCGCAAGCTGCAGGAGATCGTCGATCAGGTGGAGTCCAAGAAGTCGGTCAACACCCGAGCCAACACCCTGAACACGGTCAGTTTCGC
>VHCJ01000044.1 GCA_016871755.1 Verrucomicrobiota bacterium | reverse complement strand
CCGCAAGATCGGTTACCCGGTGATCATCAAGGCCGTCGCCGGCGGCGGGGGCCGCGGGATGCGCATCGCCCACAACGATGTCTCGTTCGCCAAGGAGTACCATGTCGCCCGCAACGAGGCCGAGAAAGCCTTCGGCAATGGCGCGGTCTACATCGAGAAGTACATCGAAAAGCCCCGGCACATCGAGTTCCAGATCCTCGCCGACAGCCATGGCAAGGTGCTCCATCTTGGCGAGCGCGACTGCTCCGTCCAGCGTCGCCACCAGAAGCTGATTGAGGAATCCCCCTCCCCGTTCCTGACGTCCAGCCTCCGCAAGACCATGGGCAAGGCGGCGGTCAAGGCCGCCGAGGCGGCCGCCTACGAGAACGCCGGGACCATCGAGTTCCTCGTCGATGCCAAGGGTAACTTCTACTTCATCGAGATGAACACCCGGATCCAGGTCGAGCATCCGGTCACCGAGGAGGTCACCGGCATCGACCTGATTAAGCAGCAGATCCACGTCGCGAACGGCGAAAAGCTCGAGTTCGACCAAGGGGACATCCAGTTCACCCGCCACGCGATCGAGTGCCGGATCAACGCCGAGGACCCCGCCCGCAACTTCATCCCCTCCCCGGGTGCCATCGATCTCTACTACGCCCCCGGCGGCCACGGGGTCCGGATCGACAGCCACGCCTACTCCGGCTACGCGATCCCGCCCTACTACGACTCGATGATCGGCAAGCTCATCGCCCACGGCCACGACCGGAAGACCGCCCTTGCCCGGATGTACCGTGCCCTCAGCGAGTACTACATCCGCGGCATCAAGACCACGATCCCCCTCCACAAGGCGATCATGAGCGACCCGGTCTTCATCGAGGGCAAGGCCACCACCGCCTACATGGAAGAGTTCATGGCGCGGACGCCGACCGACCTCTTCAGCTGAGCCGCCGATCCGCGCCCGGTCCGTCCGCCGCGACGGCCCGGCATCCGTTCCCTCCCGCCCAGTGCCAGCAAGCGCCCGGCGGACACAACGTCCGCTCGGCCCCGGCCTCCCGCGCGAACGAGAAGCAAGCTTTCTTGCAACTTCCGCCCCGGCTCGCGTACTCACTCGTCATGCCTGCCAGCCCGGACTTCACCCCGCCGACCCGGATCGACGACCAGCCGGAGCTCGGGGAAATCAAGATCAACCACGCCGTCGTCGCCAGCATCGCCCGCCTCGCCGCCCTCAACGTCCCGGGAGTCGCCGCCGTCGGCGGGGGTCTCGCCGATGGTCTCAGCGAGTTGTTTTCGAAGCGGGAATCCGAATCCCGCGGCGTCCGGGTCGTCGAGGAACCTTCCGGCGCCTACGCCTTGGAGCTCCGCATCGCAGTCACGTTCGGCACCGAAATTGGCAAGACCGCCTACGAGACGCAGATGGCCGTGCGACGCCAAGTCATCGCCATGACCGGAAACGACGTTTCCCGCGTCGACATCATCATCGAGGGCGTGCGCCTGCCCAACGCCAACGCTCGTCCTGAGGCGAACGACGAGGCATGGCCCGACGCACCGGCCACCGACTGAGCAGGGAACCGGCCGGCCGACCAATCGATCAACAGACCGTCCAACCGATCAACGTTCCGTCCGGTCGTCCCCGCCCCTCCCAGCCCCGCGCCGAGCAGCCCCGTCTCCGTCCCGTCTCCGTCCCGTCCCAGTCCTGATTCCGTCCTGCTTCCGTCCCGATTCCGTCCTGATTCCGTCCCGAATCCTCCCCTCGGCTCCACTCTCGGTCCCCGTCCCGCTCCGCTCCGGAAGCCTCCCTCTGTCTTAGTTTTCCCGTGCTCCCGCTCATCGACACCCTGTCACCCGCCGCGCTCGCGTTCATCGCGTTCTGGAGCGTGTTGGCGCTGGTGGTGGTGTTCCTCGTGCTGCGCGCGCCGTCGTCTCTGATCCTCGCCCGGAGTGAGCAAGGGCGGCTGGAGATTTCCCGGGAGGCCCTGCACCGGGTCCTCGAAACCTGCTGCGAACAGGTCCGCGGCATCGCGTCGGCCCGCGCCCGCGTCGCGCGCAAGAGCGGTCTGTTTCACACGGAGCTGCGGCTCCGCATCCGTCCCGATGCCCGGCTCGACGCCATCCAAGGCTACCTGACCGAGGAAATCACTGAACTGTACCGTCAAAACCTCGGCGTGAAGGAAATCGGCCCCATCGAAATCAAGGTGGTCGGCGTCGCCCCTCCAGCGTCCGGCTTCTGACGCCCCGCCCGGACCGGCCAGCGCCGGCCGCCCGGCGCCTGAAGGAGGGGGCAGCGAAGCCGGCAATCCGCAACGCTTCACCGACGCCGCTCAGGCTGGGCGGCGGAGGACCACGTCGCTCCACTCGCCGAGGATGCGGCTTTCGCACGCCCAACCCGGCGCGCGGGAGGCGAAGGCGGCCTGCACGGTGTCGCGTTCCCCGGCGAGGATGCCGCTGAGCACGAGCCAGCCACCCGGAGCCACCGCCGCCAGCAACCGTCCGGCAAACGCCATCAACACGTCCGCCTGAATGTTCGCCAGCACTAGGTCAGCTTGGCGACCCTCCAGCCCCTGCACCAGGTCCGCCACCGCGAAGTGCACAGCATCGCCGAGGCCGTTGAGGGCCGCGTTTTCGATGCTGACCCGCACCGCCTCGGGGTCGTTGTCG
The DNA here is from genome assembly GCA_016871755.1 of Verrucomicrobiota bacterium. Taxonomy (GTDB): domain Bacteria; phylum Verrucomicrobiota; class Verrucomicrobiia; order Opitutales; family Opitutaceae; genus UBA6669. Next base: position 9,525 of record VHCJ01000044.1, on the reverse strand, counting down.
AAGCCCTCCACCGCCCGGAAGCCGAGTCGGTGGGCCGAGAGCGCGAGGATACCCGAACCACACCCCGCATCGATCACGCGTTCGGGGCGCGCCGCGCCGGCCGGGACCGGCGCGAGACGCTCCCGCTCGGCCGCGTAGGCGACGAGGCGCTCGCAGCACAGGCGCGTGGTCTCGTGGTTACCCGTGCCGAAAGCGAGCCCGGGATCGAGCCAGATCACGACCTCACCCTCGGCAACCGGATGGGTGTCGCGCTGCCAGACCGGCACCCAGTGCAGACGTCCCGAGCGCCACGCGTGGAAGTGCGCCTTGTAGCTGTCGCGCCAGTCCTCGTCGGCCAGCTCGCGCAGCGTACCCGGTTGGACGGCGGCCTCGGCGGGCAGGCGGGAGAGAAGTTCCGGCCAGTCGTGCTCGGCCGCCTCCCGATCCTCGAAGTAACCGGCGACCCAGGCGCGCCCGGCAATCCGGTCCTCAAGCACCATGAAGCGCCCGTCCTCGCCCTCGGCGAGGAACTCCTCCACGGCAGGGACCGCGTCCTTGGCGATTTCAGCTTTGGTTTCCCACAACGGCATCCCTCATTGAAAGCCGCGAACCCGGGGGACGTGCGAGCGTTTTCCCGGCCCGATTCCGCCGAGCGCGCTTCCCGCGCCCATCGCCCCGGACTTTCGGATCTCGCGAATGGATTCGTTTCCGAGACCAGACCGGGGCTTGGGTGAAAGTACTCAAGGATTCGCCCTCGCCGCGCCCCTCGCCCGCCGCCAAGCTGGCGGAATGGCGGGATCGTCTCACCCCATCGATCAACTCATTGCGCTCGTTGGCCTTGCCAACACCCGCGAGCTGGTCAGCACATACTTGGAGGAGACGAAAGACCTCTTGGGCACGATTGGCCGCGAGCAACCGGCACGGCAGATCGCGCTGCTGCACAGCCTCAAGGGCACGTCGTTCCAACTCGGGCTCAGCCTGTTCTCGGCGCAGTGCGGCGCCCTGGAGACCCGCCTGCAGGAGTCGCCGGGGGCGCTGACGGCGGCGGAAATCGCGGCGCTCGCGTCCGGCTTCTCGGAAAGTGCACCGCGGCTGCGCCGCTGGTTGAGCACGGCCGAGGCTAGATCGTAATCAACCGCTGCTGCACGCACCACCGCACGAGGCTCGCAACCTCGCGCACCTCGACCTTGTCCATGATGTTGGCGCGGTGCTTCTCCACCGTGCGCACGGATAGGTCGAGTTTGGCGGCAATCTCCTTGGAGGAAAATCCCGAGGCCACGCCGATGGCGACCTCGATTTCGCGGGGCGTGAGCGGGTTGCGCAGCGTCGGCACCGCCGGCGTCGGCAGCGGCGACAGCGCGGGCTGCGCGGCCCGGCTGGTCGAGAAGAACATCCCGCCGGCCAGCACCTTCTCCACCGCCTCGATCACGACCTTGAGCGGTTCACCCTTGGACACGAAACCGTGCACGCCCAGCGTGGCCAGCTGCAGCGGAATGCTCTCGTTCCGCTGCGACGTCAGCACGAGGATGCGCGTCTCCGGCAACTGGCGCCGAATCTCCCGGGAAATGTCCATGCCATGCATCCCGGGCAGCTGCAGGTCGACCACCACGAGATCAGGCCGGTCGCGCAGGCACGCCTCAAGCCCCTCGGCTCCGTCCGCGTAGTCCCCCATGACCTCCATCCCGGGCAGCCGGCTCAGCGCCATGCTGAGGAGCTGGCGGAAGACCGTCTCGTCTTCGATGACGACGGCACGATGGATCTTGGCGGCGGGGGGCATGCGGGACGGCGCGACCGCGCCAACCCCGGGCCCCGAGCGAGGAAATCCGCTCAGGCGGAGCCAAAACGCGAACGCAGCCAGAGAAATCGGCGCAGCGGGCGGAAATCCTTAGGCAAAAATACGGAGGGACTTCGGTCAAATCCCTCGCCCGGGCCGCCGATCCAACCCTCCCGGAGCAGCGCCTCGTGCTCCGGCTCGGTCCGCGTCACGAAGTACGGGCAATCGATGCAGGGACTCCCGCTGATGCGGGCGGCGGCCACGGCGGGCTGCTGGCGGGAGCACCGTCCCTCGGACCCGGCGGCGCGGTAGGAGTCGCGGCACTCGGTGAATTCCGGGTAAACGCAGGCCTTGAGCAGCTGGCGGATAACCGGCAGGAGGCGAGCCCGCTCGGCCTCGTTCACGACACCCGCCGCCACCGTCAACACCCGGGGCTCAAGAGCTGCGCCCGGTGTCTCGCCTGCGCGCCGGGTGGAGCCCGCCGGAAGGGGCGGCGGCCAGCCGATCGCCTCCGCCGCCTCCCACAGCCCGCGCACGCCGGACCGGATGACGTCCGGCGACACGGCGGCGCCGCCGTCCTGCTGCAGCATGCGCGCGACGACGGCCGCCGCCGCCGCTTCGAACCACGCGCGCGCCGAGCCGCCGTGGGCGGCGCAGCCCGCCCGGTAGTCCCGCTCGTCCTCACGGCTCGCATCAACCATGCGCGAGTGTCCGGAGCCCGACGCCGGAGGTCAATCCGTGCGACCCGGGAGTCGAATCGCGCCGCGTCCACCTGCGGCTCGCGCACCGATCGCACCGATCGCAGCGATCGCACCGATCGCCCGCGCCGCGCCGCGCCGCCGGCAACCCTCGACCGCCGCCTCCGTCACGCGGGGCCTGCGGGTTTCCGAACGGGGAAGATGATCCGTCCCAGCGTGGCCCTCGACGCTCGCGTCTCCAGCTGGCGGCCGGACTCGCAACGCAAGCTCAAGCGAGTACTCGCAGGCCGCGCCCTCGACGCTCGCGTCTCCCGCTGGCGGCCGGACTCGCGCCCGGGCGTTTCCAGGCCGGCCTTCCGATCCGGGGTCTCCTGGACAACCCAGATCAGTCCGTGCGGCCGACCCTCGACATCGATCATCCGCGGCAACGCGCGCCCAGCACCCCACTCGGGGAAGCCACGACGCTCGCCGCCACCCGCCCGGCGAAGGCGAGCGCCGCCTCCATCGGGCGCCCGCGGCACCGGGCCGCGAGCAACGCCCCGTTGAAGGCATCGCCGGCACCGACCGTATTGACGGCCTTGACTCGGATCGCCGGCAGCAGATGGGTCCGGACCGATCCAGCGGGTACGTAGACGACCCCCTCCGGCCCTCGCTTGATCACGACATCGCCTGGGTAGACCGCCCTCACTCGGGTGATCGCGGCGGCGATCGTACGGGCCTTGGTGATCGCAAGCAGCTCAAACTCATTTGTCAGAAGCATCCGCAGATGCGGCCAGAGAGGAGTCATTCCCGTCAGTGACCACGGTCGTCCGAGGATCGGGCCCGTATCGAGGGCGGTGAGTCCTCCCGCGCGCGCGATCACGCGGAATCGGCGGGCGATCTCGGGCAGCGGCGGATGCGGCCAGCCGCAGACGAGCATCGCCGCCCGCCGGGAGCTCGCCGCCACGGATGGCAGCTCAGGGGGGCGCCCCGGATAGAACAGCGTCGCCCGCCGGTGCCGGGCATTCGCGGCCGTGACATTGACCGCCGTGGACCGGACCCGCGGCGGCCCCGAGATCCGGCATCCCGCCGATTCGAGCCACCCTCGCACCAGCCCGCCCAAGGGATCGCGACCTAGACACGTGTGCAACGTGACCTGCGCGCCGCAACGCGCCGCGACATAGGCGGCGTTGGCGCCGTTGCCGCCGAGCGTCACCAACGGGGGAGCGGACGGCATCACAAGGTTCCGGAGTGTGAACTCCGTGTGCCTCGGCCACGTCGGCAGACGATCAATCTGGGGAAAGATCACATCCACCACCGAGACTCCACAGATCGTGAGGTGCATCCGCAGACTCAGTTTCGGGTTGCCGCCGCAAGAAGCGGCGGATGGGTGAGGACGCCCACGAAGAGGCCGAGCGAGAAGCTCTCGGACAGGAGGTCGGGATCGGTCTCGGCAAGCCAGAGTTTCATGTCAACGGTTGCCTAGTAGGAGCCGCCTGCGGGCGACGCGGCTTCGTGATCGCTGCCAGAGCCGGGGTCACGATGGCGGAGGTTGGCGCCGTAGAACGCCGGCCACCAGTCGCGACCCGGTTGCCGGAGGTCCTCCTCCTTCATCGCGTCGTAGGCGGGCCGAACCCGCTCGTAGGCCCTGAGCATCGCCGCCCGGTCCCCGTGCTGGGGTTCGAGCCAACGCCGGCCGATCGCGGCATGCAGCACCTCGTCCGCCCAGTCAAAATCCTGAAAGACCTCGGCGCGCTCATCGCCTCCGGCCCGCGCCAGCGCCACCTCGGCCTGCTTGCCGGTCTTCGTCATCAGCCCCTGTTCGATGCCCCAGAGAAAGGTATAGCGATCCACCGGGTCGAGCTGGGTGTTCGGGTACTCGGCAAAGCCGACATGCGCGGGCAGTTGCGTGAAGTCGATGCCTTGGGAGACGAAGGCGATCTCGCCGAGCAGGCAATGGCGCGTCTCATCCCACAAATGCCGGGCCAGATCGTGGTAGCACTCCCAGGGCTGGCCCTTCCAGTCGGCAATCACCGTGGCCAGCAGCTCGGAGACATGCATCTCGTTGAGACGGACGTTCATCATCCACCACAGCCGCTCATGCACCGGTTGGGTGGCTGCGGGCACCACCCCGCGCGAGGACCACACCCGCTGGAAGCGTTCGTCGCGCTGCGGCACCCGGCTGGTGACGCCGGGACCGGACGCCCTCGGCGTCGGCAAAGCGGCGGGCAAGTCCCGGGCGGCGCACCCTTCGACCCCGCCCGCCGCCCGAAGATAGGCCTCCAGATGGGCCCGCCAGTCGGCGATCCGGGCAGCATCGGGGGCAAGTCCCGCGTGAGTCCGCGCGGCATCGATCGCGGTGCGCCCCCACGCAATCTGCTCCTCCTCCTCCTGGAGCACGAGCCGCAGAAGACGGCGCGTCGGTTGGTCGGCCACCGGATGCGCCCGGTTGAAGTGGTCGCGCAAGGCCGCCGCCACCGCCGGCTTCAGCACGCCGTAGACCGCGACGAGGAACTCAAGCGAGTCCTCCGCCGCCTCCACTTCGTGCATGAGAACCTCCAGCGCCGGATCCGGCACCCGATCCAGATGGAAAGGCGGTGTGCGCATCTCCGTGATCCTCTGCCGCAGCCACGTGCTGTGCTCAGCGTCCTGCCAGAGATGAAGCGACAGCGCGGACTTCGTCTCCCACTCGGGCAGACCGTTGAAGCGCCGGGCAAAGACGAACACCAGCTGGGTCTTCAGGTAGACGAGGCGGCGCAGCCGGGCGACCGTGTCGTCGACCGAAAGACCCGGCCGGGCACCCTCGGCATGGGAGCAGAGACCAGCCAGCGGGACGGGAAAGGACGGCGATTGCATTGCTGTATCCTAGCGCGACGACTCATTCCTGTCTTGTCGCGACCTGACATTTTCTTGTGTTTAATTGATATGATTGAACGCAAGCGCTGGAAGGACGTGATTGAACCCGGACTCGCGCATCACCTTGCCATCGTCGTGTCCCTTCCCGGCCGTCCGGCCCGGCTGCACACCCACGACTTTCCCGAGATCTTCTGGCTGGAGCGGGGTCGCGGCGAGCATACCATCAACGGGCAGGTCAAGGGACTCGACGCGGGCGACCTGATCTTCATTCGGCCGGAGGACCAGCACATGCTGCGCGCGGTGGATGCGGCTGGCTTCAAGCTGATCAACGTGGCGTTCGTTCCGTCGGTGCGGGCCGATCTGCTGCGGCGGCATCCGGAGGCATTTGCGCCCCTCCTCGATCCGGCGGGCCCCCTGCCCTGCCGGCTCCGACTGACGGCGGCGAGCCTCGCCACCCTGCGGGATCAGCTGCCGCAGCTGTCGTCGGTCGGCGAGGGGCGGCTGGCGCTCGAACACTTTCTCCTTGGCCTGCCCCTCTTGCTCCGCCCGCCGGAGGTCTCCGCCCTGCCCGCGATGCCGGAGTGGCTGCGCCATGCCTGCGAGGAGATCCAGCGACCAGCGCTGTTCGCGCTCGGCGCACCAGGCTTGGTGCGCGCATCGGGCCGGAGCGCCGCCCATGTCGCCCGCAGCGTGCGCGCCGCCCTCGGATGCACGCCCTCCGACGTCGTAAACCGAGTCCGGATGGCGCATGCCGCGCGCGAGTTGCGCATCACCGATCGTCCGATCACCGACATTGCCGACGAGTGCGGTCTCTCCAACCTGTCGCACTTTTACAGCCTGTTCCGGCGGGCACACGGTCAGGCCCCCCGCGCGTTCCGGCTGGGACGGCAACGCGCGGTGGTCTAGGCACGCGGGCCGGGCTCAGCGCTTGAGCATGTTCGCGGCGGCAGCCGGGTATTCGGTAATGACCTGAGCGATCTGCGCCCGACAGTGCTCCGTCAGTTCAGCGATGGTGCGCGCGTCGTGATAGACGCGCAGCAGCACGGGAACCCAGAGATGGCCAAAATTCACGTGCAGCATCTCGTCCTTGATGTCATAGCTTTCGTAGAGGGCTGAGACTTCGTCCCCCTCCGCCTCGAAGAGTTCAACATTCGCCCGCTTCCGTTCGAAGGACGACGCCTCCATCACAAAGGTCATGAGGCAGAAGCGCTCCAAGGGATCGAGGTTCCCCCGGAAGGCGTAGTTGTGCGTGAGCATCGGCACCTCGGTGAGGGCGACGCCGAGCTGCTCGAGCCGGGTCTGGCCCATCGCCGCGTGCCGCACTTCGTCGGCCATGTGCCGCGCGAGGTCGAGGTGGAAGGCCCACGGCATTTCGCGGGTCTCATGGAGGATCGTCGCCAGCGACTCCGCGAACTGCATTTCCTGGACGTGATTCCAGAACACGAGAAACCGCTTCTCCGCGAAGGTCGTGCCTTCGCGGGGATAGGAATGCTTGTCCGGGGTCAGGAACGTGCGGTCGCGCCGCACCGCCGCGATCCCGGAGAAGCGCGGCCAGTCCACCCCCCGCGCCGCGCCACCGGTCAGCACCAGCCGACCCTCCACCAGGTTCGCACCGGCAAGACGGCTGCGCACCTCCTCCAGCCTGCGGTCCGAGTGCGCGGTCTCCCAGGCCGAGAAGCGCGGTCGGAAGCGCGCGAACCACGAGCAGTGCGCACGCTGGGTCTCGATCACCCGCTCCAAAACCGACCGGCTAGGCTCGTCCATCACCGGATCACTCCCGGACAGGTAGTCCTCGATGCGCGCGATGAACCACGGCTTCAACACTCCGTAAAGGGTGCGCAGCCAGGCATCTCCGTCGTCACCTCCGGCCAGATCCGCGATCCATTCCTCGAGATCGGCAACCTGCTTGTGCTCCGCCGTCGTGGCCTTCAGCTCATGCAGGCGCTCGAGGATCGCCTCCGTGGCGTAGGCATCCTCCAGAACATGTCGCGCGATCGCCTGCTTCGCATCCCAGTAAGGCACGCCGGCCAGCCATCCGGCCTGAATCAGGACCAACTCCCGGCTGAGGTGGAAGAGCGCAGTCAACTGCGGCAGGCAGGCGGACACCGGCCGGGAGGTCCAGTCGGAGGGGCGGGCGTACGCGGTCGAAGCGAGGGCCGCAGCAGGCAGCGGCGAAGACGGTGGGGACGAAATCATGGGGCTGAAAATGATCGCATCGCCTGATCAATCCAGTCGCCACGGTTGACTTGCCTGATCGTGTTATTGACTTTTTCGACTGTCATTCCATGCCCCACCTCCTTCGACGCGGCTACGGTGAGTTCGGTCACCGCATCGGCATCGGTCCGGCGCAGTGGCCGCACCACGACTTCCTCTTCGTCCACCGCGGGCACGTTTCCCTCGAGTTCCCGGCGCTGGCGCGGTCCCTCTCACTTGCCGCCGGGCAGGGCGTGCTGATCTGGCCGCACACCGAATTCCGGGGTCAGGCCCGCCGCGGCCGGGTCCGGGCCTCCATCCAGCACTTCCGGGTCGAGGGCGACGGCGACGGTCCGTTCGCGCCGCTCGCCGACCAGCAGCGAGGCTTCCGCGTGACGCGGGGAGGGCCGTCCGACTGGTTGAATAGGTGCGTCGACCGACTGCAGCGGGCCGAGGGCCCCGTTCGGGTGTGGTTGCTCGCCGTCATCCTCGCTGAGGGCGGCCTGCTGTCCGCAGCCGGTGCTCCCGCCGGCGACACCCGGATCGATCTTGCATCCCTGCGCGAGTGGACGCGAACCCAGCTGGCAAGGGGTCCGGGCGTGGGGGATCTCGCCGCGCGCGTCGGGCTTTCCCCGAGCCGATTCCGCGCCGTGTTCAAGACCGAGCACGGGCTGAGCGCCGGAACGTTCCTCCGCGCGGTCCGGACGGCCGAGGCGCAGCGGTTGCTCGCCGAGACGCAGGAGCCGATCAAGGCCGTGGCCGGACGACTCGGACTGGCGGACACCGTCGTCTTTTGTCGGACCTTCAAGCGCGACACCGGTCAGACCCCGGCGCGCTTCCGGCGCGCGCAACGCATTTCAGGATGACCGCCCGGCGGCGGACAAGCCCGGGCCGGCAGCGAATGCCGGGGCCGGACGCGACACGCCCCGGCGGGCGGCGAGAGCAGATGCGCCCTCACTTGCCCAGCACGAGTCCGCGCAGCTTCGCCGGATCGGGTCTGGGTTCGAACAGGCTCGCGCCCCAGCCGACCCCAAAGACCACAAGGGCGGAGAAAAACCCGTACCACAGACTCGCCACGTCGGTGCCACGCCAGAGGAAGAGCGCGGTGCCAAACCCCGCCACCATGCCCACCAACGCCCCGCGGGCGGTCACGCGGGCCACGGTCATGCCGAGCAGGAAGGTGCCGACAAGACTCCCTCCGAAGAGATTTCCGATGAGGAGTGACGCCTCCAGGACGTTGCCGAAGCGGTCGCCGAAGCAGGCGAGGAACGTCGCCATCACCCCGATCACGCCAGTGCACCAGCGAGCGGTCCGAACGCCGGGCTGGGTCCGCCGCAGCCGCGGCCAGAAGTCAGCGAGAAACACGGTCGCCATCGAATTGAGCACCGAGCTGATGGTGGACATGGCCGCCGCGAGGATCGCGGCCACCAGCAGGCCCCGGACGCCCGTCGGCAACTCCTCGATGATGTACTTCGGGAAGACTCCGTTCGGCCCGACCGTTTCACCCGCGAGCTTCTCCGGATGCACATGGTAGAAGGCGAACAACGCCAGGCCGATGCCGAAGATGCTCAACCCGACCAGAGCCGCGGCGATCATGGAACTGATCATCGCAATGTTCGACTGCCGGATCGTGGAGGTCGTGAGGTAGCGCTGGACCTCGGCTTGATCCACGCCGAACTGACTGAGGGTGAAGATGGTGCCGCCGAAAAGACCGGCCCAGAACGTGTACGGCTGGCTCAGGTCGAAGTCGAAGTTGAAGAAGCTCAGCCGCCCGTTCTCATCCGCGATCCGCAGCACCTCCGGGGCCCCTCCCTCGACCCGGGCCGCGATCAGGAGCAGGACGAGCGCGATGCTGCCGAGGAAGATGACGAGCTGGAACGTATCCGTCCAGACGACCGCCTTGATGCCGCCGACCATCGTGTAGGCGGCGGTCACGCCGCCGACGGCGATCACGATCCACTCGATTGAGACGCCACTGAGGCGCGCCAGCACCAGCGCCGGGGCGAAGATGCAGATCGCGAGGTAGCTGGCCTTGAGGAGGAGGAA
>VHCJ01000043.1 GCA_016871755.1 Verrucomicrobiota bacterium | reverse complement strand
CATCCTCGCCGACGGCGGCGAACTCTGGGGAAAATTGCCTTTCTTCAACGATCCCGTCGCCCTCTCCCCCGAACCTCCCCCCGGTCTGACCAAGGCTCCGGCGGCGAAGGGTACGCTGCGCTACGGTATCCTGCGCCTCGGAAATGGTCCCAAGGCCGACCACATCGTCGCGATCGACCAGGGTCCCGTGGTGAACCCCGAGTCCTGCTTCCTGTACGTTGATGCCAACCGCAACGGAGACCTGACCGATGACGGAGATGGCCGCTGGGAGCGGATGATCCAGCGCGGCAAGGCGGAGAGCGGCTTCTACATGGGCCTGGCAAACCGCGTCCTTCGCGCCTCTTACGGGTCGGCCGACAATGAGACCGCTTCCATTGATCACGGGGTGATGTTGCTCTTCACGGTGCTCCGCGCCGGCGAAGGGCACCAGCTAAGCTATCGGCGCACGACCGCGCAGACCGGCGTGATCACGCTGGACGGGAAGCCCATGCGCCTCGCCCTGATCGAGAACGACAACGATGCTCTTTACGCGGCCCCCTCCCGCTCGCCCGACCGGCCCCGGCCGCTGTGGTTGCTCGCCGACGTGAACCGCGATGCCACCTTCGATCCTTTCCTTGAGCGTTTCGACGCCTCCCAGCCATTCAAGGTCGGCGAAACCGTTTACGAGGCCAGGACCACGCTCGAAGGCCAGTCCCTGACCTTCGCGACCACGGACCGACCCGCCCAGGTCGTGCGCGCCCCCGCTCCCCCGGCCCCGCGCCAGCCCCTCCTTGCGAACGGCACCCCCGCCCCTGACTTCAGCGCCGACCGCGCCGAGGGCGGATCGATGCAGCTTTCGGAACTGCGCGGCAAAATCGTCGTCATCGACTTCTGGGCCCCTTGGTGCGGACCCTGCAAGGCGGCCATGCCCGGCTTGGAGCAACTCCACCAGCAGGTCCGTGACCAAGGTGTCGTCATCCTCGGTCTCTGCGTGTGGGATACGCGTGAGAACTTCGACAAGTGGCTCAAGGCCCCCCAGGTGAAGACCTCCTATCCGCTCGCCTTCGATCCCAGCGGGGTCGATCGGGAAACAGGCAATGCCAACAGCATCGCCAGAAAGTTCTACAAGGTAAGTGGCATCCCGACCTTCTACGTGATCGACCGCGAGGGCAACGTGGCGGCGAGCTTCGTGGGCAGCGGACCGACCAGCAAGGCGGGCCTCGAGAAGACCCTTCAATCCCTCGGGGTGAGTCTCTAAGCCAACACCCTGCCGTCGGAGGCGGAGTAGCGAGGTGAGAGGGCGAGCGCATTTCGGGGGCGAAAGACCGAGGACTACCCGGAGGGTGTTTCGACGGGGAAGTGCCACTTAAAGGTGCCGCCAGATCGCCTCGATGCGACCCGATCGAGCGCAGCGTTGCGGCCTCGCGCCCAACGGCATCACCCGGCCACGGGAATTTCCTTGGAAGCGGGGGCCGGGCGGGCGTTGGATGGGGTCATGTCCCAGACCCCGCCCCCACCCGCGTCCGCGCCGCGTTCAGACGCACCCTCCTCCGGCCGACTGCCCTCTCTCGTCGCCATCGTCACCGGGGGCGGCTCGGGCTTCGGCGAGGCCATTGCCCACACCTTCCACCGCGAGGGCGCGAAAGTCGTCATCGCCGACCGCAATGCCGCCGCCGCGGAACGCGTCGCCGCCGCCCTGCGCTCGACCGGCGGCGAGGCGCTCGCCGTGCCGATGGACGTCACCGTCTCCGCCGACTTCGCACGGCTGGTGGACGAAACGCTGAAGCGCTTCGGCCGCATCGACGTGATCGTCAACAACGCCGGCATCAGCCACGCCAACCAGCCGATGCTCTCCGTCCCCGAGGCCGAGTTCGACCGTCTCTACCAGGTCAACGTCAAGAGCATCTACCTCTCGGCCATCCACGGCGTCCCCGTGTTCCGCCGTCAGGGAGGCGGCGCCTTCATCAACATCGGCTCCACCGCCGGCGTCCGGCCGCGCCCGGGCCTCTCCTGGTACAACGGCACCAAGGGGGCCGTCGTCCTCCTCACCAAGTCGCTCGCCGTGGAACTCGCGCCCGACAAGATCCGCGCCAACTGCATCAACCCCGTCATCGCCGAGACGCCGCTCCTCACCACCTTCATGGGCGTTCCCGACACGCCGGAGAACCGCGCCCGCTTCCTCGCCACCATCCCGCTCGGCCGTCTCTGCCAGCCCGCCGACGTCGCCAACGCGGCGCTCTTCTTCGCCGACCCGGCGTCGTCCTTCGTCACCGGATCCTGCCTCGAGGTCGACGGCGGGCGCTGTATCTGAAAATTCACGACGACGCCCGCCTCCGATCGCCATGAGCTTCGCCCTGCCCGACTCCTTCCCGCTGTACGTCGCCAACCGGGCGGAGTCGCCGAACCGCGACCTCGCGGTGACGGACAAGTTCACGGGGGACACCGTGACCCGTGTGCCGGTGGCGGATGCCGCGCTGATCGATCGCGCGATCGCGGCCGCGGTGGCGGCCGAGGCGCCGATGCGCCGCCTGAGCCCGGACCTGCGCAAGTCGGTGCTGGACCACTGCGTCGCCCGTTTCACCGCCCGCGCCGAGGAGCTCGCCCGGGCGCTCTGCGTCGAGGCGGGCAAGCCGATCCGCGACAGCCGGGGCGAAGTCACGCGGCTGATCGACACGTTCAGCATCGCCGCGCGGGAGTCGGTGCGGATCGGCGGCGAGGTGATGAACCTCGAAATCTCGCCGCGCACACGCGGCTACCGCGGTTCCTTCCGCCGCGTGCCCGTCGGGGCCTGCTCCTTCATCTCGCCCTTCAACTTTCCGCTCAATCTCGCGGCCCACAAGATCGCGCCCGCCATCGCCGCCGGCTGTCCGTTCGTGCTCAAGCCCGCCAGCCGCACGCCGATCGGCGCGCTGCTCATCGGCGAGGTGCTGGCCGAGACCGCGCTGCCGCCGGGCGCGTTCTCCATCCTGCCCTGCCACCGCGACGGCGCCGACCTCTTCACCACGGACCCCCGCTTCAAGCTCCTCAGCTTCACCGGATCCCCGGAGGTCGGCTGGGCGATGAAGGCCCGCGCCGGCAAAAAGAAGGTCGTCCTCGAACTCGGCGGCAACGCCGCCTGCATCGTTGAACCCGATTGGAAGGACCTCGACGACGCCGTCCGCCGCATCACCTTCGGCGCATTCTTCCAGTCGGGCCAGAGCTGCATCAGCGTGCAGCGGATCCTCATCCACGAATCGATCTATGCGGACGTCCGGGACCGGCTCGGCCGCAGCACCGCGGCGCTGGTTGCGGGCGATCCTAAGCGTGAGGAAACGTTCGTCGGGCCGATGATCACGGAGGCCGACGCCGTCCGGCTGCACGGATGGATCGAGGAGGCGCGGAAGGCCGGGGCCCGCGTGCTCTGCGGCGGCCACCGCCGCGGCGCGGTGCTCGACGCCACCCTGCTGGAGAACGTCCCGGCGCATCTGCCGATCTGCGCGCAGGAGGCCTTCGGCCCGGTGGCGGTCCTGACGCCCTATTCCACGTTCGGCGAGGCGCTGGCGCTGGCCAACGCGAGCACGTTCGGTCTGCAGGCGGGTATCTTCACCCGCGACCTCTACCACGTGCAGCAGGCGTGGGACGAGCTGGAGGTGGGCGGCGTGGTGGTGGGAGACGTCCCGTCCTTCCGGGCGGACAACCAGCCCTACGGGGGCGTGAAGGACAGCGGTCTTGGCCGGGAGGGCGTGCGGTTCGCGATCGAGGACATGACGGAAATCCGCTCGCTGATCGTCCGCACCCCCCCGGGGCCCGCCTGAGTTGCGCCTCCGGCTTGACCCGGAAACGCACCTGATTATCCGTTCCCCATGCCGCCGGAATTCCTCCAAGAACGGGCCGCCCTTTACGTGGCCGGGGCGCTGTCCGCCGCCGAGCGGGAGGCGTTCGAACTCGTGCTGGAATTTCATGAAGGGGTGCGTGCCGAGGTGGCGCGCCTTCAGGCCATCGGCGCGGAGTTGGTCCTGGCGCAGACCCCGGTCGCGGTGGAGCCGCCGGCCCCCCTGCGCGAGCGCATCCTGCAGAGCATCGCGGCCGAATCCTGCCCCCCGGCGCCGGACGCCCTCGTCGTGACGTGCCCGGAAGGCCGCGTGGAATGGGTGAATGAGTCCTTCACCGGCATGTGCGGCTACTCGCTCACGGACCTCCGCGGCCGCAAGCCCGGGGAGCTGCTGCAGGGTCCGGCCACCGACCGCGACGCCGTGGCGCGCATGCGTGCCGCGCTGCGCGAAGCCCAGCCCTGCCGGGAGACCCTCGCCAACTACGCCAAGGACGGAAGCGTGTACCGCGTCGACGTGGCCATCACGCCGATCGTCGACGATGCCGGCGCTCCACGCTGGTTCGTGGCCCGCGAGCGTCGTCTGGCAACGCACTGAGTCGGCCCCCGAGCGCTCGCCCGGACGCCGATGCCGTCAAAGCCCATCCCCGGTTCGACCGGCGAGATCCTGACCTCGCTCCCGTCGCCCTACCTGCCGGATCCGGCGACCGGACTGCTCTACTTTCCGCGCTTCCTCGCCAAGTGCCGCTACGTGAAGCAGCACGGCTCGCTTCCGGCCAGCTACGCGAAGAACTACAAGCGCGGCCTGGACCGGTTTCTCTGCCAGCACCTCGGCATCGAGCCCAACGCCGTGGAAGCCGCGGTCTTCGCCGCCGCGGACGAATCCGATCTCGCCCGTCGCCTTCGCGAACTCCTTCCTGCGGACACCCGCGCCCACCGGTGGAATCGCGAGCTTTGCCAGAAAGGCCTCACGACGGCCGGCCAGGAGTTTCTCGCCACCGCCCTGAAGGCGATGGGCTGTGAAGACCGGATCGGGGAAATCCGCTCCGTCCCGGACCTGATCGACTTCGACGAGGGCCGGATCGAGTAGCGCAGACCGCGGAACGCGCCCCGGCACTGCGGAACGGACGCCGGCTCGCCCCGCACGCTTCGGCGCGGAGCTCGTCGAGGCGTCGATCGCAAAGAGTCGCGCTCCCGACGTGCCCTCAACGCCGCGCCGCGGAAACGCCCCGACCCCGACGGACCGAAGCGTCAGTTGTTCCCACCCACCCCGACCTCAAAGGGCAGGTGCTTCTCCTTCTTCGCACCGGCGCCCACGAGCTCGAAGGTCTCCTCCTCCTCCGGAGGCAGTTCCTCGAGCGGGGCGAAACGTTCGGAGGTGAAACCCAGTTCCTGCTTACCCTGGTGGAACGGATCCGACGGGTTCTTCAACTCCTCCAGCAGCAGTCCCACCGTGGCCGTGTCACCGCCCTTCACGACCTTTTCCCGGCCGAGGAAGACCTCGCGGATCGTGTACGTCTCTCCCTTCACCGGCAGCTGCTGGTAGAGGGCGCGGATGACCGCGGTGAAGGTATCATTCACGCAGACGACTCTTTGTCCTTTGACCATGGGAACAGGGAGACGAGGAAGAGCGAAGACGAGTGGACCCGCGAACGGGGAAAAGGGGGAGAGCCAGCGCTGCACCCTACGTCGGAGCGGGCCGGGCGTCACGCCGAGAGTGCGGCGCGTCATTCCAAGCCGGCCGGCGCGGCGCGGTCCTGGTCGCGCACGCGCACGCGGATCGCGGCGAGGCTCTCGCGCACGAGACCGCCCATCGATTCACAGTCGAGGAATTCCGGCCAGTCGTAGTGCACGGCGAGCGACTCGCGGAGCATCTCAAGGTGCTCCGGCAGCGAGAGCGGGTCGGCCGACATCACCCGCAGCAGGTAGCTCAGCCGCTCCTCGGTCACGGCGGCCCGCTGCAGCATCAGCACCTGCTCCTCGCGCTGGTACTGGCGGGCGGTCTCGAGATTGAGATGGTGGACGCAGAAGAGCGCGAGCGGCTGGTTCTCGCGAAAGAACTGCGGACGGTAGAAGTTCATCCGGCCCTCGTAGCTCTGCTGGTCGAAGTCCATCGCGCGGATGCGGACCTGCGCGCCCTCGAAGTCGGGCGTGATGACGAAGACGAAGTTGTAGCTCCGCATGTCGCCCAGCAGCCGCACGAAGCAGCGTTCGTTGAACTTCACCAGTTCCTTGGCGATGCGGATGGGCCGCAGCTCCGGGCTCTCCAGCCAGCGCTCGATGAAGACGTCCCCGGGCAGTCCGGCGATGTGCTCCTCGACCAAGGTCGGCCCGTGGGTGAGGTAATTCAGGCGGTTCGGCGAGAGCACGTGCTCGAGCTCCAGCCCGTAGACGCGCGAGGCGTCGGCCCGCTTGATGTAGTAGTAGTCGGCGTTGTCGTTGAAGGAATTGACGATGCGGATGCGAAACGGCGCGGAATTGCCGAAGGCGCAGAAGTCGATCCGGTCGACGTACAAGTGCCGCATCACGGAGAGGTCGCCGTCGACGCGGATGAGCGCGTAGATCCGCTTGAGGTCCTCGTTGAGCGAATCCATCTCCAGCCGGTCGTAGACCACGGTCTCCCAAAGCGTCGGCTTGCCGGCGGCGTCCGCCAGCGGGGCGGCCTCGGTGAAGCCGCGCAACCGGTCGTAGGTCACCGGCAGGGCCCGCTCGCGGCGGTAGCGCTGGAGGTAGCCGCGCAGGCCCTCACTGATGGGAAAACTCGGCTTCTTCAGCTGTGGCCGCAACCGATCCATGGCGGCAAGATGGCTCCGGGAGCCGACCATGGCAACGCCCCAGCGCAGGACCTGGCGCGCGTCAGTAGCGGGCCGCGAGCCCGAGGTAGTTGAGCTGCCAGACTTCCTTCCAGACGCGGTAGCGTCCTTCGTGGGAGATCTTGCCGTGGTCGTCGCGCTCGGCGTGGGGCAGGAGGAAACCCAGTTCGGTGTTGATGCGCTCGACCTCGTGCTGCTGCTGGTTGAGGTCGCCGAGCGGCTCCAAGTCCCAGACGGCCGGCGGTGCGCCGGCGGCCCGCACCCGCACCTCGTGCCGCTTCAGCAGGCTCGCCGCGGAGCGCGTCCATGGGTGCCGTTCGACAAACCAGTTCTCCGGATAGAATCCGCCGAACGGGAGGAAGAGGTTATCCGTCACGATCCGATCTCCGGCCGCGGTCTGGGTCGAAAACGTGTGGCAGACCGCGATGCTGCCACCGGCTTGGGGCAGGAACGTGACCTGCACGCGCAGCGTCCCGGTGGCGTCCTGGTAGATGGACGTGCGGAGGTAGATCCCGGGCCCGACCTCGGCCTTGAGCGATTGGAGGGCGCGGAATCCCCGCTGGCGGAGCCATTCGCGCAGGGCGAGTGACCGCGGGTGGGTGGGCCACTCCTCCCCGCTGGAATTCACGGCGAAGCGGGGGAAGAGCGGCATGGGGCTGACGCTCAGGGCGTGGATTTCCAGCCACCGGTAGCCGGTTTCGACGAGGAAGTAGATCAGGGCGAAGCCGACCAGAAGCGCCCAGAACGGCCGGTCAATCAGCTCAAACTGCCGGCACACGGAGGCGGCACCGAGACTGAAGATCAGCCAGCGCAGCCAGCGGTTGAAGATCGCGAGAATGGGCGAGGCCAGACGCTGGTTGATCTGGGTCAGGACGAGCGACGCCACGATGGCGCCGAACAGCACATAGGCGTCAAGCATCACTGGAGGCGCAGTCGCCGCCGCCGGGCGCAGCTCAGCTCAGCCGCACCGGCATGATCACGCAGATGAAGTTCTCGAGCGTCTTGAAGACGCCCGGGCTGACATCGTCCTTCACCTCAAAGAAGACCTCGTCCTTGGTCAGTGCCTTCAGCGGATCCATCAGGAACGCCGGGTTGAAGGCCGCCTGCAGTTCCGGCCCGCTGTACGAGATCGCCATCGATTCGTGAGCCTCGCCGAAGTCCGGGCTTTGCGCGGTGATTTCGAGCAGGTTGCTGCTCAGCTTCAATTTGACCGAGTTCGCCTTTTCGCTCGTGACGAGCGCGGCGCGGTGGATGCACTGCAGGAGGAGTTCGCGCTCCAGCTTGATGCGCTGGTGCGTTTCCTTGGGGATGACCTGCTGGTAATTCGGATAGTTGCCCTCGACGACCTTGGAGTAGAGGTAGATCGAGTCGATCAGGCCGCTGGAATCCTTGTCGGTGCCGATCTGGAACGAGCAGCGGCGGTCGCTGAAGTCGATCTTCACCTTCTCACCCTTGTCGAGCATGCGCAGCAGTTCAGCGACTGTCTTGGCAGGCAGGATGATCGCCCCGGCGCTGGTGGCCGGGATCTCCATCTCCTTGGCGATGAGGGCGAGGCGGCGGCCATCGGTGGCCACGAGGGAGAAATGGCCGTCGCGGAACGCGAAGTAGACGCCGTTCAGGATGTACCGCGTTTCGTCGCTGCTCTGGGCGTACGCGACGCTCTTCAGCATCGAGACCAGCTCCGGCTGATCGAGCGTGAAGGACTTCTCGTCGCCGAACTCCGGCAGCGGCGGGAACTCCTCCTTGCCGATGCCCATGATGCGGAAATTCGAACCACCCGACGCCAGCTTCACCTGGTGGTTGGGCGAGGCATCGAACGACACATCGAGATTGGGAAGTTCGCGGACGATCGTCGCCAGCCGCTTCACCGGCAGCGTCACCGCTCCGCCCTCCTTCACCTCCGCCTTGATCCGGCAGCGGATGCCGAGATCGAGATTCGTCGTCGTCAGCGAGATGAAGTCCTTGTCCGCTTCAATCAGCACGTTGCTCAGGATCGGCATCGTGGTCTTGGAGCCCACGACGTTGAGGACTTGAGCCAAGCCGTTGCTGAAATGATCGCGGTTGATCTTGAATTTCATGGGGCGCGGGGCACGGCGTGCCGAGTGGTTAACAAAGTCTAAGTGATACCTTATTCAATCAGTAATTAAGAGCAGTCTTATTATGCGGCCCGGAAAGGACCAACAACCTTCCTTTTCGGGCGGCTGGCTCCTCTGAAACTCCGCCCGCGGAGTCCGCTCCGGGAGCGGTGAAGAACGTGCCCGGAACCCTCCAAGAACCTCCCGGTTCTTCACCGGGCCAAAGCTGTTCGCGGGGAGTCGACAGGTTGATCACAGGCTGTTCAGTTCCGCCCGCCGGTGTCCGCCGGCTTCGGCGCCGAGACGCTCCGCCGGAGGTGGCGGACCAAGCCAAAGCCGATGTACCCAAGCGCGACGACGAACAGGCCTACTTCCTTGAAGACAAAAACCGCCGCCACGCAGATGAGAACGGTCACGAAGCGGGTCAGGCGCGTCGTCGTCTGCATGTCGACCTGCTTTCCGCTGGGATAGCGGACCGTGCTCACCATCAGGACGGCAATGATGGCCATCAGCACCGGGAGGACCAGCGCCCACCGGTGGAGGGAGCGGTCCTGCTCGGCGAGGCTGAGCAGGAAGAGGACGAGGCTGGCGACGGTGATGGCCGCCGCCGGGACAGGCAGGCCGACGAAATCCTTGTTCGTCTCCGCCTTGGCCCGGGCGAGGAGGGGGTTGGTGATGACGTTGAACCGCGCCAGGCGGACTGCCGCGCAGAGCAGGTAGATGAACGCGAAGACCCAGCCGATTTCCCGGAAGACCGGGTAGCCCTGAGTCGGCGAAAGGATCAGGAAGAACACCAGCAAGGCCGGTGCGATCCCGAAGGAAACGACGTCAGCGAGGGAGTCGAACTCCGCGCCGAAGAGCGACTCCCGCCCACCCATCCGCGCCAGCCGACCATCCAGCATGTCGAAGGCGGCCGCACCGAAGATCAGCCAGATGGCCTGCTTGTAAAGGTCGATGGCCGAGCCGGTGATCACTGCGGCCTGCTTCATCTCATAATTAGCCTGGATGCACCGGATCACCGACGCGAAACCGCAGAAGAGATTTCCCGCCGTCATCAGGTTCGGCAGGAAATAGATCCGGCTGGCGGCGGTCACCGAGTACGGATTCTCCCGATCCTCCAAACCGGTGGGAACCACCTCATCATGCGGGTCGGAATCGGGACTGCGGGCAGGGTGGGCGGGATCGGCCATGGCAGGTATTCCTCCGTCAGGTCGCTTTCTTCGTCAGGGACTCCAGGTACTTCCAGAACTTCGAATGCTGCTCCACCAACTGGGTCTCGGAGACGGGAAACCTATTTCGCAACAGGAAGTCCTCCAGCGAGTTATGGTGGAGAATGTAGCGGACGAAGAGCGTGGATCCCTGGGTTTCGAAGTAGAAGCGATGGTCGCCGGCGCGCAGGCGGTAGAGGGTCTGTGCCCCGCGGTGGAACCGGCCGAGGGGTTCGCGGGGCTTTTCGAGATCGGCGGCCTTGAGGCTGCTGATCGGATCAACCGCCTCCAACTGCGCGAGTTTGTCCAGCTTGTTCAGTTCGCGGATCGCCTGCTCGGAAAAGGTGACCTGGAACATGGGATGAGATGGGAGGGAGGCTTTTGCAAGTTGGCGGAGCGGGCAACGCTTTTCGGGTGCGCGCTCACGGCGTGGGTCGGGGAGTGCGCTGCCGCACGGCCTCGAACAGGGTGATGATCGTGGCCATCGCCACGTTGAGGGAGTCGGCCTGCCCCGCCATGGGGATGCGTACGGGCAGATCGGCGTGCTTCAGCCAGAAGTCGCTCAGGCCGTACTGTTCGCTGCCCATCACCACCGCCAGCGGGCCGGTGAGGTCGGCGTCGGTGTACAGGGTGGTGGCGGCTGGGGTGGTGGCGATGCTGCGGATGCCGCGGTCGCGCAGCCAGGCTTGCACCTCTTCGCTCGAGGCCACCACGCAGGGCACCGAGAAGAGGACGCCGGTCGAGGCGCGGACGACGTTGGGGTTGAAGAGATCGGTGATCGGATCGCAAACGATCAGCGCGTCGCACCCGGCAGCATCGGCACTGCGGAGGATGGTGCCGAGGTTGCCGGGCTTCTCGATCGATTCGACGACGAGGAGGAAGGGGACTGCGGGGAGCGTGAGCTCGGCGAGGGAACGGCACCACTGGGGCGCGACCGCCAGCAGGCCGTCCGGCCGTTCGCGGTACGCCACCTTGGCAAAGGCGTCCTTGGACAGCTCGAAGAGCGCCGCCCCGCGCCGCCGTGCCTCCTCGAGGAGCGCGGGCTCGTTCTCCCCGAGGAACCAGTCGCGGGAAAAATAGACTTCCTGCAGCGCGACACCTTTTTCCAGAGCGCGCCGGATCTCGCGGTAGCCCTCGACCAGAAAGACTCCGGCCTCATCGCGTGGCCGCCGGTCGCGCAGCCGCACGAGATGCTTCACGCGCGGGTTCTGCAGGCTGGAGATTTTCTCGGCGGGGAGGTCCACGGTCCGCCACGCTAGCGCTTCGGCGCAGGGTGGCCAGCCTGCTTCGCAGCGGGCCGCTCCGGCCGGCGTGGTGCTGTCCCCGGGCGCCGGGGCCGTCGCGGATTTGACGTTGTGAATTCCGCCCGGCGCCGAAACGTGGAGCCGTGGGCAAGAAGAAGGCTCGTTTCAACGACCTGCCGTTCTCCTATCATGAGGAGATCGAGCTGGAAATCAGCACGCTGACCAACCTGGGCTCCGGGTTGGGCCGCTTCTCGCGTCCGGGTCCGGAGGGCCGCGCGGTCGAGAACTGGGTGGTCATGGTGCCGTTCACGCTCCCGGGCGAACGGGTGCGCGCCCGTGTCTTCCGCAATCACCGCAACTTTTCCGAGGCGGATCTTCTGGAGGTCTTGGTCGCGTCGCCGGACCGCGTCGCCGCGCCGTGCCCGCTTTACGGGCGCTGCGGCGGATGCCAGTACCAGCATCTTGCCTATCCCGCGCAGTTGGAATGGAAGCGACGGCAGGTCGCCGAGCTGCTTGAGCACCTGGCCGGGATTTCTTTCCCCGTCGCTCCGGTCCACGGCTCCCCCCGCGAATGGGGCTACCGCTCGAAGATCACCCCGCACTTCGCCGCACCCCGCGACCCGGCCGTGCCGCCGCCGATCGGCTTCCTCCGGCAGGGGACGCGGTTCGACATCCTTGACGTGCCGCGCTGCGCCATCGCCACTGACGCGATCAACGCGCGTCTCACGTCGCTGCGTGCGGAGGTGCACGTGCGCGCGGCCGCCGGCAGCTACGCCCGCGGGGCGACCCTTCTGCTCCGCGAGGCGTCGGGCGAGGTGACGACGGACTACGATGCTGCGATCGTCGAGACGGTCGGAGACCTCCGCCTGCGCTTCCTCGCCCGCGACTTCTTCCAGAACAATCCCTTCATCCTGCCGGCGTTCACCGCGTACGTGCGCGCGCAGGCGGCGGCCAGCGGTGCCCGCTACCTGGTGGACGCGTACTGCGGCAGCGGGCTTTTCGCGCTGACCGCCGCCCCCGCCTTCGCCGAGGTCACCGGCATCGAGATCAGCGAGAGCAGCGTCGCCTTCGCGCGCGAGAACGCCGCCGCCAACGGCATCACCAACGCACGCTTCGAAGCCGGGGACGCGTCACGGATCTTCGCCGGATTGCGTCACCCCGCATTGGATACCGTCGTCGTGATCGACCCGCCGCGGAAGGGATGTGACGAAGCCTTCCTGACCCAGCTCTTCGGCTTCGGACCGCGGGCGGTGGTCTACGTCTCGTGCGACCCGGCGACCCAGATGCGCGACCTCCGGCACTTTCTCGACGCGGGCTACCTCCTGCGCGCGGTGCAGCCGTTCGACCTCTTTCCTCAGACCCGCCACCTTGAGTGCATCATCACGCTGGAGCGCGGCCCAACGGCGGGGATTCCACCGGGTTTGGGGCAAGGCCCGGCGGCGAGAGCGGCCCCGCTGGCGGATCCGACGGAGGATTCAAGCCACGGCCTCCCGGGAACCCCGATCTCATCGACGCCATGAAGCAGCCGAATCGAGCCGCGCCAGGCTTTTCCTCCGTTTCCGGGCTCGACCGTTGCCTCTCGAAACGGTGGTCGCAGCGCATCCGTAATCTGGATACACCGCGCAGCGGCGTCGCCCGGGAGCTTCATGACTTTCTCCGGGCGGGGGCGGCGCTGCGACGGGCGATGAACGGAGCGGCGGGGGTGGCGGCGCTGTGCCTCGGCGTGGCTGGAGGGATGATGACGCCGCTGGCGGCGCAGGTGGAGTCGGCGAAGCCCGTGGCGA
>VHCJ01000042.1 GCA_016871755.1 Verrucomicrobiota bacterium | reverse complement strand
CTGAGTTTCCGTCGGGATATCTTTGTTGACCGACTCTTCGCGCCGCTGGCTGGTCAGGCGGACTCGAGGGTTGGGGGACTACAGGGGTCCGACTCCGCTTTTACCCGGCACCCTCCCCTTAAACCCCGCCCGGATCCGATCCCCCTGAAAATCCAGTTTCCTTTCAGTAACGATCGCCGGTTTCCTGAACACGACCGGCAATGTCGGCCTCGGCTACCGCGGGCGCGGGCTCGATCTCCGGCTGCAGACCGTCTTCCGCGGCCTGTACCTTCGCGCCAACAACACCATCGCGGCACTGGTGCAATGGCAGGAGCCCAAGTGGACCTGGAACTGGAAGTCCCGCTACAGCTTCTCAAAGGGCTTCTGCGTGTTCCTGAAAGGAAACTGGATTTTCAGGGGGATCGGATCCGGGAGGGGTTTTTTCGAGAAATTTCACCGCGTCGACGAGGCGTTGACCGCGGAGAGGAGCGGCACCGGTCTGGGCCTGAGCATCGCCCGGCAACTCGCGCGCGGGCTCGGCGGCGAATTGCGCTACGCGCCGCGCGCGGGCGGCGGCGCCGAATTCATCGTGGAGCTCCCATGAAAGCGAAGATCCTGATCGCGGGAGACGACGCCAACATCCGGCTCGGGCTGGTGGCCATGCTGGAGAGCGAAGGCTACGGCGTCACCGCGGCGGCCGACGGCGCCCAGGCGCTGAAGCTGTTTCCCCAGGAGAAGTTCGATTTGGTCGTGCTCGACATCATGATGCCGAAGACGAGCGGCTACGATGTTTGCCGCGAACTCCGGGCCCGCGGCTCCCGGGTGCCCGTGCTGTTTCTCACCGCCAAAGGGGAGGAGGTCGACAAGGTCGTGGGATTGAAGCTGGGAGCCGACGACTACGTGACGAAGCCCTTTGGCGTGCATGAACTGCTGGCTCGAATCGAGGCCCTGCTGCGGCGGGCGCGGACCAGTGCGGCGACGGATGAGCCGGAGTTACCGCCGACTTTCCGCCTAGGCGCGGCGACGATCGATCGACGAAAGTATTCGGCGAGCGTGGCGGACCGCGAGACGGCCCTGACCGCGCGGGAGCTGAAGCTTGCGGAGGTCTTTGCGGCACATCCGGGGGAGGTGCTGACGCGCGACGCGCTGCTCAACGCAGTGTGGGGCGTCGACTACTTCGGCATTACCCGTACGCTTGACCACCTTGTGTCGCAGCTGCGCAGGAAGATCGAAGATGGCGGGGCGGGCGGGCACACCATCGTGACCGTGCATGGCGTGGGGTACCGGTTGGCCGCCAACACGGAATGAGCCCGCCGTGAGTGCGACCGCGAAACCCACCGTCCGCACCCTCGCCGCCGAACTCGGCTTGTCCCGTTCGACGGTCTCGCTGGCACTCCGCGGTTCGCCGTTGATCAAACCGGCCACGCGCGAGCGTGTGCTTGGCCTGGCCGCGCGGGCGGGCTACACGCCGAACCCGTTGGCCAGTTCGGTCATGTCGGAACTGAAGCGCGGGTACGTTTATCACGGGGAGATCGCGCTCGTGAGCATGGACCAGAGCGACCGGCCGGTGAAGGCGCGGCGGTTCCGCCGGCTGTTGATGGAGGCGGCGGCGCGGCGGGCCGCCGAACTGGGCTATCAGGCGCAGAACTTCCTCATCGGTGCGGAGGGGGTGAGCCTGCAAAGGCTGCACTCCATCCTGCGGACGCGCGGCATCCAGGGCGTGCTCGTGCTACCGGTGTGGCGCGAACCGGACTTCGCGCAACTCGACTGGAACCACTATGCGGGCGTCTACCTCGACTACCTGATCGAGCGGCCGGCCCTGCCCACGATCTGCGCGGACTTCTACCGCTCGATGCTCTATGTGCTGCAGCATGTGCGGCAGCTCGGCTACCGGCGGCCCGGTCTCTTCATCGTGAAGCCGCACGAGACACGCCTGCAGTATTGTTGGTCCGACCGGTGGACAAGCGCGTTTCTCGGTCTGCGACGCAGCCTCGGCCTGGGCCGGGTGCCGCCGCTCGTCGTCGAGACGGTTGACCGCGAAGGCTTCGCGCGGTGGTTTCGCCGGAGCCAACCCGATGTCGTGCTCGGCCATCACTCGGAAGCGGTGGACTGGATGGCGGCGTGTGGCGCGCGCGTGCCGGAAACCCACGGGTTCGTTTCGCTCAATCTGGCCCTGAGCGACCGGTCCTGCGCCGGGATCGACCTGCAGCCGGCCGTGCTCGCGGCGCGGGGCGTGGAACTGCTGGCCGCGCAGATTCTGCACCGGCAGTGCGGCCTGGATGTCACACCGTCGGCCACGATGGTGCCGGGAATGTGGGTCAACGGGCCGACGCTGCGCGTCCGCAAGGGCTGAAGAAGAAAGCCGCGCAGCCGCGTGGTGGCGGTCCGGAATTAGACTGTCACAATTCCCGCTTCGTGCATTGCCGGCTGATTTCGACCAACGGTGAACAAGCTCGCGGCAGGCCCACCGCCGAAGCGCTCCCTCCACTATGAGATCCCCGTTGCCAAGCTTGTCCGCCGATTCCCCCGCGGGAGGACTGTTCGCCCCGCGCGTCGACCTTTTGCTGTTTGCGTGCGCTCTTGTCTCGCTCGCATCCGCCCAGACGGTGAACCCGCCGACCGCGACCAAGCCGGCGACGGACGAAGCTCCCATCGTGCTCGCTCCTTTTGAAGTCGATGCCACCCGCGACACCGGCTACGCCGCCCAAAGGGATCTCTCGGGCACGCGCTTGAACACCGCGCTGCGCGACGTGGCGGCGCCCGTCACGGTTCTCACCGAGGAACTCCTCGACGACATCGGAGCCGTCAACGTCACCGATGCCTTCGACTTCATGGCCAACGTCGAGTTCGACACTTTGAACAACGACGCCAATTTCTCTTATGCCAAGCCGCGGATTCGCGGTTCGTCGGCGGCCAATTCAGTCATGGTGGGTTTCTTCCCGGAATTCAGCGACATGGACCGTTACAAGCTGGAGCAGCTCGGCACCGCGCGCGGGCCCAACGCGCTGCTGGCGGGCATTGGCGACCCGGCGGGAACGCTCACCGCGTCGACGAAGAGCGCCGGGTTCAAGCATGCCGGCCAGATCGAGACGATGTTCAGCAACTGGGGCAGCGCCCGGGGCATAGTGGATCTGAACCGCGTGTTGATTCCCGGCCGGTTGGCGGTGCGTTCGGTAATGCTGCAGCAGTACAACACGACGGCGATCCAGCCGACCTACCGCCGCGACCGGCGCATCTATCTTGCCGGCACGGCGAGGTTGTTCGAGCGGGGGAATTTCCGCACGACCGTGCGGGGCAACTACGAGTGGATCGATGGGGTGGACCTGGTGCCCAACGGCAACCTCGTCGTCCAGAACCTTGCGACCTGGATGGCGGCGGGGCGGCCGACCAAACCGAATTCCACCGGTGGCGTGCTGCCGGGCACGGCGAACAACAGCACCCTGCTCGTGGATGTCCCCGGTCTGCCATTGATGAATTGGGCCGGCACAATGTCGACGACCGGCACGGCAGTGCCGGTGCTCGAGGAGTCGCTCTACCCCTACGATCGGAACGTGAAGGGCAATGAGGCGATCGCCCCCCGCGAGGTGGATCAGGGTGCGATCCATCTGCAGCAGCAGATCGGCCGCAGCCTTTTCCTCGAAGCGGCGGTCTTCCACGCGGAGGAACTGAACATCTGGCCGGTCAAGGTGACGGGAGCCACGCTGAGCGCCGACCCCAATCAGCTTTTGCCCAACGGCCAGCCCAATTCGAATGTGGGCAAGTACTTTGTCCAGCACGATGGCCGGACCGACACCCGGCTGGGCACTCGCGACGTCATCCGTCTGCAGGCCGCGTGGACGTTCAATTTCGACCAGTTGGGTCCGCGGTGGGGGCGGTGGCTGGGCCGCCACAATCTCTTCGGCCTGTTCGAGCGCTACGAACTATGGTCGGCGCTCGAACGGCTGCAGACGGTGAACACGACGCCGCTGCCCGGTTTTTCCACCAATCTCGCTAACAGTGCCAACCGCGTCTACCACCGTTCGTATCTCGATTACGCGAACGGCGTGTATTCCTTCAAGACCTACGACTACCGGACGGTGCTAGAAAAGAACGGCGTGCGCGCTGAGGCCATGCCCACGCTGGATCAGACCACGGGCCTCACGATCAATCGCTCCCGCTCCTTCGCGCTGCAGAGCTACTTCTGGAAAGACCGGATCGCGACCATGCTCGGCCTGCGCACCGACGAGTCCGAGACCTACTCGGGCAAGCCGTTGCGCGACACCCGCGGGCTCAGCCCGTTGGCGCGGTCCGTGCCGGTTTCGCTCGATGTCGTCAACAAGTTCAAGCCGGTGACCAAGGGCGTGGTGGTGCACCCGGTCGAATGGCTGTCGCTGACGTACAGCGAGTCGGAAAACTTCAAGGCCGGCGCCTCCACCTTGCTGGACCATTTCGGTCGGAACCTGCCGACCGAGGCCGGCGAAGGCCGCGATTATGGGGTGCGGCTGAGTCTCTTCCAACGCCGCCTCGCGGTGGCGCTGAACAAGTACGAAAGCGGCGCGGTCAACGCCACGGATTCGACGAGCGTGGATGGCGTTTCCCAGATCAACCGCATCTGGACGGCGCTGGGGCGCTCGGAACTGGAATTGCCCGGGTGGCCGACCACCCGCGACACGTTCGACAATACCGCCAGCGGCTACGAATTGTCGCTGACCTTCAATGCCCATCGGAACTGGCGCCTCCAGGTAGTGGGCGCGCAGAATTCCACCGTGGTGACGAACAACCGCCGCGGCTTCCGCGACTATGTAGCCACCCACAAAGCGACCTGGCTGCAGCGGCCCGACCTCGTGACGTCCGAGGCCAATACCATTCGCACCGAGGTCGCGGATCTCGAGGAGATCGTCCGACGCCGCGAAAGCCAGGAGGGCGTGAAGGAGTTCAACATGCGGAAATACAAAGGCAGCGTCGTGGTCTCGTACCGATTTCCGCAGGGAGCCCTGAAGGGCCTGCGGCTCACGGCCAATGTGCGCTATCTGGGTGACGCCATCGTGGGCACGCCGGTGGTGAACGGGATCTCCCTCAAGGACCAGGCGTTTGTGGAGAAGGGTTACGCGATCGCCGGCCTCGGGGCCAGCTACTCGCGGACGTTCGGCCATTACGAGGGGTACGCCAGCCTGGCGGTGAAGAACGCTCTCGACTACGACGGGCGGGTCGAAATCCTCTCTCGGAGCACGAGCAACGGCCTGCCGCTGAAGGCGCGGTGGATCGAGGGCACCTCGGCCACGCTCACGAGCGGGGTGCGCTTCTGACCGGTCAACTGCGGCCAAACCCCTCGCGTCCTTTCCTCCACGAGACACCCCGTATGAATCAGCCGCTTCCGCCTCACTCTGCCCCTTCGGCCACCCGGCGCCGCCACTTTCTCCGGACCGCCGTGGCCGGCACCGTGCTGCTCTCGCCTGCCCTGACGCGCTCCGCCGCGGCAGATTTGGGCGGAGCGTTCTCGCGAGTAGTCGCCCGCCAGATGAAGGTCGACGCGGGCGCGCAAGTCGTGGCGGAACCGGCGCGGAGGACGCCCGTTGCCGCCGAGGTCGACGTGCTGGTGGTGGGCGGTGGCCCAACCGGGGTGGGGGCGGCCCTGGCCGCGGCGAGCGAAGGTGCCAAGACTCTCCTGCTCGAACGGAATGCGATGCTGAGTGGAATGTGGACCGCCGGGCTGCTCAATCCATTCTTCGACCCGCGCAAAGGTTGGCTGGTTGACCGCTTGATCGAGAAGCTGCAGCAGCAGGGAGCCTGGGTGCGCAAGGGCATGGATGTATTCGACGTTGAGATGATGAAGTTTGTGCTCGAACGGCTGATGGCCGAGGCCGGTGTCGAGTACTGGTACAACTGCCCGTTCACCGAGCCCATCCTGCAGGGGGAGCGGGTGCGCGGCGTGATCGTCGAGAGCAAGTCTGGACGGGAGGCATTGCTCGCGCAGGTGGTGATAGACTGCACGGGCGACGGCGATGTCGGTGCCCGGGCGGGCGTGCCGTTCGAGCGGGGGCGGAAGTCCGACGGGCTGTGCCAGCCCTTGACATTGATGTTCGGGATAAGCGGCTACGAGGGCTTTCGCGGACTCCCCGCCGACCGTCTGACCACCCACGAGTTCTTCAAGGATCTGAGCAAGGTCATCGACGAGCAGCGGCTCCCAATCCAACTCCCCTACGGCCCGCAACGCAGCGGCACACCGTTTCTCATCGCCCTGCCGGGCAAGGCGGTCGCAGTCGTGCAAGCGACGCACGTGTACCGGGTCGACGCGACCAACGTGCGCGAGATGAGTCGGGCGACCGCGGCAGCGCGGCGCCAGGTGCACGAGGTCTTCCTGCCGGCGATGCGCCGGATTCCCGGCCTGGAGAATCTCCGCCTGTCGCAGACCGCGCCCCAGATCGGCGTGCGCGAAGCGCGGCGGTTGGAAGGGCGGTATCGCCTGGAGTTGGACGACATGCTGCAGGCACGCCGCTTCGGCGACGCCGTGACCAGTGTGGGGTTCCACGTCGATCTCCACGAACTCGATCCAAAGGACTCGACGCCCAAGCTGCCGCCGTTCCCCCCGGGTGTGACTCGGCACACGATTTCCAAGCGTGACATCCCCCACCCCCGCTGCCTCCTGCCCAAGACGCTGGAGGGGTTGTTGTGGGCCGGGCGCTGCATCTCCGGCTCCCACGAAGCACACAGTGCCTACCGGGTGACCGGCACCTGCATGGCGATGGGGCAGGCGGCGGGGCTCGCCGCCGCGACCGCGGTCCGGCGCAAGACCACTCCCTCGGAACTCGACGGCGCGGAACTCCACGCGCTGCTGCGGGCCCGCGGTGCGCAATTCCTGCCGCGGGGCTTGAGGGCAGCCACATGAGTCGCTCGTTCTATTGCTGGCGAGAAGGCGGGCTGTTCGCGGGGCTGGTGCTTGGCCAGGTGCTCGCCGCCGCCGGGGCCGCCGCGCCCGGAAACCATCGTGCGATCGACCTCGCGCCGGCCTGGTCCGGCCATCCGGTCAATTTCGCGCTGCTGACACGGGGCGAGACGCAGTTCGTGGCCTTCTACGATGCGGACCGGCAGATGACGGTCGCGCAGCGGCGGCTGGGGCAGACCGTGTGGCGGTGCAAGAAGCTGCCGAGTTACGTCGAGTGGGATTCGCACAATGCGCTCATGCTCGGGCTGGACCGCGGCGACCGGCTGCACCTCAGCGGCAACATGCACAATGTGCCGCTGATCTACTTCCGCGCCACCCGGCCGCTCGACGTCGACTCGTTGGAACCGGTGCACCGGATGACGGGGCGGGAGGAACAGCGGGTGACGTATCCGGTGTTCTTCAACGGGCCGCAGGGCGAACTGGTCTTCAGTTACCGCGAAGGCCGGTCCGGAAAGGGCGACACGCTGTACAACGTCTACGACGAAGGCAGCCGCACCTGGCGGCCCCTGGTCGCCGGACCGATCCTCAGCGGGGAGGGCCGGATGAACGCCTACCCGCTACCGCCGTTCCGCGGGCCCGACGGGTACTATCATCTCTCCTGGGTCTGGCGCGATACCGGCGACGCGGCAACGAACCACGATCTGAGTTACGCGCGGAGCCGCGACCTGGTTCATTGGGAGACGATCGACGGTCGGCCGCTCACGTTGCCCATCACGCTGCGTTCGGCGGGCACGATCGTGGATCCGGTGCCGGTCAAGGGCGGCATCATCAACAGTTCGGGCCGGGTCGGTTTCGACGCCGCTCATCGGGTGGTGATCGCGTACCACAAATACGATGCCGCCGGGCACACGCAGATGTATCTCGCGCGTTTCGAAGGCGGGACGTGGCGCTCCTATCAGGCCTCGCGCTGGGAGCACCGCTGGGATTTCGGGCGCGGCGGCAGCATCACCTTCGAGCTGCGCCACGGCCAGGTGGCACCCCAGGGCGGGCGGCTCGTGATTCCGGTGCAGCATGTGAAATACGGTTCCGGTGTGTGGGAAATCGATCCGGCGACGATGGCGTTCACGACCGTGAGGCCGGCGCGCGCCAGCGGCCTGCCGGCAGCGTTGACTCGGGTGTGCTCGACCTTTCCCGGCATGGAGGTGCGCTGGGTGGACGACTTGCGCGACGGGCCCAACGCCGCCCGATTCCTGCCCAACCTCGCCGCGAGCACCCACGACCCAGTGCAACTGCTGCGTTGGGAGACGCTGGATTTCCACCGCGACCAGCCGCGCGATCCGCCCTGGCCCGAACCCGCGATGCTCCAGGTGGTGGAGTTGAGCCGGACCGTCCGCTGAAGATGGCACCGATCGTCGCCCAACCGGTTGGCACCGGCTCGCCTTCCTCCGGAGAGAGCGCATCTCGCGCCGACGGGTCGGCCGCGAGCCCCTCGCCACGCATCCGGCGCCGCACGTTCCTGCAACGGGGCGCCAAGCTGGGCCTGGGCTGCTGTTTTGCCGCGGGTTCGCCCGTGGCCGCCCTTGGCCAGGCAGCGGTTGGGCCGGCGGACGGAAATCGCGTTCGGTTCCTCAACCGGGGCGAAAGGCAACTGCTGGTTGACGACCTGCTGATCGCGCAGAGGACCGGCGTGCGGCCGACGGCGCATGCGGCCCGCAAACTGCCCGCGCCGGTCCTCGAGGGCGATCGGCCCTGGGAACATGTCGTTTGGGACGGCGTCAGGCTTTCCTACGCGTGCATCTACGGCACGGTCCTGCGCGACGAGCGAACGGGCTCCTTCCAGATGTGGTACAACTGCGGCACCCAGACGCTGTACGCGACTTCGCGGGACGGCATCCACTGGGAAAAACCCGACCTTGGGCAGGCCGGCGCCACGAACATCGTCGGGCTGTTCGATTTCCACAGTCCGAGTTTCGTGCTCGATCGGCACGAGCCGGATCCAGCAAGACGCTACAAGGCCATCGGCTCGAAGGGGGGCTACCCGCGGGACGTCATGGCTCGATTGGCGGCGAAGTTCAGCTCTCCCGCCTGGTATCGCCGGAGCCACGCCTACGCCGCCGCCTATTCCGCCGATGGGCTCAAGTGGACCCTGTATCCGGAGCCGGCGTTGCTGGGCATGGATACAATCACGCTGGCGCAGGATCCGGCGAACCACGAGTTTCTGGCCTTCCACAAGAACAGCCAGGATCCCCGGTCCATCGGCCGGCAGATTTTCCTCTCGACGAGCAAGGACCTGCAATCGTGGTCACGGCCGGAGCTGGTGCTGGCCACGGATGAACTCGATCATGCGGAGGCGAGGAAGATGGAGCGGGGCACCCATGCCGAGTTCTATAACATGTCGGCGTTCGCCTCTGCGAACCAGTGGCTGGGACTGGCGACGCGCTTTCTCTGCCGCGGCGAGCCTCTCGTCGGCGGCCGGGCCCGCCCGGGGCAGGACGGCGTGATCGACGTGGTGCTGGTGCACAGCCGGGACGGGCGCAAATGGCAGCGGTTCGCCGATCGATCTCCGGTCATACCCGTGGGTCCAAAGGCGTACGATGCGGGCATGATCCTCGGGGTGAGCAACACGCCGGTGATCGTCGGGGATGAGATGTGGTTCTACTATTCGGCCGCGACCCGCGCCCATGCGAGTCGCAGCCCGGAGCAGAAGAACGCCATCGGGCGAGCGGTCTGGCGGCGGGATGGGCTCGCGTCTCTGCACGCCGGGGAGCGGGAGGGGCTGGTGGAGACGGTGCCCCTCGAAGCGGCGGGAGAAAAACTCTTCGTCAATGCCGAGGTGACAGACGGGCAATTGCTCGTGAGCGTGGCGCACGCGAACGGCCGGGCGCTGCCCGGGTATGGAAAGGCAGACTGTGTTCCCCTGCGCGGGGCGGCGGTTCGCCAGCCGGTGCGGTGGCGGGGGCGGGAGCATTGGCCGCGGGGCCATCCCGTTCGCCTGCGGTTCCATCTCACGAAGGGCGATCTCTACAGCTATTCCATCGAATGACCGGCGGTACCGGCAGGAACGAAGGCGCTGAATCATGAACCAAACAAAGGAAACGGCCGGGAGCTTTCCGGCGCATCCCATGCAAGTCGCCGCCGGGAACGCGGCCGTGCTCGAAGCGCTGCGCCGGACGCCGGTGGTGGCGGACGTCGATGTGCTCGTGGTCGGCGGCGGACCGGCGGGCGTGGCGGCGACCCTGGCAGCGGCGCGCAGCGGCGCGAAGACGCTCTGCCTCGAACGGCATGGCATGCTCGGCGGCGTGTGGACGGCCGGGTTGCTCAACCCGCTGTTCGACGCCTTCGGCAAGGGTTGGATCGTGCAGGCGCTGATCGACCGGCTGATCGCCGCGCAGGCCTGGCGGAAGTGGAACTGGACCCACACCTTCGACACGGAAGCGATGAAGCTCGCGCTGGAGGAGATGTTCACGGAGGCACGCGCCGCGTGGTGGTACTACTCCACGTGCGTCGACGCCATCGTCGAAGCCGGCCGGATACGCGGGGTCGTGGTCGAGAGCAAGTCGGGCCGCGAGGCGATTCTGGCGAAGGTCGTGATCGACTGCAGCGGCGACGGGGACGTGGCCGCGCGGGCCGGCGTGCCCTTCGAGGTGGGGCGCGTCGAGGACGGCCGGGCGCAACCGATGACCCTGATGTTCGAAGTCGAAGGAATCGGCGACTACCCGGAGCAGCGGAGCTCGGAGCCGCTTTACGATCGGCTGCAGGACGCCATGGCGCAGGTCGGGCCGGTCGAGCTGCCGTTTGGTCGTGCCAAGAACGTTCCCTGGATCATCCACCTGCCACGGCCGGGCGCAGCCGCCGTGCAGGCGACCCACGTCTACGGCGTCGATGCGACCGATGTGCGCGCGCTCACCCGCGCGACCGTGGCAGCGCGGCGGCAGGCGCACGAGTTGGTGAGACTGCTGAAAGCTACGCCGCATCTGGGCGGTCTCCGCCTCACCCAGACCGCCGCGGCCATCGGCGTGCGTGAAGCGCGGCGCGTGCGCGGCCACTATTGCCTGACGATCGACGACATCCGCGCCGGCCGCCGCTTCGAAGATGCCGTGACCTTCGGGGCCTTCCCGGTCGACGTGCATGAAGTGGACCCGGGCGCGGCCGTCCACTCGTCGCGC
Source organism: Verrucomicrobiota bacterium (assembly GCA_016871755.1). Taxonomy (GTDB): domain Bacteria; phylum Verrucomicrobiota; class Verrucomicrobiia; order Opitutales; family Opitutaceae; genus UBA6669. The sequence goes on along the minus strand of VHCJ01000042.1, from coordinate 2,188 downwards.
ATCACGGCCACGCAGCCGTATGAGATCCCGTACCGTTGCCTCTTGCCGGCCGGTCTCGAAGGGCTGTTGGTCGCTGGTCGCTGCATCTCGGGCACGCACGAATCGCATGCCTCTTACCGGGTCACCGGCACGTGCATGGGCATGGGCCAGGCCGCGGGCCTGGCCGCAGCCATGGCCGCGGCCGACGGGACTCCTCCTTCCGCGCTGGCCGGTCCGACCCTGAACGCCGAGCTGGCCCGCCGCGGGGTGGGCCTGCTTGGCAGCCGGGCGCCGGACGAGATCCTCGGCGACCTCCACGGACAGAAACTGGTATGGGAATGAAGATCCGAAACGTCCGTTGGTGGATCGCAGGGATCCTGTTCGTCCTGTCGGTCATCAATTATGTCGACCGCCAGACGCTGTCGATTCTGGTGCCGACAATCCAGGCGGACCTGCAACTCAGCGATCAGCAGTACGGTAACATCGTCAGCCTCTTCCTCGCGGCGTACACAGTGTCGTATCTCGTGTCAGGGCGGCTTGTCGATGCGCTAGGGGCGCGCGTCGGGCTCACCCTGTTCGCCGGCTTCTGGTCCCTGGCGCAGATGGCGACCGGTCTGGCCCACTCCGCCGTCTCCCTGGGGGCCTGCCGCTTCCTGCTGGGGCTGGGCGAGGCGGGTGGCTACACCGCTTCGCCGAAGATCGTGGCGGAGTGGTTTCCGCCGAAGGACCGCGGGCTCGCGGTGGGGTTGTATGGCTCCGGGGCCGCGATTGGCGCCACGCTGGCGCCGCTGCTCGTGGTGGGGGTGGCGGCACAATTCGGCTGGCGCAGCGCGTTCTTTGTCACGGGCTTTGTGGGGCTCCTGTTGGCGGCGGCATGGTACCTCTGGTACCGCGAACCAGGGGAACTCGCGTGCCTGACGGAGGAGGAACGGGACACAATCCTGGCGGCCCGCCGCGCTGAGGCCGCGGCGGCACCGTCGCCGCCGTTGGGCGAGTGGTTCCGCTGGCGCGTGATTCTGACGAACTCGGGGATCTGGGCGTTGATGCTGGCGCGGCTCCTGACCGATCCGGTCTGGTACTTTTTCCAGTTCTGGATGCCGAAGTACCTGCACACGGAGCGCGCCTTCACGCAGAGCGAACTGGCGAGCATGTGGCTGATCTTCGTGGCGGCGGATGTCGGCTTCTTTGTCAGTGGCCTCGTGGCCGGAGCGCTGATCCGGCGCGGGCAGGCGCCGCGGACGGCGCGGCTGCGGGTGATGCTGGGCAGCGCAGTGCTGGTGCCGCTGGCGCCGCTGATCGCGGGGGCGCCGACGAGCGCCGGAGTGTTCGGCCTTGCGATGGTGGTGGTGCTCGCGCACACATCGTGGCTCGTCAGCATCAGCACTTACGTGCTCGACTACGTGCCCCAGCCAATCCTGAGCACGGCTTTCGGCTTCATTGCGGCCGGCAGCGCCGTGGGCGGCATCCTGATGAACCAGGCGGTGGTGTGGACGATTGCGAACCTGTCCTACGCTTACTGCTTCTACGCCATGGTGGCGCTGCATCCCGTGGCGCTGCTGCTCCTCTGGCGATACACACGGCGCGCCTGGGCGCTCGAAGCGGCGGCCAAGCCGTCTGACTGAAAGGAAACTGGATTTTCAAGGGGGAAACGTGGTGGTTTCGTGGGTGAGCGCCCGCTTTGGCGGGGCCGCAATCAAGCCCGGAGCCACCTGGCACGAGCATCCTGCCGGGTCGTTTCGTTCCGCGGGCAATTTGCCCGCACCATTCCATGCATCGCCAGCAAGCGGGCTACTACCTCTGTAACTCGGCGCGAGGACCCTCGAAGGCGCGCCTCAATCCGACGACTTCGATCCCGTCTGCTTCGCCTTGGCGGGATCGTACTTCGGGCTGAGCGTGGGCATCTGGGCGTTGGTCGCGGCGCGGTGGGTGGCGAGGAAGGCGAAAAGCTGAGAGAGCGAAAACGCGGGGACCGGACGAAGGGGCATGACCGCGTCATTCGAGTAACCGGGCGGACGGTGGCGTACATGACGGGGTACGGATTTTCGAGCCACCCCTAAGTTCGGTCTGGGTGACGGGTTGAGGTTGATACGACTGACGCTGGTTGTCCATCTGAGAGGGACGCCGGAACTGCTCCACCTTTGATGTCAGTCTGAGGCGTTGGTTGATATGGTGGGGTTGGCGGTCGGTGGCAATCTCAGGCGGAGGGACG
>VHCJ01000041.1 GCA_016871755.1 Verrucomicrobiota bacterium | reverse complement strand
CTCCCTCCGTCGGGACAGCTTCAACGACAACCGATAGATCAACCCATAACTACATCCCGGACTAACACTCGGGGTGGCTCGAAAAGTTGAGGCCGGTCAGCAGCTTCGCCGCGATTCCGTCGGCGCTGCGGGCGATGCAGGTCGGCCTGCGCATGGATAAACACACCACGGATCTCGTCGTACCGCTGAGCGTGAGTCTGAATCCGGTCGGTAACGTCCACTACTACACCATCAGCGCCATCTTCATCGCCCAGCTTTACGGGCTTGAGCTGACCGCGACCTCGGCGGTGCTCTTCGTGCTCGGCGGGGTGCTCGCGGCGCTCGCCGGCAGCGCGTTGCCCGGCGCTGCGGCCGTCGGAGTGATCTCCATTCTGATGGAGCCGCTCGGCCTGCCCGTTGGCTCGGCCGTGGTGCTCATCATGGCCATTGACCCCTTCATCGATCCGGCCACCACGGTCCTCAACGTGCAGGCCAGCTGCGTCGCCTCCTCCGTCGTCGCTCCGTCGGGCGGCAACGCAGCGAGCGCCGGGCCGGTTGCCGGCGACTCCAGCCGTCCAGCGGTTGCGGCGGTGAAATCCTGAGCCCGCCCTCTTTCTCGAACTCCCTTCACTCCGTCGCCTCCGATCCTTCTGCTGTTCCTCCCCCGGTCCCTCCTGCCATGAAGTCACGTCTTGTTTCCTGCCTCTTCGTCCTCTCGGCGCTTTGCTCCGCCCTCCGCGCGGAGGAATCCGCGTTCTGGGCCACGACCAGTCTCGGCTTCGAAAGTGCCTACGTTTCGTACGGCACCAAGTTCTCCGAGAACACCCTCATGCCGAAGCTCGATTTCGGCCGCGGCGATCTCTACGCCGGCGTGTGGGGCTACCTCCCGATCGACAAGGGGGGCGGTGGGTACGTGTTCGACGGCGAATGGGATTTCTTCGGCGGACGCACGCTCAAGCTCAATGACGTCTTCTCCCTCGATCTCGGCGGCACACTCTACCAGTACCCGGGGATCACGACGGATGAATTCACCTTCGAGGGCTCCCTCTGGCTGACGGCGAATGTGCCATTCAAGCCGACGGCGAAGCTGTACTACGATTTCACGATCGAGAATTGGATTGGTGAGATTGCCTTCTCGCGTGAGGTCGCGCTCGTGGAGAAGGTGACACTGATGTCCTTGGCCCGCGTCGGTTTCCGCCGTCCGCTCCAATCCGATCCGTGGCTTTATGCCGCAGTGCAGCTCGATCTCGCTTATCCGCTCGGCGAGGAGGGCCGGCTACTCATCGGTCCGCGCATCACGAACAACAGCGATAACGATTCCGTCGGCCACGGCGTCGAGACGTGGTGGGGCGTGGCGGCGGTGCGTTCCTGGTAGGCCGCAGACTCGCCGGTCGGCGTACCGCGCTCCACGCTGACCGGGGCTCAGGCCTCGGTCGCGGCGGCGGGTTGAGCGGCACGTTCCTTCTCCTTTTCCCGGAGATACTGGAGGAACGGTTTGCGGTACTCGGCGATGATCTGGTCCTTGACCGTCTCCAGGTCCTCCACGCCGTAACGCAGCTTCAGCTCGTCGATGGCGCCAACGTACTTCTCTGGGCGCCAGCCTTCGATGTAGGACTTCAGGTAAACCTTCCCGGTCTTGCCGACGTTCGGCTTGATGATGCAGTAAATCTTGGTCTTGGACTCCGCCTCGTTCTCCGGCTCGGCCTTCGCCTCCGCCTGCGCGGACTTGCGCTCGATCAGCTGCTTCGCGAGCACCCGCCCGGTCTCCAGCTTCTGACGGAAGCCGGTGCGGACGCGGGCCAAGTTCACGTTCTCCAGATTCCCGCCCGCCGCGAAGTGCTCCTTGAAGGAAGAGCCCACCGCATAGGTCAGTGCCGCCGCCGCCATCGGCATCGAGGCCGCTCCGAGCACCGAACCAAAGACGGGAATGATCTTGAGCATTCCACTGAGCCCGATTTTCGCAATCTCCCGCGAGGCCAGACCGCCGATCAAGGAGGACAGAATTGATTCCACCCGATGCCGCGAAAAGGGAACGTCGTAGGAGGCCGCGAGATCCGAGAGCATCTTTAGCTGGATACCCGTGATCGCCGCCATGTCCGCGATCGGAACGGGGATCAAGCCGGCGCCCGCCGCCAGCAGGACGTGCTGTCGGATGATGGAATCGGCGTTGGAGGCGGTCTGGGCCATGGAGGGGTCCGGCGGAAGGGAGCGGAAAAGTCTTTCTTAATGAACGAGTTATATTCCTGATGGCGGCAAGCCTAAGCTTCAAATGGTATCGCGGTTCTTGTCCCGACGGGAGGTGATGCCACTCCGGCACCCGCCCTGCCGTGGGCTCGATCCGGGCGCCGGGGCCTGGCGCTATACCCCTCTCTCGCCATGAAGTCCTCCCTGTCCCGGCTCCTTCGGAGCCTCGCCTTGGTTCCCGTGTTCACGTCGGCGATCGCCTTCGCGAACCCCTCTGCGGAGTCCACCTCCGGCCCCACCCCCGACGCAGCCTTACGCCTCCTGCTCGAGGGCAACCAGCGTTTCATCCAAGGCACCGTTCGCCACCCGCACCAGACCGCCGACCGGCGGAAGGAAACGTCGACCGGCCAGGCACCTTTCGCCGTGGTGCTGACGTGTGCCGACTCGCGGCTTTCGCCGGAGATCGTCTTCGATCAGGGGCTGGGTGATCTCTTCGTCGTCCGCAATGCGGGCAATCTTCTCAGCGACCACGTGATCGGCAGCATCGAGTATGCGGTCGAGCATCTCCACGCGCCGTTGATCGTGGTTATGGGCCACACGCGCTGCGGCGCCGTCGCGGCCGCCGTGGCGGGTGGCGAAGCGGGCGGGCACGTCCAGAGCATCGTCAACAGCCTCGCGCTGGTCGTCGCGGCGGCGCGCGCGCGCGGGGGTGACACCACCGATCAGGCCGAGCAGATCAATGCGCGGATGAGCGCCGATGCACTGGCGGCGAGCGATCCGGTGCTGGCGAAGGCCGTCGCCGCTGGGAAGCTGAAGGTCGTCGGCGCGCGCTACAATCTCGCTACCGGCGCCGTCGAACTCTTGCCCTGACGGTGTCCGCGCGCGGATTTCGCGCGCGAGGTCCGAGGTCTGCGACGGAGGGGCGGAGCAGCGCCGCCCAAGTGCGGCTGGCGCGACCCGTGGAGCGTTAAGGACGGGACGGGCCTCCGTGGAGGTTCCCGGTCGGCCCGGGACGCCGACGAGCGATCCGGCGCGGCGGCGACTCAGCCGCCGTGCTCGGCGAGCCAGCGCTCGGTCTCAATCGCGGCTTGGCAGCCCATGCCCGCTGCCGTGATCGCCTGGCGGTAGACGTGGTCCGCGCAGTCGCCAGCGACATACACGCCGGGAATGTCCGTCCGAACCTGAGAACCCGCGGCCGGCTTGAAGTAGCCACCCTCGTCCACGGGCAGAGGCGGCGCGAAAGGACCCGTGTTCGGGACGTGCCCGATCGCGACGAAGATGCCCTTCACTGGGAGCACGCGTTCTGCGCCGGTGTGGACGTGCTTCACGCGCAGGCCGGAGACGGAGCCCTCGGCCACGCCGAGCACTTCTTGGGGCGCACTGTTCCAAACGAGTTCGATCTTGGGGTGCGAGGTCGCGCGGTCCGCCATGATTTTCGACGCGCGGAGCGAATCGCGGCGGTGCACGAGGTACACCTTGCTCGCGAAGCGGGTGAGGAAAAGCGCCTCCTCGGCCGCGCTGTCGCCGCCGCCGATCACCGCGACATCCATCTTGCGGTAGAACGCGCCGTCGCAGGTCGCGCAGGTCGTCACGCCCTTACCGCCGTAAAGTTCTTTCTCGCCCGGGATGCCGGTCATGCGCGGGGACGCTCCGGTGGCGATGATCACGGCCTTCGCGAGGATCGTGCGGTCACCGCAGGTCAGTTTGCGCGGGTGCGACGTAAAGTCCACTTGGGTCACCGAGGCCTGCTCAAAGCGCGCGCCAAAACGGGTCGCTTGCTTGCGGAGATTATCCATCAGCATGAACCCATCCACACCTTCCGGGAAACCCGGGAAGTTCTCCACCTCACTCGTCGTCGTCAGCTGCCCGCCCGGCAGCGTGCCTTCAATCACGAGGGGGTTCAGGTTGGCGCGGGCGGTGTAGATGGCGGAGGTCAGGCCGGCGCAACCGGTTCCGACGATCACGACGTTTTCTGGGGTCGGCGAGGACATGGCGCAAAGGCCGAGGACAAGGCCAAATCCCCGGGGTCACAAGGCGATACTTCCATCGGCTCGCGCTCTGGGTGCGCTGCGGGCTTGTCCCCCCACTTCCGGCAGACTTGGCTGAGGTCATGAACCTGACCCGTTTATTTGTCCGGGGGTGGCTGTGCGCGGGCTTGGTGGCGTCGCTGTACGCGATCGACCCCGCGGCCCGCGAGGTGCACCAGCGGCTCTTGGTACTCGATACCCACTTTGACACCGCGGTCCACCTCGCGGTGCCGGGGTGGAGTGTGCTGGAGCGTCGCTCCTGGGAACGCGACTTCACCCAGGTCGACTATCCGCGGCTGATGGAGGGCGGGGTTGACGGTGGCTTCTGGACCCTGTTCGTGAATCAGGGACCCCGGACGCCGGAGGGGCACGCGCGGGCGCGCGATACCGCTTTGCTGATCGCCCTGCGCATTCGCGAGATGGTCGCCCGTCACCCCGCGCAGTTCGCGCTCGCGACGCGCGCCGATGACGCGGCCCGGATCGCCGCCGAGGGCCGTCAGGTCATCTACCTATCGATGGAGAATGGTTACCCGCTGGGGCTCGACTTGTCGCTGATCCAAACCTTTCGCCAACTCGGCGTGCGCATGATGGGCGTGGTGCACACGTCGAACAACGAGCTCGCGGACTCGGCCACCGACGTGAAGGGCCCGGAATGGCAGGGCTTGAGTCCGCTCGGACGCGAGATGGTGGCGGAGTGCAACCGGCTCGGGATCGTCGTGGACGCCTCGCATGCCTCTGATGCGGCGCTGGCTCAGATGCTTGAACTCTCCACCGCCCCGATCGTGCTTTCGCATTCCGGGTGCAAGGCGGTGACCGACCACCCGCGCAATGTGCCGGATGAGCTCCTGCGGACGCTCGCGGCGAAGGGCGGTGTGATCCAGATGAACGCGTTCAGCGCCTACGTCACCAGTCTCCCCATCATTCCGGAGCGAAACCGCGCGCTGCAGGCGCTGTATGCCTCGTTTGGTGGGTGGCGGGAGATCGACTCCGACGCGAAGCGCATCGCCTTTCTCGAGGCCCGTCGCGAGATCGATCGCCGGTATCCCGCGCCGGTCGCGACCTTCGACGAATTCATGGCGCACGTGCTGCACGCCTTGCGCGTGGCCGGCGTTGACCACGTCGGCTTCAGCGGGGACTTCGATGGTGGTGGCGGCGTGGCCGATCTCATGGACGTGACCGGCGCACCGCGCATCACCGCTCGCCTGCTCGCGGAAGGCTACACCGAGGCCGATCTCGCCAAGTTCTGGGGTGGCAATGTGCTTCGGGTACTCCGCGCCGCGGAAGAGCGTGCCGCGGTGCGGTGATTCCGTTTTCCTGGGCCGAGCAGATCTCGCCGGACCAAGAACGCGCGGGGACGTTGCCCGCGGCCGGAGTCACCACCCGAACGAGCGCTTGATCCGCAGCGGTTCGTACAGGTCCGGCGGCAGTTCCTGCAGAAAGCGGCTCGGGCTGTTCATCATGCCGCCGGGGCCGCCGCGGGTGTTCACGTTCGGGAAGCAGAGGTAGAGTTCGTCGCGGGCCCGGGTCACCGCCACGTAGAAGAGGCGGCGTTCCTCCTCCACGTCGCCGGCTTCGATGCTGCGGCGGCCGGGGAATATCCCGTCGGCGAGGCCGATCACGAAGACGACCGCGAACTCCAAGCCCTTCGCCTGGTGCACCGTCGTCAGACGGACGGCATCGGCGTCGGGTTCGACGTTGCGGTCACTGGTCTCGCCGTTGAGCAGCACGATCTGGGCGAGAAGGTCGTCCATCGCCTCGAAGCGCTGGGCGAAGCCGACCAGCGCCTTTAATTCGTCGAGGCGCTCGGCGTAATCCGCGAACGCGCCCTTCAGGTAATCGCCGTACCAGCCGTCGATCGCGACATCGATCGCCGCGGCCGGAGATTGCGACCGCATGGCTTCGGCGACCTGGCGGAGGGAAACGCAGAAGTTTTCCCAGTCGTCGCGCGCGTCCCGGGCGACCTTGCTGCGCACGTCGTCGGTGGACAGCACGTCGAGGAAGTCGCGCTGCAGCAACTGCGCGTGCTCGAGCGCGGCATGGTAGATCTTGTGGGCTCCCTTCTCACCGATCTTCGGAAGGAGGATGACGATGCGGGTCCAGGCGGATTCGTTGCGGGGATTGAAGACGAACTGGATCAGCGCGACGAGGTCACGGATGTGCTGCCGCTCGAAGAACTTCACGCCGCTGGTGATCTGGTACGGCACGCCGGCGCGGGAGAGGGCGAGTTGCACCTCGAGGGCGACGAAGTGGGAGCGGTAGAGCACCGCGACGTCGCTGAGGGAGACGCCCTCATCCTCCGTGAGCGAGCGCAGGCGCTTCAGCACGAAGTCGGCCTGCTCGCGTTCGTCCATGGCCTGCACCAGAAACGGCTTGTGCGAGTGACCGCGCGAGGCGCGGAGCTCCTTGTCAAAGTGCCGGCCCTTGGGCTGCGCGAGGAGCACGCCGTTCGCGAGATTGAGGATCTCCGGGGTCGAGCGGTAGTTCGTCTCGATCCGGTGGATCACCGTCCCGGGGTGGCGCTCCGGGAAGGTCATGATGTTCGCGAAGTCGGCCCCTCGCCACGAATAGATGCACTGGGCGTCGTCGCCCACCGCCATCAGGCAGTGGTGGCTGGCAATGCGGTCGACGATCTGGGACTGCAGCGTGTTCGTGTCCTGATACTCGTCGACGAGCACGTGGCGGAACCGATGGGCAAAGTACTCGGCGACCTGCGTGTCGCGCTTGAGCAGGTCGAGCCAAAGCTCGAGCAGGTCATCGTAGTCGCAGACGTTCTGCTCGCGCTTCCGCCGCGCGTAGGCGGCGGCGAACGTCGGCAGCGCCACGGCGATGTCGCGGTACTGCGGGAAGTGCTGGTCGACGGTGTCGGCGAGCGTGGACTGCGTGTTCCGGGCGAGGGACAGCACGCTGAAGAGCGGACCGGGGCGCGGGTTGGTCTTGTCCTTGAAGAACAGCTTGTCCTCGGCCTCGACGACCTGCTTGAGGAGCGCCTCGGATTCCTCCGCGTCGAGGATGGTGAACGTCTTCGGCAGCCCGATGCTCTCGCCGAACATCCGCAGGGCGCGATTGCCGATGGAGTGGAAGGTGCCGCCCCAGAACTGCCGTGGCTCGCGGCCCGTGAGGTCCTGGACGCGGTGGAGCATTTCCTTCGCGGCCTTGTTGGTGAAGGTGAGGAGGAGGATCTCGCTGGGCCGCACGCCCTGGAAAAGCAGGAAGGCGACGCGGTAGGTGAGCGTGCGGGTCTTGCCGGAGCCCGCGCCAGCGAGGACGAGCATCGGGCCGGGCGGGGCGGTGGCGGCCGCGTGCTGCTCGTCGTTGAGCAAGGCGCGGAAGTCGATCGGCGGAGGGCCGCCGGGACCGTCGGGCTCGGGGTCGTGCTCGAAAACCATGGTGTGCGTCCCGACAGCGTCCGGCAATCCCGCGCGGAGGCGAGGCCGTTTTCCGGTCGATTGCTCCTGCCCTCGCTGCCTGAAGTCGGCTCGGCTCCGGCCGCGGACCGCTCTCGCGGGAGGGTCAGAGCAGGACGAGGTCGTTGCGATGCACGACCTCGTGGCGCTTGCGGCCGGGGTGGCGCTTGCGAACGTCCTCGCCGCGGAGACCGGCGAGCGCGGCGACCTCGTCGCTGCGGTAGGGTGTTTTGCCGCGGGCGAAGACCGCACCGTCGGGGCCGGCGATGTTGACGATGTCGCCGGCTTCGAAGTGGCCACGGATGCCGGTGACTCCGACCGCTAGCAGGCTGCGGCCTTCGTCGCGGAGGACGGGGATGGCGGGGCCGTTGACGGTGATCGTGCCGGCGGGGCGTTGGAAGTACGCAAGCCAACGCTTGCGGGCCTCGAGTGGCAGGCCGGCGGGAACAAAGAAGGTGCCGGGCGCGGTGCCGGTGAAGAGGCGCGAGAGAATCCGGGGCTCGGCGCCGCTGGCGATGAAGACGCCACAGCCCGCGCGGGTGGCGAGCTTGGCGGCGCTGATCTTGGAGACCATGCCCCCGACCGCGGTCTCGCTCGTCGTGCCGCCGGCCATCGCCTCGATTTCCGGCGTGATCTTTTCGACCACCGGGACGATCTCGCCGGTGCCCTTGAGGTCGATCAGTCCGGGCGCGGTGGAAAGGATGACGAGATGGCTCGCTTCCAGCAGCGAAGCCACGAGGGCGGACAGCGTGTCGTTGTCGCCGAACTTGATCTCGGCGGCGCTGACCGTGTCGTTCTCGTTGATGACCGGGATGGTGCCGTAGTCGACCAGTTCCCGAATGCACGCCCGCACCCCAAGGTAGCGATCACGGGCGCGTAGATCCTCGTGGGTGAGCAGCACTTGGGCGACGGTGAGGCCGGCCGGGGCGAAGGCGGCCTGCCACGTCTGCATCAGCCGCGACTGCCCGATCGCGGCGCAGGCCTGCTTGCGCGACACTTCGCGCGGGCGGCGGGCGAGACCGAGGGCGCCCATGCCCAGGCCAACGGCGCCGGAGGAGACGACGATCACCTCGGTGCCGGCCGCGCGCAGATCGGCCAGTTCCCGGGCGATCGCGCTGATGCGTTCCGTATCGAGTTGTCCGATACCGGACGTCAGGACCCCGGTGCCGAGCTTGACGACGACCCGGCGGGGGCGTCCGGCGGAGGCGGGCGGCATGGGCGAGGGAGCCGGGCGATCAGACCGTGGTCAGCTCCTTCTCCTTGGAGGCGAGGTGCTGGTTGATCTCGGCGATCGTCTTGTCGGTGGCGGTCTGGATGTCCTTTTCGAGCCGCTTGGACTCGTCCTCGGGCAGCTTGGCCTTCTTCACCGACTCGATCGCGTCGCGACGGACATTGCGCACGTGGACGCGGCCCTCCTCGGCGAGGCGGTTGGCGACCTTCACGAATTCCAGGCGGCGCTCGCGGCTCATTTCCGGGAGCGGGATGCGCACGTAGGCACCGTCGACGGTGGGGTTGAAGCCGAGGTTCGCGATCTGGATGCCCTTCACGATCGCCTGCGCGAGACCCTTGTCCCACGGCTGGATCAGGATCATGCGCGCATCCGGCGTGCTCACGACGGCGCATTCCTTCAGACGCATCGTGGACCCGTAGGCCTCGACGGACACGGTCTCCACCATCGTGGGGCTGGCCTTGCCGGTGTGGATGGTGCTGAACTCGTGCAGCGTGTGATCGAGCGAGCGGCGCATCTTGGCCTGGGCATCTGCAAGGATGGGGTGAGTCATGGCGTGAGCAGGGGGAGAGGGTTATCCGCGGACGAGGGTGCCGATCTTCTCGCCGAGCACGGCGCGGCGGATGGCGTGCGGGGCGTTGAGGTCGAAGACGAGGATCGGCACGTGATTGTCGAGGCAGAGCGAGAACGCCGTCGAGTCCATCACATTCAAGCGCTGGCGCAGGGCGTCGACGTAGCTGATCTCGTCGTAGCGCACCGCGTCGGCGTGCTTCTTCGGATCCTTGTCGTAGATGCCGTCGACCTTCGTCGCCTTCATGATGATCTCCGCGTGCATCTCCGACGCCCGGAGCGCGGCGGTGGTGTCGGTCGAGAAGTACGGATTGCCCGTGCCGGCCGCGAAGATCACGACACGGCCCTTCTCCATGTGCCGGATCGCGCGGCGGAGGATGAAGGGTTCCGCGACCTGATTCATCGGAATCGCGCTCTGCACGCGCGTCGTGACCCCCATCTTTTCGAGGCAATCCATCAGGGCGAGGGAGTTGATGACCGTCGCCAGCATCCCCATGTAGTCGCCGGTCGTCCGATCGACGCCCTTGCTCTCTCCGCTGAGCCCGCGGAAAATGTTCCCGCCGCCGATGACCACGCCGATCTGCACGCCGAGGTCATGGATCTCCTTGATTTGGGAACAGATGCGCTCGAGGACTGCCGGGTCGATGGGGTCGGTGGACTTCCCACGGAGCACCTCGCCCGAGAGTTTCAGGACGATGCGTTTGTACTTCACCCCCAGGGAGGTCGCGGACTGTTCGATCACGGCGGTGAGGAAACGACTTCGCGATTTTTCCGTCAATGCCGGAGGTGGACCATCCGCATCCTCGCGTCCGCTCCCGGGTTCCGGCCGGTGATTCGCCACTTGCCGCCGGGCGGTGACCGGTTCAGGCTGACCCGCTTGTGAAGATTGGTTTTCTTGGAGGAAGCTTCGACCCGGTCCACTTCGGACACCTGATCGCCGCGCAGGACGCGTACGAGCAGCACCGCTTGGACCGGTTGTTCCTCGTGCCGGCGGCCCAGGCCCCGCTCAAGCCTCAGGAAGTCCAATCATCCGCCGCAGACCGATTGGCGATGCTGCGCTCGGCCGTGGAGTGGGATCGTCGCCTCGAAGTTTCCGACTACGAATTGCAGAAGGGCGGGATGAGTTACACCGTTGATTCGGTGCGGCATTTCCGGCGGCAGTTCCCGAACGATCAGTTGTACTGGATCATCGGCGGCGACCAGTTGCCAAAGCTGCACCTGTGGAAGGACATTCAGGAACTTGCCCGCGAGGTGGAGTTCATCTTTCTGGAGCGCCCGGGTCACCCGGCGAAGATTGCCCCGGCGATTCCGGGGTTGCGCCTGCACCGCTGCGATGGGCACTTAGTTGAGATCAGCTCGACCGAACTGCGCGAACGGGCCCGTCGAGGGCTGTCGCTGGACTATTTTGTCCCGCACAGGGCGATTGTGCACATCCGGGAAAAGGGCCTTTATCGCTGACCATGGAGACCAAACCCGATTCGACGCTCGCGTTGCTGACCGACATCGTGCGCTGCCTTGACGACAAGAAAGCGGAGGATCTGCGCGTCCTGAAGGTCGGTGCACAGTCGTCGATCACGGACTACCTGGTCTTGGCGACGGGTACGTCGGAGCCGCACCTGCGGGCGCTGCGGGTCGAGTTGGAGAAAGCGATCGACCAGCGCAAGGCGCCGATCGCCGGCATGGACTCGGGTGAGCCGGGGAGCGGGTGGACCGTGGTCGACGCGTACCAAGTGATGGTGCATCTCTTCACTGCTGAGAAGCGCGAGCAGTACCGCCTCGAGAACCTGTGGAAGGACGCGCAGGATGTTTCGCTGCAGCGCCTGCTTCATTCGGAAGGCGAGGCCAAGGCGGCGCCCGCCGCGATCCCGACGACGGCGGCCACGCCGGCGGTGGACGCGGCTGCCGGAGGCAACGCCCCGGCGGCGCCCGAGGGCGCGCCCGCTTCCCCGGTCACCACGGCGGTCGAGTCCGCGCCGATTGACCAAACGGTACCGACCCCGGCCAACCAGGCGGGTGCCCTGAAGGCGAAGCCGCGCGCGCGGCCCGCTGGAAAGGCGAAGTCGGGGGCAGCGTCGAAGACCAACGCGACCTCTCCGGTGGCGAACGGTGGCCTGAAGAACCCTCGGACGACTCCGAGTTCGGATCGCACCTCGAATGCCGTTGGGGCAAAGGCCAAGACCGCCAGCGCGCCGAAAAAGCCGCTCGCGAAGGCCACGCCGGCGAGGACTTCGAAGAAGACTTCATCGACAACCCGGGCGTCCGGTGCTGCGAAGAAGCTGCAATCGGCGGCCAAGGCGGCGAACGCCGCGAAGAAGGCCTCCGCGCCGACCAAGGTGAAGGCTCATTCACAGACCAAGCCGAAGGTTCGCGCCGCGATGCGGACGACCGCCGGCGCGGGGATCAAGGCGCCGACCAAAGCGAAGGCCAGTGCGCCGACCCCGACGGCGGCGAAAGCGAGCACGCCCGCTGGGACGGACGCGAAGGTCTCCGGCAAGAGCCCGGCGAAGGCCGAGAGTGTAGCCAAGGCCAAGGATAGGGAACAACGCCGTCACGCTGTACCGCGCCCGGCGAAGGTCGAGAGTGTAACGACGGCTAAGAGCCTGGCGAGGGCCAAGCGTTCGGCGAAGGCCAAGCGCTAGGCCGCCGCCGACGCTTCTGCTTCGGCTCTGCCCTCCGGTCCGCTCTCTCGTCAGAACGCGTAGCCGATCGAGCTGATCAGCCGCTGGTCCGCCCTAGCTGATTGCTCGAGCACGGTGTTGTCGAGGTCGTACTCGAAGCGCAGGTTCATTGAGGTCGAATCCGTGACTTTTCCTCTCAGCGCTGAATTCAAGCGGATCCGGTAGTTGCGCAGGTCGCCTCCGGCGGAGACGAGCTCGCCTTGGCGCAGGAGGGGGTCGCCCCGGGAGACGGGCGAATACTGGGCGAGGAAATCCTGAGCGAAGCTGAGCCGGGAGTTCATCCGGAACGTGTAGTCCTCAAACACCTCGCCAAGGACCGCGAAGCCCTCGTTCAGGCGCAGGGCGTCGCGGAACTGTCCGGTGACGCCCCCGCCGACGTTCACCACGTGGCGATCGCGCTTGATCAGGGCGTAGCCGAACCCGGCGTTCTGCTCGTAGTTCTGGTCGATCGCCTTGACGTCGTCGGACAGGAAGCTCGTGACGGACTGGGCGAAGACCCGCGAGGACAGCTGGCGCCGCCAGCGCAGACTGGCGTCGGAGCGTTCCGAGATGACCTGATTGTCGAGCTCGCGATACAGGGCGCGGACGTTGATCTTCAAATGGTTGGGTCCGCGCTCCCGCTCGGCATCGGTCCGGATCGAGGCGCTGATCCCATCGCGCGGACCTGCTTCCTGCTGGAAGCCGAATTCGATCGTTCCCCGCCAGCCGGCAGGCCTTGAGGCGAGCTTTCCGGAGGACGTCTTTGCGGTGGCAATCGATCCCTTCCCTCCAACTCCCGGAGCCACGCCCCCCGCCGCCACCGATCCGGGCTTAGCCGTCCCCAGCGAGGATGAAGGCCCTCCCGCGGACGCAATTGCCGTGGCGGGAGCGGCGACCGATGTCTCCGTTCGGGAAGGCGGAAGCCCGACCAAGGCCGCGACCGATTCGTCCGGGTCAGTGACGGAGAGCACGTCTGACTCGGCGATCTCGACCTGACCGAACAGAGGGGAGAGCAGGTGGATGCGGCCTTGCGTGCGCTCGGTGATTTCGCCGGTGAGGCGATCGCCGTTGCGCAGTTGCAACTCAGCCGCGCGAGCATCGACGAAGGCGAAGCCGATCGCCGCGAGCACGCTGAGACCCCAGGCCCAGACGACCCCACGGCGCGTCCGGCCGAGGGTGAACGGTGACGGAACGTGGGACGAGGATGGGCTTTGGGATCGCATGGAAGAAAAAGGAGTCGGGGCGACCGCGGTCGCCAGCGAAATGAACCGGCCGATCAGACTGACTTTGGGCCGTGCGGTTCCCCTTTCCGGGCGTCTGATTTCCGCTCGCTTGGCCGACGGTTCGCGGGCGTCGGAGAGAGCAAGATTCCCGCCGGCCGACGCTCCGATTTCGACGTGACTGAGCGCGAAACACCGAGGGTGAATCGGTTAGCGAGGTTGAGGGATCTTACCGCCTTCGTTGACCGCGTGATATATCTTAAATAGCTAATAGTTAGAGCTTTGTAAGGAATTCTCTCCTCCGGAATCAGCGGGTCAGTCGGATCCTCGGGCTGTCGCGATCCGGGTACTGGTATCGGGCCGGTGAGCGCACGAGCCGCCAGCAGCAGCTGGTGCAGCGGCTCCATGCGCTCAGCGACGAGAACCCGCGCTATG
>VHCJ01000040.1 GCA_016871755.1 Verrucomicrobiota bacterium | reverse complement strand
GGGCAGGAGCATTGTGGACATCTGTCGGGAGAAAAACATCTCAGACGTGACGTACCACCGTTGGCGAAAGCAGTTCGGGCACATGAACCTCAACGAGGCGAAGCGGCTTAAGGAGTTAGAGCGGGAGTGACGGGGTACGGATTTTCGAGCCACCCCTAAGTTCGGTCTGCGTCCTTCGTATCAACCTCAACCCATCACCCTGGTTGACCATCCCTGGCGGAGGGAAGGCCCGGCTCGGCGGGCCTGACCGGAGCCGGGGATGGACAACCAGCGTCAGTCGTATCAACCTCAACCCATCACCCAGACCGAACTTAGGGGTGGCTCGAAAATCCGTACCCCGTCACCGGCACGTGGCCGGAAGAGCCTGACCCCATCCGATCCATCCTGTCATCCTGTCAAAACAAGGACAGGATGGACAAGGGCAGCGGCGAACCTCCGACGCCTTGGTCAACCGATCCCACCTCACGCAATCGGCAACGACTCTAGGCGTAGACGCGCACCTCGAAGATCCGCGCGTGATCGAGCCCGTTCGTCGCCTCGACCACGATGCGCAGCGCGGTCGCCGCAACCGGCGCCGCCAGCCGGTGCACGCGGCGCCGCTGGTAATTGCCCTGCTCCCGATGCACGACCGACCAGCCGGACGGCATCTCCGCCTCGATCCGGTAGTCGCGCACCGTTTCGGGCTGGGGCGCGCCCCAGTGCATGCGCCGCGTGTATCCGTCGGCCTGAGACAAGGTGAGAAACCGGTGCTGCCCGGTGTCGAATACGAGCTGGACTTCGCGCGCATTCACCGGCGCCGCCCAGCGCAGCTCCAACCACGCCGGCAGGGCGGCGCGGGGATCGCTCATCCAGCGATGCGTCCCCGGAAACGCGCGGTCCGGCGGCGCGCTTGTGTAGAGAGCCTGCACTTTCCCGGTCTCCAGTTCCCGCAGCACACTTTCCCACTGGTTGGCGTGCGGTGCGGCCGCGATTGCCGCCGCCGCAGCCGGTCCGTGCACCGCGCGCGTCTGGCCCGAGAGCACGAGCCGGGCCTCGCCCCCGGGCTGCTCGCTCGAGGCGCGAACGGCGGCGGCGCGACCGAGGTCCCCGGCCTCGGTGTTGCGCACGCCGACCAGGTACGCGTCGTCACGCAGCAGCCGCTGCTGGATCCTCTCCAGCAATCCGGCGTCATCCGCGATCGCCGCGGGCTCGATCCCGGCGCGCAGGGCCAGTGCGGCCGCGGTCCCGACGCCCTGCCCCACCGCCGCACACGTGGCCATCACGCGCGTCGATGCGAACGCGAGGTGCGTCGCGGAAAGGTTGCGACCGGCGAAGAAGAGGTTGCGCACGCCGGGAGCCACGCAGCTCCGCAACGGGATGTCGTACAGCCACGGCAGATGGTTCTGCGTGCAGGGAGCCTCCGCCGGCGCATCGACGCCCTCCGGTGGGTGCGTGTCGATCGGCCAGCCGCCAAACGCGATCGCATCGGGAAACGCCCGCGAGGCGAACAGGTCGCCCTCGGTCAGCACGTGTTGCCCGACGAACCGCCGGCTCTCGCGCTTGCCTGGCACGAACCCGATCCAGTCCAGCGCCCAATCGGCCACGTCGAGTCCCGACTCGTTCTTGATGTAGTTCCACACCCCGAGCGTGACCGCGAGCAGCTCGTCCCGGATCCGCTCGTTGTCCTTGAGGGTGTCGAGGCAGCCGCCCCACTCGATCCACCAGTAGCCGTACTCCAGCCCGAGATCGGAGCCCGACTTGCCGAACGGCCGCAGCGTGAAGTCGGCCGCCTTGAACCGCCGTATCCACGGCGGTGCGACATACGGCATCGGCCGGTCATGCTTGCGGGCCTGGAAAAGGATCGTCGAGCCGAGCGTCTTCGTGTCGCCCGTGGCTGGCGCGAGTGTCTCCCCGAACTCGTCCTGCCCCTCGCGACCGCGGCGAAACGGCGCGCCGGCCTCGACGCCGAGCCGGCCGTCGCCCGTGCAGTCAGCGAACATCGCGGCCGTGATCGTGAAGCGGTCCTCGGTGGAGGGCCGCTCGGCGACGACGTCCGTGATGCGCCCGCCCTCGACCCGCGCACCGACGACGGTCGTGTTGAGCAGCAGCGTGAGGTTGGGCTCGGCCCGGCACAGCTCGTACAGGATCAGGTCGGCGACCGCGGGGGAGCGCTGCGGGTTGCGCACGGCGAGTTCGAGCCGGATCTCCTCGATCAGTCCGCCCTCGCGCGGCTCCAACACCAGCGGCAGCCCGGCGTGGAGACCGGTGGCGCCGACGACGTGCATGCGGATCTCGCTCGAGGCGTTGCCGCCCAGCACCGGCCGGTCCTGCACGAGAATCACCTTCGTTCCGAGCCGGGCGGCCGCGAGCGCCACGCACAGGCCCGACAGGCCGCCACCCGCGACAAGCAGATCCGTGGTCAGACGGTGGGCGGTAACGAGGCTCATTGGCTCCGGTTCTGGAAACTTCGGGCCGCCGCGTCGATGATCATCGGCAGGGCGCGCTCCACCACCGGGAACTCGTGGCCGCCCTCGAGCCAGTGCACTTCGGCCGCAATCTGTTTCGCCGCCAGGGCGGCGATAAAATTCTCGTTCATCGTGCGCTCGAACCCGCGCGTCGCCAGCACGAGCGTGATCCGGGCGCCGCGCAACGTTTCGACCGCATGCAGAGGGTTCTGCGCGGCCCACACCGCCGGATCGCCGGTGAAACGCGCTGTCGGCACGCGGTAGTTCTGGCCCTCGGGCAGGTTCTCCGCGCGCGGAAAATCCAGCAGCCCGATCACGCTGCCGACAAAGTCGAACGTCCCCGGGTGCGTCTGCGCGAACCGCACCGCGCCGTAGCCGCCCATCGACCAGCCGGCGATACCGCGTTTCGCCGCCGCACCCGACACGGGCAGCGACCGCCCCGCCCACGCCACGACTTCCTCGAGCCACGCGTTGTAACGCGCCTCGGGCTGCGCAGGCGAATCGATGTACCAGCCATCCTCGCCCTGCGGCAACACGATGAAGAACGGTGCGCGCAACAATGCCGCCCGCGTGGCCGGCACCGCGGGCGGCTCGAGCAACGACCGGTGGTGCCGGCCGCGGCCGTGCAGTAAAAACAGCACGGGAGTCTCGCGCGCGAGAGCGGCGGTCGGCGTCGACGTTCCCTCGGGTGCTATCACCGTTACTGGCAGCGTGCGCCCGAGCGCCGCGCTCGGGACCTGGTGGAAGGAGATGCGGTCGCTGGCGGGAAGAAGCGGGACGAACAGCAGGGCGGCGAACCGGGCAAGGATGGTTCGTCCCAGCAGGCGGGAAGGCCGGCCAGCCACGTTCACTTTACCTCAGCCCAGCGGTAATCGAGGCGCACGATGTCCGGCGGACGGCCGTTCACGCCCTTGTAGGTGATGACGTGCAGCTGCGCCTGGTCGCCCTCGCCCGTGTACACCGGCACGGCGTAGTAGCCATCGGTCACCTTCTGATGGTCGGCATTGTCGATGATCACGCAGCTCGTGAGCGCGAGGGTTTCGGGATCGAAGCGGAAGAGGCACAACTGCATCTCGCTCGGGCCGGCCGTACGGTCGGCCGCGGTTCCGGTCGGCCGCGTCCAGTTGCGCCCGAGCAGGTATCCGTGCCCGTCGCGCAGCCAGATCCGCGGCCGGCCCACGATATTGTTCACGAAGGAGTACTTGCCCGTGAGGTCGGCCTGGTGCCGCACGCGGAACTGGGCGTCGGTCCGGTGCAGCCGCGCGATGCGGTCGTAGCCGCGCGTCGTGACGAGAAAGCCGTCGCCGTGCCGGATGAACCCGCTCTCGTTGCCGCGGATGCCGCCAAACTCCTCGGTGAGGTTCCGCACGAAGCCCCACGACCGGCCGGAGTCCTCGGAGCGGATCACGTCCACGCTCCAGCGTCCGCCGGGCTTGTGGTAACCAAACGCCATGATCAGCTGCAGCGTCGTCTTGCCCTCGACGATGAACTCGAACGGGTACCCGTACTGCACGCCCGCGACCGGCCGCATCGGCGCCGTGGGATCAAAGGCGTTGCGCGTCGGATTCCAGCGCAGCGTCTCGGCGCCGGACCGGTAATGGCGGCCGTCCCAGCCGACGTCCTGCACATCGATGCACAGGTCGATCGCGCCGTCCGGGTAACGCACCCACTCCCCCATCTGATACAGCTTCGGGCCGGGCGCGGGCACCCGCTGGATCAGGCGCGTGGCACCGGTCGAAAGCGTGTGCCGGACGACCTCCATGGCCGCACCGGCATCGGTCGCGTGACTGCGGCCGGACTTGTATGCGACCCAGATCTCGTCGGCGGACGTCCGCAGCACGGTGGGAAACGCAAGGTAGCGAAACTCGGCCGGCTGCGCGGTCGAGGCGGTCAACATCGTCACGTTCCGCGGCGGAACGGACCTGACCGCCGGTTCGGCGGCGGCGGCGACGGACGTGACCAAGGTGAGAACGAACAACCAGCCGGGGTAGCGACGCTTCATGGTTCGGTCCCGGCAGGCTTCCAGTGGTATACCAGAAGTCAATGCCGCGGCGCCGGGCCGCGCCGTCCGGAGCGGCGCCCCCGCCGCGGCTGGAACGCGCCCGCCACGCCAGGCGGAAAGAAACCTTTGCAGTGGTATACCACTCCTGACTTCGTGGCGGTCGCGCATCCCGATGGCGTCCACCCCTCACCCGCCCCCGCCGGCCACCGCCCCGGCCCGCTACCCGCGCGTGATTCTCGGCACCTGCGTGGTGCCCTGGCGGCCGGACGGCGCGTGGGACGAGCCGCTGTTCCGCCGCACGGTGCGGCACGCGGTGCAGACGCTGGGGCCGCGCCAGTACATCTTCGGCACGGCGGGCGAGGGTTACGCGGTCACCGACCGGCAGTTCGCGGAAATCGGGCGCGCCTTCGTCGAGGAAATGCGGACCGCGGGCGGCGTGCCGATGATCGGAGTGATCAGCCTTTCGCTCGGCACCGTGCAGGAGCGGATTGCGCAGGCGCTCGAGTGGGGCGTGCGCGAGTTCCAGCTTTCGCTGCCGGCGTGGGGCACGCTGGAGGATGCGGAAGTCGACCGGTTCTTCGCCGCGACGTGCGGGCGGTTTCCGGCCGCGCGATTCCTGCATTACAACCTCGCGCGTGCGAAACGCGTGCTCACCGGCGCCGACTACACCCGCCTCGCCGCCCGCCATCCGAATCTCGTCGCGATCAAGATGGGCGGCGAGAATGGGCCCGCGCTGCGCGACGTCGCCACCGCGGCGGACGCCGCGGGCGTGCGCTGTTTCTTCACCGAGTTCGGCTACCACGCGCTCGCCGACTCCACCGGCTGCGGCCTGCTGTGTTCGTTCGGCGGGGTTGAGCCAACGCTCGCCCGCCGCTGGTTCGCGGCCTCGACGCCGGAGCGCAGCGCCCTCGAACCCGCGTTCCGGGCGATCCACGCGGCCGCGAAATCCGCGCTCGCCGGCGCGGCGTACATGGACGGCGCCTACGACAAGCTGTACGTGAAGCGGCACTTTCCCGCCTTCCCGCTCGACCTGCTGCCCCCCTATCGCGGCGCGACGGAGGCGCAGTTCGCGCGATTCCGTGCGGACTGCGACGCCGCGCTCGCCACGGTGCCGGCGAGTTCCCTTTCCGCTTCATGAGTCCGACCCGCCTGTCCATGTCCGTACCGCATCTGATCGCAGCGCTGGTGACGCCGTTCACCGCCGCCGGGGACATCGACCGGCCGAGCCTCGAGCGGCTGGTCGCGTACCTGTTGCAGGGCGGCATCGACGAGTTTTTCCTCGTCGGCTCGACCGGGGAATCGCCGCTGCTCGATGAAGCCGATCGGCTCGCGATCGTTGAGACGGCGCGGCAGGCCGCGCCCCAAGCCCGCATTTACGCCGGTGTGAGCGGGCTCGGCCACCGCCACGCGCTGCGCAACGCCCGGGACGTGCAGCGCGCCGGCGCGGATGTCGCGGTGCTCATGAGCCCGTTCTTTGTCGCGCTCGATCAGGAGCAGCTCGTCGACTACTGCACCCGCGTGGCCGACGGCAGCCCGCTGCCGCTGGCGGTTTACCATCACCTGCGCATGCCGACGCCGTTTGCCGTGCCGACGGTCGCCCGGCTGGCGCAGCACCCGAACATCGTGGCGCTGAAGGACACCAACGGTGCCGACGCCAACCGTTGCGCGGAGATCCTGGCGGCGACAGCCGGGCGACCGTTCCGTTTCCTGCAGGGGGTGGAGAAACTCGTGCTGCCGACCCTCGAGGCCGGCGGGCACGGGTGCGTCGTCGCCCAGGGCTGCATCGCGCCGCAGTTGTTCCGGTCGCTCTTCACGGCCTGGCAGGCGGGCGACCTGGCCGGAGCGCGCGCGGCGCAGGAGCGGATCACGGCGCTGTGGGGCATCTTCACGCGGCCGGAGGTGCGGCAGTCGTTCAATCACTTCCTGCACACCCTGAAGCTGCCGCTGCACCAGCGCGGCGTGCTGGCCACGACGGGCGGCGCGCTGCCGGGCATCCGGTTCGAGCCCGCGTATGAGGCGATGATCACAAGCTTCATGCAAGAGCACCTCGACGGTGCCGTCACCCCGCGCACCGCGTGATGCCGCACCGGAACCCATTTTTGTTCCGAATCCGCACGCCTGCGCTCGCCAGCGGCGGTCCGGCCACCTAGCAACGCCGTTCATGGCAAGCGAAGCGTGGTTCCGACAGACCCGTTGGCGGGTGGCCCTTTTCCTGGCGGCTGCCGCCGCGATGAACTATGCGGACCGCGCGTCGATGTCGGCCGTGCTTCCGGCCGTTCGCAGCGATCTCGGGATTTCGGATGTCTCGCTGGGCCTGCTTGGTTCGGTGTTCCTCTGGAGCTACGCCATTGGCTCGCCGATCGCGGGCAGCCTGGCGGACCGGTTTTCGCGCACGCGGCTCGTGGTCGGCAGCCTGGTGGCGTGGAGCGCCGTGACGGCGCTGATGGGGCTGGCGAACGGCTTTCCGATGCTGCTCGCGCTGCGGTTCGCGCTCGGCGTGTCGGAGTGCCTTTTCCTGCCCGCGGCGATCGCGCTGATTGCGGAGTATCACGGACCCGAGACCCGGGCGCGGGCGTTGAGCCTGATCTCGATTGGCGTGAACACGGGCATGGTGCTGGGCGGAAGTTTCGCCGGCTACATGGCCCAGCACTATGGCTGGCGCTCGGGCTTCTGGGTGCTCGGCATCGGTGGCATCGTGCTCGCGCTGCTGGCGAAACCGATCGTGCCGCGCTCCCCGCCGATCGCGAAGGCCGCGGTGCAGCGCGCGTCCCTGCTCGAGGCGATCAGGCACCTCTCGCGCGTGCCCACGTATTACGTGCTGCTCACCGAATCGATGCTCTCCGGCCTGGGGCTCTGGATCTTCTTCGGCTGGCTGCCGCTGTATTTCAAGGAGACCTACAACATGACGCTCGCGGCGGCGGGCTTCGCGGGGACGTTCATGCTGCAGATATCCGTCGTGCTGGGCATCTTCGTCGGCGGCCACCTCTCGGACCGCGTGTCGGCTAGCGCACCGCACCGGCGGATGCTGCTGTACTCGCTCTTCTATCTCGCGAGCGCGCCATTCCTGCTCCTCTTCCTCGGCGCGCCGAGCTTTCCAGTGATCGCCGCCGGGATCGCCGCGTTCTCCTTTGTGCGCGGCATCGGGCAGGCGAACGACAACCCGACGCAGTGCGAGATCGTGCCGCCGCAGTTCCGCTCCACCGGCGTCGGCTTCATGAACGCGATCGCCACCGGCGCCGGCGGGATGGGGGTGCTGTTCGCCGGCTTCCTCAAGAGCGAGGTCGGACTCGCCGGCATCTTCGCCGGCATCGCGGGCGTTTTCCTGCTCGCGAGCGCGGTGCTGTTCATCGGCTACCGCTTCTTCATCCGCCGCGACATCGCGCGGGCGCAGGCGTGGGCGGCGGAGCAGCGTTGACCGGTAGCGGTGGGCGGGGCGCCCGCCGGGGACACGGCCTCCAACTCAGCGGGCGGCCGGCGCGGGCAGGTCGAAGCGTATCCGGGCGTCAAATACGCGGTTGGCCGCGCCCCAGGGGTTGTCTGGCGGGATGATGAGCATCGGGCGGTTGGTCTGCATCCACTCGGCGACGGTCACCCACGTCTCGTACTCGCTGATCTGCGTCACGCCGAAGTTGCCGAGCCGCGCGCCGTGCTCGGGCACGAGGATTCGCTCGGTCGCCCGCATGACGACGAGCCGGTCGGGATCGACCTGCGCCATGAAGAGCGGGGCGCGGTGGCGGAAGACGTGGTCGTTGTTCGCGCCGCGGCGCGTGTAGACGAGGAAGAGCGCGTCGCCGTGCGTGACCCAGTGCTGCTGGGTGTTGTAGCTGCCGAGGTCGGTGCCGTCGTCCCAGGTCCAGGCGCGCGGCGGCGTGAAGTTCAACCCGTCGCGGCTGGACGACACGTACGCGGTCTTGTCATTGCGCATGCAGAGGAAGAACCGGTCGCCGAGCCGGGCGAGCGATGGTTCGTAGAGGCCGCGGCCGCCGGCCAGGCGCACCTCGCCGCCGATTTCGCGCACGGTGACGGTGGTGCCGTCGAACGCGCATTTCATGACCGCGGTGCGGTAGTCGGCCTCGCCCTTCGCCTTGAAATAAAAGGGCACGAGCAGCGTGCCGTCCGGCAGATCGACCCGCTGCGCGCTGCCAGCGCCGGCGTTGTAGAAGCGCGGCTCGGCCGGCATGGCGACCGGCTGCCAGGCGCTCCAGGTGCGCGCGGTGGCATCGTAGACGGAGAAGACGGTTTCGCGCGGGCGCTCGTGGACGACGGCGTTGTTGCGGTAGCGCACGCTGTGCCCGAGCCCGAGGAGTTTGCCGGAGGCGGCGTGCCACTTCGGCCAGAAATCGCAGGCGCCGACGGTGACGCCGTCCGCTTCCGGTCGCTGGCCGAGCGTGGCGGCGTGCTCCGTGAGCGGACTCCAGGTGCGGCCGAGGTCGTCGGTGCGCAGGTCGTTCAGCGGGCCGAAGACGTCGCTGCCCTTCAGCCAGAGCGTCTGCATCGTCATGACGACCGCAGGGGACCGGCCGGGCTGCGGCACGATGCCGGCCCGCGGGTGCACCCAGCAATGGACGCCGTCGTAGCCGGAGCGGACGACGTCGAGCTGGATCGTGCAGTCGACCACGGCCGGCGCGGCGGCGGTGGCACTCGCGAAGAGGAGGCCGAGGGCGGCGGGCAGGAATTTCGCGGAGAACGTGCGCATGGGGAGCGGGGTTGGGTGGAGCGCGGTGTCCTCAGCGCGCTTGGGTCTTGCGGGGTCGCCGGGTATGGCAGCAGCAGCGTGGGGACACGCTGCTCCACCGTCAGTAGCCGAGGTCGAAGTTTACGAGATTGAGGAGCGGTTCGCCGGCGAGATCGCGGCGGACGTTTTCGATCAGCACTTCGGCAGCAAGCTGCGGCATGGTGGCGGCCTCGGGGGCGATGTGCGGCGTCATGAGCACGCGCGGCTCGGACCAGAACGGATGGCCGGGCGGCAGGGGCTCCACGGCGAACACATCGAGCCCGGCGCCGGCGAGGCGGCCCGCGCGCAGGGCTTCGAGCAGGGCGGACTCGTCGACCACCGTGCCGCGGCCGACGTTGATCAGGTGCGCGTGCGGCGGCAGGACGGCGAGTTGGGCGGCGCCGATGCACTGCGCGGTATGCGCGCTGCCCGGCAGCGTGATCATGACGACGTCGCAGCGCCGGAACATCTCGGTCAACTGATCGAGCCCGTACCATGCGGCCGGCAGCCGGCCCTCGGGATCGCCCGTGCCGGCGAGGCAGAAGTGCGGGTCGACGCGCACGTCGGGCCGGCGCTTGCAGGCGAGGATGGTCATGCCGAAGGCGTGGGCGAGCCGCGCCACCTCGCGGCCGAGGCTGCCGTAGCCGACGATGCCCATCGTCCGGCCGCGCGAGGCGTCGCCGACCAGCCTGGTCATGTCTCCGCGCCAGACCTGCTCGCGCTGCAGCTCGGCGCA
This sequence comes from Verrucomicrobiota bacterium, assembly GCA_016871755.1. GTDB lineage: Bacteria > Verrucomicrobiota > Verrucomicrobiia > Opitutales > Opitutaceae > UBA6669. The sequence continues at coordinate 5,060 of VHCJ01000040.1, read as the reverse complement.
ACGGGGCAGGCGCCGCTGCAACGACAGCAACAGGGCCAGCGCCATTTCGGCGACCGTGGTGCTGTAGGCGCCGCTGGCGCACGCGAGCGGCAGGCCGGAGCGGGCGAGCGCCGAGTGGGCGATCTTGCCGATGCCTGCGCTCGTGAACTGGGACCAACGCAGCCGCGGCATGAGCGCCGGCGCGGCCGGCTGATCCCAGAAATAGAGCACGTCGGCCTGCGCCAGCGTCTCCGGCGCGGTGCCATCGAGCACCTGCACGCGGGGCGACAGCGCACGCAGGCGCGCGCGGGCGGAATCCGGCAGGGACGCGTCGACGGCGATGACGCAGGAGGCGGCAGGGGGCATGGCGTTCGGATACCGGTTTCGAAGCCCAGTTCAACTGGCTTCCCTAGGAGCGCGGCCGTCCCCGGCCGCACCGTATATCCGTCAAACCCTGCGGCCGGGGACGGCCGCGCTCCCACTCAGCCGGAGGCACGCAGTTGAAAGTTGAAGGTTGAAAGCTGAATAGGGGTATTTACGTGACGCCACCAACCACTACGGGTTGTGTTTGCCGAGGGCATCGTAGGTCGTCGGTGCGACCTGCACGGCCTGTTGCGCCAGCCGATAGAACAGTTTGCCCCGCGAGGCCGAGGCACGGCGATTGAAGCGAAACGTGAACTCGTCGAGGTAATCTTGAAGATACTCCGCACCGACTGCCCCCTGATGCGTCCCGAGCAGCCAGCGTTTGAGCAGGGATATGACCCGATGCGCGCGCGGCAACAGGTGGGCGGCGTCCTCCGGCTGGCGCTTTTGGATCTGCCGGTCGTGAACGTAGCCTTGGAGTTCGCGATAGGCCTGGAGACCGTCGGTCTGCACCGTGCTGCCAGGTTCGATCACCTCCGCGATGAAGCCGTGAAGGGTCGCCCGGTTCGTGTCCGGGATGTGCCGCAGCCGGATTCGGCCGATGCCGGCGCCATCGGCTTCGGTCGCCACGGCAATCAACGCCTTGTCGTAGGTCTGCCGCCCGCGCACGTCTTCCTCTTCGCCACCCCAGTAGGCCTCGTCCACTTCGACGAGGCCATGCAGTCGCTCGCGGCCCGGCCGCACCATCGCCCGGCGCAGTTTGTGCAATACCGTCCAAGCTGTCTTGTAGCTGCCCAGCCCCAGTTCGCGTTGCAGCCCCAACGCGCTGACCCCGTTCTTTTGACTGGTCACCTGCCACATCGCGCGAAACCACACCGTCAACGGCAGCTTGCTGTCCTGAAAGACCGTGCCCGCCATCACCGATACCTCGCGGTTGCACGCCGGGCATCGCCACTTGTCGCGACGCACCGCCCAGTTCTCGCGACCATGGCACCCGGGGCAGATAAATCCATCCGGCCAACGCAACGCGGCCAAATACGCCCGGCACGCCGATTCGTCGCTGAATCGGCGCTCCAGCTCCATCACGGTCCGAGGAAAATCCTCCGCCATGACTGAAAACACTACAGGTTGTGGTTGGTGGCGTCACGTAAATACCCCTAAAGCTGAAAGACCCGAACCAGACGGGAGGAACAACCCGTTGGCAGACGGAAAGGCGAATGCACCTTTCGGTGCGGGCTGCCGGCAGGAAGCGATTCCAGCCCGCACCCGCGGCGGCACGTCTTTCAACACTCGTCTTTCAACTTTCAACTGCATGAGCCCTGCTCAGAACTCGCCCTTGACCCCAAAGGTCATGAAGACGCCGGTGTTCTGGAAGGACCGGATGCGCGCGTAGTCGGGGGTGTTGGGACCATGGCGGTCGAGCTGGTAGGGCTCGTTGGTCAGATTGCGGGCGCTGAAGTAGGCGGAGAAGCGCTTCGTGACGCGGAACTCGGCGTTCATGTCGAGCAGCAGCTCCTCGGCCCGGTAATCGGCGTTGCCATTCGCGTCGAACGAGCCGGTCCGGAACTCCCCGCGCCAGCTCCAGTTGAACCGGAGCGAGAAACGCGAGCGGTTGTACGACAGGCCCCAGTTGGCGGTATTGCCGCCGAAGCTCTGCAGCGTCGCGGCGCTTGGACCCTTCATCTTCTTCAAGGTCAGGCTGCCATTGAGCTGCAGGCCGCGTGCCCAGTCCGGCAGGAATGTGAGCGCCTGGCGGAAGCCAAGCTCGAGCCCGTCAATCCGCACGCTGCTGGGGATGTTCGTCTGCGTGACGATGTCGTAGTTCAGGTAGTCGATGGGGAGAAAATAGTCGGCGAGGAGGGCCTCTGTCGCGTCCTGCCGGCTCGAGGCGAAGAAGTCGCTGATCGACTTCCGGTAGGCGCTTGCGGTGAGGAAACCGTTGCGGCCGACGTACCATTCCAGCGAGACCTCGTAGGAGTCGGCCGTCCACGGCTTCAGCTCCGGGTTGTTCACCGTGATCGTGGGATTGGCCACGTCGGGATCGGTGATCGTAGTGCCAGGCAGGATACTGCCGAGTCCCGGCCGGCCGATCGAACGCGCGTACGCCGCGCGGGCGGTGAGCGTGTCGGTGAGCGTATAGCGCAGGTTCAGGCTGGGATAGTAGCCGTCGTAGTCGCCCTCCGCCCGCGCGCCGAGCATCGTATAGCGCAGCAGGGCGGTCTGGTAGGGATCGGTCGATACGGGAATCGGACGGCCGTTCGCGTCACGGATGAGGTTGCCGTTCGCGTCCTGCCGCAAGGTGGCGCGGATGTCGTTCTTCGGGCCGGAGCCCTCGGTCAGGGTCTGCTCGTAGCGCACGCCGCCGACGGCGAGCAGGCGATTGTCGAACAGCCGGACGTCGGCGCGCACATAGCCGGCGTGGATGGTTTCCCGCAGCTCGCGGCGCTGAGTGACCGACGTCGTGTAGTCGCCCACCGGATCCTCCCGGAACCAGCCCTGGTTGGTCGTGTAGAGGTTCCAGAGCTGGTAGGGATCGATCCACTGCGTCTTCGGCGTGCCGAAGTGCTGTTCGATCTTCGAATAGCTCCGGTTCTGGATGTCGTACAAGCCGACGCGGTTGTCGGCGTTGGCGACGATGCCATCCGGACCGACGAAGGTCCACGTGCGATTCGGCGAGCGCTGGTCGTAGTCGCTGCGGCGGAGCGCATAGCCGCTCATGAACTGCACGGGCACGCCGAGTTCCAGGCTGCGCTCGACGTCGACGTTGAGGCCGGCCTTCATGCCCGTGGCACTGCGCTGCGTGCTTGTGACGCTGGTCAGCGTGTAGTTGCGGGAGTCATACACATCGACGGGCGCGCCGGCGGCGTTGCGCGCGAAGATGGTGGTGTTGAAGGGCGACTGGCCGGTGCCGACCCCCTCGAGCCGCATGTCCAGGTTGGAGATCGTGGCGGTGAGACCGGAGAACTTTCCCTTGTCGATCGCGCGGCCCTTGCTCGTGGAGTACGAATAGAAGGCGTTGCTGTTGATCCGCCAGAGCGGGCCGGTATGCCGGAACTTCAGGCTGCCGTGGGTGCTGCGGTCGTAGCGGTCGGCGCCGGAGTTGGTCATCGTCGCGGTCGCGCGCGCGCCCTGCGACTGGGAGAAGGTCGCGTCGCCGCTGGCGCCGGTGCCGAGCGCCGTCGTCAGCACGCGGCCGTCGGCCGCGGCGTACTTCTCGGTGTAGCTGAAGGCGCCGCCGAGCACGCTGCGTTCGGCGACCTTCCAGTCGAAGCCGCCGCCGATCGATCCGCCGCTGCGGAGCTGGGGCGAGGTGTTGCGCACGGAGCCGGTGAGGAAAGGAACCGGCGTATTCAGATTCCATGTACCCGTGTAGAGATCGCTCTCGTTGTGCCGGGCGAAATAGGTCGCGGCGGCAGTGATCCCGAACGTGCGCGAGAGCGGCGCCACGTAGGTCAGGTCGAAGCCGGGCTGGAGCGGGCTCATCTCGCCCTCGGCGCCGGGGCCCGGGCGGACGCTGTCGCCGGCGTGCTTGCTGTTCAGCGTGGTGAAGGCGCGGTAGCTGAGCTTCGGCGCGCGCTGCTCGAAGGCGGTCTTCGTCACGACGTTGATGGCGCCGCCGAGCATGTTCGCCGGCTTGTCGGGCGTGGGCGACTTGAAGATCTCCACGCGGGCGACGTTGTTCATCGTCAGGAGATCGAGATTGGCGGCGCGGCTGAGTGCGGAGTAGCCGACATTGGCGACATCGCCGCCGTCGGTCGTCACGATGGTCGACTCGGGCGGGAAGCCGCGGACGGACGCCGTGCGGGCCACGACGCCGCCCGCGTATTCGACGTCGACGCCGGGCACGTGCTTGAGGAACTCGCCCATGTTGCCCTCGCCGATGTCGCCATACTCGTCGGCCGAGACAACGTTGCGCATGTCGGCGGCGAAACGCTGCTCGTTCATCGCGATCGACTGGGCGTTGAACTCGCGGCTGCCGGCGACGACGAAGGAACCGAGCTCGACGACGTCCTTTGCCGCGGCATCGCGCGCGAGGTCGAAGTCCTGCACGACGGTCTGCCCCGCCGCCACCGTCACGCGCGCGCGCTTGCGGTCGAGGCCGGTGAAGAACACCTCGAGCGCGACCTCGCCCGCGGCGACACTGTCGATGCGGTAGGTGCCGCTCTCGTCCGTGAAGACTTCCTTGTTCGCGCCCGGCACGGTAACGCGTGCGTTCTGCAGGAACGTGCCGCTGGTGGCGTTGGACACCCGCCCGGTGATCACGCCGCGCGCGCCAGACTGGGCGAACGCCGGGCTGCAGAGCAGGAGGACAACGGTGACGGCCGCGAGGCAGCCGTGGAGGAGAGGGAGGCGGGGGCGCATGGAGTTCATCGGTGAGTCGGTCGATACGGTGGGGGCGGGAGGCGGGAGCGGACGGTTGAGGCCGGAGTCACTTCACTTCGTCCCAATGGTACTCGAAGCGCACGATGTCCGGCGTCCGGCCCGACACGCGCTTGTACGTGACCACGTTGAAATACAGCTGGCCCCGGCGTTCCACCCAGTGCGGGGTCGCATAATCCTAAATTCCGCAGTTGAAAGGGTGTTTCACGAGGCAAATCCCGCGGTTACTGAAAGGAAACTGGATTTTCAAGGGGATCGGATCCGGGAGGGGTTTAACTGAAAGGAAACTGGATTTTCAAGGGGATCGGATCCGGGAGGGGTTTAAGGGGAGGGTGACT
>VHCJ01000039.1 GCA_016871755.1 Verrucomicrobiota bacterium | reverse complement strand
TGCCGCCGATGACGGTGGCATCCCATTCGGGCCAGGTGGCGCTGCCTGGTGCCGGCGCCGCGCCTTTGCGCAGGGTCCAGGCGTGGCTCGCCGTGGCGATGCCGACGACGGGTTTGCCGGCGGCGACGTGGCGCCGGATGGCGTCCAGTTGTTCCTGCGGCGGGGCGCGGCGCCACACGCTCACGAGCAGCACGCTGGCGTCGGCCACGGGGGCGAAAGGCGAGAACCGGTGTTCGGGATTCGTCATCGCGCCGTCGGCGACGGCGACCTCGAACTGCGGCGCGAGGAAACGGGCGGCGAAGGCGGGCAGGGTGCGCTCGGTCGCGTACGACTGCCCGGCGATGAGCAGGACGAGCTTCGGTCGCGGTGCCTCGCCCGCCAGTCCGAGAGGGCCCACGAACCACACGAACCACACTAAGATCAGAGGAGTTCGAAACACGGTGTCGAAGGATGCAGGATTCTGATCTGCCAGAGTGGCGCGAGCGTCCTGCTCGCTTGAATTGGAAACACGGACCGGTTCCGGCGAGAGCAGGATGCTCCCGCCACCTTCCTCAGAACCATTTCTTTAGGAACATCAGCAAAGTGGATACGGCGGTCAGGCCGACGGCGAACGGGTAGCCGCGGGCGAGTTCGGGCATGTGCTCGAAGTTCATGCCGTACCAGGTGCCGATGACGACGACGGGAATCGTGATGGCGGTCAGGGCGGTGAGGAACTTGATCCCCTCGTTGGCTTCGAACGCCGCCTTGTTGAGGTAGATGTCGAACGCCATCAGCAGGCGCTCGTGGTAGCCGGCGACGGTATCCTCGAGGCGCGCGAGGTTGTCGCGGAGGTCGCGGAAATACGGCAGCAGTTTCGCGCGGACGAGCTTGCTGTAGTTTCCTAGCAGCCGCGCTCCACCTTTCAGCGGGATCGTTTTCACAGGAGACACGCACTTCTATTGAATGGACCCTGCTCAGAGCTGGCACCGGCCCAAGGAAGTACCTTCCGCTTCCGCGGTTTCATTCGTTGCGGCGGGCTTCCACGTCCGCGACGCGCAGGGCCTCCCCGCTTGCGCCCCGAGCCACTTCGAGCCGCAGGTAGTTCACGCCCCACGGCGCTGCCCGCTGCGCCGGCGTGGTGCCGACCGCCACTCCGTCGATTGAGACCGTCGCGACGCCGCCCTGCGTTGTGTCCCGCCACGCCACCTGCACTTTAACCCAACCGGCAGGGCGCGACGCCAGGCTTCCCCCCAAGTCGACTGCGAACACCGCATTCGCCGCCGCCTTCCCGTCGTCGATCCGGTTGAAGTGATCGGTGAGCACCAACCGCACGGCCGACCCGCCCGCGGGCGCCTGCACCTGCAGCACGATCTCTCCCGACACCGCGCTCGGAAAACTCCACAACGCACCTCCGCCCGCCTCCGCGGTGACAGGGATCACCAGCGCCCGGCCTCCACCCTCGCGCGGCTCCACGCGCAAGCCGTCGCTGCCATACTGCGTCCAGCCCACCGGCCCGCAGCTCAGATCGTCCCGCACCTCCTGCTCTTCGAGCCACGCCGGATCGAACATCACGATCGCTCGCTTGCCCTCGCCCTGGCCGCTCGCGAAGACGATCTTGCCGGCGGCGTTCTCCACCGCGGAAGGGTACGCCGTCCCGCGATCGCCTCTGCCGGTGCCGAGGGTTTCATGCAGCACCTCGCGAAAGCCCCGCCACGTCGCACCTTCGTCGCGGCTGATCGCGGCCTGCAGCACCTCCCGGCCGCCCATCGCGTAGCTGCGCGGATTGGACCAATTCTGGCAGGCGTTCACAAACAGCACGATGCGGCCATCTCGCAGCCGGAGCAGGCCGGCCGGTGAGTCGGACGACACCAACTCGGTCCGCGTCAACCCCGCCCACCGCGCGCCATCGGGCGAGCGCGACTCCCACAGCCGCCCGCCGCGATCGCGCACGAGCATCCAAACGTGGTCGCGCCGCTCGAGCAGCACCGGTTCGATCGCCCCGTAGCGTGTGACGTTCTTGCCAGCCAATTCGAGGGAGAGCACATCCGGCGACTGCGTCCAGGTCGCGCCCGCGTCGTCGGTGAAATACACATACGTGTCGTTCCAGCCGCGATCTGGCCCCGCCGCCGGCGCCTGCTCGCGCTCCGTCACTGCCCGGGCCACAGCCAGCACGATCCGGCCGCTGCGCAACGCCGTGAAACCACGAATCGACCCCACGTACCCCGGCACGACTTTTCTCGGTGGCGTCCACGCCACCGCGCCCGCGTCCTTCCACGCATGATACACCTCGTAGAGTCTCCCGCGATATCCGCCCGGGCCCTCGCCCAGAATGTGCACCACGGCGTGCAGCGCGCCATCGGCCGCCTCCAGCACCTGGATCGCGTAGTAGGCCTTGCCCGGCAGCGGAAACGCGGTCTCCGCCGCACTCCAGGTCAACCCGCCGTCGCGCGACCGCATCACCGCCACGGCGTCGCTGGCGGGTTTGGCGATCGCGTACAGCTCGATCGTGCCGTCGGCCCGCCGGACGAGGCTGGTTTCGTTGGTCGGCGCCTCATGCAGGATCGCGGGAGCCCGCACTTCCGCCACCGTCGCGGGCGGCGGGCGCAGTTGCAGGCCGAACGGATTGGTGAACGGCCGTTCGGCGGCCGAGGCGCTCACCAGGCAAAGGTACAAGCCGATCCACACGCCCAAGCCGCCCTTCCGGTCGGGCCGAAGGCTCTCGCTTCCCGTCGACCCGAGCGTAAGCGAGTGGTTTCGGGTCAACCGAAGTGCACTCCGTGGGTCAGCGCGCTCGCGCGCGCCCACCTCCGGTCCAAAACGCACCTGGCGCGCGCGAGCGCGCTGGCCTACGAGAAAATCGTCACGAGAGAGCGCGAAGCAGATCGACATAAGTACACCGTAGCGGAAGCCGTCGGGCTTTCGCGAACGAGCATCGACCAAACCCGCCTCCGGCGGGCAAGCGGTCGCCCGCCGAAGGTGGGTTTCGCTACGACAACAAATCGGACCGGTCATTAGTAGTGCAGTGTGTTGGCCTAAAGCTGCGTGCGGACACCGATCGTGACCAGCGTGCCGAAGTTCTGGAACACCTGCGGTCGCGTCCACGGTTGGGCGCCGGGGCCGAAGCGCTCGGTGCGTTTGTTGGCGCCGTTCCAATTGCGCGCGCCGCCGTAGGCGGTGAAGTATTTGGAAATCCGGTACTCGAACGACCAGTCCTGCGTGATCTGGGGTGCCACATAGGAACGCGTGCCGGCGGGGATGGTGGCGCTGGCCGCGTTGAGCGCGCCGTTCACCTTATAAGCGTAGGCCACGTTGAATTTGAACGAGAAGGCGCGTCGGTTGTAGCTCAGGCCCCAGTTGATGTTCTTGCGCGCAAACGGCGTGAAGTCGGGCGCGTTGGGCCCCTCCACGCGGGAGATCGTCGCGTTGGCGAAGGTCGAGAACCCCTTGGCCCACGCCGGCAGGAAGTACAGCGACTGCCGCCAGCTCACCTCGTAGCCTTCGACCGACGCCTGGCCGCCGTTCGTTTTGGTGATGATCTCGTAGTCGAGGTAGTCGTCGTTCAGCCCAAAACTCTCCAGCTGCTCGAGGGTCGCCGGCCCGCGCACCTGCACGAAGAAGTTCTTGATGTCCTTTTTGAAGAGCCCGAGGGAAACCACCGCGCCCTTGATGCCGTAAGCCTCGAACGAGAGGTCGAAGTTGTCCGCCGACCACGGGGCGAGGCCCGAGTTGACGATGGTGGCGGTGCGCACCGAGGAGGCCGGGTCAGAGACGGTGATGCCCGGGACCACCTCCGAGAGCAACGGCCGGCCCAGCGTCTTCGCGTAGGCCGCGCGAGCGACCAGGTTCTCCGTGACATAGTACGTGCTGTTGATGCTCGGGTAATAGTCGGAGTAGGCGCGCCTCGCGGTCGCCCCGCGCTCGGTGTAACGCAGGCGCGCCAACTCCATCGCCGTGCCCGCCACCGGCTGCGGCCGGCCGGCGGCGTCGCGGATGAGGTTGCCGCTCGCATCCTGCTGGTAGGTGGCCCGCACGTTGTCGAGCGGACCGGCCCCGGTATCGTCGGTCCGCTCGAAGCGCACGCCGCCGACAAACCAGAGGCGGTTGTCCAGGAGCTTCAGGTCGCCGCGCACATAGGCCGCCGTGATGGTCTCCTGGAAAAATCGCGAGTTGGTCACCCCCGAGGAGTACGCGCCGGCCTCGTTGAGGGTGAACCAGTCCGGGCGGGCCTTGAAGAGCTCGTAGTATTTCGCCGGGCTGACCCACTTCACCCGAAGCGTCTCGTTGAAAAACTCCTGCCGCGACAGGCTCTCGTTGGTGAGGTCGTGGCCGCCGGCGAGCCGGCTGATCCCGGCCGGGGGCGCAAATGTCCACGTGCGCAGTTGCGAAACGCGGTCCCGGCGCTGCCGGTTGAGGGTGAACCCCGTCTTGAGCGTGAGCGGAGCCGGCACGAAAAACGTCCGCGCCACGTTGGCCGACGCGCTCTTCAAATCGTTGCGCAACTCCTCGGGCTGGCTGGTGGGGTTGCCGAGGGCCAGCTGCGCATTGTCGTAGGGATCGACCGGCTGGCCGGCGCGGTTGGCGACGGTGAGTTTCGGCGCGCGGCGCGAGTACACACCCGGCAAATCCTCCGCGCGGATGACCAGCTGCCCGAGCGAGGTCGTCCCGATGGTGCGGAAAAACCCGTGTTCGAGATCCTTCCGTTCGTCCCAGCTGCGCGAGAAATTGACGCTGGCGTCGAGCCGGTAGACGCGCCCCTCGTGCTGGTAGCGCAGCACCGCCGCGGAAGTCCCGCGAGTGCGATCGCCATAGGTCATCGTCTGCCGCACGAGATCGTTGCCGGCCGCGGCGCCCTGGGTGAAGAAGGCATCTCCGGTCGAGCCGGCGCCGAACACCGCCGCGAAGACGTTCTGCCGCGTCGGAGTGTTGATCTGCACGTGCTCCACATTCAGGCGCAGGGCGTTGTCCTTGTTAATCCGCCAGTCGACTGTCGTCGAGGCCAGCTGGCGCTCCGTCGTCTGCAGCACATTCTGCACGGTCGACGTGGTGAGCACGCCACGGACCATGTCCCACAGGGGGTTGTCGTAGTCCATGTCGTAGACACGCAGCATGCTGCTGAGGTTGAGAGTGAACGCCAGGGACTTGTTCACCGGGTGCGAGTAGTTCAGGTCGAAGCCCGGCTGGATCTTGCGCTCGCTCGAGTAGCGGTCGCTGCCGACGCGATCGCCCAGGCTGGGCGGCTGCAGGCGATTGTCGGAATTGTACGCCGCGTAGGTGTTGAGGCGGAGCACGCGGCGGGGGTTGGCGAAGCCGCTCTTGCCGACGATGTTCACCGTGCCGCCGACGGCGTTGGCCGGGCGGTCCGGGGTCGGCACCTTGGTGATTTCGATGCGATCGACACTGCCCGACGAACTCGCCGCGAGGTCGAAGCCGCGATCCGCCGACGGCGAAGAGACCTCGGCCCCGTCGATCATGAAGATGATGCCGCCGGAGGGCATGCCGCGGATCGACGCCGAGCCCGCGGTCTGCGGCGCGCCGACGATCGAGATGCCCGGCGTGTATTTCAGGTACTCGCCGATGTTGCCGTCACCGAGGTCGCCGATCTCGTCGAGCACGACGACGTTCTTGATGTTGGGCGAATACTTCTGCTCGTTGATCGCCGCCGCCTGAGCGCTGAGTGTCGTCGACTCCACCACGAACTGCTCGAGTTTCAGGATCTCCGACTTGCCCGCGGTGGTTTGATCCCGCGGCAGGGAAAGCTCGAACTCCCGCCGGGCCGTCTCGCCCGGCGCGACCCGCACGACGGCCGACTGCGCCTCGAGCCCGGCGTGACTGACGCGCAGTCTCACTTCGCCCGCCGGCACCCCCGCGAGACGATACTCGCCGTTTTCGTTGGTGAACGCCTCGAGTTGCGAGCCTTCGACGCTCACCCGGGCGCGGTTGAGATAGATGCCGGTCGAGGCGTTGAGAACTCGCCCCTCGATCATCGCGGTCGTCCCCGGGGTCTGTGCCCCGGACGCGTTCGATCCGGCTGCCAGCAGGACGGCCGCGAGGAGCGCGCGAGAAAGTGATAGGATCCTCCGTGCCTGGCGTCGGCCGTCGGGTGCTGGGGCGGGGTGGGCTTTAGGCGCAGGAGGTATGGTGTTCATGGTCACGACGGGAACTCACGGACGAGCGAGCTCAGGAGGGGAAGCATACGCGCTGCCAAATCCGCATGCCCTTCGGCGTTGGGATGACAGCCATCGGTCGTCCAAGCCTGCAGCTTCCGGCCACCCGCCTGCGCGGCGGACCAACCGGCAAAATGATCGACCAGCGTCGCGTCGGCCTCGCGCGCCACCTGCCGGGCGAGCTCCGTGTAGGGAGCCAGCCGGACATTGGCGTCCTCGCCGAGCCCGTTCCTGCGAAACTCCTCCGCAAACCGGGGCGGGGCCATGACCACCGCGAGCGCGCCGGTCGCCTGCACGCGGCGCACGATTTCCGCAAGATTCGCGCGATACTTCGCCTCGCTCAAGCGCGACTCGGCCTTCCCTGGGTCCACGAAACTGTCGTTCGAGCCGTACATGATCGTCACGATGTGCGGTCGCTGCGCAATCACCTCGCGCTCCAACCGCGCCAGCGCCTGATCGGTGCGCTCGCCGCCGATGCCGACATTGTGCACCCGCGCCGGCAGGCCCTCCGCCCGTAGGGCCGCCTGCAGCCGCGCGCTGAACACCTCCGTCGGATTCACGCCCGGACGCGCCCCTTTCGTAATCGAGTCGCCGAGCGCGAGGATGCGCACCACCTGGCCGTCGAGAGGATTCGCCACCGGCCCCAGAAAATCGCGTTCATCGAGCACCCCGCTGCAGCGCCCCTGCATCGTCGAAATCCAGAGCCGCCCCGGCGCCACTTCGAAGATATACGGGTACGACACCCAGTACCCCGCTTCCTTCTTGCCCCGCGGGGTAAGGTGACTCGCGATCACCTGCGGCGTCGTCCAGGTGAGGCCGTCGTTTTCCGAAAACGCGATCGACAGGTGCTCGCGCCGACCCGTGCGTTTCACCGGATCGCGAAACCGATTCCACACCAGCGCCACCCGGCCGCTAGCGAGCCGCAGCATCATCCCCGGCGAATCGCTTGCCTCAAGCGTGGAGGGCGCGGGCGGAGTCCACTTCGCGCCATCGCGCGAGGTCGATTCGTAGAAGCACCCGTGCGGCACCCGCAGCAGCAGCTTCAAGGAACCATCGCGCCGCTCGAGCACCGTGCCTTCGATCGCACCGCCGTGGGTCGTCGCGTCGAGGCCGGTGACCGGGTCGCGGTAATTGCCCGCCTCGCCGAGGTCGATCTCCTCGCTGGCGCGCCAGGTCTGGCCCAGGTCGTCCGAGTAGTAGTTGATCGTCACATGCCGGCCCGGATTGGCCCTCGCCCGCTGGCAGATCAGCAGCACGCGGCCGCTGCGCAGGTGGATCATCTGCCGCACCGCGCCGCACCAGCCGTCCTGCAACAGCACCGGCGGCGCCCAACTCACGCCGTCATCCGCGCTGCGCGAAAGGTATACTGGCACGCGGCACCCTTCGAGGGGCCCGCCTTGTTTGTCGTCCCATTTGAAGACGAGCTCCTTCCGGTTCAGGAACGCATAGAGGATCACGCCTTCCTTCGTGCGCAGCAGCGCCCGTTCGCCACTGGGCTGAAACCGCTCCGCGTCGAAGATCTCCTTCGCCTTCCAGGTCCGCCCTTGGTCGGTCGAGCGCAACGCCCCGCGCACGTCCATGCCCCAGATCGCCCCATCTCCGGTGAGCACAAACGGCCCCGGATGCATGAACGGTAACTGCGCCACCCGCTCCTGCAGCACCACATCCGCCCGGGCCCAACAGCCCAGCAGCAACACGGCGAGCAGTCGTTTGATCATCGGGAAGAATGGAGGGGTCCACCAGCAGTACCGACGAGCCATCAACGTCGAAGCCGGACACAAACGCAACCCTCACGACGCCGCAGGAAGATCTGTCGAAGGGCATTCGAATCTCCGGCCGCAAGCTTCACCGCTCACCCGCGGGCGCACGCAGCCACCCGGCCCTCCGTTTCCCGGATTGTGCCGCCGTGGCTTCACGGGCTCAATTCCTCCTGCCCGGTCGGCGTGTTTCCGCTCGCCGCCCCGCGGCGAGCCGAGGAGTTTGGCGAGGCCGCCCCTCCCCTAGCCGAACGGCTCCCACGTCCACCACTCCCTCAATCACACCACCGCCCCCTTCCTCATGCGTTCCTCCCTCATCCGCTCCCGTATCCGCCAGGGCAAAGCCGCGCGCATCGCGTGTCTTTATTACCCGACCACCATGCTGCCCGCCCACGCCGCCAAGGCTGGCTACGACGCCATCTGGCTCGACGCGGAGCACAGCACGTGGGAGCGCCGCGAACTCCAGCGCCTGATCGCCCACCACCACCTGGCCAACATCGACTGCATCGTCCGCACCGGCAGCCGGAACGCCACCGATCTGTATCATCTTCTTGAAGACGGCGCGACCGGCCTGATGATCCCCCTGGTCAACACCGCCGCGGAGGCGCACGCCCTGGCCCAGGCCGTGAAGTTCTTCCCGCTCGGCCAGCGCGGCCTCGATGGCGCCGGCCTCGACAATGACTTCTACCTCAACGGCACCCTCGCGTATCCCGCCGCCGCCAACGCCGAGACTTTTCTGATCGTGCAGATCGAAACCCCCGAGGCGTTGGAGAACATAGACGCCATCGCCGCCGTCCCCGGCCTCGACGGGCTCTTCATCGGCCCGGGCGATCTGTCGCTGCGCCTCGGCTGCCCGCTCGACTGGACCAATCCGAAGATGGTCGCAGCCCAGGCCACGTTCGCCGCCGCCGCCGCGCGCCACGGAAACGCCTGGGGCCGCCCCTCCGGCACCGCCGAGGACATCGCCTTGCTCAAACAGCAGGGCGCCCAACTCATCGCCCACGGCAGCGACTTCGGCGCCGTCATGAGGCTGCTGCCCGAGTTTGCCCGCACCCTGAAGACTGGCCTTGGGGAGGACTGAGCCCCGATGCGCGGTCTGCCCCCGCCTCCAGCCGCCGGCGATTTTATGCCTGCCACGGGCGGTAGTCGTTTGATCCACGGCAGCGCGTTGCGGCGCCCGCCGGAGCCGCGCGCGAAGGCTGGGTCCCTCACGCGCCTTCGCGCGTGCGCTCTCGCGTTGTGCGCAGCCCTGACCTCCCTGCCGGCCGCCACCCCCGCCTCCCCGCCGGCCGACGTATTCCTCGATCCCCGCGTCACCTGGAGCGAGTCGCTGCCCGCCGGGCCGTTCGTCATTCTGGCCGACGGCGCGCTCGCCACGGTCGACGGCACCGAGTTTCTCACCAGCCGCGACGACGGCCGCACCTGGCAGCGCTCCCCGCTGTTTGCCGCGCCCGACAAGTTTCTCGTCCGCCTGGAACGCGCCCTCATCCGCACGAAGAACGACACCCTCATCCTCGCCTTCCTCAACGACCGTGAGCGCAGCTGGCTCTGGGACACCGCCCGCGCCGAGCCCGGGCCCGACGTCCGCCTGCCCACCTACGTGATGCGCAGCACCGACCAGGGTCGCACCTGGGAGGCGCCGCAGAAGCTCCACGACGACTGGAGCGGCGCGATTCGGAACATCATCCAGACTGTCGACGGCGGGGTGGTCTTCACCACGATGAAGATCCTGCGGAACCCCGGCCGGCACGGCTGCCTCATCTACCGTTCCGACGACGAGGGCCGCACCTGGCGGGCGAGCAACCTCCTCGACCTCGGCGGCCACGGTCACCACGACGGCGCGCTCGAACCCGCCATCGTTCAGCGGCACGACGGCCGGCTCTGGATGCTCATCCGCACCACCCTCGATGTGCTGTATCAGGCCCACTCGGACGACGGCCTGCACTGGCAGCAGCTCGTCCCCACGGCCATCGGCGCCAGCACCGCCCCGCCCATGATTCAGCGCCTAGCCAGCGGCCGGCTCGCGTTGGTCTGGAACCGCCTCTACCGCGAGGGCGAGGCTGATCACCCGCGGCGCGGAGGCGACAACCAATGGTCCGCCGTCCCAGCCATCAACCAGCGCGCCGAGCTGTCATTCGCCCTCTCCGCCGACGACGGCCGCACCTGGACCCGGCCGGCGGTCATCGTGCGCGCGCCGAAGCGCGACACCTCCTACCCTTACCTGCTCGAACGGCGCCCCGGCGAACTCTGGATCACCACCATGCGCAGCACCGTCAAAGTTGCGCTCCGCGAAAACGACTTCGTCACTCCGCCCGAACCTCCGCGGCTGCTGCAGCAGAATGCCCGCTCGCCGGTGTCGCTCCTGCGCCAGCCCGACGGCAGCTTCGCGTTCTACTCGCGCGAAAAGCCCGCCGCCGCGCCGGTCGCGCTCCCGGACCGGGCAGGGCAGGTGCATCTGCTCCGGCCGTCGCTTCCGCGGGCCGTTGCCCAAAGCCAGACGATCCTGGATAGTAAGGTACTTTCGAATACGCAAGTAATCCTGACGCGCACCCGGCAGGTCCTGGGCGTTTTCATCCGGAGCGAGGCCCTGGACAAGGAGGCCGCGCAGCAGGTCGGGCTCACGCGTTATCTCGACGTCTGGCTCAACCGCGCCGATGCCCGCACCGCGGAGCCGCCCCGCCGCATCTGGCGCGGGTACAACGGCTCGCAAATGGAGTACCAGCAACTCCCTGGGGGCCGCCTAGTCGTGCCGTTCGGCAGCATGCAACCGCACGCCAAGGCCGCCCCGCCCACCGGCCGGCACATCACCGTGGTGCTGTATTCCGACGACGCCGGGCAAACCTGGCAACAGAGCGCCTCCCCGCTCGTCGCGCCCTGCTATGCCGGCTTCAACGGCAGCAACGAAGGCGCCTGCGAACCGGCCCTCGAACAGCTCCGCGACGGCCGCCTCTGGATGCTGCTCCGCACCCAGGCGGGTTTTCTTTACGAGACTCACTCGTCCGACCTCGGCACCACGTGGACGCCCGCCACCGCCAGCCGTTTCCACACCTCGACCGGTCCGGCCAACCTCCTCCGCCACCCCAACGGCTGGCTCGTCGCCACCTGGAACAACTGCGAGATGCCGCTGCGCCACGAGGGTCAGGGGGTCTACGGCGGCCGCGACGCCCTGCACATCGCCGTGTCCGCCGACGAGGGCCGCACCTGGCGGGGCTTTCGGGAGATCTATCTCGACCACCGCCGCAACGACAATCCCGAGAAGACCGGCGACCGCGGCACGGCGTATCCGCTGGCTGCCTACACCAACGACGACCGCCTCGTCGTCATCGCCGGCCAGGGCCCGGGCGGCCGCAACCCGATCCTGCTGGACCCGGCCTGGATCGTCGCGACCACGGCGCAAACCGACTTCTCCGACGGCCTGGAGCAATGGAGCGTGTACCAGCACTTCGGTCCCGCCCGCGGCTGGTGGCGCGGCCGCACCGCCGGCGCGACACTGGCGCCCCACCCGGACCACTCCGCGGCGAAGTGCCTGCACGTGCGCAAGGCGAACGACGATCGGGCCGACGTCGCCCAGTGGAATTTCCCCAACGGCTGGAAGGGCGCCCTCACTGCGCGTCTTCGACTCCAGCGCGGCCACCAGGGTGCGATGCTGTGTCTAAACGACCGCTTCTTCGATCCGTCGAACCCGCTCGGCCAGGAGTTCGCCGTCTTCCGCGCCTCCATCGACAACCAAGGCCGGCTCGGGTCGGCCACATTGGCGCCGGACACCTGGCACACCGTCACCCTGGCCTGGGACCTCTCCACCCAACAGGTCACGCTCCAGGTCGACGACCGCCCTGCCGGGAGTCTGCCGCTCGCCCACCCCACGCTCAACGGCGTCAGCTACGTCCGCTTCGTCTCCACCGCCGCTGTGGTCGATCCGGCCGGTTTCCTCGTCGAGAGCGTGCGCGTGGAGATCACCGATCCCTTCGCGCCGGCGCGCACCGCCGCCGACCTGCTCGCCCACGAGAAACGCTACGTCGAATCGTTGGTCCCGCGCTGGAGCAACGGGCCGGTCCGCTGATAAACCCCTCCCGGATCCGATCCCCCTGAAGATCCAGTTTCCTAGCAGCTAAACCCCTCCCGGATCCGATCCCCCTGAAGATCCAGTTTCCTAGCAGCTAGTTTCCTTTCAGTTAAACCCCTCCCGGATCCGATCCCCCTGAAGATCCAGTTTCCTAGCAGCTAGTTTCCTTTCAGTTAAACCCCTCCCGGATCCGATCCCCTTGAAAATCCAGTTTCCTTTCAGTCAGTTTCCTTTCAGTGGTTCAACTTGAGCGCGACTTGCATCAGAAGCGCCCCTGCACGCCGAAGCCGACGGACGGGTACAGCTGCCGGGTGATCGACGTGCGGTCCGGGTAGCCGGTGTAGCGGTTGTTCACGGGTTCCTTCGTGATGTTGTCCAGGTTGAGGTAGACGATGGTGCGCGGCGTGACCCGGTAGCTGAACTTCGCCGACACGAACGTACGGGGCGACTCGTAGCTGATCGACGCCGCGTTGGTCGAGACCGAGATCAGGTAGGTGTCGACCCAGTTGGCCTGGGCGCTGAAGCGGAACCGGTTCAACTGGTAGCTCAGGGCGAAGTTCGCGGTCTTGGGCCGGAAGCCGGCGACCTGCGTGGTGGCGACGGTGCCGCCGTAGTCGCCCTTGGTCGAGAGGCGGGTGAAGTTGGCGTTCACGCCGAGCCCGCGCAGGAAGCCCGGCAGGAAGGTGAACTGCTGCTGGTAGCTGAACTCGACGCCGCGGTAGCGCGCGCTGCCGCCGTTGGCGGTGGTCGAGATGCGGTAGTTTTCGTAGAGGCCGTCGAAGCCGTTGTTCGGGCCGACGGGCACGAACTGGCTGCTGTCGGTGTAGATGAAGCCGCTGACCTCCTTGAGAAACCCGCTGACCGAGAACAGGCCGACGGGCTCGAAGTAGTATTCGAGGTTGAGATCGAAGTTGTCGGAGAACTGCGGCTTGAGGGCGGTGTTCGCGAGGCTGATGGTCTGGGCGGAGTCGCTGACGTTCACCGTCGGGATGAGGGAGGCAATCGGCGCGCGGCCGATGCTCGTGGAGTAGCTGGCGCGCGCGACCAGTCCGGAGCGGTCAGCGTACTTGAAGTGGATGCCCGGAAAAACGTTCTCGTATCCGCCCCGGTTGTTGCTGCGGTTGGCGAACTCGACATTCGCCCGGCGCAGCGCCTCGGCCTCCGTCACGGGGCCCACCCAGGCGTTGCGCCTCGCCTGCTCGGCCGGGTTCACGCGGCGGATCGGGCCGTCGGCCAGCAGGCTGGTGTCCTCGTACCGGAGGCCGGCGAGGATGTTGAGCCGGTCGAGCTGCACGTTGCCCATGAGGTACGCGCTGCCGATTTCCTCCGTGAATTTCACCCGGTTCAGGAATTTCTGGGAGTAGTGGTAATAGTAATCCTGGGTCCACTGCGCGGGATTGTCCCGCCGGTGCTGCGTGACGTAGAGCAGGTCGGCCCACGGGCCCTGCCGCACGCCGCTGATCGTCTCGTCGACCCAGCCGCGCCGGTCGCGGAACTGGCCGAGGCCGCCCGGGCCCGTGAAGGCGAAGCTGTAGTAGTCGTAGTCGCGGTCGCGATCCTGCAGCTGAAACTGCAGGCCGGCCTTCACGTAGGCCGGCGCCGCCAGCGCGAAATTCCTCCGCGCGTTCACCCGCGCCTCGAGGATGCGCGCGTCGGCGATGCGGTTGTTCTCCTGAATCGAGAGCGTCGTGTAGTTCGCGAGGTTGTAGACGTCGGCGCCCGCGGTCTGCGTCACGGTGGGCCAGGCCCCGTCGTTCCGGCGGTCGATGATGAAGCCGATGTTGCTCAGCCCGCCGATGGTCAGGGCCGACTTGGGCTTGCGCTTCCAGCGCAGGTAACGGTCGTAGTCGCCGCCCCAGTTCTGGATGCCGCTGGAGAACGAGGCCGAGCCGAGGGCGTCGACGACCCACGAGTCCTTCCGGTGAATCGCGTACGCCGAGAAGCGGAAGTTGTGGGAGATGTTGTCGTACGACGTCTCGGCCATGCTGGCGATCGTGGTCGGGAGCGGGAGGGCCTGGGTGTACTGCTCGCTGAAGCCGGGGGCGAAGCTCCCGCGGCTGTTGGCGGCCTGGAGGTTGAAGGCGCGGGTGTCGTTGACCTCGAGGTAGAGGTTGTGCGTGGCGTTGAGCGTGAGGACGGTCGACTCGCTCAGCTTGAACTCGAGCTTCACGCTCTCGTTCTGCCGGGTGTGCGGCCCCTGCACGGCGACGGGGCGCGACGCGAACGTCCGGATGAACGCCGGCCGGGCGGTCGTCGCCTCGTAGCTGAGCAGCACGTCCTCGGAGCTGCCGAACGCGGTGTTGCGCGAGAGCGAGAGGGAGAGGCCGATGTTGCGGTTCCGGCCGAGGAGATTGGTGTAGGTGAGACTCAGCGAGGGTGTGAGCTCCTTGATCGGCTCCTCGTAGCCTTTTTCCGCCCGGCCGCCGATGCGGCCCACAGCGTGCACGAAGCCCACCGAGTACGAGAACTGCCGCGGCACGCTGCGGCCGAAGGCGGTGCGCGTGACCATGTTGATGCTGCCGCCAATCGAGCTCGCCGGCATGTCGGGCGTCGGCGCCTTGGTCACCTCGATGCTCTCGACCATCGAGATCGAGGCCTGGAGGAAGTCGAAGAAGCGGTTCGTGCCCGAGGAGTTGTTGTTCGCCATCTGGACGCCGTCGAGCTCCACGGTGTTCAGGTTGGAGTCGATGCCGCGCACCATCACCTCGCGCACGCTGCCGGTGGAGAACTCGGCGGAGAGGCCCGGCAGCCGCTGCAGGAAGCTGCCCACGTTGTCCTCAGTCTGGGTGCCGAAGGCGTCGGTGGCGACGACGTTCTTCACGTTGGCCGCCGCGCGCTGCTTCGTCACCGCCATCGCGCTGCCCTCGCGGTCGCCGACGATGCGCAGCGTCTCCATCTTGTAGATGCCGGACGTGAGCTCGACGTCGCGCACCACGGTCCGCCCCGGCTGGAACGTCACGGTGACGGTCTGCGCGTCGAGCCCGGGAAAACTGACCTCGAGCGTGGCGCTCGTACCCGGCACGCCGGCGAGCTGGTAACGACCCTCGCGATCGGTGGTGGCGGCGTGATTGGTGCCGGCGAGCAGGACGACCGCGCCGTCGAGGAAGAAGCGCGTGGCGGCGTTGCTGACCTGGCCGGTGATCGTCGCGCCGTCGGCGGCGGCGCGCGCCGGCGTGGGCGCGACAAGGAGGGGCAGCAGGAGGGCGAGCAGGGCAACGGGAGCGGATTTTGCGGGCATGGTGGCGGGGGTTATTGGATCGAAGTCGGACGCGGGAAACTACCAGAGCGGTTGTTCCTTGCCCCGGCTCGCGATTGCCAGCGCGTGGCCATGCCCCGGTGGGGGGTGGGGGGGGACGGTCCTGGGGAACGACCACGCGCCTCTCGCACCGAAGCGGCGAAAAGTCGCGAGTGGAGAACTTCCCGGGCGCCAAGGCAAGCTCCCAGCGGGAGCCTCGCCTCGGACCGAGGGGACAGGGACCAAGAGACCAAGGGACTAGCTGG
>VHCJ01000038.1 GCA_016871755.1 Verrucomicrobiota bacterium | reverse complement strand
GTCAATCCGATCGGCGAATAGGCGCGAAGCGTGGGCTTCGACCCAGGATTCACGCGGAGTGAAATCCGATGCACTCGATGCCTGCGGACCCTCCCGGCTCCGAGAATGGGAGAGCCGATCGTCCGAAGCCGCAGTCCCCAGCGGCGGTCCCACCCAACCCCAGCGACTGCCCTCACCGCCCGGGCCGCACCGGTGACGCGGGGAAGGCACCGGCGGTCGGGAAGACCGCCGGTGCTCCCGAGAAACTCCGCCTTAGCGGAACTTGTATTCGACCGAGAGCGTGTACGCACGACCCCGCGGGTCGGCGATACGCGGCTCCCAGCTGCTGCCGGCGCCCGTGTTGGTGTCGTAGGCGACGGAGAAGGGAGGATCCTGATTGAACAGATTCTTGACGCCCGCGACGATCGTCACGTCCCGGCGCCAGCGGTAGGTCAGGCTGGCGTTGTACGTGATGTACTCGTCGACGTCGGGCTTCCAGCTCGGGGGAACCACGGTGCCGTTGGCGACGCCCGGGAGCACGAAATCGACGTAGCCCGCCCGATAGAGCTGGCTGAGACGACCGGTCCACTTGCCCTTCCGGAAGGCGGCGGAGGCGGTGTACTTCCACTCCAAGCCGATGTCGCTGGCGCGCGTGAAGCGACCGATCTCGCTCCGTCCCCACGGGGCGGAGGCGATCAGGCGGGACTTCTTCTCGAGCAGTTGCGAGACGTTCGTCTCCGCAGTGAGACGCCCACCCCACACGTCAAAGTCGCCGCGCAGGCCGTACTCGATGCCCTTGGTCTGGGTCTCGCCCGCATTGAGCCAGCGATTGTCGATCGCGATGATCTGGTTGCTGGCGTTGCGGATGATCGCATCCGGGAACAGCTGGTAGTTCTGGAGGATGACCGTCGGCCCGAGGATGAGGATCGTGCCGTCGCGCTGCACCGACCACCAGTCGGCGGTGAAGGTGATGTTCTTGATCGGCGAATAGACGACGCCGGCGGACACCATCTCGGCCTCCTCCGGGTTGAGAGTCGTCTTGCCGCCGCCGCGGATGTTCATCGAATTCGGCGGGATCGCGTTGCCCGTCACCGGATCGCGCAGGTCGGCGCCGGCGTAGATGCTCTCGGTGACCGGGTCGAACTGCTGCTTGAACGTCGGGACCCGGAAGCCGGAGCTGTAGGAGCTGCGGAAAAGCAGCTGGTCGGTCGGGGCGAAGCGCAGGGTGACCTTGGGATTCGTGGTCGAACCGAAGCCCGTGTACTGGTCGCGGCGTGCAGCGAGGTTGACGTCGAGGATCTTGAGCACCGGGATTTGGACCTCGGTGAAGACCGCCTTGATGTCGCGGCTCAGCGTGCCTGCGGTCGCCAGGGCGTTGTCGAACGGCACATTGAAGATCAGTGAGTCCGCCGTGCTGACATTGGCGCGCCGGTCACCGGCGAAGAAGTACTCCTCGCGGCGGAAGTCGGCGCCGACGGCGGCGTTGACCGTGCCGGCCGGGAGCGAGAACAGCGGACCCGAGGTCGTGAGGTCGAGCGTGGTGTTGGTGAACGTGCCCCCGTAGAGTTCGACGCCCGACGCGGACGCCGCCTTGAGACCGTCGACCGCCGCCTGCGACTGCGTGTAGGAGAAGGGGCTGAGGATGCCATCGCTGACGAGCTTCACGAACGGCACGGTGTAGTAGTAGCCGTCGTTGAGGCGGGACTTGCTCTTGCTCTCGGACTGGGAGAGACCGAGCCGGTACTCCCACTGGGAGAAGAAGTCGCCCGGCAGCGGGAGGGGGCCCTCGAGCGAGCCGAGGAAGCGCCGCGTGTCACTGATGGTGCGCAGCTCGCGGTTGCCGCCCGGAAGCGAACGCCAGCGGAACGCCATCGGCAGGCCGCGATTGGCCTCGAGGGCGGGGAAGTAGGCAACGAGGGCGTTGAAGATGCGGTTGTAGTCCGAGCCCTTGCTCGGGTAGAGCAGGTTGTACAAGGGATTCGGGACGACGGTGCCGTTCGCGGTGGTGGTGGTCGGCTGCGCGCCCGCCGCGGTCGACGCCGCGGTGGACCACTGGTTCGGGGAGAAACTCTTCGTCGAATCGGACCGGCCGATCACGGCCTCGACGGTCGCGAGGTGGCGGCCGAGCTTGTAGGAGCCGCGACCGACGAAGTTGGTGTTCTTGACGGGCTGCTGGAGCACGGCGGCACGGCCCGTGTCCCAGGCGGAGCCGTACTTGGAGGCGGCGGTGGCCCAGAGACGCTCGTCGTAGGGACCCATGCCGTCGAGGCCGGTGTAGCCTCCGGTGAAGGTGGGCAGATCGACGACGTTGATGCCATTCACGCGCAGGGTGGCGGTGGTGTCGGCCGGATCGATCGGGCCGGTGCCGGCGCCGGCGACCGTGGCGGCGCCGCTGCTCAGCACCGTGCGCTGACCGTTGATGGCGAAGAGCGTGGCGATCGGCGTGCCACGCGTGTCGGGCGAGAGACCGCGGCTCGGCTGGAAGGTGTTGACGAAGTCGCGCTGGTCGCCGTCGAGCCGCTTGTGGTCGGCGATGGCGAGCGAGGCCATGATGTTCCAACCGTCCTTCTCGAGACTGCCCCATCCGCCGACGAGCGAGTACCGGAAGAGGTTGCCGCCGCCGTCCTGCGTGACGTCAGCCGACGCATTCGCGACGACGCCTTGGAAGTCGGTCTTCGTGATGAAGTTGATCACGCCGCCGATCGCATCGGTGCCGTAGATGGCGGAGGCGCCATCCTTCAGGACCTCGACACGCTCGATCGCGGCAAACGGGATGGAGTTGAGATCGACCACACCGCCGTTCAGGCCGTGGGAGGCGACGCGACGGCCGTTCAGGAGGATGAGCGTGGCGTTGGAACCCTGGCCGCGCAGGTTGGCCGAGGTGGCACCGTTGTTGCCACGCTGGGCGCCGGCGACGACGTCGGCGTTCGACGCGAGGTTGTCGAGGCCGTTGCCGTTGATGTTGAGGTTCATGATCAGCTGCTCGGCGCTGGCGATGCCCTCCTGCTCAAGGTCGAGCTTGGTGAACACGGCGACCGGCAGCGCGCCCTCATCGGCGGGACGCTTGATCGACGAACCAGTGACGACGAACTTGTCGAGCTTCACGGTTTCCGACGGCGCGGCGCCGGCCGCGGGAACCGGCGCGGGAGCCACGACCTGGGCGGACGCGACGGAGGCAAATCCAGCGAAAGCGCAGGCAATGAGCCTACGCGCGACGAGTGACGGTGTACGGGTATGCATGGCGAAAAGGGAAGGAATCGGACCACGGACCGGCTGACCGGGAGGAGGAAGGCTGAAGCCAGTCCCGTGCCGCGTCCAACCTGATTTTCCAGCGACGCTCCGCCGTCGGTTTCTCCCAGTCCGGTTCCGCCGGCGCGGCCCTGACCGCCAGCGGGAGCACGACGGCGGCGACGAGGATTCGACGGAAGAGGCTGAGGGTCATGCGAGGATTCCGATCAAGCCGATCGCGGTCTCCACTCCGATCCCACCCGGGACCGCGACCGCCAGCGTTTCCAGTCCGAGTTCGTGGTCGCCCGGCGGAAGATCGTCCGCCACGATGACCGAGCGGTACCAGCCGCGGTCCCCGCACCAGCCCGGGCGATCACGCTCGGTCTGGGTCCACGCGCCGCCGTCGATCCGGTAACGGACCTCGCTCGAAAGGCGGCCGAAGTCGAAGCCAAGCACCACGCCGCGGCCTTGGAACGGCAAGCGGAGCCGGGCCCCCGGAACCGTGGCCCAGAGCACGCGCTCGAGACCCAGGCAGGTCGGGGTGTTGCGCAACACCCACGGGCCCTCCCGATGGACACTGGCGAGATCCGCCACGTGGACGCGCTCCCAGCATCCCGCATGCTGCGGCGCCGGGAGGTCCGCGACCGCATCGCGTCGGGGGGGGTACCCGCAGGGAGCGCCACCCGGCGCCCCACCCCAGACCTCGTCGCAAAGCGCGATCACCGGCTCGGCGTACGCCTGACTCCCGCGCACCTCCGGATGCAGACCGTCGGGCAGCCACTCCTCCGGGGTCATCAGCCCGCGCCGCACCTGCCGCCACGCGTGCAGCCCCACCCAGACCGACGGGACCCCGTACCGCTCGGCCAATACCTCGAATTCCGCGATCGAAGGCGGAACCCGGCCGGCCACCAGGTCGGCTTCCATCTCGCCGCAGTAGGTGTGGACCAGCACGACGTCGGCTCCCGCCCGGAGCAACTGCCGGAGCAGACCCTCCCGCGTCCGGCCGCGGCGCTCCGAAGGCGTGCCGTAGTCGTTCACCGCATACTCGACGAAGACGACGTCGCAACCGCGGGCCAGCACGGTTGACTCGGCCCGGAAGGCCCCGAGATCGCTCCCCGTCGCCCCCAGAGCGGCGTTTTCCACCGTGAGGCGGACGCCCGGGAAGCGATCCGCAACCCAGCGCTGGAAAGGCTCCGGCCAGCGGGTGCCGGTCTTCGGCGCGGTGATCGAACCGCCGAGGAAACCCACCGTCACCGCCCCCCGGCGCACCGCCGCCGCAGATCGCGGCAACGCTCCGCAACGAAGAATCACCTCACCGGGCGCAATCAGGGAAGTCATGGGGTCAACGGGCACCCCGACTGCGGCAGGGTGCCGCCTCAACGGCAACACCGCCGTCGCGGACCCGCAACCTGCTCGCGACTGTTATCGAAAACCGGAGGCGGGCGCGGAGACGCGGAGGCCCGCCCAAGGCGCCGCCGGATTCGGGATCGCTCGTTTGCAGCCCCGACCCTCTCGCCGCCGCCTTCCGGTCACGGCGTATGCTTGCGGACCTGGAGATTGCCGTTGACCGACTTCAGCGTCACCGCCGCGCCGCCCGAGCCGACGGTGCCCACCACCTCGGTGCGGCTGTTCTTGGATTTATCGAGGGGAAACGCACAGCGCATGCCGCCGTTGATGGTCCGCGCAGTGAGGCTGAAGGTGGCGTCGGCCGGCAGTGAGAGGTCCACGTTGCCATTGACGGTTTCGATCGTGATGTCGTCGCGGGCGGCGACCGCGCTGAAGGTGGCGTCGATGGATCCGTTGACGGTCTTGAAGCGGCCGCCCGCCGTGAGTCCCGCGAGGTCGAGGTTCCCGTTGACCGCCTCGACGTTCGCCGGACCGGTGATGCCCTGCGTGATGACGCCGGCGTTGACGACCTTGACGTCGAGCCGCGCGCCCGCCGGCGCCTTGATGAGGTAATCCACCTCCACCTTGTCTCCCCAGATCCAGGACTTTTCAAAGCGGGTCTCGATGTCGATGCGATCCGCAGACGTCTCGATGACGATCTCGGCTTTCGCCGCGACCTCCGGCTTGCGGGCGCGCTTCTCCGCGACGATGCTGACTTCGTTGCGGTCCCACGCGATGATCTCAACCTTGCCAGAGACGTTCCGGACCGAGATTCGGGGGTTCGCCGAGACGGCTTGGGAACGCTCAATCACCACCGGGGCGGTCGCGGGGGTGTCCTGGGCGGCGAGGGGCGCCGCCAGGAGCGTCAACACGGGAAGGGCACGGAGCCAGCGGAAGGAAACGTTCATGGAGTGAAGGATAATAGTGACGGGCGGGACGGGGAAACCCGCCGCTACCCGTCATCCCAAGGACCCGGATCGCCCCGGAAAGTTGCAGTCGCCCGCTCAATGCGGCTGCGAAATGCCGTGCGCCGCTGCGAGGTAGGTGGAGATGGCGGCGGCCCCGGACACGAACGCCCGGCCCGCGGGCCCGACCTTCGCCCCGGCCGGCGCGACGGATCCCGCGCCGAGAACCAGCACCGGGCAGCCCTGGTTCTCCGGCCCCACCAACGGGACGACCGCCGCCCGCGGCCGGGGGAAGTCGACGTAGCTCACCTCAAGGCGGGAGCGCAGGAAGGGAAAGAAACTGAGCAGACCTTCCACCTGCGCGCACTCGGGGCAGTGATAAAGCCCCGGACCGAGCTTCGCGTCGGGAAACAGCGGGGAAAGGAGGAAAAGGTGATCGCGCGATCCCGCGCCGGTGGTGTCGGAGGCCATGCCACGAAGCCTGACGGCGGCGGCCAGATTCTCAAATGGAATCAATCCCGAGCCCCGGCCGGTGCCTCCACCGGCGGGGAGGGAGGACGACCGCGCTGCGAGGGAAGCGAGGGCTTGCGCAGGGCGACCTCCACGGCGTTGGTCGCGCGGGGTCCGGGCGTGCTCCGACCGGCGGCCACGATCTCGCGCAGCCGCGACTCAAGCCGCTGCACGCGCTCCGGTTGCTCCGCCTGCCGGTTGTTCCGCTCGCCGCGATCATCCCCTCCGATGTGGTAAAGCTGGGTCGGCGGCAGCCCCGCTTGCTCGGCGTCGTAGTTGACCGGCGCCGACCAACCTCCGCTGCCCGCGCACAGGGCAAGCTTCCACTCGCCCTCCCGGATGGCGAACGAGCCGAACGCCGAGTGCAGCACCACCGCATCCCGCACCGGCTGACCGGGCGCGGGCGGACGCGCCAGCAGGGCCGGCGCGAAGCTGAAGCTGTCCTCCGCGGCACCCTCGGGCAAGGCCGCCCCGACCAATTCGGCGACGGTCGCGAACAGGTCGGTGAGGCACACCAACTGTCCGCTCACCGCCGGGCGCACCCGCTCGGGCCAGCGGGCGAGGAACGGTACCCGCACTCCGCCGTCGTAAAGGTCGGCCTTGTGGCCGCGGAGCCCACCGCTGACATCGTGACCCTTGGCCTTCAGATCGTGAATTCGCGCCTGCGGCGCGCAGCCGTTGTCACTGGTGACGAGGACGAGGGTGTTCTCCGCCACGCCGTTCCGCTCCAGCGCTGCGAGCACCTGGCCGATCGCGGCGTCCGTCTGCATGACGAAATCGGCGTAAAGATTGAGTCCGCTGCGTCCCTTCCACTCCGCGGTGGGAGCGAGGGGCGTGTGCGGGGACGGGAGCGGGAGGTAAAGGAAGAACGGGCCACCCCGGCGCGACTCCTCCGCGATGAACGCCTCCGCCTGCCGCGTCAGCTCCGGCAGCACGTCCGCCACCTCGAAGCCCGGCGCCGCCGGACCCAGGCGGCAATCGAACACGTACCCGGGATGCATCGGCCACGTCCGCTCCTCGGTCGGCAAGGCCACCACCCGGTCGTTCTCGAGGTAGGTGTACGGGACCATGTCGAGCGAGGCGCTGATCCCGAAGAAGCGATCAAAGCCCAAGGTCGTGGGTCCGCCACCGAAGGGTTTTGCATAGTCCACGTTCCAAACCTGATCCGGCGCCTCCACGCCGAGCTCAGTGATCGCCTTGCCCGGCAGCCGCTCCCAGTTGAGCCCGAGGTGCCACTTGCCGATCACCGCCGTGCGGTAACCCCGACCCTGCAGGAAAGACGCCACCGTCGCCCGGCCCGGCTCGATCAGCCGCGGCGACAGGCCGCCGACGACGCCAGACTGGAGCCGCGTCCGCCACGCGTAGCGGCCGGTCATCAAGCCGTAGCGCGTCGGGGTGCAGAGGCCGGAGGGCGAGTAGGCGTCGGTGAAGCGCACCCCCTCCCGGGCGAGCCGGTCCAGATGGGGCGTGCGGATCAGTCCCGCCGGGAAGTTCGCCTGCACGTCGCCGTAACCGAGATCGTCGCACAGAACGACCACGACATTCGGCCGCGAGGCCGGCCGGGCGTCACCGGCGGCGAACCCACCCTCCGCCGCACTGCACAGGGCGAGCAGGACGACCGCGAGGCGGCACCGGAAGGAGCGAGGAAGCGGGCGCATGGGAGAGGGTCCTCGTCACCGCGTCGCGCCCGCGGGGGCCCCAGGCCGCAGCCGGATGGGGAGCGCGACGGGGACGAGGAGGACGACGACGAGCCACGCGGAGCGGGCCGGGGTCATCACGGTGGAATCATTCATGGGGTACGTTCCCGGCCACGTCTCTTCCGCGGGGCCGGACCGGAGCCAGTTTGGTGCCGGGTTTGCCGCCGGGCGGCGAGCGAAAAGACCCGCTCATCGGTTCACCGGCGGCGGCATCGCCCGGTACGATGGATCGCACGCGCAAGCCGGAACGAATCCTCCGGTCTCCCGGCAAGGGGGTGAACATCTCCCTTGCCCCGGCGCAGCCGAGGAGATGGCCTGACCTCCACGCTCCCATGCCGCCGCCGGACTCACCGCTCCGCCCCGCCGTGTTCCTCGACCGCGACGGCACGCTCAACGTACCGGTGGTCACAGCCGGGCTTCCCGAGCCGCCTCGCTCCCTCGCCGCCTTCCAACTGTTCCCGGACGCCGCCGCCGGATGCCGGACCCTCGCCGAGGCTGGGTACGTCCTCGTGGTGGTCACGAACCAGCCCGACGTGGGTCGCGGCACGTTGGCCGCGGAGGTCGTGGAGGCCCAGCATCGTCAACTGCGGCAATGGATTCCGGAACTCGCCCGGATCGAAGTGTGCTACGACTCGGGTCGCGATCCCGCCACCGCATCGCCGAGGCGCAAGCCGGAGCCTGGGATGATCCTCGACGCCGCGGTCGCTCTAGGGCTCGACCTGTCCCGTTCGTGGTTGATCGGCGACCGCTGGCGCGACGTCGATTGCGGCCACCGAGCCGGGGTCCGCACGATCTTCATCGATCTCGGGCATGCCGAGTCGCTCCGCTCGCCGCCCCATTTCACCGTCCGCTCGTTCGGCGAAGCCGTGGCCGTGGTCCTGCGCGAGCCCAACCGACCGGCGACACCGCCATCCGGCGGCGCCTGAAGCTGCGCAGCAAGCCGGGACGGGCGTGTCCGCCGCCTCCGGGCGCGGAATTTGAAGCGGCAGGGCCTCGCGTTTTTCCCAGCCTCCCTCTCTGGCGTGTCCGCTGCCTGCGGGCGCGGAATCCAAAGCCGACCCCGCTCCCCGCCTCGGCCACCGCCGGGTTACGGGCCAGGAGCCGGGCTCGCTGACGCTCGGTCGGGGGAAGGCGGCGGACCACCTTCAAAGCCCGCCGGAGCGATGCCCGCACTCCCTTCGGTCAAGAGCCGAAGCAGATGCGCGAGCGCCTGCTCCCGCGACCAGCCCCGCGCCGCGGCCAGTTGGTCCGCCCGCCGTGCCACCTGACGCGCCAGCGTATCGGCCTGGTCCGGCGTCGCGCCGAGCCGTCCGCAAAGGTCCCGCAGCCGTTCATGCTCGTTGCTCACGCCGGGAGAATGCCGTGACGCACCGTATCCGCAAGCCCGCCGGCCGCGGGCCGCCGTTCCCGCGGCTTGGCCCTACAGCACGTCGGCGATGCGGATCGATTCCGTTCCCGCCGCGTCCACCGCGAGGCCTCGCTGGGAATCGAGGTGAAGCAGCGTGAGCAGGGCGAAGCCCACGAACCCTCCGCCCGGGGCGTCGGCCCGCGAGCGGAGTTCACCGACCCGCCGGCCCGCTTGGAAAAGGTCCTTCACCGCCGCTCCGGGAGCAGGCCCTTGTCCGCGGACGCGATGGAGGCGGCGGCGCACTTGGCCCATCGAACGCAGGCGCGCGACCGTCTCCTGCCCAAGGTAACAGCCTTTCGTGTACGAGATGGCGTCCCGCTCAAGTCCTCCCTCATTCGGCAACTCGCCGGACCCGAGGTCCTCGGGCACGCGGATCACCCCCGCTTCCAGTCGAAGGGCTTCCCACCGCGCGGCGTCGATTCCGGGCCATCGCGCGGTCCACTCCGCCCCCGCGCCCGCCGGCCCCACCCACAGGCTCCGCCACCCGTCCCGCCGCGGATCCCGCGCGATCAATCCACCCGACACCGAACGCACCTCGCCGATCGCGAGGGGTCCGCCGAGCCCGGACTCCGCCAACGCCTCGGCCGGGCCCACCAGCCAGAAGGCCTCGGTCCCGTCGCTGTCGTCCCGAACGGTGACATCATCCGCGATGATGAACCGCTCAAAACGCTCCCGCAGGAAACTGCCCGCCGTCCCTTCGCTCAGGAGCGCGTACTCCCGCGGCCCGAGCCGGAACACCAGACTGTCGGCCTCGACCCGGCCCTTTTGGGACAGCCACAGGGCGTACGCGCAGCGCCCGACCGGGAGCCCCGCCACGTCCTGCGAGCACTGCCCTTGGAGAAACCCGACCACATCCTCCCCGCCCACCCGCAGCCATCCCGCGGGCACAAAACGGCGCGCTCCAGCTGCCAGCGCCATCATGCGCCCGGGTTCATTGGACTTCGTTGCGGTTGGCGCGGCGTCGCTCACGGAGGTCGTTGGGGTTGGAACACCACCATCGTCCGACCCCGCGATTGAGCAATCGGCTTTTTCAGTGTTCCCCGCCCGCGGAGTCCGCGCCCGCCCGGCGTCCCGAGATCCCTTCACCCGAGGGCGGCCGACCCTCCCGGTCACCCGCATCCCGCCGAGGCCTGAGCCGCAGGCTTGCGCCGGACACCCGGTCTGAGGCAGACTATTCCGTTCATGCACCAGACCTCGGACATCAACGTCGTCGAGACCCGCGCCCTGCCCTCCCCAGCGGCGTTGCTGCGCGAGTTGCCCAAATCCGCCGCGCAGGCCGCCTTCATCACCGAGGCCCGCGAGCAGATCCGGCGACTCATCTTCACGGATGACAATCGCTTCCTGCTCATCATCGGACCCTGTTCAATCCACGATGCAGAGGCGGGTCGGGACTACGCCCGCCGGCTTGCCGCCCTCGCGAAGGAGGTGGAGGACCGGGTCATGGTGGTGATGCGCGTCTACTTTGAGAAGCCGCGCACCACGGTGGGGTGGAAGGGTTTGGTGATGGATCCCCACCTCGACGGCTCCTACGACATCGCGTCGGGCCTTCGCGTCGGACGCGCATTCCTGCGCGAGGTGTTGGACCTCGGGTTGCCGACCGCGACGGAATTCCTTGATCCCATCACCCCCCAGTACGTCGCGGATCTCGTTTGCTGGGGCGCAATCGGTGCCCGCACCACGGAGTCCCAGACCCACCGGCAGATGGCTTCGGGGCTCTCGATGCCACTCGGATTCAAGAACGGCACCGACGGCTCGATCCAGACGGCGATCAACGCCATCAAGGCCGCCTCCCAGCCCCAGACATTCCTCGGCATCAACCTCGACGGTGCAGCCTCCGCGGTGGTGACCCGCGGCAACCCGGGCTGCCACCTCGTGCTGCGCGGCGGCGCCTCCGGGCCGAACTACGCCGCGGATGCCATCGCGAAGACCGAGGCCATCCTTGCCAAGGCCAACCTGCCCCGGTCGATTCTCGTCGACTGCTCGCACGACAATTCGGCGAAGCAGCCTGAACGCCAGCCCGAGGTCCTTGAGGCTCTCCTCGCGCAGATCGCCGCCGGCAACGCGTCGATCCTGGGTGCCATGGTTGAGAGCAACCTTGAGTCCGGCTCGCAACCTTTCCCGCAACCCAAGGAAACGCTGCGCTACGGCGTCAGCATCACCGACGGGTGCATCGGTTGGTCCACCACTGAGAAACTCATCCGCGACCTCCACGCCGGCCTCGCGCCGCGCTTCCGCTGAACCGTCCCCGCCGCCCCGGCATGTCGCTGGACCGCCGGGGCCGTTCCACTTACCTTTGTCTTCCCCCCCTCCTCCGCTCCCATGAATGCTCCCCTCCGCGTCGCCGTCACCGGCGCAGCCGGCCAGATCGGCTACTCCCTCCTGTTCCGCATCGCCTCCGGCGCGATGTTCGGACCCCACCAGCCCGTCATCCTCCAGTTGCTCGAAGCGCCGATCGAAAAGGCACTCAAGGCGCTGGAGGGCGTCGCGATGGAACTCGATGACTGTGCGTTCCCGCTCTTGAAGGGCATCGTGCAGACGTCCGATCCCGCGGTCGGCTTCAAGGACGCCAACTGGTGCCTGCTCGTCGGCGCCAAGCCGCGCGGCCCGGGCATGGAACGCGCCGACCTGCTGAAGGACAACGGCCGCATCTTCATCGGTCAGGGCCAGGTGATCGACGCCGTGGCGGCCGCCGACGCCCGGATCTGCGTGGTCGGCAACCCGGCCAACACGAACTGCATGATCGCCGCCAGCCAGGCCAAGCGCCTGCCGGCGGAGCGATTCACCGCCATGGTCCGCCTCGACCAGAACCGCGCGCAGACCCAGCTCGCGAAGAGGGCCGGGGTCGATCTCACCGAGGTGAAGGACATTTTCATCTACGGAAACCACAGCCCCACCATGTTCCCCGCCTTCGCCCACGCCTCGATCGGCGGGCGGCCGGCGACCGAGGTGATCAACGACCTGCCTTGGCTGCAGGGTTCCTTCTGCGAAACGGTCGGCAAGCGCGGCGCCGCCATCATCGCCGCCCGCGGCGCCTCGTCCGCCGCCTCCGCCGCCAACGCGCTAGTCGACCACGTGCGCAGCCTCGTCACCCCCGGCGCCATCCACTCGGTCGCCGTCAAGGCCAACGGTGCCTACGGCTTCGACGCCGACGTCTGGGCCGGCCTGCCGGTCCGCACCACCACGCCGGGCAGCTACGAGGTGATCCACGGCTACGCCATGGACGACTTCGCCCACTCCAAGATCGCGGCGACGAACAAGGAGCTCGCCGAGGAGCGCGCCCTCGTCGCCGACATGCGCCAATAACGCGTTGGGCCGCCGCCGGCCACCCGGCCACCCGGCCAGCCCCGGCACGGCCGGCCCCGCCGGTGCGGCCGGGAGCACGAACCGGCCGCACGCCGTGGGGCAGCTCTCCGGATTGACCTCCCTCCGCGACTGGACGACGGTTTTCGCATGCTGCGGTACCCGCCGTCACGCCGTCTCCTGATCGTCCTCGGCAGCCTGCTCGCCGCAGCCGTGCTCGTCTCCGGGTGGGGCGCCCATTACCCGCGCGACTGGATCCTCGAGAACGCCCTCGTGGCGGCCTTCGTGACCTACCTCGCGCTGACGTGGAAGCGGCTGCCGCTGTCGGCGGGGAGCTGCGTGCTCATCTTTGTCTTCCTCTGCTTCCACGAGGTGGGGGCCACTGGACGTATGCCGAAGTTCCCTACAACGCGTGGTCCGAGAACTGGTTCGGCCGCTCGATCAACGCCGTGCTCGGCTTCGAGCGCAACCACTTCGACCGGTTGATCCACCTGCTCTACGGGCTGGTGTTCGTCTTCCCGATTCGCGAGCTCTACCTCCACGCGGGCGGCCGGCCCGGTGCCTGGAGCTACCTGCTCCCGGTCGACCTCGTGGCGAGCACATCGCTCGTGTACGAGTTGATCGAGTGGGCCGCCGCCGTCGTCTTTGGCGGCGAGCTGGGCATCGCCTACCTTGGCACCCAGGGCGACGTGTGGGACGCGCACAAGGACATCGCCATCGCCATCCTCGGAGCGATCGTCTCGATGGGACTGCTGGCCTGGCGCAACGCGCGCCGCGGCGATGATCCGGGCCTAGCCTTTCTCGCCTCCCTCGCACGCCGCCCGTGACCTCCTCCCGCCTCTCCCTCTACGTGGGCTCCTACACCGATGCCGGCACGAGCCGTGGCATCCACCATGCGACCTTCGACCGTGCCGCCGGCACGCTGTCGTCGTGCACCTTGGTCGCCGAGACGCCCAACCCCTCGTTCCTGGCATTCTCCCCGGACCTCGCCACGCTCTACGCCGTCAACGAATCGCCGTCCGCCGTCCGCGCGTTCGCCGTCCGTCCCGATGGCGAACTCCACCCGCAAGGACCGGTGCACGAGGACGTCGTCGGACCCTGCGACCTCGCCGTGGATCGCACCGGCGGTCTTCTGGCCGTGGCGGAGTACACCGGCGGCGCTGTCTCAGCCTACACGCTCGCCGGCGACGGGACGATCGCCGCCCGCGCGGTCCGACACCCGCACGCCGGCCGGAGCGTCCATCCGACGCGGCAGGAGGCACCCCACGCGCACGGCGTAACCTTCACCCCGGACGGGCGTTTCCTGTTCGTGCCGGATCTGGGCACCGATGAAGTGTGGGGGTACCTCGTGGACCGCGCCGGTTCGACCCTCCGCCCCCATCCGTCCGCGACGCTCCGCATCGCACCGGGCTCGGGGCCCCGGCATGCCCAGTTCTCGCCCGATGCGCGCCACCTGTACGTGCTCAACGAGCTGAGCAGCACGATCACCGTCGCCGATTTTTCACCCGTCAGCGGACAGGCGCGCACGATCGAGACCGTCCGCACGCTGCCCGCCACGTTCGCGGGCGTCAGCACGACCGCCGAGATCGCCATCGATCCAGCGGGCCTCCGGGTCTACGCCTCGAACCGCGGTCACGACTCCATCGCCGTCTTCTCCCGCGATCCCAGCACCGGGCGACTGACGCTGGGGCAGATCGTGCCCACCGGGGGCCGCACCCCGCGCCACTTCGCCCTCGCGCCCGGGGGCGAGTGGCTCCTCGTCGGCAATCAGGAGAGCGACACCGTCTCGATCTTTCGGGTCGACCCCGCGAACGGCCACCTCACCGCCCACGGCGCCCCGGTCGCGGCTCCCCGACCCGTGTGCCTGCGTTTCCGCTGCCACCCATGAGCGGATGCGCGCCGGCGACGACCGGCGGTTTCTGGGTTCCCGCCGGGAGGTTTGACGCCCGCGCGGCGGGCTGATTGCCTGTCCGTTTTCCCGGATGGCCGACTTTCTCGATACTCCTGCGTCCACCAAGCTGGAACGCGCCTTCCTCGTCGGGGTGCAGACCCGGGAGAGGGCCCCGGGAGAGGGTGCAGAGCTGCTCGACGAGCTCACGGAGCTGGTTGAGAACCTGCGCCTGACCGTGACGCGCCGCGTCTTGGTCAACCTCCGGCAGCCGACGCCGGCGCTCCTGCTCGGGTCCGGAAAGGCGGAGGAACTCGCTGAGCAGGCCAAGGCGGACGGAGCGGACGTGATCGTGTTCGACGAGGCGCTTTCCCCGGCGCAGCAGCGCAACTGGGAGAAACTGTCCGGCCTGGCGGTCATCGACCGACAGGAGGTCATCCTTGAAGTGTTCGCAGACCGCGCCCACACGCGTGAGGCGGTGCTGCAGGTGGCGCTGGCGCGCATGGAGTATTCGCTGCCCCGCCTGACCCGCGCCTGGACCCACCTTTCGCGCCAGCGCGGCAAGGGCGCGATGGGTGGCGAAGGCGAAACCCAGCTCGAGCAGGATCGACGCATCGTCCGCGACCGCATCACGCACCTCAAGGCCGAGTTGGCGGAGGTCCGCAAGCAGCGCTCGACCCAGCGCCGACTGCGCCAGCGCGTGCCCGTCCCGACCGCTGCGATCGTGGGCTACACGAACGCCGGCAAGTCCTCGTTGCTCAACGCCCTGACCGGCGCGAGCGTGCTCGCGGAGGACAAGCTTTTCGCGACGCTTGACCCCACCACGCGGCAGCTCCAGCTCCGCGGAAACCAGAAACTGCTCGTCACCGACACCGTCGGCTTCATCCGCCGCCTGCCGCACGGCTTGGTCGAGGCCTTCAAGGCCACCCTCGAGGAGGTCGTGGTCGCGGACTTCCTCATTCACGTCCTCGACGTCACCCACCCCAACATCGCCCAGCACCACGGGACCACCCTCGCCGTGCTCCGGGAACTGGGGGCCGACGAGAAGCGCACCCTCACCGTCTTCAACAAGGCGGACCTCGCCGACGACGAGGAGCGGCAGCGGGCGCACCGCCTCGATCCGCAGGGGCTCTTCCTCTCGGCCCGGACCGGGCAGGGGTTGGACCACCTCGTCGATCGCTGCCTTGAACTGATCGCTGACTCACTCGGCGCCACGACCCTGCTGATTCCCCACGGACGCTACGACATCGTGGCGCGCTTCCATGAAGTCGGCCACGTGCAGCACGAGGAGCAGCGCGACGACGGCGTCTTCATCCAGGGGCGTTTCCCACCCTCGCAGGCGGGCACCTTCGGACCCTTTGTTCTCGCTGCGGACGATCCCCGGGCCGCGCCGCGCGAGGACCCCGCCTAGCTGGCCTCGGGCGAAAGCCCGGAGAGAACCGCCACGAGCGCCTTCCGGCTCACGGGCTTTTCCACGTAGTCATCGAAGCCGCGCGCGAGGCAGTCGGTCCGCATCTGCTCGGCCGGATGCGCCGACACCGCGATCAAGCGGCAGGCGCGCGAGGCGTCTCCCTTCTGCCACTGCCGGATCTCCTGCAGCAGAGCGAACCCATTCATCTCCGGCATCTCCAGATCGATCAGGGCGGCGGTGAAGCGTTACGCCTTGAGCAGCGGCAGGGCCTCGCGCGCGCTGCCCACCGTGACGAGCCGTCGGCAGCGCATCCTTCACCTCCTGAACCGCGGCCCCCTCTGCGTGTGTCACTTTCAGGCGATCCTCGGGGAATCTCAGGTCAAGGTCTCCAAGCACCTCGCCTACCTGCGCCAGCGTAAGCTCGTCGTCGCGGTCCGGCGAAAGAAGTGGGTGTGACCTGACCCCGAAATTTTGAGCCGCCTTGGGTGTTAGTCTGGGCCACCAGAAAGGATCCAGACCATGAAAGGCAAACGACATACGACTGAGGACAAGATCCGCATTTTGCGGGTCGCCGACGGC
>VHCJ01000037.1 GCA_016871755.1 Verrucomicrobiota bacterium | reverse complement strand
GCTGCCCCGACTCCGGTCGGCCTCCGG
The DNA here is from genome assembly GCA_016871755.1 of Verrucomicrobiota bacterium. GTDB lineage: Bacteria > Verrucomicrobiota > Verrucomicrobiia > Opitutales > Opitutaceae > UBA6669. The sequence goes on along the minus strand of VHCJ01000037.1, from coordinate 16,580 downwards.
CCTCCCTCCGTCGGGACAGCTTCAACGACAACCGATAGATCAACCCATAACTACATCCCGGACTAACACTCGGGGTGGCTCGAAAAGTTGAGGCCGGTCACCGCGAACCGGAACCAGCCTTTCTTCTGCTATCTTTCCTACAATGCACCGCACTCGCCTTACCAAGTGCCGGATCGATACTTCGACCGGTTCAAGGCGAAGGGACTCGACGACACGGTCGCCGCGTTCTTCGGCATGTGCGAAAACCTCGATGATAACGTCGGTCGACTGCTCGCGCATCTGGTAGCGGAGGGAGTGGCGGAGAATACGATCGTTCTGTTCCTGACGGACAACGGCGGCACCGCCGGTGTAAAGGTCTACAACGCCGGGATGCGCGGCGGAAAGACCAGCGTCCATGAGGGCGGGTCAAGGGTTCCTTTGTTCGTGCGATGGCCGGCGGCAAAGTGGAAGCCGGAAGTGGTCGACCGCATCGTCGCCCACGTTGATCTGTTTCCCACGCTCCTCGATCTCTGCGAAGCCACCGCACCGGATCCGGCGATCGTTGACGGACTCAGCCTTCGCCCCCTTCTGGAGGCGGGCAACCAGGCGGCGTGGCCAGAGCGCACCTTGTTCATCCACAATCCCATCGACGAGACGAATCGGTATCCCGGCGCGGTCCGCACGGAACGCTACCGGCTCGTTCGCGAGATCGAAGGTCCGGCGGGCGGATCGCGCGCAAAGGCCAACGACGCAAGTGCCACCCCTTGGCAGCTCTATGATATGCAGGCTGACCCCGGGCAGCGGAACGATGTCGCAGCCGACCACCCCGACATCGTGACGGAACTCAGCGCGCGTTACGAGTCGTGGTTCGCCGACATCGCGCGCGCCGGCCTCGAGCGCTTCCCTCTGCCCGTGGGTCACTCGGAGCACAACCCGGCCGACCTGCACGCTCCACAGGCGTTCTTCACGGAACCGCTCCGCTACGCCGTCGGATCTGGCGCGGCCAACGACTGGCTGACATCGTGGACGGATCCACAGGCAAGACTCTGGTTCGAAGTCGATGTAGCGACCACCGGACACTATGACATCGAGATCGCCTTCGCCTGCCCCGTTGCCGATGCCGGATCCCGCGTCATCCTCTCCGCCGGTCGCACCGCCCTCGAGGTCGAAGTACCAGCCGCACCCGCGCGGGAGATTGCTCTGCCCCACCGCGACGGGAAATCACCCTACCGGAGCCGCGAGTGGTCCTCGTTGCTGCTCGGGAGCATTCCTCTGGAGCAGGGCCGGACCCGGATCACGCTTGCAGCCCTTTCCAAGCCGGGCTCGCAGGTCATGGACTTCAAGCACCTCCGAATGACGCGGAGGCCCATGCCGCCCCCCGGTGCTGACTAGGCGGAGAGCGCACCTGAGACAGCCGATACGCGCCCTGGTCGATCGCCTCCACGTCTCGAACAGAGCGTTCACCCGAAGAAGCCTCGAACGACCTCGGCCAGCCGCGCACTCATCCACGCCTTCCCGCAACCTCCTCCTAAGGTCGAAATCCGGTGGCACCCGCGAACGCACCGGGACTCGCGCGAACGGTTGCAGCTTTCACCGCATTCGCTCCATCCTCTCATCACCGCCATGTCCTCTCCGGCCCCTTCCCCCTTCCTTTTTCCCGCCAGCCTTGGACGCGAGCCCGGCGTCGTGCGCTGGGGCATCATCGGCTGCGGCAATGTCACCGAGGTCAAGAGTGGTCCGGGCTTCCGCCTCGCCGACGGCTCGCGACTGGTCGCCGTGATGCGCCGTGACGGCACCCTGGCCGCCGACTACGCCCGTCGCCACGGGGTGCCGCGTTGGTACGATCGCGCCGAGGCCCTCATCGCGGATCCCGAGGTCGACGCCGTCTACATCGCCACGCCGCCGGATTCGCACGAGTCGTACGCCCTCCAGGTCGCCGCCGCCGGCAAGCCGGCCTACGTCGAGAAACCGATGGCGCGGTCGACCGCGGAGTGCGACCGCATGATCGCCGCCTTCGCGGAACGCGGTCTGCCGCTCTACGTCGCCTACTACCGGCGCGCCCTGCCCCGCTTCCTCCAGGTCAAACGCTGGCTCAACGACGGCGCGATCGGGCGGATCACCGGAATCGACTACCTCCACGCCTCCCCCGCCCACCGGTCCGCGGCAGGCTGGCGGACCGACGTGCGCGCGGCGGGCGGCGGCCTCTTCCTCGACCTCGGCTCGCACGCCCTCGACCTCATCGACTTCCTCGTCGGTCCGCTGAGCCACGTCTCCGGTCGCGCCGCCAACGTTGGTCCGGCGCAGGAGGCCGAAGACTCCGTCATCCTCCACTTCACCGCCGGGGGCGCCGGCGGCGTCGCGTCGTGGAACTTCGCGTCAGACTCCACCCGCGACCTCTGCCGGATCAGCGGCACCGACGGCTGCATCGGGTACTCGGTGTTTGATCCATTGCCGCTCCGCCTGACTCGGGGCCGGGAAATCACCGACCTGGAGATCGCCCACCCACCCCACGTCGCGCAGCCTCTCATTCAGACTGTCGTCGACGATCTGCTTGGACGCGCAACGTGCGCGAGCACCGGCGCGTCCGCTCGCCGCACCTCCGCGGTCATGGACGCCGCCCTGACCTCGTATTACGGCGATCGCAGCGGCGAGTTCTGGCGGTCGCCCGAGAACTGGCCGGGGCGGCGGCGCTGACCCAGCCGCCGCGCTCCGTGGCGTCGCGGCGCAACGGCCGCGATCGGACATTCACCGCCAGCGCCAGCCGCGGTCCAAGCGAGGGTGCGAACAAAGACCCAAACCGGCGGCGGTCGCAGCGAGCCCCCCCGCTCCGGACACGACCATTCGCGCGCTCCGGATCCCGGATGCGGACCCTCGATCGACGCTGCGGCGGTCACCGCCACGGCTTCGCCCGCTGGCAGAGCTGCAGCGAAACGCCCCACGGATCGCGGAGCATCACGAGGCAGGTGCCGTCGGGGAAGACGTTCTCGGACTGCAGGGTCGCCCCGGCCTCCATGAGCCGCTGCCGCTCGCGGCGGGCGTCGGCCGCCACCACCGCCACGTGAAAGCTCCCCGCCGGCAGATCCGCCTGCGGCCAGTACGGAACCGTCGGCGTCGAGTAGAGTTCCATCACCACGCGGCCCGATTCATCGCCCAGAAAATGGGTGAACGGAGCCTCCTCCAGCCGCCAGGCGACGTGGAAGCCGACGTGGTCGATCCACCACTGGGCTTGGCGGCGGACGTCCGGAACATTCAGGGCGAAGTGCTCGAAGATCATGGGTGGGGAGGGGCAATCCGACGGCCGAAGCGGCGGCGCGAAGGGGTGGTCCGAGCCTCTTTCACTCGCGCATGCCTGCCAATGAAATTCCCGGGGGTCACCCCGCCGCGGCCATGAGTTCGCGGTGCGCGAGGAAGTCCGCGTGCATCCGATGGAACACCCGGTACTTGGCCGCATGGTACCGCGCCACCTTACCGCGCGTCGGGGCGATGACCCGGCTTGCGGCGTTCATCGCCCGCATCGCGGCGAGCACCGACTCGTGCCGGCCCGACGCCACGGCGCCGAGCACCGCCGAGCCAAGGAGAACGGCTTCGGGCTCGCGCGGGAGCACCAAGCGGCAACCCGTGATGTCCGCATGCTCGCGCAGGAACACCGGGTTCTTCGTGCCGCCGCCACAGATCAGCAGCGTATCGATCGCGTAACCCCGCCGGTTCATCTCCTCGATGATGTGACGCGTGCCGTAGGCCACCGCCTGAATCGCGGCCAAGTACTGGCGCGCCAGGTCGTCGGGCGTGGCGGACAGGGTGAGCCCCGACACGACGCCCTTCAGCGTCGGATCCGCGCGCGGCGAGCGATTCCCGTGGAAGTCTGGCTGCACGTGCAGGGCGCGGGTCAGGGCGGCGGGATGCGACACGCCTTCCGCCTTCGCGAGCCGCTCCAGCCGCTCGTTGAGGAGTTCGTAGACTGTGCGTCCGGAGCGGCGCGCCTCGGCGCGGAGCGGCGCCGCCGCCGCGTGCGAGAAGATCACGTGGTCGACCAGCGCCCCGGTCGCCGACTGTCCGCCCTCCGTCAGCCACAGTCCGGGAATCATGGCCGACGCGTACGGACCCCAGATGCCGCGGATGAAGCGGGGTTCCGGCGACACCGCCATGTGGCACGAGGAGGTGCCGCCGATCAGGGCGAGACGCCGGTTCAGCGCCGCCGGCGTTGGCGCGCGGCCGTCCAGCACCGCACCGAGCATCCCGAGTCCCCCGGCGTGCGCGTCGATGATGGAGACGCCGACGGGAGTGCCGGGTTCAAGCCCGAGTTCCCGCGCCGCGGCCGCCGTGAGTCCGCTTGCAATGGGCTGTCCCATCGGGCGCACGACGCCGCCGATCCGGCGGAATCCCTCGTCCGCCAAGTCGCCGAGCCCCACGCGCCGGAAGTAGCCCGCATCCCATCCCTTGCCTTCACCCCGGCGGTGTCCGAGGTAAGTCCACTTGCAGACCGTGCTGCACAACGAGCGCGTCGCGTCGCCGGTGGCGCGGAATGTCAGGTAATCCGGGAGATCAAAGAAGTGCGCCGCCTCGCGCCACGCCGCCGGGAGGTGCTCCTTCACCCAGAGCAGCTTCGGGGTCTGCATCTCGGGCGAGATCACCCCGCCGACGTAGCGCAGCACCGGGTGACCGATCCGGTTGATCCGGTCCGCCTGCGGAATCGCGCGGTGATCCATCCACACGATCACGTTCTGCTCGCGACGCGCGGTCGTGCTCAGCGAGACGGGTTCACCCGCGGCGTCCACCGCGACGAGTGAGCAAGTCGCATCGAATCCGATTCCCTTGATCGCGCCGCCCTTCAGCCCGGCCTGCGCGAGCGCGGCGCGCACGGCGCGGGCGCACGCCCGCCAGATGTCGTCGGCTGACTGCTCGACGTGATCCGGGGCGGGCCGCCACATCCGGATGGGGAAGGAGGCAGAGCCCGCCATGCGCCCCCGTTCATCAAAGATGCCGGCGCGTGCGCTGCCGGTGCCGACGTCGATTCCCAAGGTGTAGTGCATGGTGAGGGCGCGGCATCGACGATGCGAATGGTCCCGTGCCATCGGGACGCTGGAACGTGAGCCGCGCGGGCCTGACGCATAGGAAAGACCCCGGCGTGCTCAAGCTTTTGCGTGCGCTTCGCCGCGGATGCGCCGTCCCGCCCACGCGGCCAGGGATTGCGTCGGAGCTCGAATCGGGCTCCGATCACGGCATGAAGCCGGCCAGCCGCCCTCCGGTCACGATCTACGAAATCGCCCACCACGTCGGCGTGTCCACAGCGGCGGTCTCGTCCGTCCTCGCCAACCGGCACGTCGAGCGGCGCATCGCGCCCGCGACCGTGGAGCGCATCCGCCAGGCGGCGCACGCGCTCGGCTACGTGCCCAACATGGCGGGCCGGAGGCTGCGGTCGCAACGCGCCGCGACCCGCCAGATCGACCTTGCCATCCTCACGTCCTTCGAGGCTCCCCTGCCCCTCGTCGGTCAGGCGCTCCATGCCTTGCAGCGGGCGGTCGAGGTGCAAAGCACCGCGGACACCCGCTACGCGGTCGCGATCGAGATGTTCCACGCCGGCCGCATCCGCGAGAAGGCCGGGTTGCTGGATGCGGACCGCTACCACGGCGTGATCATCACGAACACGCTGCCGGAGGACGACCGCTTCCTCGCCGAGGCCAGCCTGCCGTACCCAGCGGTGATCCTCGGCCGCCGGATCGCCGGGCGTTGCTGCGTGCTCGAGGCTCCCGAATTCGTCGGCCGCCGCTCCGCCGAGATCCTGATTGAGTCAGGGTGCCGGGCTCCCACGGTGATCCACGGACGGCTGCTCACCCACACGACCGCCGATCGCCTCGACGCGTTCTGCCGGACGATCCGCGAGCGCACCCGGCGCGAGCCGGGCGTCATCGTCTCGGACGGACTGCATCCGCATCAGGCCGCCGCCGCCCTCGAGCAGCACTGCGCCCACGGCCATCCGGTCGACGGCCTCTTCGCCGTCACCGACAGCCTCGCCATCGGCGCCTACCGCGTCCTCCGCAGCCTGGGCCGCCGCATTCCGGCCGACGTCGCGGTCGTCGGCGTCGGCGATCACGAACTCGCCGAATTCTTCGATCCCGCCCTCACGACCGTCGCCGGCGCAAACGAGGCCATGGTCGCCGAAGCGGTCCCCCTCCTCTTCCGCCTCCTCCGCGGGGAACCCGTCCCCCCGGAGGTCCTGGTCGTCCCACCCGTCTTCCTCCGGGAGTCCACCCGTCGCCCGCGCTCTCAGCCCTCCGCCGGCAAGGACCCCGCGGCACGACGCGCGCGCACCGGCCGCTGATCCGTCCCGCTCCGCCCCGAATCCGGCCGCGCCGGAAAATCTCTTGCCAAGGCTAAATCCATTTAGCATTTCTTCCGGAATGGGCGCCCTCACTGCCGCGCAACTGCACAAGCTCAAGCGCTGGAACACGCCCAGCATCGCCAACGCCGTGGAGCAGGTCTCCCGGGCCGACCCGCTCACGATCGTCAATCAGGATGCGACCGTCGACTTCATGCCCGAGACTGGGCCCATGGTTGGCTACGCCGTCACGGTGGTCATCTCGGGGGGCGACCCGCGGCCCAAGCGGGAGCATCCTGATAACTTTCTTCGTTACCGCGAGTATCTTGCCTCCGTGCCGGGCCCGAAGATCGTGGTGACGCAGGATCTCGACCATCCACGGTGTCACGGCTCACTCTGGGGCGAGGTCGGTGCGGTCACTGCGCGCGCCCTCGGTTGCGTCGGCACGATCACCGACGGCGCCATTCGCGATCTCGACGAGATGAAGGCGGCGGGGTTCAAGGCGCTGGCGCGTCGCCTCGCCGTCAGCCACGCGCACTGCTGGCCCCTGCGTTGGGGGATGGACGTGGAGGTCTTCGGCACCAAGGTCCGGCCCGGGCAACTGCTGCACGCGGATAAACACGGCTTCATCGTCATCCCGCGCGACGCGGAGAAGCGGTTGCTGGAGGCGGTTCGCTTCATGGATGACAACGAGTGCGACACCGTCATCCCCGCCGGCACGGACACCGCTGGGATGAACTCGCCGGAGATGCTTGCCCGCATGCAAGCCGCCGGGGCACGCTTCGGGGCCGCGACGCGGCGACAGTTCGGAAAGGCGGGGGAATGGAAGTGATCGTGCCGCCGCCCTCCCGCCATCGTCCCGCGACGGGCCCAGCGGCATGGTCGCGGGACATCACGCGACCTGCGTTTCGGGTCCGCACGCGCCGGGCCGCCCCACCCGCCACGCCGAGTTAGTTCGCGCGGCCGCCCCTCCCCGCTCCGGCGCCCTTGCCCTGGCTTGCCGCTCCGTTCGTCTCCACTACCCTCTCCGCGTCACCCGCCTGCGCGCCAGCTGCACCCCACTCCTCCGTCACCCGTCCCCCGCCCTTGATCATGGCCTCGGCTCCCCACTTCACTCCGCTGGATGGCCTCGTCCTCGGCCTCTATTTCGCCGCCACCCTCGCCGTCGGTTTCTCCTTCTGGCGTCGGAGCCGTTCCGTCGAAGGCTACACGGCCGCCAACCGCAGCCTGCCGGGCTGGCTCACCGGCCTGTCCATTCTTGGCACCTATGTGAGCAGCATCAGTTTTCTCGCCCTGCCGGGACGGGCCTTCGGCGGGAACTGGAATCCTTTTGTCTTCAGTCTTTCGATTCCCCTCGCCACCTGGGTGGCGGCGCGGTGGTTCCTGCCCTTCTACCGGCGGGAAGGGCACATCTCGGCCTACGTGCATCTCGAGGAACGCTTCGGACCGTGGGCGCGCACGTACACGAGCGCATGCTACCTCGCGACGCAGATCGCCCGCATGGGCGCAGTCATGTACCTCATGGCGCTGCCGCTGAATGTCCTGCTCGGCTGGGACATCCGGTGGATCATCCTCGCCACGGGCGTGACGGTGACGCTCTACACCTTCATCGGCGGCATCGTGGCGGTGATCTGGACCGACGCGATCCAGACCATCGTCCTGATCGTCGGTGCGTTGTCCTGCGCCGTCATCATGGTGGCCGTCCTCCCCGGGGGACCGGCGCAGTTCCTTGAGATCGCCACCGCCCACGACAAGTTCAGCCTCGGCAGCTTCGGTCCCAGTCTCACCACCTCCACCTTCTGGGTCGTGCTCCTGTACGGCGTCGTGATCAACCTGCAGAACTTCGGAATCGATCAGAGCTACATCCAGCGGTACCTCGCGTCCAAATCCGACGCCGAGGCCCGCAAGAGTGTCTGGTTGGGCGGATTGCTCTACCTGCCGCTGTCAGCCGTCTTCTTCTTCATTGGCACCGCGCTCTTCGTCTACTACACGGTGCACGCGGACCAACTGCCCGAGGTCTATCGCGATCCGGCGCGGGCCGACTCGGTCTTTCCCTACTTCATCGTCACGGTGCTGCCCTCCGGCATCACCGGGCTCCTGATCGCGTCGATCTTCGCCGCTGCGATGAGCACAGTCTCCAGCAGCCTGAACTCCTCCGCGACCATCATCGTGGCCGACTACTACCAGCGCTACGTCAACCCGCAGGCCACGGAACGGCAATCCATGCGCATGCTCGTGCTGGTGACGATCGTGTGCGGGGTGCTCGGGACCGTGATCGGCCTCGCGATGACCAAGGCGAAAAGCGCGCTGGATGCCTGGTGGATGCTCGCCGGGATCTTCGGCGGAGGCACGCTGGGCGTGTTCCTGCTCGGATTCATCTCGCGGCGCGTCCCCAGTCGGGCCGCGCTGGCGGGCGTGATCCTGGGGGTGTGGGTCATCCTGTGGATGACCCTGTCCCCGAGGATGAGCAGTTTGCCGGCCGCCTTCCAAAGTCCCTTCCACGGCTTCCTGATCATCGTCTTTGGCACCACCACCATCCTGCTGACCGGGTTGGCCCTCACCGTCCTTCTCCAACCGCGGCGCAGTTCCTGAACGGGCGGAGCGGCGTCAGCGCATGGCTGCGCGCCGACGGGTTCAAGGGTCGCCGGGCTGTCCGGGGGCCTTGCTCGCGACGGCGCCGCCGCGATGGTGGGTGACCGTCAGCGCAACCCCGCACAGCACGATGATCGCTGAGCCACCCAAGGTCCAGACGTCGGGCCAGTCGCCAAACAACATCATCCCGGCAAGGACCGCCCAGAAGATTTGCGTGTAATGGAAGGGGCCGGCCAAGGCTGCCGGAGCAAGACGAAAGGCGAGACAGGTCAAAAGCAGCCCGCTCGCATACATCACGCCTCCGGCGGAGAGCAGGGCGAAATGCGCCATGGTGGGAAGTTTGCCCGTGAGCAGAGCGGGGACGCACGTGGCCAACGCCACGGCCAGGGCCGGAAACAGCGCGAGCGACAACGGTGTTTCCTGTGGTCCCAGCATCGGCACGGTCACGTTCCGAATCGAGTTGAAGACGGCGGTGACCAGCACCGCGAGGACCGGTAGACTGAAACCGTAGACATCCGGACGCATGGCGACCAAGACGCCGAGGAATCCGGTGGCGATCAACAGCCAGCGCGTTCGGGTCACTTTCTCCCTCAGGAAGAGCGCCGCCAGCGCCGCCGTGAGGAAGGGCGCCAGAAAGATGACTGCGTAGACATTCGCCATCGGCATCTTCGAAAACGCGAAGAAGTTGAGCGCCTGCGTCGGAGCGGCGAGCAGCCCGCGCAGCGCATGGAGCCCCAGGCGTCTCGTCTGCAGCGTGCGCTGCAGTCCTCCCAGCCACGGCGAACAGAGGCAGAGCAGCAGCACCGCCGTGGTCGAGTACTGAAACGAAATCTGCGTGGCCGAGTACTCGAACTGCCGCAGGTGCTTCGACATGGCGTCGCCGCCGGAGAACAGGAGATACCCCGCGACGGCGCACGCGATGCCCAAGGTGGAAGGGGTTGCGAAACGTTGCATGGTCTTCGAGGAATGGAGCGATGGAAAAGAGCCGGGCCAGGGACCGGGACTTCCCCACCCCGGCGTCGGGCGGGAAGTCCCCGAGGAGTGCGCCGCCTTATCGCTTTCCCGGGGACCGTCGGGCTCGTGCGCCACCCGCAGGTCCGGAGCGGCGCCCCGCCTGCGGGTCAATGCAGTTCGAAGATGACCTCGATTTCAACCGCCATGTTGCTGGGCAGTGAACTCATGCCCACCGCACTCCGGGCACCCACCCCCTGATCCGCGCCGAAGACCTCGGCAAAGAGTTCGCTGCAGCCGTTGATGACCAAGGGATGGGCGGTGAAGTCAGGAGTGCAATTGACCATGCCCAGCGTCTTGATCACGCGCTTGACGCGGTCGAGCGAGCCTAGGTTCGCGCGCAACGTCGCAAGAATCGTGAGCCCCACCTGCCGGGCGGCCGCCTTGGCGGCGTCGACATCAAGGTCCGCGCCCACCCGGCCCGCGATCAGGGATCCGTCGGTGCGGATCGGCGCATGACCGGAAACGTAGGCGAGATTGCCCACCACCACCACCGGCTTGAAGACTCCTCCCGGCTTCGGTGCGGGCGGGAGCTCAAGGTTGAGATCTTTGACTCTTTGTTCGGGATTCATGGTGACCTCTGGGCTGAAGGAGTGGGTTGAACGGCTGAAACGATTTAGCCAATTTGGCCAATTCTCAAGGGCGCAGTGACCGAATCACCGGCGATTCGAACCTCTTCAGTCTCGTGCGACGCTCGTTCTCAGTGTCCTGCTGCCTGAGCGTCGGCATGCCGGGGATCAGCCGCTCCGAGTCGATGTCCGGTCGGCGGATCGATCATGATCGTCTCCGCATGTCCCTGATACCGGGAACGCCTCAAGGGAACGACCGAGTGTCCCTTGGCCCTGAGCAATGCGGCGGTGTCCGAGGACATGGCGTAGGGCTCGAAGTTGAGTTCGTCGGGAAAAAGCTGGTGATGAATGCGGGCTTCCTCCACGGCCTGAGTCACCGGCATGCCAAAGTCGACGACGTTGGAGATGACCTGAAAGACGGTGTTGATGATTGTCGGTCCACCCGGACTGCCTGTGACCAGCAGAAGGCGTCCATCCCTGAACACCATGGCCGGGGTCTGGGACGAGATGGGTCTCTTTCCCGGTGCGATCGCGTTTGCCGGACCCTGCATCAGTCCGTGTTCGTTGGGCACTCCCACCTGGGAAGCGAGGTTGTCCATGACATTGTTCATCAGCACGCCGGTGCCGGGGATCGTGACGCCGCTGCCGAATCCCGTGCGCAGGGTGTAGGTGTTGCTCACCGCATTGCCCGCCGCATCCACGATGGAGAAGTGTGTCGTGTCATCCGACTCCCAGCCATCCAAGCCGGGCGGTAGTCCGGCGCTCGGAGTCGCCCGGTCGGGGTCGAAGTCCCGCATTCTCGCTCCCAGGTAGTCCCGATCGAGCAACGCTTGCAGCGGGATCTCGGTAAAGGCGGGATCCGCCAAGTATTCGACGCGATCGCGGAACGCCCGGCGCATCACCTCCGCGAACAAGTGATACTTGGCCGCGGAGCGGTGGCCCAAGCTGGCGACCGCAAAGGGTTCAACCATCGCCAGCATCTGCAGCAAGGTGACGGTTCCGGAATTGGCACCCATGCCGACGACCTCGTGTCCCCGGTAGAGCGAGCGAAGCGGCGTGCGTTCGATGGCCCGGTAGTTGCTCAGGTCGTCCAACGTAATGGTGCCGTTGTTCTCCGCCATGGCGGCGGCCAGACGCCGCGCAGTTTCGCCCTCATAGAACTCGCGCGGGCCGTGCGCCTGCAGTCGTCCCAGCGTGGCCGCGAGATCGGGCTGGCGCCACACATCACCGGCACGCCACTCCTTGCCTTCATGGAAGAAGACCCGCTTGGACTCCGGAAACTGGGACAGCAGGCCCACACCTTCGCGATTGAGGATCTCCAGTGCCGCGGGGGTCAGCGCGTGACCATCGGCCAAGCGCCGGGCCGGCTCGATGATCTCGGCCCACGACACTCGGCCGGAGCCGTAGCTCGCGAAGGCCGCAGCGAAGCCCGCGACGGTTCCGGGCACACCGCTGGCCCTCCACCCTATTCTCGACGAGCCGTGACCCGTGGCGACACCGCCATCCGCGGAGCGATACATGTCGCGATGGGCCACTGCCGGAGCGGTCTCAATGTAGTCAATGCCCACCTGACGGTTCGTGTCCGCCAAGTGAATGAGCATGAAGCCACCTCCCCCCACGTTTCCCGCGCTGGGGTGAACGACGGCCAAGGCGAATCCCACCGCCAGGGCCGCGTCCACGGCATTGCCTCCCTTTCGGAGAATCTCGACCCCCGCCATGGACCCAAGGGCGTGAGTGGAAACGACCATGCCTTTTTCCGTGACGACCGGCGGACGCTGGGCGAGCGCGGCGTTGGGAACCAAGGAGGCGAGTGCCGAGACCAGGACGGCCCGGACTGCGGAGCGAGTGGTGGAGAGTATGCATTTCATCGGAGTAAAGGAGACGTGAAGGGAATTCCCGGCATCATCGAGAAGGTTCGAGCTACACTCCTTAGAACGGGGCGCGCCGTCCCGACGCGCTCCCATCGCGGAGCGAATCGTCAACCGAGCGGAGGCGCTTGCGCCATCGCCCGACTGGAACTGGCACCGCGTCGGAGTGACCTGTCCCCACCTTAGACTACCGGAAATGAGCGAATTCACTTGCCAAAGCTAAAACCATTTAGCCTTTTGCTTCCACCCCGGTTGTTTCGAGTTCCGTTCCGGATCCTCCCCGTGCGGGCCTGCCCGCGCACAACCCAGCCAACTACACCTCCGTCATGACCCTGACCTCCGCCCTCCGACCCTCGTTCGTCCTCCTCCTCGGCGCCGCCGGCGTCGCCTTCGGCCAAACCGCCGCGACCCCCGCTAAACCAGAAGAAACCGTCACGCTCCGTCCCTTCGAGGTGACGGCTGAAGCCTCCAAGGGATATCGCGTCACCACCGCGTCCACCGCAACCCGCACGAACACCGCGCTCATCGACATTCCGCAGGCGGTCGAAATCATCACCCGCGAGTTTTGGAACGACATCGGCGCGGCCAGCTTCGATGAATCCTTCCGCTACGCGGCCAACGTCTACGTCCGCAACCGCCACGCGGGCTCCGGCGACGGCGTGAATCTCCGTGGCTTCGAGACCAATGGCTCGATCTCGGTCGACGGTGTGCGGATGGGCAACTACAAGCGCGATCTCGTTGGCTACGAGCGCCTCGAGATCGTGAAGGGCCCGCCGTCCGCCGTGCAGGGACGCGCTGGTGGCACCGGCCTCCTCAACTACATCCTCAAGAAGCCCGACGCCGCCAGACGCGGCGGGTTCGTGCGGGGTTCCGTGAAGTGGGACGAGTTCGACGGTCGAATGACCCGGGGCGAACTCGACGCCAACTACCCACTCACCCGCGACGGCGCAGTCACCGCCCGAGTCGCCGCCTCAATCCAGAAGGGGGAGGACTACATCAAGTTCAACGAGTTCGAGAACTACACCGCCTATCCATCCGTCCGCTGGCAGATCGGGCGCAACACTGAGCTCATCGTCGCGAGCGAATTCCTCAATCTCACGACGCCCTCCCGCGACGAGGGCCACGGCTTCGCCATCTATCCGGAGACTGCCCGCCGACTGATCCCGCGCTTTGACACGCCCACCGACCCGATCACCGCCCTCCGCCTGCCGTATAACTTCAACCTGATCGGGCCCGACAACGTCGACAAGCAGCGCATCGCCGCCTCCACCCTCTTCTTCACCCACCAGTTCACCGACAACATCTTCTTCCGGCAGGTCGGGAACGTGCGCTTCCTCGGGCAGGACAGCTTCACCTACGCGGCCGAAAACAACCTCGTGATCAACATGCCGTCGCAGTACTCCGGCTTCGAGACCACCACGCAGGGCTCCACCGCCCAGGGCGATCTCGTCGCCAAGTTCGCCCCTGTCGACTGGCTGTCCACCCAGACGCTCGTTGGCTACTCCTACGGCGACGTCGACTCCGTCAATTCGAACTACGCCGGCATCCCGGACGCCCCGTTCAACTTCCTGAACATCGCTACCATCGGCGCGGGCGGCAACAGCCGCTCGTTCTACAACGGTCGGCGGGTCAGCAATCTCGCCCGCTCCAGCTACACGCGCACCGACTCCTACAGCATCGGCATGTACGTGCAGCAGGACATCGGTCTCTGGAACGATCGCCTGCTCCTCACCGGCGGTCTCCGCTCTGACCGGGACCGCGTCGAAACGACCAACCTCGTCACCAACCTGCGCACCGCGGGCGGCGACACCACGCTCAATTCGTACCGCTACGGCGCCACCTTCAAGATCACCCCGCGCCTGGCTGCCTATGCCGTGCAGAGCGTGCAGAACGACGCCACCCGCACGATCCAACGTTACAACGGCCTCCTCGCCGGTGATCCGCGGGCGAACGAGTTCTTCACCGTCAGTCCCTACACCGAACTCCAGGAGGGCGGTCTGAAGGGCGAGATCCTCGGGGGACGCATGTCCTTCTCGGCCGCCTACTGGCAGATGACCCGCACCGGCAGCGTGGTGAACATCCTCGCCCCTGGCATCTCGCAGGGACAAACCGTCAACATCGGCACGCAGTCCGAACTCCAAGGCGCACAGTCCAAAGGCTGGGAACTCACCGCCTTCGGCAGCATCACCGACCGGCTGAGCCTGATCGCCAACTACACGCGCATGACCACCAGCCAGGCCTTCACCGGCCAGCAGAACGCCCAGGGCTGGAACACCACCACCAATCGTCCCGCCACCGTGCCCCTGCGCTTCGCCCCCGACTGGAACGCGAACGTGTTCGCGAAGTACAGTTTCCGCGACGCGCAGGAGCAGGGCTTCGAGGTCAAGGCCGGCGTCTCCGCCATCGGGCCCTTCTACGCTCAGGTCACCGGTCTCGGTCTCACCTACGTGCCGCACCGGCAGACCAGCCTCGACGCCGGCGTCAGCTATCGCTGGCGCAAGATCCTCGTCGATCTTATGGTGACAAACTTGGGCAACGATCCGATGCTCGTCACCCGCGACCAGCCACCGCGGACCTACAACCTGAGCGTCTCCACGACGTTCTAGTCCCGCGGCCAGGACCCGCCCCGCCGTGTTCGCTCCGTCCGCTCCACGCCTTGCCCGCGACCGCTGGGTCGCGGGTCTGGCCGGAGCACTCGCGGTCGGATGCCTCGCCTTCGCGACTGCGCCGGTCGTCGCCGCACCGAGCCCGAACCGGGCGAACGTCGTCTTCATCGTCGCCGACGACCTGCGCACGGATCTCGGTACCTACGGCCACCCGGAGGCGCTCACACCGCATCTTGACGCCCTCGCCCGCCGCGGGGTCCGCTTCGATCGCGCCTACTGCCAGCAGGCGGTGTGCAACCCGTCGCGCGCATCAGTCCTCACTGGCCAGCGACCCGACGTCCTCCGCGTCTGGGATCTGTGGACCCACTTCCGCGACACGCTGCCGGATGCGGTCACGCTTCCCCAGCACTTCCGCGCCCACGGCTACCACGCCGTCAGCCTCGGGAAGGTGTTTCACAATCAGGGGGTGCGCCAGCGCCCCACCTTCCCGTTCGCTGATCCGGTTTCGTGGTCCGAGCCGCCCAAGTTCGCCGAGGGAGCTCACTGGCAGGACTGGGTGGTCCCCGGCCAACCGGGACCACCCGAACGCCGGGGCGGAGCGACGCAGTGCCTCGATGTTCCGGACGACGCGTATTTCGACGGTCAGATCGCCACCGCCGCCACCCGTCGGCTGCGCACGCTGCGGGACAAGGGCCAGCCTTTCTTCCTCGCGGTCGGCTTCTGGAAGCCTCACCTGCCGTTCAATGCGCCCAAGCGGTATTGGGATCTCTACGACCGCACCCAGCTTGCTCCTCCCGCCAGCACCCTCCCGCCCGAGGGCGCCCCCGCACTCGCCGGCCACCACTCGCCGGAGTTGCGCAGCTACGAGGGGATCCCAAAGGAGGGCCCCCTCCCGCGCGAACAGGTCGCCGAACTGCGGCACGGCTACCTTGCCGCCGTCACATTCCTCGATGCCCAGGTCGGCCGCGTCCTCGCCGCCCTGCGGGATCTCGGACTGGAGGATTCAACGATCGTGGTTTTCTGGAGCGACCACGGCTTCCATCTGGGTGAGTCCGCGTTGTGGGGAAAGTCGACCAACTACGAGCGCGACACGCGGGTGCCGCTCATCATCGCGGCGCCGGGCCACGGGAAAGCCGGGACCTCGACCCGCGCCTTGGTTGAGTTGGTCGATCTCTTCCCAACGCTGACCGAGCTTTGCGGTCTGCCAACGCCGATCGACCTCGCCGGCATCAGTCTCGCGCCGGTCCTCCGCCAGCCATCCCTCCCGGGGAAGGAGTACGCGGTGTCCCAGCACCCGCGCCCGTACTTCAACGGGCAACTCACCGTGATGGGCTACACGCTGCGGTCGCAGGAGCATCGTTACGTGGAGTGGCGCTCCGTCGCCTCGGGCGAGATCGTGGCACAGGAACTGTACGAGTCGGCCTCCTCCGCTGCGGAGGTCCGCAACGTCATCGACGCCCCCCTCAGGCAGTCGGCCCGCCTCCGCTTGGAGGCCGCCGCCCTGCGCCTCGCTCCCCCGCTGCGGCAACCTGCTCTCTGATCCGATCATCCCCCCCCCCCCCCCCCCCCCACGCCCCCCGCCTCGCCGCCCCCCCCGCCCCCCCCCCCCCCCCGCCCCCCCCCGCCCCCCCCCCCCCCC
>VHCJ01000036.1 GCA_016871755.1 Verrucomicrobiota bacterium | reverse complement strand
AGCTCCTTGAGCCGCTTGGCCTCGTTGACCTCCATCATCCCGAACTGTCGCTTCCAACGGTGGAAGGTCTGCTCCGAGATGTTCTTCTCCTTACAGATCTCCACGATGCTCTTGCCGCCGTCGGCGATCCGCAAAATGCGGATCTTGTCCTCAGTCGTATGTCGTTTGCCTTTCATGGTCTGGGTCCTTTCTGGTGGCCCAGACTAACACCCAAGGCGGCTCAAAATTTCGGGGTCAGGTCAGCCGGAGCATATACATGCGTTGTCACGGGCGACCCCGGATCGAACGGAGAAGTGATTCTTGAAGTTTACACGGTGCCGTAACTTAGTTTCGTCTAGTATATAGGCACAAGATTTAGTCGCTCTTCCCTTGCCAGACTCAGACGTGAGCATGCGGCAGCAGCCCCTTTTTGCTCACATCAGCGTTGGAAGTACTTCCGCGCCGCCTCGAGGTGCGACGCGCATTTCCTAGCATGGAGAAAACCTCGCTGTAAGCTACGCTGTAAGTGAGCAAATTTTCAACGGGGCACTTTCTATTAACTCCCTACACCGCAACATTTTCCCCAGATGGTGGACCTTACTGGACTCGAACCAGTGACCTTTTCCATGTCAAGGAAACGCTCTAACCAACTGAGCTAAAGGTCCGCAAAGACTGGGCCGGAAAGTAAGCAGTACCGAACCCCCGGCGTGCAAGGAAAAATCTCAAGGGGACGGGACGGCATCCTACGGCTCTCTCCCGTAGGTTCGGCTTCGAGGGCGGTCCCGGTTCGAACCCGTCCCGCTCAAGGGGATGAGGCTCTGTTTCTGTTCATTGGGACCGCGCTCTTCGCCTATTACACCGCTCGTCCCGCACTGTTGCCCGCCGGAATCACCCTGGCTGGGGAATCCGACAAGGTGTTCCCGCACTTCATCAACGCCGGCCTGCCCGTCGGGGTGACCGGACTGGTCATCGCGGCGATCTTTGCCGCCGCCCAGTCCACGCTTGCCAGTTCAATCAACTGCGCCGCCACGCTCACGCTCTGTGATCTCTACCGGCGGTACCTTCGACCCGAGGCCGATGCGCGCGAGTCCATGCGTGTCTTGCGGATGGCGACGCTGGGCTTCGGCCTTGCAGGCACGGCCGCCGCGCTGGCAATGATCCGAGTCAAGAGCGCGCTCGACATCTGGTGGCAGATGGCGGGCATCTTCAGCGGAGGAATGCTCGGCTTGTTCCTCCTCGGCATGATCTCGCGTCACGCGAAGAATGCGGCTGCCGCCGCCGGAGTCGCCGTGGGTCTGCTGCTGATCTGCTGGATGAGCCTGTCACCTCTGATGACCGACGAATGGGCCCGTTGGCGCAGTCCGTTCCACAGCTTCATGATCACCGTGATCGGCACGGTGGCCATCCTCCTTGTGGGCTTGACGCTGACTCTCTTGACCGGCACGGGCCGGGCCTCTGCCGAGGCGTCGCCACCGGAGAGATGAGTCCGACTTCGCCGCGACGGCAACGCGGCCCGCGACGGGACCGCTCCAGCCCCTCGGCGTGCAAGGAAAAATCTCAGGCGGAGGGCCCGGCGAAAAAGGCTGCGGCCTCCGCCCGGTCGCGCTCGATCTGCGCCCGCAAGGCCGCCACATCCGGGAAGCGCTGCTCTCCACGCAGGAAGCGCAGCCACTCCACTTCCAAGGCCGCGCCCGCGGAGACCGGACACGCGCCGAGCAGGTGGACTTCCAACCTCGGCACCGTGGCCTGCTCGACGGTCGGGCGAAGGCCATAGTTCGCCACCGCAGGAAGCGGCGCCTCCCCCTTCGATCCGCCAGCCCGGCGCACCCGCACCGCATAGACGCCGAGGCGCGGCCGGAGCTCCGGGTCCCACGCGAGATTCAGGGTCGGAAATCCAATCGTCCGGCCGAGTTGCTTCCCGGGCGCGACCACCCCGTCGCTGCAATACGGCGCACCGAGCAGGGCGTTCGCCCCCTCCACGTCCCCCGCCTCCAGCAACGCGCGGATGCGGGTGCTGCTCACGCGTTCGTCCCTATCGCTGACGCTCGCCGCCACTGTCACTTCGACTCCGAGCGCCCTCCCCTGCGCGATCAGGAGCGGGGCATCGCCGCGGCGGCCTCGCCCAAAGCGCCAGTTCTCGCCCACCGCCACCGCGCCAAGGCCAGGTAACGCCGCCTTCAGCCGCGGGAGAAACTCCTCCGCTTCCAGCGCCGCGAACTCCGCCGAGAACGGCTCGACGATCACGCCGTCCACGCCAAGGGAAAGCAGGGCGCGCGCGCGCGACGCGAGGGGCAGGATCAGGCGGACGGGATCCGTCGGGCGGAAGAGGCGGCTCGGATGCGGATCAAAGGTCAACGCCACCGCCCGCCCGCCGGTCCGGCCGGCCCACGCGACCGCCGCACCAACCACCGCCCGGTGACCGCGGTGCACGCCGTCAAACACGCCGATCGCCACCGCCAGCGGGCCCGGCGGCAGCGAGCCGGCGGCCGCCAATCCGTGGAGCACGCCCCCGGGGTTCACGGAGCAAATCCGGCTGGGACCGCGTCCCGCACCGGGATCAGGCGCGCCGCGATGTCCGCACGGGGCATCGCCTCAAATTGCTCGATCGTCAGCGCCTGCTCCACCCGGAAGGTGTGCGTGGCGGTGCGCCGCAGCGCCGCCAGATGCCCGCCGCATCCGAGCTTGTAGCCAAGGTCGTGCGCCAGCGTGCGCACGTAGGTGCCCTTGCTGCAGCGCAGCCGGAAGTCCAGCTCCGGCGGCGCAAAGCGGGTCAGCTCCCAACTCATCACCCGGATGAACCGCGGTTCGCGCTCGATCTCCTCGCCCTTGCGGGCCGACTTGTACAGCGGCACGCCGTCGATCTTGATCGCCGAGAACATCGGCGGGGTCTGGTACTGGTCGCCGAGGAAGGTCGCAATCGCCGCCGTCACCTGCGCCTCGGTCAGCGGCGGCACGGGCCGGGTCTCGACCACCTCACCCTCCGCATCCTGCGAATTCGTCACCACCCCGAGGCGGATCGTCCCGGTGTACTCCTTGTCGAGGCTGATCAGGAACTGCGACGCACTCGTCGCCTTGCCGACGAGCATGATCAGGAGCCCCGTCGCCATCGGATCCAGGGTACCCGCATGGCCAATGCGCTTCATCGCGAGTTTGCGACGCACCCGCGCGACCACGTCGTGCGAGGTGTGATCGCTCGGCTTGTCGATCAGGAGGATGCCTTCGAGTTCCTTGGCGGGCGCAAGCATGGTCAGGAGGTGCGTCGGTCAGCGTCGCGGCGCTGCAGGCGCTCCGTCAGCGCCGTCTCGAGTCGGGACCGGAAGTCCGCCGCCGCCGGTCCGCGGAGGCTCAGGCCGGCAGCGCAGGCATGCCCGCCTCCGCCGAAGAGTCCGGCCACTTGGTCGAGGCGCAGCGCGGGATCCTTCGCCCGGAGGCTCGCCTTGAAGCCGTCGGGACGCTCCTCGATCAGGACGCCGATCTCGACACCTTCGATGCCGCGCGCGTAGTCGACCAGGCCCTCGGTGTCCTCGGCGCTCGTTCCCGTCTCGGCAAAGATCCCGAGCGGCAGCGTCCCGATGCAGATGCGTCCACCGCCGCAGCGTTCGAAGCTGCCCAGAAAGCGGCGCAGCAATTCCATGCGGCCCGGACTTTCCTGTTCGTAGAGTTCCTGACCGATCTCGGCCGGACGCGCACCGCGCGCCACCAACTCGGCGGCAAGGAGGAACGTCTCGCGCGTGGTCGACTGGAAGCGGAACTGGCCGGTGTCGGTCACGATGCCCGCATAAAGGGCCTGCGCGGTGGCCGCGTCGACCGGCAGGCCGGCGTCGAGGAAGAGCCGCGCGAGGATTTCGCACGTCGCGGAGGCGCGGGTGTCGATCAGGTTGTGCTGCGCGAAGCCCTCGTTCGAAAGGTGGTGGTCGATGTTGCCCAGCGGGGCGGGCAGCCGCGCCCGCAGCTTCTCACCGGCGCGCAGGTGGTCGGCGCAGTCGACGAAGATCGCCGCCGGCTCCCCGGTCAGCGCGGCGGCGGGCGCGAACGTGAGATCGCCGACGATGAACGCAAGGCGCCGCGGCACGGCGTCGGCGTTGGCGCACACGACGGCATGGCCGCGCGCGCGCAGGACGCGGGCGAGGGCAACCTGCGACCCGATGCAGTCGCCATCGGGCCGGGCGTGGCCGACCACCGCGACGGGCCGCGAACCGAGGTCGGCCAGCAGGCGCTGGAAGCGCTCGGCGAGTGACGGGGAAACGGTGGCGGAGGAGTCCATGCGCGTGACCATTCCGTGGCCCGGCGGGCTCAGGCGGGGGCGTCTCCCCCGGGGGCCGGGCGCGCCCGGCGGCGCTCCTGCTCCTCAATCGCATCGAGGAGTTGCTGGATCCGGGCGCCGCGCTCGCCGGAGTCGTCGAGCACGTAGACCCAGCGCGGATTCCACTTCAGGATCACGCGGCGACCCAGTTCGCGGCGGATTTCCTCGGAGTGCCGGCGGAGCCAGCGCAGGCGGTCGACCGCGAACTCCGGCGTCCCGATCACCCCGACATGGATGCGACCGGTGCGGAGATCGTCGTCGACGTCCACCGCGGTGATGGTGATCGCGACCGCCTCCTCCCGGTGGTGCCGGTGCAGGTAGTCACTCAACTCGCGTTGGACGAGTTCGTTGATGCGGAGGCTGCGGTTCGACACGGGAAAGGAAGGGATCGGGCGGGTCGGCGGGAGCGGACGGAGCGCCGGCGCGGCCGGGCGACCGGCGCGGGGCGCAGACCGGAGCCGCCGTGGCCTAGAGGGAGGCGCGGACCTTCTGGACCTCGAAGACCTCGATCGTGTCGCCGAGTTCGTAACCGTTGAAGTCGCCCAGCTTGATGCCGCACTCGAGGCCCGCGCGGACCTCGTTGGCGTCGTCCTTGAAGCGCTTGAGCGTGTCGATCTTGCCCTCGAACACGACCTCCTTCTTGCGACGGAGGCGCGCGCGGGAGTTGCGGGTGATCTTGCCCTCGGTGACGAGGCAGCCGGCGACGAAGCCCTTGGCGAGCGGGAAGGTCGCGCGGACCTCGGCGGCGCCGGTGCGGACCTCCTTGATGTCGGGGTCGAGCAGGTCGGCCATCATCTCACGCACCTTGTCGGCGAGTTCGTAGATGATGCCGTAGGTCTCGACGCGGACGCCATGGTGCTTGGCGAGCGGGGTGACGCCGTTCTCGAGCTTGGTGTTGAAGCCGATGACGACGGCGCCGGCGGCGCTGGCCATGAGCACGTCGTTCTTGGTGACGAGCCCGACGTCGGTGGAGACGATCTCGAGGGAGACCTTGGTGCTCTTGATTGCCTCGAGGACGTTGCGCACCGCCTCGGAGGAGCCGAAGACGTCGGTCTTGATGATGACCTTGAGGATCTTGGACTGTGTGGCGGCGATGTCGGCGAAGAGCTGTTCGACGGACACGTTCTTCGGTTGCGCGGCGAGGGAGGAGGCCTGCTTGCGCTGCTGCAGTTCGACTTCCTCGGCCAGTTTCTCGGCCTCGCGCGGATTCTTGACCGCCCGGAATGAAGCCCCGCTTTCGGGCGCGCCGGACCAGCCGATGATGCGGACCGGGGTCGACGGCGGGGCCTCCTTGAGCGTGTTGCCCTGGTCGTCGAACATCGCGCGCACCTTCGCCCAGTGGGCGCCGCACACGAGCGCGTCGCCGACGCGGAGCGTGCCCCGCTGCACGATGACGGTGGCGAGCGGACCGCGGCCGACGTCGATCTGCGACTCGATGATGATGCCGGACGCCTCCCCCTTCGGATTGGCCCTGAGTTCGAGAACGTCGGCCTGGAGCAGGATGTAATCGAGAAGCTCGGGGATGCCGTTGCCCTTGGTGGCGGAGACCGGGACAGTGATGGTTTCGCCACCCCAGTCCTCGGGGGCGATCCCGCGCTCCTGCATCTGGGATTTGACGCGGTCGAGGTTGGCGCCCTTCACGTCCATCTTGTTGACGGCGACCATGAGCGCGACCTTGGCGTTCTGGGCATGCTTCAGCGCCTCGTCGGTCTGCGGCATGAAGCCGTCGTCGGCCGCGACCACGAGGATCGCGACGTCAGTGACGTTGGCGCCGCGGGCGCGCATCTTCGAGAAGGCGGCGTGGCCCGGCGTATCCAGGAAGGTGATGCGACGTCCGGAGTGTTCGACCTGGTAGGCACCGATGTGCTGGGTGATGCCGCCCGCCTCCCCGGCGGCGACATTGGCCTTGCGGATCGCGTCGAGCAGGGACGTCTTGCCGTGGTCGACGTGGCCGAGGATGCACACCACCGGCGGACGCGGGGCCAGGTTCGCAGCGTCGTCGACCGCGGGCTTCTGCTGCTTCGCCTTCTCCTTCTCCTTGGCGGCGTGCTGCGACGCGACGTCGCCGCGGTGCTTCACCTCCAGGACGAAACCATGCTTCTCGGCGACGCGGACCGCGACCTGCTCGTCGAGGCTCTGGGTCATCGACGCGAAGATTCCCATCTCCATCAATTCCGAGATGAGCTTGAACGGCTTCAGCCCAAGGGCCGTGGCGAAGTCGCGCACGAGCACCGGAGGCTTCATGTGGATGATCTTGAGATCGCCCTGCTGGGAGAACGTGGCCACCGGCACCGCCGGGGCCGAGGGCGAAGCGAGGGGGATCGGACCGGAACTGGGCGGGCGGGACGCGGAAGGAGGGAGCGGCGGAGCGGCGATCGACCGCACGGGCGGTGGGGTCGACGGCGGCGCCGGCGGCGGCGGCGCACTGACGGCCGGCGGGGCGCTGACGACCGGCGGGGCGAAGACCACCGGAGGACGGATCGGGGCCGGAGCCGCGGCCGGGGCCGGCGCACCCGCGAAGGAGGTCGGCACGCGAACCGGAGCCGGTGCGAGCGCCGGGGTCGGTCGGGCCGGGAGCACCCCCTGCGACGTGAACGACGGTGCCGGGCGAGGCGCCGTCACGGGAGGCGGAACCGCCCGGGGGGCCGGGCTGAAGGTCGTGGGCGCGGGACGTGGCGGCAGCGACGGCGGGGCGACCAGGGAAGGCCGCGCGGGGGCGGTCGGGAGCGTCGGCGGTGGAGTCGGAGGAGCCAGCGGAGCGCGCACGACGGCGGCGGCCGGAGGAGCGGGAGGCGCGACCGGCGCCGGAGCCGGAGCGGCCGGAGCCGAGACCGGGGCGGCGGCCTTGGATTCCTCGCGCTCGCGCACGACGTCGTCCTTGGACTTGACGAAGACACCGGCAGGCAGCTTGACGCCCGGGGCCTCACCCGCCGTCGAAGCGGCCGACACGGGAGCCGGCGCCGCCGGAGCGGGAGCCGCAGCGGCCGCCCGCGCGGCGAACTCCTTGGCCACCTCCTCCTCGTAGATCTTGCTGACCGTGCTCGAGACCGAACGCGTATCCGCCGACACGTAGCCACGCTCCAGCAGCAAGGCGAGCATCTCCTTGCCTTCCATGTTGTATCGCTTGGCTAGTTCGTGGATGCGGATGCTCATCGTTCAGTGCTGGGCCGGGATCGAAATCGGAGGGGTTGCGGACGGGACAGGGAATTGGGAACTGCGACGGGAAAGGGTCAGGCTCCGCCCACCCGGGAAATGATTTGCTCCGCTTCCTCCGCGGTGAAGCCGGCCTGCACGAGATCGTCGGCCGAAACGCCCTCGAAGGCGGCGGGGGAATTCACGCCGATCGCAAAGAGGCGCCCGGCAATGTCCGGGGAGAAACCAAACGCCGAAACCAGCGCCGCAACGCCCGCCGCGCGCGGATCGGCGGCCTGGGTCCGGAACTCCTCCACCTCGAGGCGCCAGCCGAGCAGCCGCGACGTCAGGCGCACGTTCTTGCCGCCCTTGCCGATGGCAACCGCAAGGTCGTCGGCGACCACCTTCACGAGGATGCGCCGGTTCTTCTCATCGAACACCAGTTCCCGCGGAACCGCCGGCTTGAGGGCCTCGATGACCATCTGCTTCGGGTCGGCGAAGAAATTGATGATGTCGATCTTCTCGCCGTTCAGTTCGCGGACGATCGTCTTCACGCGCGCGCCGCGCGCACCGACGCAGGCCCCCACGGGATCCACCTTCGGATCCTTCGACGTCACCGTCATCTTCGTGCGGTAGCCGGGCTCGCGGGCGAAGGTCTCGATCTTGACCGTACCATCGGCGATCTCGGTGACCTCGACCTCGAAGAGGCGGCGGACAAAACGCGGCGAGCCGCGGCTCAGAATCAGTTCCGGGCCGCGGGGCGTGTTCTCAATGTCGAGCAGGAGGCAGCGGATGCGATCGCCGGGCTGGTACTCCTCGCCCGGGACCTGCTCCTTGCCTGGGAGAATGGCCTCGGCCTTGCCCAGATCGATGAAGATGTCGTTGCGCTCCTTGCGCCGCACCGTGCCGGTCACGATGTTCCCGACCATGTCCTTAAAGTCGTCGTAGATCCGGTCCTTCTCGAACTGCCGAAGCCGCTGCATGACGGCCTGCCGGGCCGTCTGGGCGGCGATCCGGCCGAGGGTCGCGGGATCGATTTCGCGCTCCAGCATTTCCCCGAGCACGGCGCCCGGCTTGACCGCCTGGGCCTTCTCCACGTGGATCTCCGTGCGCGGGTTGCTCACCGAATCAACGACCTTGAGCAGCGACCAAGCCTTTAGCTGGCCGTTCTTGGGGTTGATCTCGATCTTCAGTTCCTGACCGGAATTCACTCCCTTGAGGGCCGCCGCCTTGATGGCGTTGACGATCGCCGCAATCATGTCTGCGCGACCGATCCCCTTCTCTTTCTCCATGTACTCGAGGACGGATAGAATTTCGCTGCTCATAAAGGGGGATGACGGTGAAAGAGGAAAAAAAAAGCGGGCCAGAGGCCCACTTCGACTGGAAGTGAAGGGATTTTGAGACCCTTCACTAAGCTCGCTGCGCAAACGCTTGTCAAGCCCCACACCCCGCCCGATCCGGGGCTTCTTGCAAACTCCTGTCCAGCCCCGTCCCGATCGCCCACACGCCCTGCGCCGCACCCTGGGACAGGGGGCGGAAAACCCGCTCGCCCGGAAATGACGCCAACGCCGGACGGACGGTGGCGGCGATTTCGCCGGGAAGCCAGTGAAACCAGAGCCCGGCCACGTCGCGGCCGCGCGCCGCGAGCAGCGGGAGCCACGCATCGCAGACGAGGGAATCGAAGCGCCCGGACCGGACCGCTCCCCCGCACACCGCCCCACTGACGTCAGCCCGGAGTCCGGCGAGGCGGATGCGCCGGCGCACCGCGACGACGTCGTCCGCCTGCGCCATCCCCTCCGGCCAGGGAAAGTCCCACAAGCGCTCCGGCCAGGCCGGCACCCGCGCAACCCAAGCCGCATACTGCTCCAGCCGGAGGCGCGGATGATTCGCCGGTCGCACCCCCTGCAGGGTCCAGCGAGGTCCGCCGGCCCCGCTGAGCCACACCCGGGTCGCGAGGTCGGGATGCGCCGACCACTCGGAGAGCGGCCATTCCGCCGCCACCCGAAGCATCGCCGCCCGGTTGGCCCGGGCTCCCAGCGCCTGAAGCGCCGCATGGTGGCAGGCGGCCGACCACCCCAAGCGACCCAAGCGGAGCCTCGCCCAAGCCACCTTCTCCTCCCAGCGGGCCCGCCCAGCCGCAACCACACGGGCGGCTCGCTGCTCCGGAAGGCAGCGCAGCAACGCGTCGAGGATCCTCGTCTCCGGGCGCCCGGCCAACCGTTCGACCGCCTCATCGGCCGCATACTCCTCCAGCCCGCGCCGCAGCAAGGGGAGCAACACCAGCACCGGAATCCGGCGTCCTTCCCTCCCCTCGGTCCAGCGCGCGTCCGTCGGGAACAGCACCGCATGCAGCATGACGCCGTCGTACGCCACATCCTGCCCATGACCATGCGCCTGCCAGTCGCGCTCCCGGAGGTGCAACTCGACGTCCCCGACCCGCCGGCAACCGTCGATCTCAAGCACCGCCGAACCGAAGTCAGGTCCGCCCGAGTGATTCCATCGTCCCGGCTCCAATACCCGGACCCGTCGTCCATCCTCCAGATGCGCCTCCCGGTCATCGACCTCACCCCGAAGCCACAGCTTCTGCAGAACCCGCTCGGGAAAGGTGAAGGAACCATACTCCCCGGCAATCTCCGTCACGGCCCCTTCGTCGCCGACCACGCTCCCGGCCCGGTGGCTCGGTGCCTCGCCGCCCGCTACCGTGCTCGGTCCGCTCCCGCCGCGGTGAGCCGCGTCTTTCGGCACGCTCACCGTCCCCGCCACCCCGGCCCCCTTCGCGCCGGCCCCCGTCGCACCGCTCCCTCCACCGGCAACCCGCGCCGGGTCGACTGCCGAAGCGCGGTCGAACGCCGGCACGGGTCGCGCCCCACCCTCGATCCACTCCGGAAACAGGGAATCCGCCATGACCCATGCAAAGAAGCGGGAGCCGCCGGGGACATCCTTCGGAAACTCCAAATCGGGGCCGTGGAATCCGCTGCTCTGATTCCTCCCGTTCCGCACTTGCCGCGGTGGCCAGGCCGGATTTTGTATCTTCTTCACATCATGAACCCTGGAAAACTAATCGGTTTTGGCATCATCATCGTCGTCGCCGTCCTCGCCCTCGCCCAGGCGACCTACGTGGTCGACCCCGGTTTTCGCGGTGTCCTGGTGACGCTCGGCAAGGTCAGCGATGAGGCCAAGCCCGAGGGCTTCGGCACGAAGAGCCCGTTCATCTCGCACCTCGTGCGCGTGCCGGTCCGGCAGCTCTCGCAGGCCCTGCCGGCGGAGTGCTACTCGTCCGACCTGCAGCAGGTGAACGTGATGCTGCGCGTCCTCTACCGCATTCCGGAGAGCCAGGTGGTGAACATCTACAAGAACTACGCGGGCGATCCGTTCGACAGCCTCGTCGCCCCGCGCCTGCAGGAGGCGCTGAAGGAAGTGACGGCCCTCCAGAGCGCCGAGCAGATCGTGCGTCGTCGCGAGGAGGTCAAGAACCGCACGCTCGCGGGCGCGAAGGAGAAGGTCGGCGGGCTCCTCGTGATTGAGGACTTGGTCATCGAGAACATCACGCTTTCGAAGGAACTCGAGGCCGCCATCGAGGCCAAGATGGTGCAGGAACAGGAAGCCGCCAAGTCGCGCTTCACGCAGCAGAAGACGCAGATCGAGGCGGAGACCGCCATCATCAGGGCCAAGGGCGAAGCCGAGGCGATCCGCATCCGCGGCGAGGCCCTGCGCGACACGCCCGGCCTGATCCAGCTCCAGATCGTTGAAAAGTGGGACGGCAAGGCGCCCCTCGTGATCGGCGGCGGCGACTCCAGTGGCACGAACTTCATTCTGCCCCTGAACAACCTGCCGACCAACCCCGCGGCCGCGCCGGCCGCGCGTCGGCCCTGAACCCATGCGCTGGCGCCGCGAAATCCACCTCAACCCACCGACACGCCCCTGGGTCCGCACCCTGGCGTGGATCGGCGCCGTGGGCGGGCTCGTGCTGATCGCCCTGCTCTTCCCGCGGGTCCTCGCGTTCGCGGAGCTCGCGGCCCGCGAACTCCGCGTCTTCTGGTGGCTGATCCTGCTGCTCGCCCTCGGGGTCTGGCTCGCCTTCTTCGCCGGCCGGCGGCGGTCCTGATCGCAACAGGCCGGCCAGTAGGGGAGCGGTTCGCGGCCGCAGGATTGGATGGGCGTGCGCGCCACGCCGCGGCGCATCTGCGGGCGGGCGGTCGCGCTCCCGCCCCACCGGGCCGCGACGCCCTTCGCGGATGACTCGGTGCACGACCGCCGCTCACTTGCGCGGCGTCGTGCGGGCAAACCGGTGCCTGTCCGACGGGGCCGGGGTCGCAGGTAAGTGCTCGGACGAATCCGAACTGATCAGTCCGTTCACCTGCGGACACCCTCCGGAAACATCACCGCTAGCGAAGCGAGAAGGACGCACTCACCGTCGCGGTGATCGTCTTTTCGAGCGCGGTGGTGTCGTTGTTGCCCTCCCAACTCGTCGCGGTGCTGTGCAGGGGATTGATCTGGATCACACCCATCCGCGCGTCGCGGAGTTCGCGGATGGCGCGGCCGCCATTCTCCGCGATCTGATTCGCCCGCGCGCGCGCATCGCGCGTCGCCTCGGCCATCATCTCCACCTTCGCCTCCCCGGCCTTCGTGTAGACGAACTCGACGGACTCCGAAACGAAGGTGACCCCCTGCTCGAGCAGTTCCGCGCTCTCCGTCGCGAGTCCGGGCACGCGGTTGACCTCCGGCGAGCGCACCTCCACGACCTGCACGAGGCGGTAGCCGACGCGGCGCGTGGTCGACTCTGCGCCGTCGCGCAGCGTGACCCGCTCCGTGAGTTCGCGGATCTGCACCGGGCCCACCGCGATCTCGGGCAGGCCGCGATCCGTGAAGAAGCGCTGCACCTTCACGAAATCCTCGCGCAGCCGCTTGTGCGCGTCGAGCAGCGTCGGGGCCTCGACGTGGTACGAAGAGCGCCAGATCACAAGGTCGGAGAGGACATTGCGGCGGGCGGAGCCGGTGACCGAGATGAGCCGCGACTCGGAGATGCGGGTCCACGCGCCAGCGAGGACGAGGGAGGCGAAGGCGATTCCGGCGGCGAGGAAGATGCCGGCGAGGACGCCGAAGAGGTGGGGGCGGGAAGATTCCATGGCAGGACGCCCATGCATCCGCCCGCGCCGGACGGAGTCCAGCGGATTGGTTCGTTTGTCAATAAGCTCCCTCCCATGCACACCGCCGAGGGGGCGTCCGGAGACTGCGCGTCCGAAACGCGCCTCGACCGACGAACCGTTCGCTGCTGCAAGAGGCCAAGACAACGCCCGGCGACTGCGCGACTGCGAATGCGAATCGGGGGCAACGCCCACCCGGACTCCCCCGCCGGAGGGCTCAAGCGAGTGCATCGGGTCATCCTGGCCTCCACCGCATCGACCCTGCGGCGGCGCGTTTTGGGTTTGCGGCGCCACGGTCCCTCCCCACCCTGACGGAGAAAGCGCCATGGACGCCGCACCCGGTTTGCCCCGGGCCGCGCCGCCCGCACCGGAGAGGTGGCAGAGTGGTCTATCGCGACGGTCTTGAAAACCGTTGGGCCGAAAGGTCCCGGGGGTTCGAATCCCTCCCTCTCCGCCAGCCTCCGCCGGGCCTACGGCTGGCAGGCCGATGGAAATCCAAGCGTTAATCTGATTTTCGCCTCACTCGGCTTTTCCCCTCGCCGCCAGAATCTTGTGGAAGCGGCCAAGCAATGATGGAGCATCGAGGGTATAGAACGCGCGCATAACTGTCAGCCGACTGTCGGCAGGCGAGTGGTATGAAAACCAGAACTTTCGGGGTGGATTCGCGCCCCGCCCGACCAGCCATTAAAAAGCCTGCCCGTTTCAGCAGACGGTCAATCCTGCCAGGTACCGGAATCAGGTCATGGTGCGCAGCCGTCGTTGAAGGCCACCGACTCCGGCGGTGCTCGGCCAGCCACGCGACCCCTCCCACCACCTCCGAGCCCATTAAGCATTCGATGGTATGCCCGATTTCAGCTTTCGCATGGACGACTCCATTCTTTCAGATAGACGCATTTATTCTTTCACTTGGACGGACGGGCGGCAGGCTGTCCGGCCATGAGTGACCATGAAATCTACCCCCGGTTTGCACAGGCCCGACTGGAGGAGGCCCTGGCCGATACCCCGGTTGTGTTGATCCATGGGCCGCGGCAATGCGGCAAATCGACCCTGGCGCAGGCGGTGGCGAAGAAACGTGGCTACACATACTTCACATTTGACGACGAAAATGTCCTCCGCGCGGCGCGGGCAGACCCCGTGGGATTTTGCACCGAGTTGCCGGAGCGGGCCGTACTGGACGAGGTGCAACGCATCCCGGAGCTGTTTACGTCGATCAAAGGATTGGTGGATCGAGACCGCCGGCCCGGACGGCTGATTCTGACGGGCTCGGCCAACGTGCTCTTGCTCCCCAAACTCGCCGACTCCTTGGCGGGCCGGATGGAGGTCCTGCGCTTGGGGCCGCTCACGCAGGTGGAGATCAGCGGGCGGGCGCCGGGGACCGGTTTTATCGATAGAATCTTTGGCGGAAACTTTCCGATTACGACCGGAGGCAGGCTGGGTGAAGCGTTGCTGCAGCGGGTCGCTGGCGGGGGATTTCCAGCCGCGCTGGCCCGCACCACCGAGCGACGGCGGCGGGAGTGGCAATTGCAATATGTCGCGGCGATCACCCAACGCGACCTGCGCGACTTGACGCGCATCCGCTCCCTCGAGGTGCTGCCAGAACTGCTGGAACTTGCCGCCGGTCAAACTTCGCGGCTCTTCAATGCGAGCGAACTGGCGGGCCCTTTTGAGCTGAGCCGACCCACAATTCGCGAATACCTGACGCTGCTGGAGCAGGTCTTCCTGATCGATATCCTGCCGCCGTGGCACCACAATCGGCTGAGCCGTCTCATCAAAACGCCGAAGTTGCACCTCGCCGACACCGGCCTCGCTGCCGCCTTGCTCGGAGCCGATGTCACAGCATTGAAAGAAAACCGATCGCTCTTTGGTCAACTCTTGGAGACATTCGTATATCAGGAACTGCGTCACCAGTCCTCTTGGACTGACGGGAGCCATCGGTTTTTTCACTATCGGGATAAGGACCAACTGGAGGTTGATATTGTGCTCGAACGCGACGGTCGCTTCATCAGCGGCGTCGAGGTCAAGGCGTCATCCACCGTCGGTGAGAGCGACTTTCGTGGACTCAATCGGCTGCGAGAGGCGACCGGCGCGGCGTTCCGCTGCGGAGTCGTCCTCTACGATGGCGACTCGGCCTTGTCTTTCGGCCAGCAGATGTTCGCCGTGCCCATCGCCGAACTTTGGGCCATGCGAAAATAATCACCGTCACCTCCTCGGCCGGCAGGCTCGAGAGCATCGCGATTTGGCCGCTTTGGGCCGATCGGCCCCACAGTTGTTAGCGCCGCGGATGTTCTTGTTAAAATCGCAGACGCTCCGCCAGTTTCACAACGAACGATTTTCCGGGCATTTGCCCATCTGCGGTCTGTGGCGAGTGGTTTGGTGGTACGAACTCGGCCGCTAAAATCCAAAGCAACGAGTCGGGTGTTTGACAAACTGGCCACGGACTGGACATATTGTCCTCGCTGTGAGACTGATCCAGCGACTCACCCTGCGCCACTACGCCGCCCGGTTTCCCGAGGCCGGCCGTCCCTTGGACGATTGGGCCCGGTTGGTGCTCGCCGGCTCGTGGCAGAATCTCGTCGAAACCCGCCGGATGTTTCCCCACGCCGATCAGGCGAAGGTGAAAAGCGGCAAAACGGTCGCCATCTTCAACGTGTGCGGCAATGATTTCCGCCTGATTACGGCCATCCACTACGACCGCCAAAAGGTCTTTGTCCTCAACTTTCTCACTCACGCCGAATACAGCCGCAACGTCTGGAAGAACCGCCTATGAAAACCGTCGCCCGCGTCACCGCGCCTTACGCGAAGATTCCCAAGTCCTATGCCGGTCTGATGGGGCTGCACCTGCTCCGTCCTATCCGCGACCAGGTTGATGCCCACAATGCCTCCGAAATGATCGACCTCCTCGCCGGACATTCTCTGAACTCCGAGCAAGCCGATTACCTCGATCTGCTCAGCGACCTCTATGAAAAGTGGGAGAACACCCAGTTTCCGCTCAGCCGTGCGACCGGCTCAGAGCTCCTGCGCCTCATCCTCGCGGAACGCAACGAAGGCGGCACCGACCTGGCGAGACTGCTCGAGGTCGACGCCTCGCTTGCCTATCGGCTGTTGCGGGGGGAGCGGCAATTGACCGCCGCGCAAATCCGAAAGGTCGCCGACGCCTATGGGATCGATCCCGTGGCGCTCTTGCCCTGAACGACCCTGGCGCAAGCAACGGTTATTAGCGCCACTTCGGTTCGCGTTGAAATCGCGTCTCCTCCGCCAGTTTCCAAGCCGCCTCTCTTGCTCGGCTGACCCGTACCGCGCTCGACTGAGAAGGCGCCACGAAGCGAGGCTCGAGCGGGGCGACCCGCTCCCGGTAATCGCACCGAAGGCCGAGCCCGTTTCCGACGCGGCTGGCACCGTCGAGACCGGGCGCAACCGATGGCGTGGTGGTTGTTACAACCTTTACTATTCTATCGCCTAGACCTCCAAATCGTTTATAGTCATAACGTAATATCGCCAAAAAGTACCCCGAAAGTTGCCGCTCATCTCACGTCGCGGGTTCGCGCCCGGCGGTTGCAGCGGGGGTGGACCCAAGCCGAACTCGCCCGCCGAGCGGGGCTCAAGGCGGCGACGTATATTCTGTTTGAGCGCACCGGCAAAATCTCGCTCCTGCGTCTGCTGAAGGTGTTGGATGTGTTCGGCGTGCTGGAGGAAGTCGACCGGATCGCACGGGAGCCCGACCTGTCCAACGTAACCCTTGACGACCTGGCAAAGCCGACGCGGCAACGCGGCCGCCGGAATTCGTCATGAGCCAGATCACCGTTCGGTATCTCGGCCAACGAGTCGGTCGACTGGCGGAGACGCCCGCCGGTTTGGCCTTTGCGTACGATCCCGCCTTCCTTGCCTCCGGCCATGAGCTGTCTCCGTTCACCCTGCCGCTAGGGCTGGGCGTACCGTTGCGCGGCGGCGACTGGTTGCCGGGATTGTTCGACGACTCCCTGCCCGACGCGTGGGGCCGGCGCGTGATGATGGAGTGGTTTCGGCAACACGGATCGCCCGGGCCCTCCGTGACCCGCTCGCGATGCTGGCCTTGGTTGGCGCCCGCGGCATGGGAGCGTTGATTGGGCTTGGCCCGCCAGCCGAGTTGTAGTCGGATGGCGTCAACCTCGTCCGCTGCGCCCATGAACCCCGAGTACCCCGAGACCGCGTTCCGCACCGACCTGTTCCGCGGCTGCCGCGCGCTCGTGGTGGGCGGCACGAGCGGGATCGGCCACGGGATCGCGGCAGCGTTCGCGCGGCACGGCGCGGAGGTCTGCGCCACGGGGGCCACCGAAGCCGAGGTCGCCGCGGCGCGCGAGGGCGCGTCATCCCGGCTCGCCTTTCGCCTTCTCGATGTGCGCGACTCCGCCGCCGTCGCGGCCCTGGTGGATGGCTTCCCGGAACTCGACCTTCTCGTCAACTGCGCCGGCATCATCCGGCGCAACGACGAGCACGACCCCGCGGTCTTCGCCGCGGTGATCGACATCAATCTCACCGGCATGATGCGCGCCTGCGCCGCGGCCCGGCCCGCGCTCGCGCGCCGCCGGGGTTGCATCATCAACATCGCCTCGTTGCTCACGTTCACCGGTGGCGCCCTCATCCCGGCCTACGCGGCGAGCAAGGGCGGCGTGGGCCAGCTGACCAAGTCCCTCGCCCTCGCGTACGCCGCCGACGGCATCCGCGTCAACGCGCTCGCGCCCGGCTACATCGTCACGCCGCTCACCGACGCCCTCCGCGCCGACCCCGCCCGTCACGCCGCCATCCTCGCCCGCACCGCACTCAACCGCTGGGGCACGAAGGCCGAGGTGGCCGACGCGGCGCTGTTCCTCGCCTCGCCCGCCGCCCGCTACGTCACGGGCACGATCCTGCCCGTCGACGGCGGCTACCTTGCCTCCTGAACCCATGAAGATCACCCAGCTCCCCGGGATCCAACCCGAAATTTCCGTCGCCGCGATTCCCGCCGACGAACGCGTCTGGGTGCCGCAGGCGCCGCAGGTGTGGTTCCGCCCGCTGCTGCTCAACACCGTCACCGGCAGCTGGTGCAACCTGCTCCGCGTGCGCAAGAGCGGCGTGCTCTCGCGCCACATCCACCCCGCG